>NZ_CP043761.1:3859426-4502664 GCF_008386395.1 Paenibacillus sp. 37 | reverse complement strand
CGATTTATCTTTTCATATGGACAAATTGCATTCGGAGATTGGCAACACCTTGGCGGTTCACTCTACATCACAGGGGATGCATCGCAAAGGTTTGATGAATGTATGGCGACTCACCAGTGAAGCGCAGAATGAGATCAACCAACTGCCACTCACCATGCTGCCATTTAACGAGACAGAGGAGTTTCTCTCGCGTATTTCCAACTTTGCCTATCGGGCGTCGATGCGTGACTTGACGAACGAACCACTAAGTGAGAAGGAAATGGGCAACCTGAAAAAGCTGTATCAGAATTCATCCGAGATTACCAAGAATCTGCAGGATGTGCAGCAAAAAGTGCTGACGGACCGATTGCGCTGGATGGATGCAGAGACTGCCATGGCAACACAAGAGCAAACCATGGACAACACGATTGTTGATGGTTTTCGTACAGTGAACAAAAAGGTACAGGAATACCCGGAGCTTGATTGGGGTCCTTCCGTATCCAATATCTATGCAAAACGATCAGTCAAGAAACTGGGCGGCTTACCGGTGACCAAAGAACAGATTCAGAGCAAGGCTGCAAAATTCTCTGATGCGGATCGTAGCAAAATCCAAGTGCAGGAGAACGGTAAAGGAACAGACTGGGAGTCCTACACTGCCACGATTGATCATGCCAACAATGGCAAACTGATGATGGATTTCACTCGTAATGGCGGAATGCTGATCTCTTACAGTGATACGCGTCCAATCGGAACCAAAAAAGTGTCTCGTCAGAATGCCATGGCTAAAGCAGATCAATTTCTAATGAACAAAGGTTACAAAGATATGAAAGCTGTAAATTACGATGAATTTGGTAATTTGGGTAACCTTACTTATGTGCGTAAGCAAGGGGACACTTTGATTTATCCTGAGAAAATGTCAGTTCGTGTAGGACTGGATACAGGCGAAGTAACCGGCTTCCAGGCGAGTGACTTTGTGTACGAACATAATGACAAGCGCAAAATTCCGAAAGCAACTCTTACGGAGCAACAGGCGCGGAAAAAGCTTAATTCGGAGTTCGAAGAAAATTATGTTCGCAAATCCCTGATTGAGAATGATTACAGCAAAGAAGTGTTGTGTTATGAATTCGGAGGGAAAATTAACGGTTCTCGTTACCGGATATACATTAATGCGAATACAGGAATGGAAGAAGCGGTTGAAGAGATCAAACCGGTCAATGCAACCTCATAAAAAGATGGATAATCTGAATTTTAAGCTGTGCGAATAACTGCGGCAGACCACAATGTGGTCTGTTTTTTCTTGTTCAATGTGAGAAAGGTCATGGTATAATAGTCCTTGTACATACGAAGATAAATACATAAAGTGGCGGTGAACAGCTTGTTTCCGAAAATAAATGAAATTTTATACATCCAGATTGCTTCTGCAGATGAAAAAGAGGAACACAAAGAATACAAATCACGCATTGCAGATATGGATGACAGCAGTTTTCTGATTGAGGTCCCGATGCAACAAGGAAGCAGCCGTCTGAAAAGGCTCTTTTTCGGAGAGGAATTGTCCATTTCATATATTACGGAGGATGGGGTCCGGCATTATTTTAATACCTATGTCACGGGATTTGAGGAAGATGTGGTCCGTCTTGTCCGTATCCGCAAACCGCTTCCGAGCGATATATCCAAAATACAACGGCGCAGCTTTCTTCGTGTTCATGCAAACCTCGAATTGGCCATCCAGAGTGAAGATCTGACCCGTGCCGTCGGATTGACTGAAGATATTGGTGGCGGTGGATTGTCCATCTACGGCGAAACGGGGTTTTCAATAGCTGAAGGTCAAAAACTGAAATGCTGGTTGCTGGTTCCCTACCGGAATTCAACCATTGAACATGTGAATTTTGAAGCTGAAGTTGTGCGGATCAAAACCCTGGAAACCGGTAGACAGCTATGCATGCTGAAATTTGTGCAGATTTCAGATTCGGAGCGCCAGAAAATTATCAAGTTTTGTTTCGAACGACAATTGGACTACCGTACGAAATAGGAATGTTGTGGCATAAGAAGAAGGGACTGCGGGTACCGTAATGAAAAAACGGAGGCATTGCCATGAATCATCGTCAGGCAACCCGCAGATATGAACGACTTTATTATGTTTTCTCCAGGCGAATGGAACGAAAGGTTACGATTCTGATTACAGTCCTTCTAATCCTGCTTGTGGTATATCAATTGCTGCTGTTGGTACCAGGCTTCAAAAAGAATTTGACCACCATTGACCGCCTGGAAGGAACGCCAATTGAAGTGCAAACGATGAATGATTACGAACATCGTTGATTTGTCTGTTTTTGCATCCATGTGTAGAGTGTGGTATAATTTTCACGATGCAGGCAATGCCTGTTTTTTTATTGAGGTTTATCGTTTGAGGAGGAATGCCCCGTTGGCAAGCCAGAACACATCAGAGAACGGGAAAATGAACGTTGCAATTGACGGACCTGCCGGTGCCGGGAAAAGCACGGTGGCCCGATTGGTTGCAGAGGCGCTCGCGTATGTATACGTCGATACAGGCGCAATGTACCGTGCGGTAACCTTGCACATGCTTCGGAAAGATATTGCGCCGGAAGAAGTGGCACAGGTACTTCAGGAAGCCCAAAAGCTGGTCATTGATTTACAACCGGATCCCGACGGACAGAAAGTGTTCTGTAATGGGGAAGAAGTAACCTCGGAAATCCGCTCCCGTGAAGTGACGGGAATCGTGTCCCGATATGCGCAAATCGAGGGGCTGCGTACGCAATTAGTGGATACTCAGCGGCAAATGGCTTTGCGCAAGGGCGTCGTCATGGATGGACGCGATATCGGAACGACAGTACTGCCCGATGCGGAAGTGAAAATCTTCATGACTGCCAGTGTCGAAGAGCGTGCACTTCGCCGCTTCAAAGAACTGGACCCCTCTGAAGGACTGACGTTGCAACAGCTGGAGCGAGATATTGCCACCCGTGACAGATTGGATGAGAATCGGGAAATTTCCCCATTGCGTTGTGCTGAGGATGCTATCGTCCTTGATACAACGGAGATGAACATTCATGAAGTGGTTGACAAAATCGTATCTTATTGCACAATGGTCAGAGGAGAGATCGGTCTATGATTTACACATTTTGCAGCACATTACTGCGGATCATTTATACCATTCTTTTCCGATTGGAGGCCGTTGGACGGGAGAATATTCCGAAAGAAGGCGGCGTACTTTTATGTTCCAATCATATTAGTAACCTCGATCCTCCAACCGTTGGTATCAAAATTCGCCGTCAGGTGCGTTTCATGGCCAAAAGCGAATTGTTTGAAATTCCGGTACTCGGCCGAATTATTAAAGCCGTGGGCGCTTTCCCCGTTAAACGTGGAGGTGTCAGCAAGGAATCCATCAAAACCTCACTCAATATTTTGCGTGATGGTCAAGTGCTTGGAATCTTCCCCTCGGGAAGCCGTCACAATGATGGAGGTATCGGCAAAAAAGGGGCAGCGAGTTTTGCTCTCCGCAGTGGCGCTACAGTTATTCCTACTGCTATTATCGGTAACTACAAAGTTTTTCGTAAGATGAAAGTTGTATATGGAGCACCAGTAAGTTTGGACGAGTTCAAGGAAGACCCATCTGGAGAAGCTCTGGAGAAGGCGACTGAAAAGATTATGTCCAAGATTAACGAAATGGTGCAAACGGGCGTGCCAAGCAAGTAATGGCTTCGTCGGTAGCTGAGTGCATGTTTCCATATTTTTGAGGGAGACTAAAGTTTGAGCACTCAGTGATGAAAGTGTTTTGAACTCTGCTACAGGCAGGTTTGAATATAATGGGGTTTTTGAATTGAGGAGGGTATTTGACATGTCGGAAGAAATGAAAAATCAAGAAGCAACCCAAGATGAGTTGGATCAATTCGTTTCCTTGAAAAAAGGAGATACCGTAAAAGGAACCATCGTCAAATTGGAAGATAACCAAGCCTATGTGAGCATTGGATATAAATATGACGGTGTCATTCCAATTCGTGAACTGTCTTCATTACATGTTGACAGCGCGTCTGACGCAGTAGAAGTTGGACAAGAAGTTGAAGCTAAAGTTCTTAGCATCGACGACGAGAAAGAAAAACTCGTTCTGTCCAAACGTGCAATCGACAGCGAAAACGCATGGGATCAATTGCAAAAGCATTTTGAAGACCAAGACGTATTCGAAGTTGTTGTAGGTGATGTTGTTAAAGGCGGTCTGGTAGCAGACGTGGGCGTACGTGGATTTATCCCGGCTTCCATGGTTGAACGCCATTTCGTTGAAGACTTCAGCGACTACAAAGGACGCACACTGCGTGTTAAAGTGAAAGAGATCGACCGTGAGAACAACAAAGTGATCCTTTCCCAAAAAGACGTACTGGAGCAAGAATTCGAAGCAAACAAAGCTACAGTAATGGCTGGTTTGCAAGAAGGTCAAGTGATCGAAGGTACAGTACAACGTTTGACTCAATTCGGTGCATTCGTTGATGTGGGCGGAGTTGACGGTTTGGTTCACGTATCCGAGCTGGCTTGGACACACGTTGAAAAACCATCCGACGTACTGTCTGAAGGTGATAAAGTTAGTGTGAAAGTGCTGAAAGTTGACCCTGAAAAAGGCAAAATCAGCCTGAGCATGAAAGCTGTTCAACCAGGTCCTTGGGAAACAGCAAGCGAAAAATTCAATTCCAGCGATATCGTAACAGGTGTTGTAAAACGTCTGGTAGACTTCGGTGCATTTGTTGAAATCGCTCCTGGTGTTGAGGGACTTGTGCATATCTCGCAAATCTCCCACAAACACATCGGCACTCCTCATGAAGTGCTGAAAGAAGGACAGGAAGTTCAAGTTAAAATCTTGGACATGAACCCTTCTGAGCAACGTGTAAGCTTGAGCATCAAAGAAACAGAAGAAGCTCCAGCTCAACCACAAAAATCAGAAAGACCTTCAAGAAACAACGCTCCGCGTGAAGAAATCAACAATCCAAACGTTTCCTTGAACAATCAAGGTATGAGCACTACGCTTGGCGAACTGTTTGGAGACAAACTCAGCAAATTCAAATAAGTTAACAATGCATGGTTCTAAGTTATATACTGCATATTTTGCTGAATAACAAAAGCAAGATCGGCGAGCCCCAGGCGGGTTCGCCGATTGTTTTTATTGCGAGTAATTTGGCATGAAACGTTAGCCAAGACATTTCTTTTTTGCTATGATGAGTATCGTAAGTATGGACAGGAGGAGTGGAATGTATGGCAAGACCCGTTGTGGCAATTGTCGGACGACCGAACGTGGGTAAATCCACCATTTTCAATCGGATCATCGGCGACAGACTGGCCATTGTGGAAGACAAGCCGGGCATTACCCGTGACCGCATATATGGAATCGGTGAATGGAACGGTAAACCATTTAGTATCATTGATACAGGTGGTATCGAAATTGATGGTGAAGATGTAATTTTAAAATCGATTCGGATGCAAGCAGAGCTCGCTATTGAAGAAGCGGATGTTATTGTATTCATGTGTGATGCAAAAGCAGGTATTACGCAATCGGATGAAGAGGTAGCAGAGATGCTCTACCGCTCAGGCAAGCCTATTGTTGTAGCCGTTAACAAAGTGGATAATATCGGACGAAGTGAGCTCATTTATGAGTTTTATGGATTTGGTTTCGGTGATCCCATCGGCGTATCCGGAAGTCACGGTACAGGTGTAGGTGATTTGCTTGATGCAATTGTGGAGAAGTTGCCAGAACTTGAGGAAGAGACTTACGATGAAGATGTCATTCGTGTAGCTCTGATCGGACGTCCTAATGTGGGTAAATCTTCACTGGTTAACGCTATTCTGGGTGAAGAGCGTGTCATTGTAAGTGACGTGGCTGGAACGACTCGGGATGCAATTGATACACCTTTTGAAAAAGACGGCCAACGTTACGTGCTGATTGATACAGCAGGTATGCGTAAGCGTGGTAAAGTATATGAAACAACTGAGAAATACAGTGTAATGCGGGCTATGCGTGCGATTGAGCGTGCAGATGTTGTTCTGATTGTCATTAATGGTGAAGAAGGCATTATTGAACAGGACAAGCATATTGCAGGATATGCATTCGAAGCTGGTAAAGCATCATTGTTTGTTGTGAACAAATGGGACGTAGTAGAGAAGCATGACAAAACGATGAAAGAGTTTGAGAGAAAAATTCGGGATCACTTCCTGTTTATGACTTATGCTCCGGTCGTATTCTTGTCAGCCCTCACAAAACAACGCTTACAAAAACTGTTGCCGGTTGTGCAACGTGTAGCAGAGCAACACTCGTTACGTGTGCAGACACATCTGCTTAACGATGTGGTGTCTGATGCGGTTGCGATTAATCCTCCGCCAACAGATAAAGGACGGAGAATGAGAATTAACTATGTGACTCAGGTTGCAGTTAAACCGCCGACCATGGTTATTTTCGTGAACGACCCTGAGTTGATGCACTTCTCATATGAGCGCTATCTGGAGAATAAAATCCGTGCAGCGTTTGATTTCGAAGGAACACCAATTCGCATATTTACTCGGAAGAAGTCCGACGAAAGTTAGGGGAGAAGTGTGTGATTTTACAAATCGCAGCGATTGTACTGAGCTATTTGCTCGGTTCGATCAGCTTTAGTGTCCTCCTTGCCAAAGCGATACGGGGGATCGATATTCGTCAGCACGGAAGCGGAAATGCGGGAGCTACCAATACATTGCGTATTTTGGGTAAAGGACCGGCAATTGCTGTTCTGTTACTTGATGTACTTAAGGGTGTTGCAGCTGTATGGATAGGAATCTGGCTGAGCGACGGTTCTGCCTGGATTCCTGCACTCAGTGGTATAGCAGCCATTGCAGGACATAACTGGCCGCTTTACTTCCATTTTCGTGGAGGAAAAGGCATTGCCACAGCCATTGGTGTTCTGGTGAGTCTTGCTTTCCTACCTGCGTTATGTGCTGGGGTGATCGCCATTCTGTCTATTATATTGACACGCTATGTTTCATTGGGGTCTCTGATTTTTGTAGCATTTACACCCATCTTTATTCTGGTATTACCCGGATATTCAATGAATATCTTCTGGGGGAGTCTGATTATTTGTCTGTTTGCGTTCTGGAGACATCGTACCAATATTGCGAAGCTCGCCAAAGGACAGGAAAATAAATTGGGATCGAAAAACCCTGGAGGGGGTAAACGAGTTGTCTAAAAAAGTTGCTGTTCTGGTCGCTGGAAGCTGGGGAACGGCTCTGGCCAGTGTACTCGCTGCCAATCAGTTGGATGTGATGATGTGGACACGTGGTGAAGACCAGGCTAACGAAATCAATAACAAGCACACCAATACACGCTATCTTCCGGATGCGGAGCTTTCACCACGGATTCAAGCAACAACTGATATGGAAGCTGCGGTGGAAGGCGCTATAGCTGTGTTAATTGTTGCGCCTTCATCAGCCATGCGTGCAGTTACGAACCAGCTTAAGGCTTATTACAAGCCTGAGATGTTAGTCATTCATGCAACCAAAGGTTTTGAGACAGAAAGCCTTAAACGGATGTCCACAGTCATTTCAGAAGAGCTTGAATGTGAAGAAGGACGTGTTGTTGTTCTTTCTGGCCCAAGCCATGCGGAAGAAGTGGTGAAGCGTTGTCCAACGACAGTGGTTGTAGCTTCACTGGATAAGTCATCTGCCGAGTCTGCCCAAGCTTTGTTTATGAATGCCTATTTCCGGGTTTACACGAATCGTGACATGATTGGTGTTGAGCTGGCGGGTGCATTCAAAAATATCATTGCTCTTGGTGCAGGCATGTCGGATGGTCTTCAATTTGGTGATAATGCCAAAGCCGCTTTGCTAACACGCGGTTTGGCAGAGATCACACGTATTGGTGTTGAGATGGGAGCAAATCCGCTAACGTTTTCGGGACTTGCTGGAATCGGGGATCTGGTTGTAACGGCTACAAGTCAGCACAGTCGGAACTGGAGAGCAGGTTCCATGTTGGGCCAGGGACAGAAGCTGGATGATGTTCTGAAGTCCATGGGCATGGTTGTAGAAGGCATTCGAACTACACAAGCTGCCTACTTCATCTCCCAAAAATACGGTGTGCAAATGCCAATTGCGGACCAGTTATATCACGTTTTATTCCAGGAGAGACAGCCGCGTGATGCGGTTGAAGCCTTGATGGGACGTGACCCGAAGACTGAAATGGAAGTCATGAAACTTGAAACCTGGGAGCAATGGCATTCCTGATTGTAATCAGCCTAAGGGTACCTTGTGAAATAAGAAGCTTATTCACCTTTTCTGTAGCAGACTCATACTATACACATGAGTATTGCCGGAGGAGGGGAGACGAATGGGTAACAACATTTCGAAAGATGCACTGAATGCAATCAACAAGAAAACGGGTAAAACGATAACTGAAGGTGCCGTTAAGAAATTGGCAAGCACGGTGAAACCAACGACGATTCAGAATGAAGCTCAGTTGCGCCAGTTGATCAAACAAGTATCCGCCATGGCGAAAGTTCCGGTATCTGAGGATACGGTTAAGGATATTGTGAGTGCGGTCAAGAAAAGCGGATTAAATCCGAGCAGTATGGAATCGTTAATGAAAATGATGATGAAAAAATAATAGATCACACCTGCATGTACAGGTGATCCAGTAAGACAAAAAGACGAGTCGGCTTCTGCCGGCTTGCTTTTTTGTCTTTTTTTTGGAAAGTTGAGCTGAATTTCGTGTTATAATGGTTGCAATTGTCACAGTGTCAGTGATGAATATCGGACTGAAGGGGAGACTGCTGGATTATGAGCGCAATGGACAAGATGTGGCTGTCATTGGTGGCCATCCTCATTATGGGACTATCTGTATTCCTGATTACGTTTGCTCGTGCCAAAACAAAAGGTATTGTACGGGGGATTCTTTCTCTGATTGCATTTTTGATTATGCTGATTGGCTTTTTCGGTGGAATCGCTTCTCTGACCTGATTTCCCATGCCTGAAAGATAACATCCGCATAAGCGCATCATAAGAACTGACACAATGAACACGGATGAGGGGAGTGTGAGCCTATGGGGCCGCATGATACGGAGGGTCGGACAGAGCATTATCCGGAATTACACGCGGCTTTGCTGGAAACGGCCAAAGCCTGGAACACACAGCCACAGACATGGTTACTTGGAGGAAGTTGTGGGTTGCTGCTTCAAGGGGTGGAGTTGCAACAGGCTCCGAGAGATATTGATATCTATGCGGATGTCGCTGCTGCTAAAGAACTCCACCGTAGCGCTCCAGGGGAAATGCTTGACGAGCCTACAGTGGACAAGACGGGACCGTATGCTTCTCTGCTGAGCCACTATCAGGTGGGTGAATGTGCGCTGGAACTGGTTGGTGGTTTCGAAATATGGGCTCGCAAAAGTTGGTACCGCATCGAGATTGAACATGTACTTGCTCCGCATGCACCAGTAGCACAAGTGGGTTCATATACCCTGCGACTGATGCCGCTTGCGCATGAGCTGTTGTTTAATCTGCTACGAGGTCGTGAAGATCGTTATGTCCCCATTGCGACACAGATGCGACAGCAACCACATGCCCATCAACCTATAATGATGCTTTTAAGTCAACAAAATGTATGGACAAGCCGCTTCATAGCCGAAGTGGAAGAGCTTGTTGGCTTTGCATGGTCACAGTAGGGAGGAACATAATGGACTATAAAGTTACTTTTTTACCTATGAACAAATCGATAGCGCTCAAACCAGGGGCAACACTTCTGCATGCAGCACGACGTGCTGGAGTCAAGATTACGACCCGATGTGATGGTAAAGCGGCTTGCCTGATGTGCAAAGTGAATGTGGATGAAGAACATCGGGCGGAACTGTATCCACCAACAGATGCAGAAAAGCGCAAGCTGGGTTCACTGTTGGAAGCAGGTACACGACTGTCCTGTCAGGCCAAGGTGTGTGGATCTCTATCGGTTCATGTTCCAGAGGATCCGCTGAAGGCAGCCATTCGGAAACAACTGGAACGTCAACAAGAGGAAGACGACTGGTTCTGAGCGTTATGACATTGATTCTCTAATGAGTTATTCAAGGAGGACACGAATGATTAGGAACAAGGCAAAATGTGTGGAAGGAAGCAGACGGCAGCGTCTGAAACAACAGACGGGCGGTCTGCTGTTATTCCTGTTGTTTGCTTTTACAGCAAGTGGTTGTATGTATCCATCCCAGAGCAATTCGGACCCTAAGATAGCCTATCGGGAAAGCGTGAGCCGTATTCAGAGTGCGGTCGAGGCATTCCAGCAAGATGAGGGAATTTTGCCAATCATCAATGCAGATATGGAAACGCCAAAATATGAAAAGTTCAGAGTAGATCTGCCCAAGTTGAAACAACTGGGGTATCTGGATGAAATACCTGGGACTGCTTTTGAAAGTGGTGGGAGCGCTTACTTCCTTATTCAGGACGAAGAAGTGAATCCGACCGTTAAAGTGATGGATCTTCTGACCGTACAGAAAGTAAACGATGTGCAACGAATGGTTAATCAATATATGTCCGTACATAACAATAAGCTACCAAGCGGGGAAGAACTGTATCCGGGGTTATATGCTGTGGATATGGAGCAGGCTGCACAGGCGGGCACACCTTCCATTACGCTGAATAGTGTATATTCAGGTCAGGCGTTACCTTTTATGATGGATGACAAAGGCAAGGTCTATGTAGATTATGCTTTTGATATTATGCAGGCAGTGGAAAAGTCTGACGTGTCTCCAGCAGAGACTGAAGATGTTCGGGATTTGCTGGTGGAACACTCCTACTTCGTACCTGTAAAATCCGTTTTCTACAATTGGAAAAATAATGCGCCGGTTGCCCAGCCAATAAAATAAGCATGGTTGCAATTCAAATGATTTAGCTGTATTACCACCATGGCACTAATGGTTTCAAAAAGAGATATTCCAAATAAGGGATATCTCTTTTTTCTTTTGACCGTATGAGCAATAACCGTCATAAAAGCTTCATGGATCTCATAAAGTAGATTGAAATAAAGACGCGCAGTCCGAGATCGGGGGATTCTCCTAATGTCATCACCATAAGATAAAAAAACAAAAATACGCGTCATATTGCCGCATACGGATACATAAGATGATACTAGTCCAATTGCATGTACGAGTTAACGCCGCTCTCGCCGGTTTCATCAGAATGCAACGTTCGGCGGCGGACGACTTCCGGGCACTCACAAAGGCGGCTCTACCGTTGCAGGGATTTCAGTCTTCTGATTGAAAAAACGAAGCGGATGCTCTTTAGCATTTTTCCTTCGGAGTAATTTAGGGAGGGGATTTCATTGGAGAAAGTGGACATTTTTAAGGACATAGCTGAGCGGACCGGAGGGGATATTTATCTCGGGGTTGTCGGCGCAGTCCGGACGGGAAAATCAACATTTATTAAACGATTCATGGAAACGATCGTATTGCCTAACATCACAAGCGAGGCTGATCGTGCCCGTGCAGTGGATGAACTTCCACAAAGTGCGGCAGGCAAAACCATCATGACAACCGAGCCAAAATTTGTACCGAATAACGCAGTCCAGATCAAGGTGGCCGAAGGACTCGATGTCAATGTACGTTTGGTGGATTGTGTGGGTTACGCGGTGGAAGGAGCCAAGGGATACGAGGATGAGAATGGTCCACGCATGATCTCCACGCCTTGGTTCGAGGAACCAATTCCGTTCCAGGAAGCTGCCGAGATTGGTACTCGCAAAGTTATTCAGGAGCATTCTACACTGGGTGTTGTGGTAACAACAGACGGCACAATCGCCGAAATTGCCCGCAGTTCCTATGTGGAATCTGAAGAACGGGTCATTGCGGAATTAAAAGAAGTGGGTAAACCGTTTGTCTTGGTCATCAACTCCACTCGTCCTCGCAGTGAAGAAGCCCTGCAATTGCGTAGTGAGCTTGCTGCCAAATACGACATTCCGGTGATGACACTCAGTGCAGCGACCATGACGGAAGATGATGTGACGGGTGTACTTCGTGAAGTGCTCTATGAGTTCCCTGTGCATGAAGTGAATGTAAACTTGCCGAGCTGGGTTATGGTACTCAATGAGACTCACTGGCTGCGTAGCAACTACGAAAACTCCGTACGGGATACCGTTAAGGATATTCGAAGACTTCGTGATGTGGATCGGGTTGTCGCTCAGTTCATGGAATATGAATTCATTGATCGCGCAGGCCTGAGTGGCATGAATATGGGGCAGGGTGTAGCCGAAATTGACCTGTACGCGCCGGATGAACTGTATGATCAGATTCTCGTGGAAGTGGTTGGCATCGAGATTCGCGGTAAGGATCATCTGCTACAATTAATGCAGGAATTCTCGCATGCGAAGAGAGAATACGACCGCTTCGCAGAAGCGCTGGAGATGGTCAAAACGACCGGATACGGCATTGCTGCTCCATCTCTTGCAGAGATGGCTCTGGATGAACCTGAGCTCATACGTCAGGGCACCAAATTTGGCGTACGTCTGAAAGCAACGGCACCGTCCATTCACATGATCCGGGTTGATGTGGAATCGGAGTTCGCTCCAATCATCGGTACGGAGAAACAAAGTGAGGAACTGGTGAGATACCTGATGCAGGATTTCGAGAACGACCCGATCAAGGTATGGGATTCAGACATGTTTGGTCGTTCGCTGCACTCCATTGTGCGAGAAGGTATCCAGGGCAAGATTGCCATGATGCCGGATAATGCAAGATACAAATTGCAAGAGACGCTGGGAAGAATCATTAACGAAGGTTCGGGCGGCTTGATCGCTATCATTCTGTAAAACATCAAAAGACCGTAAGGGGGCATCCCCTCGCGGTCTTTTTTATGTGATTTCTTTATTTTGGATGAAATGGATAGGAAGAATAGTACTTTCGAAAAAACTTAGCGAGTTTTAGCTTTAAATTGCTAAAACCCATTTACATACTAGGGATTAGCCGTTATATTAATATTCAACTATTGTGATTGAGATCACAGAGAGTGGACAGGGGGATACAGAGATGAAAAGAAAAGAGACAAAATGGGTATGGTTGAGTGTGTTATTAGTATTTACATTGGCGCTGTCCGCTTGCGGAATCAAAAAAGAACCGGCAGCCACTCCGGCTTCGGGTGCATCAGATGATAAACCAAAAACGGAAGCGGTCACAGGCCCACTTAGCGGCAAGCGGATTGCACTTATTATGGAATTCAATACAGGTACTTTCTCGCAGCAATATGTGCAGGGTGTAAAAGAAGAAATCGAAAAATTCGGTGGAGAACTGACAACGTTTGTTGCCGATAATGACAAAGCAAAGATGGTATCCTTGCTTGATAGCGCTATTAACCAAAAATTCGATGCCATTCTCACGGATCATGGGGATTCCCTATTAGAGCCAGGCGTGAAGAAGGCAGTAGAACAGAAAATACCAGTGGTCGTGTTTGACGCAGCTATCAGTGTTCCAGGAGCTACAGTCCTGTCGCAGGATGACCAGAAGATGGCTGAGCTGACGCTGGAGCAAATGAAAAAAGATATCAATGGACAAGGCAATATTGTCAAAGTATGGGTAGCTGGTTTTGCACCGATGGAACGCCGTCAGATAGCATATGGTGAATTCATGAAAGCAAATCCGGACATCAAGGAAATAGCTACATTCGGTTCTGCACAGAACCCGGCGCTGGATACTCAAGCCAAAATGGAAGCTATTCTCAAGCAATATCCAAAAGGTGAGATTACAGCTGTATGGACTGCATGGGATGAGTTCGCCAAAGGTGCAGCGCGTGCGGTTCAACAAGCTGGACGTGACGAGATCAAAGTGTATGGTATCGATATGAGTGACGAGGATCTGCAAATGATTCAGGACCCGAAAAATCCTTGGGTTGCTTCTGCGGCTGTTGATCCAACGGATATTGGTCGCGTCCAGGTACGTTATGCTTATCAAAAACTGAACGGGGACGAGACGGAAGATGCAGTTGTGCTTAACCCGGTCTATGTTCAACGTGAAGCTCTGCCAGATAAACAAATCTCCACTTCGGAGCTGTCAGAGTTCGTTGAAGGATGGGGTGGCAGCACACAAGGAATCAAGGACTGGATGAGCGAATACGGAATTACTGCTAAATAAGCAGCGTATGGGAAGCGCGCCGCAAGGCGCGCTTTTTTCAAACAAATGAAGATATGTATGGTCTGGATGAAAAAAGGGATGCTCCCGGAAGGGAACGATTGGAGGTTAACATCATGAGCACTGCACCGATTCTGCTTCAAATGGAACACATCCACAAGCAGTTTTCAGGTATACCTGCACTGAAGGATGTGGATTTCTCTGTAAAAGGCGGGGAGATTCATGCGCTGCTGGGTGCCAATGGTGCCGGGAAGAGCACGTTAATGAAGATTTTGTCGGGTGCCTATCCATTGGATCAGGGGACGATTCAATTGAGTGGACAAGCGCTTCATTTAAGTTCTCCGGGAGACGCTAAGGCAAGTGGGATTCACTGTGTCTATCAGGAAGTGGATGCGGCACTGGTACCACAGCTGACGGCTGCGGAGAACATTATGCTGGATCAGTTGGCCTCATCTGCTGGAGGTTGGTGGAAAAGTCCACGGAAGCTGCAACAGCGCGCGGTTGAGGCGTTGAAGCAATTAGGGACGGACATATCCGTTCACCAAAAAGTGGCCGATCTGACACTTGCAGAGAAACAGATGATACTGCTGGCACGGATTTTGATCCAGGATGCCAAAGTCATCATTTTTGATGAACCGACTGCACCGCTGAGCCAGGAAGAAACGGATGCATTTTTCCGAATTGTTCATCTCCTGAAGGATCGGGGCGTAGCCTGCATTTTCATTACCCATCGTCTTGCTGAAGTGACGGGTCACTGTGATCGCGTTACGGTTATGAGAGATGGGCAACACGTATTTACCGGTGAAGCAAAGGGACTGACGATCAACGATTTGGTTACACAGATGCTGGGCAAACCATTCGAAGAAGAGTTTCCGAAGACGGAAGCGCCCGTGGGGGAACTGCTGTTGGAGGCGCGTGGGCTTCGTCGTGGAGTGAAGGTCAAAGGTGTTAACCTCTCTGTAAGCCGAGGTGAAGTCCTCGCTGTGGTGGGTCTGGTAGGCGCGGGTAAAACGGAAAGCTCTCGTTTGCTGATTGGTGCAGATCGGCTGGAGGGAGGCGAGATCCGGCTTAACAACCGTAATCTCCGCCTGTCTCAGCCTGCGGATGCGGCGGCTCTGGGGATTGTTTCTGTACCGGAGGAGCGACGTAAACAAGGAATCTTGATTCAGGAGAACGTGGAACGGAATTTGAGCCTGCCTTTGCTTAGTCGTCTTAGTACATTAGGTTTCGTAAGCCGCAAGCGGGAACGTCTGAATGCAGAGTCATTGGTGAAACAGCTTGGAATTAAAACATCGTCCGTGAAACAGGAAGTGAAATATCTAAGCGGTGGTAATCAGCAAAAGGTAGCCATTGGTAAATGGCTTAATGCGGAAGCGGATGTATTTATATTTGATGAGCCAACCAAAGGCGTAGATATTGGGGCAAAAAGTGACATTTTTCGCATCATCAATGAACTGGCTTTGGCGGGTAAGGGGGTAATCTATTTCACCTGTGAACTGGATGAAGGCATGGGAATTGGTGACCGAATCGCTGTCATGTGCGAAGGTGTTATCGTAAAAGAGTTCAAACGAGGCGAGACTAACCAAGAACAGCTGCTATACTATGCAAGCGGTGGACAAGAGGTGCAATCATGAAGGATAAATCACTGGATTTTGCGTTCCGTTACGGGGCGATTATAGTCATCATAGGTGTTATTGCATTTTTCGGCATTAAATTGCCTTATTTCTTTACGTACAGTAACTTGACCGATATTTTGGGCTCGATCTCTATCGTTACGTTTGTAGCGATCGGTGTTACGTTATCTCTCATTGTTGATGGATTTGATCTCTCGGTAGGGGCGACTGTCTCATTGACGACCGTCGTTACTGCTTCGTTAATGATTTGGTATCAACAACCACTGGCAATTGTAATTATTGTGCCTCTAATCATTGGCGCTGTTATTGGTTTACTGAACGCTTTGCTCATTGTAAAATTGCGTATTCCGGATTTGCTCGCCACCCTTGCCACGATGTACATCATCGGAGGTATTCACAAAACGTATGCACAGGGATATACCATTTACAATCACATGCAGTTCCCTGACGGGAGCAAAGCTGCGGGAGAGATGGACCCGACATTCCTGCTTATTGGGCAGGGTAAATGGCTTGGTATGCCGATATCGGTTATCATGCTACTTATTGCGGTAATAGGTGTGCATATCTTTTTGACGTATACGAAATATGGTCGCCAGATGTACATTACAGGGGGTAATGAGGAAGCTGCACGGTTGTCTGGAATCAAGGTGAAAAAGGTGCGTACACTCGCCTATGTAGCCGCTGGAGTGTTTGCAGCAATCGGGGGTATCATCTATGCTTCCAAAGTAGGATCTGGGCAAATCGATGCGGGATCACCGTTGTTAATGGAATCCGTAGCTGCAGTATTTGTCGGTTTCTCTGTGTTTGGTGCGGGTAAACCAAATGTCATCGGAACCTTCATTGGGTCGGTTCTGATTGGTGTTCTTGTGAACGGGTTGACGATGATGAACGTACAGTATTTCACACATGATATTGTAAAAGGTGGGGTACTCGTACTTGCCCTGGCGGTTACATTTTACGTCTTAAACCGCAACCGGACTTGAAATTGTGGGCTGTCTGTATTAGTATGAAATTTGTTCGGCGTCTGAAATCCCTGTGGTTTCAGGCGACATTCTGCCGAAAATGACTGTTGACCGCAGGCGGAGATTTGTGTTCAGCGCTCAAGATGTACGTAGATTTTTTGCGTATGAACGTATATTTCGCTATAAAACGGAAACACAGTATAACATTCAGGACATTGATACAGGAGGTGAAAAACAAATGAACAAATCAGACTTGATTACACACGTATCTGAAGCGACTGAATTGTCCAAGAAAGATGTAACGAAAGCGGTTGATGCCGTATTCGAAGCAATCTCTGAGGCTCTTCAAAGCGGAGATAAAGTACAATTGGTTGGTTTTGGGAACTTCGAAGTTCGCGAGCGCTCTGCACGTAAAGGACGCAACCCGCAAACAGGTGAAGAAATCGAAATTCCTGCGAGCAAAATTCCTGCATTCAAACCAGGTAAAGCGCTCAAAGACGGAATTAAATAAGATTTCTACATATTCCATATGTCGACAAAAAGACCGTGACTTGTTCACGGCCTTTTCTTTTGCCCTTTAACGATGATTCTTGCGGTTATCCGAGTGCTCAGGATCCTCCGGTTGCCCGGTATAAGCAACCAGAATGAGTTCTTCGCCAGCAGCTGCAGACAGATGCTGTTCGATTTCTTTTAACTGATGAATATGCTCGTCTGTAAGTGCGGCAGGGGTGTACTTCATACAGATTCTCCTTTCTGTGGCTGTACAACTGTAGTATGACCCGAGGGTAGCCGATTCTTACGGTCATTCGTATAAGGCGCAGGTTGACAAATGAAACAATCTTAATCATCATTAACGCTATCGAACTAAAGAAGGGGACATGCGTGATGGATCATCCAACCGGCAATGATTATATTGTAATTAAGGCAGAGGAAAATGGTGTCCAGGTGATCGGATTAACCCGAGGTCAGGATACACGTTTTCACCACACCGAGAAATTGGACAAGGGTGAAGTGATGTTTGCCCAATTTACCACCCATACTTCAGCTATTAAAATCCGGGGCAAAGCCACGCTTATTACCAAGCATGGACAGATTGAATCGGAGTAATGACAGATTGAATACATTCAAATGAAGATTGCAGGCATAGCCTGCTTTTTTTCATTGTACAATGAGGTATGAGCCTTTACCGGACAGACTACACTAACAGGTAAAGGCAGGGAGGCGTATATGAAACCGCGGATGATTGTTACTGCTTCAATACTGGCAACGGTTGCGGCGGTCTTTCTGCTTGTTGCGATACAAACCTTACATATGCGTACATGGGGCGGGGACAACGTACAGACTGCCTCTGCATCACATCATCCAGTTCAGCTAACGAATGACAATCTGGTTGATGTGCTAAGCTCCATGCAGCTATCAACTCCCATTGCAAGAGTGGAATGGAAACAGTCCATTTTGACACTGGACCTCAAAGTTAAAGGAACGGGTACAAGTTACACTGAAATCTATGAGAACATGGCAACTGTGGCGGATCTGGGCTTTCGGAGTCTGGATAACGTGGATCAGGTGCTGCTGCGTGTGATGGCAGAAGATGAATGGATGCATAAACGACATCTGTTGCTTGCTGCTGATATTCGGCGTGGAGAGTGGCCTCTGTATGCGATTGAAACATTACGGAACTGGAAAAGTGCGGCCTTTTCAGATGAATTAAAGGACTGGTTTCATTTGATGGAGACCGAACTCTGGAAGAAGCAATTCGAAATGACAAGTCAGGGGTAATAGAATAGCAGGATTCAGTGCGTGCCCGTTCAACATATGCTATAATATATAAGATTGTAGTGCAGAAATGGTTTAACAATGTTAAGGCTCGGAGGCTGAGAATGAATTCATATCGCGTACCCCAACTAGCAAAGAAATATACGGATTACGACATGATTCGACAACATACGGAAATCCCATCATTTCCGGATAGCCGGGCACGTCTGTTGCAGGTATTTGTGGGCCGCACAGACGAAAAGGTGCATCAAGAGTTATATGCTCTTGCAACTTCGCTCGTTCAGTTGGCCATGGATACGCATGATCGAATCGATACCATTTCCGGTGAGCGGAAAGAGCAGGAGATGCGTTCACGTCAGTTGAATGTACTCGCCGGGGATTATTTAAGTAGCCGTTTTTATCAATTGCTTGCCCAAGCGGGCAGAATTGAAATGATTGGCAAACTCAGTGGTGCTGTATCCGGAGTGAACGCACGCAAGATGACGCTGTATGAACGGATGAAGAAGCTTCTCGTTTCGGCTGATGAATACTTGCGTGAAACGGTACAGCTGAGGATGCAGCTGTTTCTTTCATTTACAGGCATGATTCAACATAACGAAGAGTCATTATGGAACAGCCTGTTGACCGAATTCAGCTCCTGCGAAACGATCGTGGAAGAACTGAAGCGGATGAATGACGCAAAACAATATCTTCATAGCTATGCATATTGGCACATATACGAGCATGGTAATGACGATGAGCGCAATGTGTTGCGTCACTCTGAACCGGATGCACGTGCATGGAACGCTATGGTGCTGAAGCATAGGGTTGGCGAGGTTTTGCTGGACAAGCTTCGCGAGTGTACACACCGCATTCAACTGTTGTTGCAAGACGAGGAAGGGCGGATGGGCTTGCATGAGATACATGCAATTCTAGAGCCTTACTTGGCATATTTGCAGCCTTCACATGCGGCAGTAAGGGAAGATTGAGGGGGAGACAGACGAATGGGGAGCGGAGAGACCAAACCGAAAGAAGAATATGTCCATTCGGTTTTTCAGAGTATAGCCGGAAAATATGATGTCATGAATGATATTCTGAGTTTCCGCAGGCATAAGGCTTGGCGTAAATTCACCATGAAAAAGATGAATATGTCCAAAGGCGATACCGGTCTTGATTTGTGCTGCGGCACATGTGACTGGACGCTTGCTATGGCAGAGGCAAGTGAAACGGGGCACATGCACGGACTTGATTTTAGCAGCAACATGCTGGAGGTTGGCCAGACAAAGATCAATGCGGTGCAACGTCAGAAGCAGATTACCCTGACACAGGGAAATGCCATGTCACTTCCTTTCGAAGACAATTCATTTGATTATGTGACGATTGGGTTCGGGCTGCGCAATGTACCTGATCTCAGGCAAGTGTTGTCTGAAATGAAACGTGTGGTCAAACCGGGCGGTATGGTTGTGTGCCTGGAATTGTCCAAGCCAACATGGCAGCCGTTTAAAGGCATTTATTATTTTTATTTTGAGAAGGTTTTACCGAATCTTGCCAAAGTGTTTGCTAAAAGTTTTGAGCAGTACAAATGGCTGCCGGACTCACTGGCCATTTTCCCAGGAAGGCAGGAACTGGCAGACATTTTTGCAGAAACTGGATTACAACAAGTGCAGGCCTACCCTCTGACCGGAGGTATCGCGGCACTGCATATTGGAACCAAGGAGAATCAGCATGTTTAGGAAAATTCGCATCTTTTTAGAAATGATCAAGATTGAACACACGCTTTTTGCTTTACCTTTTGCATTTATGGGGGCCATTCTCGGCTCCATGGTAGTGAATAATACCTTCCCAAGCTGGATGCAGATCATGTGGGTATTGCTTGCGATGGTCGGCGCACGTAGTGCGGCTTTTGGTTTGAACCGAATTATTGACCAAGCGATTGATGGTAAAAACCCGCGTACCGCGATGAGAGCCATCCCGGCAGGACTGTTGAAAAATGGGGAAGTTGTTATATTTGTCATTATCTCATTTGTATTGTTATTCTGGGCCTCATCCAATCTTAATGTATTATCCATGCAGCTGTTGCCTATTGCTGTGTTTATGTTGGTATTGTATTCGTACACCAAACGATTCACATGGTTATGCCACGTCGTTCTCGGAATGACGATTGGTTTGGCACCACTTGGTGGCTGGGTAGCTGTAACAGGAACGATGGATTGGACAGCGATTGTGCTGTACGTTACGATTGTGTTCTGGACAGCGGGCTTTGATATTATCTATGCATGTCAGGATCTGGAATTCGATCAGGGAGAGGGTCTTCACTCCATACCTTCGCGTTTTGGCCTGGTTAAATCCTTGCAGATCGCCAAGTTCTTCCATGTGATTACTGCAATTGGTTTTCTTGCGTTATTGTTGATGACAGATCTGAGCTGGTGGTATGGCGCAGGCATGTTGGTGACGTATGGAATTCTGTTCTATCAACACTATATTGTATCGCCTAATGATATGAGCCGTGTTCAAACGGCGTTTTTTACCATGAACAGTTTGCTTAGTTTAATCGTATTTACGTTCACTCTGATTGATCTGGCGGTGAAATAAATGGTACAGCAGCCGGACAATAAACGACTGGTTGTCGGAATTACCGGAGCGAGTGGCAGCATATATGGCATTCGATTAATTGAAACGCTGCTTGATTTGGAATATAACGTTCATCTGGTCATATCCAATGCAGGGTGGCGTGTACTGAAAGAAGAATTGGATTGGGATGTGACGAATCGGGACGCAGTGCTGGAAGAAAAATTCGGCAACCGTGCCGGTTCTCTGATCTATCATCCTGTGAGTGATATAGGGGCCTCCATTGCAAGTGGTTCTTATCTGGCCGATGGCATGATTATCATGCCATGTTCGATGGGAACTCTTTCGTCCATCGCGCAGGGATCGTCGGATAATCTGATGTCTCGCGCAGCCGATGTTATGATGAAAGAGGGAAGAACATTGATCCTCGTACCACGTGAGACGCCTCTTCATGCAATCCATCTGGAGAACATGCTGAAGCTTTCTCGTCTTGGTGTGCGAATGATACCGGCTATGCCTGCTTTTTAT
Source organism: Paenibacillus sp. 37 (assembly GCF_008386395.1). NCBI lineage: Bacteria > Bacillati > Bacillota > Bacilli > Caryophanales > Paenibacillaceae > Paenibacillus > Paenibacillus sp. 37. The sequence continues at coordinate 4,481,130 of NZ_CP043761.1, read as the reverse complement.
TACAAACCTCAGACTATGGATGAGTTGATTCTGTTTTTGGTGGGGAAAGTGCTGGATAGCTTGCGCATCCCACATCAACTGTTTACAAGATGGGGAGAACCGGATGAACGGGGATAACGACTGAGTTCGATACAAGGCTGTTTTTTGCCAAAGTGTTGCTCGGTTTATTTGTCCCCCGAATCCCGGGGTATTGGTGAGCACTGATGGTGAGTCTTCATGAACCACAGTCTTGACCCATGCTCCGGCAACTTCTGTATTTTGTTTCAGAACAAGTCGCAGAGTTTAATTTTCGGGTGTCGGCTATGACATTCGGAGAAGAAAAACACGTTAGATTACCTTATAGAACAACACAAGCAAGAACGGTAAGCCGGGTTTTTCGTAATGCCTGCAGGCCCGACTTGCTGGAGGGGAAGGTAAGCATGAATTTATGGACTGACAATACGCTGATACGGGTGAACGAATGAAACTATTGGATATTTTCGGGTTGTTAAAAAAGGACATGGATTACATTGAGAAAGAGTTGTATCGCAGTGTTCGAGGAGAACAGAAGCTGCTGAGTGAAACGTCACTTCATTTGCTCAAAGCAGGAGGAAAACGGTTACGGCCTGTTTTTGTGTTACTTGGTGGGAAATTTGGTACATACGACATTGAACGTCTGAAGCTGGTTGCGGTTCCGCTGGAACTCATTCATTCGGCATCCCTCGTTCACGATGATGTCATTGATAATGCGGAGACACGCCGTGGCAAACCCACGGTGAAGTCAAAATGGGATAATCGGATTGCCATGTACACAGGAGACTATATCTACGGTAAGGCACTTGAAATGACTGCCGGATTATCCGATCCAGCTATTCATCGTATCCTTGCCAAAGCTATGGTACAGATGTCCATTGGTGAGATGGAGCAAATTCGCGATTTTTTCAATACGGGACAAAGTGTTCGTAACTATCTGCTGCGGATTCGCCGCAAAACAGCACTTCTGATTGCCGTTAGCTGTCAGTTAGGGGCATTGGCTACACGTGCGCCTGAGCATGTTTCTTCCCTGCTGTATACGTACGGATACAATGTGGGGATGGCTTTCCAGATCCAAGATGATGTACTTGATCTGGTAGGTACCGAGAAACAACTTGGCAAGCCACCTGGCAGTGACATGAAGCAAGGAAATATCACTCTTCCTGTACTTTATGCCCTAGAAGAATCCAATCTGCGGGAACCTTTGCTTAAGGAGATTTCCCGTGTCCAGCATGAAGAAGGACGGGCAAGTGCATCGGATGCAATTGGAATGATTCGCCAAAGTCAAGGAATTGCTAAAGCAGAAGCCCTTGCTGACCGATATATGAAGAAAGCGCTCGATGCTCTCGATCAGCTACCTAACATCAAGACGACCAAAAACCTGCGTGATATCGCTCATTTTGTGGTTAAACGTACGCATTAAACAATGTATGACCTTCAACTCTCGTATTACTCATACCCAAAGATGAACAGAACTGTGAGATTCCTCATTGGGAGGATTTGGACATGTATGTTACAATCAGAGGGATTGCGTTTACATAGTGATTAACTTTGAACCGTGAGTGAGGAGTGAGCTGATGGATCGTACATTTTTGATGGTGAAGCCGGATGGTGTGCAGCGTGGATTGATCGGTCGAATTATTAGCCGTCTGGAAGACAAAGGATTTAAGTTGGTGGCAGGCAAATTGGTACAGATGTCTGAGGATCAGGCAAAACGCCATTATGCTGAACATGAGGGTAAACCGTTTTTCGATGATTTGGTTCGTTTTATCACATCTGGGCCTGTATTTGCCATGGTGTGGGAAGGCGACGATATTGTGGCGCTTGCGCGCATCGTCATCGGAAAAACCAATGTGAAGGAAGCAGCTCCGGGTACCATTCGCGGAGACTTCGCCAGCCACACACCACATAATCTGATTCATGGGGCAGATTCACCGGAAAGTGCTTCCCGTGAAGCAGCAAATTTCTTTGCTTCAGATGAACTGGTGGTATACGACAAGAGCATCGCAGCCTGGTTGTAATTATTAGCCAAAAGGGTGATACACGATGCTGGAGCAAGAACAACTACTAGACCCGGATTACACCGGATTCATTCGTAAAATCAAAGAGAGCACAGGCATTGATCTTGCTCAATACAAGGAAGGCCAGATGAAAAGAAGGCTGACCACACTTCGCAACAAAAACGGGTTTCATACATTTTCTAACTTTTTTGAAGCTATGCAGAAAGATAAATCATTGTTCTACGAGTTCCTTGATCGTATGACGATTAACGTGTCGGAATTCTGGCGTAATCCCAATCGTTGGGAAGTGCTGCGGGACGAAATTCTGCCTGAGCTGCTGGGGTCCAAGCGTCGTGCTAAAGTTTGGAGTGCAGCCTGTTCAACAGGTGAAGAACCTTATACACTCGCCATGATTCTGGACACGATGGGCATTTTGAAGGACAGCTCCATTACGGCAAGTGATCTGGATGAAGGCGCATTGGCCAAAGCCAAGGAAGGGCGTTATATGGAACGCTCACTTAAGGATGTGCCAAAGGAAACGGCGAACCGTTACTTCAAGCAGGATGGCTTGGTATACCGTATTGATGAGCAACTCAAAAATTCGATCAAGTTCATGAAACAAAATTTGCTGGTGGACCGTTTTGACGATGGGTACGATCTGATTGTGTGCCGAAATGTCATGATCTATTTTACCGAGGAAGCCAAAAATCTGTTGTATCATAAATTTGCAGCAAGTTTGCGTCCAGGCGGTATTTTGTTTGTGGGTAGTACGGAGCAGATCTTCTCCCCGGGACAATATGGTCTGGAGACAGCAGAGACATTCTTCTATCGGAAAAAATAATGATAATGGTTGTTCAGCCGTCTGAAGCACATGTACATGTGTTCAGGCGGTTATTTGTATACCAAGTACAAGAAAGAGCCGACTTTCTTGTCAAAGCCGGTCAGCTATACTATAATAAGCAAAGAAATTATGGGATTTTAGCAATGTGAAGTTTAACAGTTTAAAGGGGGAACGTATTATGAGTTTACGCTATTTAACCGCAGGGGAGACGCACGGACCCCAATTGACCGCTATTATTGAAGGATTGCCAAGTAATTTGACGATTGATTTTGAAGAACTGAATTTCCAGCTTCACCGCCGCCAAAAGGGATATGGCCGTGGACGCCGGATGCAGATCGAGAAGGATCAGGCGAATTTCGTTGGTGGTATCCGTCACGGATATACAACAGGTGCTCCGGTAGCGCTGGTTGTTCAAAATAACGACTGGAAACATTGGCAGAATATTATGAATATTGAGCCGATTGAAGGCAGTGACGAAGAAAAACGTCGCGTTCATCGTCCACGTCCAGGGCACGCTGATCTGAACGGTGGACTCAAGTATAATCTCAAAGACTTGCGTAACGTACTGGAGCGCTCCAGTGCACGTGAGACAACGGTACGTGTGGCATGTGGTGCCATTGCACGTCAATTCCTGGCTGAATTCGGAATCAAGGTAGCTGGACGTGTACTTCGTATTGGAGAGATCGAAGCTCCATATCAGGACCTTCCGATTGATGAACTGATCGCAGTGACAGAAGCTTCCTCTGTACGTGTTACGGATGCTGAGACAGAGAAGAAGATGGAAGCCTACATCGACCAGATTAAACAAGAAGGCGATTCCATCGGAGGAATAGTGGAATGTATCGTTGAAGGTGTACCTATTGGTCTTGGTAGTTATGTTCAATACGATCGCAAGCTGGATGCACGAATCGCTCAAGGCGTAATGTCCATTAATGCATTCAAAGGTGTAGAGATTGGTATCGGATTCGAAGCTGGAGTCATTCGGGGATCACAGGTGCATGATGAAATCATGCATACGGACGAGCGCGGCTACCACCGGGCAACCAACCGTCTGGGTGGGTTCGAAGGTGGTATGACAAACGGTATGCCAGTCGTTGTACGTGGTGTGATGAAGCCGATTCCAACGTTGTATAAGCCACTGCAAAGTGTCGATATTGATACAAAAGAAGCATTTACGGCTCAGGTTGAGCGCTCGGATGCTTGTGCTGTACCAGCAGCGAGTGTGGTTATGGAGCATGTTGTAGCGTGGGAAATTGCCAAGGCATTCCTGGAGAAATTCGGCGGGGATTCCATGGAAGAGATCCGTGCCAATGTTGCTAATTATAACGCTCAACTGGAGAATTACTAATATGCGTCAGCTGACGGTACAGTTGGAGGAACGCTCATATCCGATTCTGATTGGTAGCGGCCTATTGGCACAAGCCCCTCAATATTTTGAGCAATATGGCTTGACCAAAAAAAGTCCTCTACTCATCATTACAGATGAAAATGTGGCTCCCAAATACTTGTCAGGTTTGGAGCAAACGCTGCGTACGGCTGGTTATACAGTCGTATCGGCGGTTGTGCCCGCTGGTGAAACATCGAAATCCCTTTCGGTGTATCAGGATATGATGACCGTTGCGATCGAAGGCAAACTGGATCGGAGTTCTGCGATTCTGGCCCTAGGTGGTGGTGTCGTAGGTGATCTGGCTGGCTTTGTTGCCGCTACATATATGCGTGGAATCAAGTTTGTTCAAGTACCTACAACGATTTTGGCGCATGACAGCAGTGTAGGCGGCAAGGTGGCTGTCAATCATCCGCTGGCCAAAAATATGATCGGTGCATTTCACCAGCCCGAGCTTGTACTCTATGATGTGGACACACTTCAATCCTTGCCGTCGCGAGATGTATCGGCGGGGTTGTCAGAGATGTTGAAGCACGGACTGATCCGTGATGAGGCTTTTGCACATTGGTGTGAGGAACATGCGGAAGAACTGCTTGCGCTTAATCCGGAAGCACTTGGATACGGCTTGGAGCGTGGATGTGGCATTAAGGCAGAGATTGTATCCAGAGACGAACGGGAAAATGGTGAACGTGCGCTGTTGAACCTGGGACATACGATTGGTCATGCCATTGAAGCGATTGCCGGTTATGGAGAATTCCTGCACGGAGAAGCGATCTCGATCGGTATGGCTGGATCAGCATTGCTTGGTGAGAAGCTTGGTGCGCCAGCAGGGCTCTATGAAGATACAGTCCGCATGTTGCGTTCACTTCGCCTTCCAACAACGATGCCTGCGCATCTCGACACGGATGCACTAATGGAAGCGATGATGCATGACAAAAAGTTCCGTGAAGGTCATATGGTGTTTATCATTCCTGATCGGATTGGGGCTGCAAGAATTGTGAAGGACGTACCTGTGTCGGCAGTTCGGGACGTCATTGAAATGCTCAGGAAGGGAGAATGACAGCAATGGTCACACGGGGAATTCGCGGGGCTACAACGGTCACGCAGAACAACGAAGAACAGATTTTGAAGGAAACGGCTGTATTGTTGCAGGAGATCGTGGATCGCAATGAGATCCAACCGGAAGATATCTGCAGTGTGTGGATTACGTTAACTGGGGATCTGGATGCTGCATTCCCGGCAAAAGCTATTCGCCAACTGGATGGCTGGGAACTCGTACCACTAATGTGTGCACTGGAGGTTCCTGTTAAAGATGCCTTGGCGCAGTGCATTCGTTTCATGGTGCATGTCAATACAAACAAAGCTCAGAATGAAATCAACCATGTGTATCTAAACGGTGCACAGGCATTACGTCCGGATTTGGCAACACCTTCTGGCTCTTAAGTAGTGGGTTGTCAAACCGATCATAATGATGTATAGTGAGAACCAGTTGAGTAGAGTAGAGATTGAGCTGAGAGCAGCTGAGCTAGTGGAGTATTAGCAGAGTCCAGTGGGTGGTAACCGGGGCAACAGAAACCGGTCAACTGATTCACGGTACGTCGTGCTACGGAATAGGTAACAGGAACAGGGAAAATAAACGTGTCATTGGACATCTTTATTTTGATATATTATTTTGGTATAAACACAATCAATGCACTTTCCTATATTTTACGAAATATTGGAATGAGTAGTTGAAGTGTTATAACTGATATATTTTCCCGAATTGGATGATGTGAGATGCATTAATTCAGCGACCTGTGAATAATCCGACGGCGAAGTATAGGGACTTGTTATTTATGAAGCATCACCCTGTTGAATACAGCTTATAACCAAACCTCTACCTGATGGTAGAGGTTTTTTTTACATATAACCTTTTCTTCTACCCTTATAGGTTCAACTAAACTTTTTACACAAACGGAGAGGACAGAAATAACCTGTTGAAGCGGAGCGTTCGCCTAAAAGCTTTCTGAAAGAAAGCTACATCGGAAGCATACGCTATCACCGGATTTTCCCTTTAGAAAGGGAGTCAAAAAAATCTGGGGATAACAGCGATCGGAAGGTTGTTCTGTCATCGGAGTGTTCAGTGTAAACCTCTCTAGTTGAACTTATATAAATCTGAAAGGACGTGATTTGATGATAACGCCAAACGTTAATCAAGTACTGAAAATGTCGAATGAGTATAATCTGATTCCGGTAGTCAAACGGATTCTGGCAGATATGGAGACTCCGATTCGTATATTCCGCCGTTATGCTGACAACGACCGGGCATTCCTGCTGGAAAGTGTAGAGGGTGGTATTCAATGGGCGAGATACTCGTTCATCGGTACAGATCCGTTCCTGATGATTTCGGCCAAGAAGGGCCGGATTGTTGTAGAAGAAGCAGGGAAGACTCGTGAATTGCCAGGCAAACCGATCGAAGAACTGAAAGCACTGCTGCGTAAGTACCGCAGTCCAAAAGATGATGAACTGCCACCATTCACAGGTGGGGCAATTGGTTTCTTCGGATATGATCTGCTGTCCTATTATGAGAAGCTTCCAGCCCACGCGCTGGATGATCTGAATATGGATGACATCCGTTTTATGTTCTGTGACCAGATTATCGTGTTTGACCATGTGAAGCAGCAGATGTTGCTCGTTGGTAATGTACACGTCAAGGACGGTGCAACGGATGACGAGATACGTCAAGCGTATGCAGTGACTTCGGAGAAGCTGGAGCAGGCCGCAGAACGTTTGCAGCAGCAAGGACCAGGGGAGAACCTGAATCCGCGTTCCATTCCGGGAGACATTGAACTGGGTGACATCCGCTCGAACCTCACGAAAGAGCAGTTTATCGGTAATGTGGAGCAAGCCAAAGATTACATTCGCGCAGGTGATATTTTTCAAGTGGTATTATCCCAGCGTTTCCACATTGATACGGAAGTTTCTCCGCTTCACGTGTATCGTGTGCTTCGGACCCTGAATCCATCACCTTATATGTACTACCTCAAAATGGATGATGAGATTATCGTGGGTACTTCGCCTGAAGCGCTGGTCAAGGTGGACGGGAATCGTGTGGAGACACGACCGATTGCAGGCACACGTCCAAGGGGGGCAACCGAAGCGGAAGATCGTGCACTCGCTGCTGATCTGCTCCAGGATGAGAAGGAACGCGCGGAGCATCTGATGCTGGTTGATCTGGGGCGTAACGATCTGGGCCGGGTATCCAGCTTTGGCAGTGTGAAGTGTGACATGTTCATGGAGATTGAACGGTATTCTCACGTGATGCACATGGTATCCAACGTTACGGGCGAGCTTAGAGAAGATAAGGATTTCTTCGATGCATTCCTCTCTTGCTTGCCAGCGGGTACCGTATCCGGTGCACCGAAACTGCGAGCAATGGAGATTATCGCGGAACTGGAGAAAGAGGCACGGGGTGCTTATGCAGGAGCAATCGGATACCTTGGTTTCTCGGGTAACATGGACTCCTGTATTACGATTCGTACGATTATTTTCAAAAAAGGAAAAGCATATGTACAGGCCGGAGCCGGAATCGTATGGGATTCTGTGCCTGAGAATGAATATGAGGAAACGGTTAACAAAGCTAAAGCATTGCTCAAAGCGATTCGAACAGCAGAAGCAATGTTTCCTGCCAAAGAAAAGGACAGCACGTTGAGACTGGCCAATGCAGACTACTTTGTCACACCAGCGGCCGCTAAGAACTGAGAGAGGAGAGACCGGAGATGAACATAAACCCAATAATGAATGAGAACCCTGGAACCCCCATTGCTGAGATCACTCGTGAGGAAGGCATGAAGAATGGCCTGGCGAAGATTCTAGAGGGCAGCCATCTGGAGCAAGCAGAAGCAAGAGATTTGATGTACTCGATTATGAGAGGTGAAGCAACGCCGGCTCAAATCGGAGGTTTGCTGATGGCACTGCGGATGAAGGGGGAAACGGTGGATGAGATCACCGGTTTTGCTGAAGCCATGCGTGGTCAGGGCGGACGAATTCTAACGGATGGTAGCGGCTTGCTGGATACGTGTGGAACAGGTGGATCGGGTATTCACAAATTCAATATTTCCACAGCATCCGCCATTATTGCTTCGGCCGTCTCGGTTCGGGTCGCCAAACATGGCAACCGTTCAGCTTCAGGCAAAGCGGGTAGTGCAGATGTATTAGAGGCACTCGGTGTAAATATCCATCTGAACGGGGAGCAGGCCAGACAATGTCTGGATGATATCGGAATCTGCTTCTGTTTTGCCCAGGTATATCACCCTTCCATGCGACATGCGGCAGGACCAAGAAAAGAGCTGGGTGTTCGTACCATTTTCAATATGCTCGGACCATTAACCAATCCTGCGGGAGCAGATCGCCAATTGCTTGGCCTGTATGATCGTTCCCGGACGCCGATGATTGCTGAAGTACTGAATCGCCTTGGTCTCAAAAGAGCGTTGGTTGTGGCCAGCCATGATGGTCTGGATGAAATCAGTATCTCGGCACCGACTCAGGTATCTGAACTTCGCAATGGTGAAGTGCATACCTATGATATTGATCCACGTGATATGGGCTTGTCCATGCATCCGCTCGAAGCGGTGCTTGGAGGAGATGCGGCACAGAATGCCGAAATTATTAAGAGGATCTTCCAGGGTGAGCAGAGTGCCTATCGCGATGTTGTTCTGTTGAACGCCGGAGCGTGCATCTATGTATCCGGTCTTGCAGATAGCATTGCTGAAGGAGTCACACTTGCCGCAGAAGCGGTAGATTCGGGCAAAGCTGCCGGGAAGCTTGAACAGTTAATTCATACAACGGAGGCGTACAGTCATGTATCTTGATCGAATCGTTGCAACCAAACATAAAGAAGTTGAAGTATTGGCACAGACATTTCGTATGGATGAGGCTATCCAAAAAATCGAACAACTACCCGCAACCCGGGGGTTTGAACAAGCACTATCAAGTGGACGCAATCGCAAACTCGGCCTTATTGCTGAAGTGAAGAAAGCTTCGCCATCCAAAGGGTTGATTCGCCCGGATTTTCATCCGGTAGAGATTGCTGCTGCTTATGAGCGAGCAGGTGCAGATTGCATCTCCGTATTAACGGATGTGTCGTATTTTCAAGGGAGCAATGAGTACTTGCAGGCGATCCATCAAGCGGTGAATATTCCGCTATTACGCAAGGATTTTATTATAGATGAACGACAGATTGCCGAGGCAAGATTACTGGGTGCGGATGCGATACTGCTGATTGCCAGTATTCTGACACCTGAACAGATTCGTCAATATCTGGAATTTGCCAAAAGTTTGGGGCTGGATGCCTTGATTGAAGTCCACGACCGAACAGAACTGGAGCAGGTATTGGAGATTCCGCAGGCAACACTAGTGGGCATCAACAATCGGAATTTGAAAACATTCGAAACCAGTCTGAACACGACACTGGATTTGATGGAATTGATTCCAAGTGGCGTTACCTTGATTAGCGAAAGTGGTATTGACGGACCAGAATCAACAGTACCTCTGATCCAGGCCGGTGTTCATGGTATTCTCGTAGGTGAGCATCTCATGCGCAAGGATGATGTCGAGGCGGCTGTATATGATCTGATGGGACCTAAATGATGAATACTTCCATACACGATGGCACAGGCGACAGTATGTCAGAACGGAGAAACCCGCTGCCAGCGGCCGTAAAAATATGTGGACTTCAGGACGTTGAAGTGCTAAAATCGATGATAAACTTGCCTGTGGATTACATTGGTGTTGTTTTTGCCAAATCACGCCGCCGAATCGAACCCGAGCAGGCTGCTGCATTAAGAACGGTGTTGTTCGAATGGTCTGCCTATGATCGGCCGAAGCTTGCGGGTGTATTTGTGAATCCTACGCTTGATGAACTGGAACACATTATGGACATTGCTCACCTGGATGTTATTCAGCTGCATGGACAGGAGACTGCGGAATTTTGCCAGCAGGTGAAGCAACGGTGGAATGCCAAAGTGTTCAAAGTTTTTTCTTTTCCCAAAGATGAAACGGGACCGGAAGCTGATGATGCAGCCATAAGGGCTCTTGATACTTATGATAAATTCGTGGATGCGATATTGCTTGATACCCATGATCCTCTATATGGAGGGGGCTCCGGGAAGACGTTTGCCTGGGAGCGAATCCCTGCCTATGCTGAATGGGCAAAAAGTCGCGAAATTGCTCTGTTCGTTGCAGGAGGTTTGCAGCCAGACAATGTACAACAACTAATACAGACATATGCACCTTTCGGCGTCGATGTATCCAGCGGCGTGGAGACTGAAGGTGTGAAGGATATTGCCAAAATTACAGCATTCGTAGAAAGGGTGAAGCAGGCATGACACATCAATTGCCGGATCAACACGGGCGTTTCGGTCACTTCGGAGGCCGCTTTGTACCTGAGACACTAATGAACGCACTCATAGAGTTGGAGGAGGCATATAGCCACTTCTCTGAAGATGAGGAATTCAACAAGGAACTGAACTATCTGCTAAGCGAGTATTCTGGACGTGAAACGCCATTGTATCATGCAGAGCAATTGTCACGCCGATTGGGCGGACCGAAAATTTATCTGAAACGTGAAGATCTCAATCATACAGGCGCGCACAAAATTAATAACGCCATTGGACAAGGTTTGTTAGCCAAACGGATGGGCAAAAAGAAAGTTATTGCCGAAACAGGTGCAGGTCAACATGGCGTTGCAACGGCAACCGTAGCCGCATTGCTTGGACTGGAATGCAAAGTATTTATGGGCGAAGAAGATACAGAGCGTCAGCAGTTAAACGTATTTCGGATGAAACTGCTCGGAGCAGAAGTGATTCCGGTGACGTCCGGAACACGGACACTGAAGGATGCTGGTAATGAAGCTCTTCGTTACTGGGTCAGCAATGTGGAGGATACGTTCTATGTGCTCGGATCAGTGGTTGGTCCTCATCCATATCCGATGATGGTGCGGAATTTCCAGCGTGTGATTGGTGATGAGACCCGTCGTCAGATTCAGGAGATCGAAGGACGTTTGCCGGATGTGATTGTAGCCGCTGTCGGTGGCGGAAGTAATGCGATCGGTATGTTCTATCCATTTATCGGCGATGAGGATGTGAAACTTGTTGGTGTTGAAGCCGCAGGCAAAGGGGTCGAAACCGAGTATCATGCGGCGACGATGACCAAAGGTACGCATGGTGTATTCCAGGGATCTATGAGTTACCTGCTGCAGGATGAGTATGGACAGGTTCAGCCAGCGCATTCCATCTCGGCCGGACTTGATTATCCGGGTGTTGGTCCGGAGCATTCCTATCTCAAGGATATTGAACGGGCAAAATATGTACCGATCACGGATCAGGAAGCACTGGATGCCCTGCAACTCCTATGTCGGACGGAGGGAATCATTCCTGCTCTGGAGTCTGCACATGCGGTAGCCCAAGTTGTCAAACTGGCGCCTGAACTAACAGCAGATGATATTGTAGTCATTTGTCTGTCGGGACGTGGAGACAAGGATGTTGAATCCATCATGAAATACACGGGAGGTGACTTGGGATGAATCTGATGGACCAGACCTTCCAGCAATTGAAGGAACAGAAGCGTACGGCACTTATTCCATTCTTAACCGTGGGAGACCCGGATGTGGACACAACGATTGATATCATCAAGGAGCTTGAACAGGCTGGAGCGGATATTTTGGAATTGGGTGTTCCCTATTCCGATCCGCTTGCGGATGGCCCAGTCATTCAGCGTGCTTCCGAACGTGCGCTGAAAAGCCAGATTACCATTCGTACGGTTATGGAAACCGCTGCAAAGGCTCGTAAGGCAGGTGTGAAACTGCCGTTTGTACTGTTCACCTATTATAATCCGGTATTGCAGACAGGACTGGATGTATTCTTTGATGAATTGGTCAAACACGATATTAGTGGCATGATCATTCCGGACCTGCCGATTGAGGAAGCGGAAGAGATGCGAGAACGCGCAAATCGTGCTGGTGTGCATCTGGTGCCGCTTGTTGCACCAACATCTAATGCCCGGATTGAGCGGATTGTAACGGGAGCGAGTGGCTTTATCTATTGTGTATCTTCTCTTGGCGTAACCGGAGAGAGAGCTTCTTTCTTTGATGGCGTTGAAAGCTTCATTGAGACGGTGAAAAGTCTGACAGACCTCCCTGTAGCGGTAGGTTTTGGTATCTCCAGTCATGAGCAGGTGGCACATTTCTCCCGCATCTGCGATGGCGTTGTTGTAGGTAGTGCCATTGTTCGTCAAGTGGAAGATGCGATTCCTCTGCTTGAAAATCCGGATACGCGTGCAGCGGGACTGTTGCAAATTCGCAACTTTGTGGCACAATTAAAGGGATAGAGATGTCCTGAAAGGACATCTTTTGGACACGTAAGGTGCACGCTGATTCGTGTCTAACATTATTTCAATAACAGGAGGCGGTCGGGTTGAAACCGAAATCCCAGATTGTCAATCTGCCTGTGTACCAGCCGGGCAAACCGATTGAAGAAGTGAAACGTGAACTGGGGCTTGAACAAGTCATCAAGCTGGCCTCCAACGAAAACCCGTACGGCAGTTCTCCTGCCGCTCTGGAAGCCATTACGAGAGAAATGACTAATATAAGCATATACCCAGACGGTAGCTCAGTTGAGCTGACGGGAGTTCTTGCGAAGCATCTTGGCGTTGAACGGAACAACTTAATATTTGGTTGTGGTTCCGATGAGATTATTGCTTTGATCACGAGAGCTTTCTTCTTGCCGGGTGACGAGACCATCATGGCAAATCAGACATTTTCTGTATATAAAAGCAATGCAGATATTGAGGGTGCCGTGTCCATCGAAGTACCTCTGAAAGATGGCACGCATGATCTGAGCGCGATGCTCGCGCAAATTAACGACAAAACCAAAGCAGTATGGGTGTGTAATCCAAATAATCCAACAGGTACGATTATCTCCGAGCAGGAACTTACAGCCTTTATGGACCGTGTGCCTGCTCATGTGATGGTCATACTGGACGAAGCTTATTATGAATTCGTAACCGATGAAGCATACCCGCAAAGTATACCATTGATCGAACGGTATCCGAACTTGGTCATCCTGCGGACATTCTCCAAAATTTACGGTTTGGCTTCGCTTCGGATCGGATATGGTATTGCACGTCCCGAAATTATTGATTTGATTAACCGTGTACGTGAACCGTTTAACACCTCACGTTTTGGACAGGTTGCTGCAACCGCTGCACTACTGGATCAGGATTTTGTTCAAGAGTGCTCGAAGCGGAATGCAACGGATCGGGATTACCTGCAAAATGAATTTACACGGCTCGGATTGTCGTATTTCCCTTCACAGGGTAATTTCATTATGGTTGATCTGAATATGCCTTCGGCAATTGCGTTCCAATCTTTGCTCAAACAAGGCATTATCGTTCGCTCAGGATTCCACGTATATCCAACTTACATTCGTGTGTCCGTCGGAACATCAGAACAGAACCGTGCATTTGTCACGGCACTGGAGAACACGCTGGCTGAGAAGGCGGTAACACGCCCTTAATACTGGCGATGAAAGAGTGAGGACCCATGAAACTAAAAATTGCAATGATTGGTGTAGGACTCATCGGCGGTTCACTGGCGCTCTGCTTCAAAGGCAAGCCAGGTGTAACCGTGATGGGCTACGCCCACTTGGATGAACTGAAGGACAAGTACATAGCGAGCGGTGTAGTGGATGATGCTACGCTCTCTCTGGAAGAAGCGGTAGAGGATGCCGACTTTATTTTTTTGTGCGTTCCCGTAGGTTTGCTTGAATCCTATTTCGAAAAGCTCTCCAAGCTGCCATTGAAAAAAGGATGTATCATCACGGACGTAGGAAGCACTAAAGCTTCCATTGCCGCTTGTGCCGAGCATGTGAGGTTGACTGACGCTTACTTCATTGGTGGTCACCCTATGGCGGGGTCGGAGCGCGCAGGCGTAGATGCGGCCTCAGCCGTGTTATTTGAGAATGCATACTATGTCTTGACTCCTTCAGAACATGTACCTGAGGAAGCCTATAGCAGGTTGTCTGAGCTGCTTGCGTATACGCGGGCACAGATCGTGCGTGTGGAGCCTCTGCTGCACGATGACATCGTGGGGGCGATTAGTCATCTGCCACATGTTATTGCTGTTGCGCTGGTGAATCAGGTGCGTGAATATAATGAGTCGAATCCACTGTATAAAATGCTGGCTGCAGGTGGTTTCCGGGATATCACCCGGATTGCGTCCAGTGATGCGATTGTGTGGAGAGATATCTTGCTTAGCAACCGTGATGTACTGCTGGGCTTGCTTAAGGACTGGAATAGCCAGATGACGGCCTTTACGGATATGCTGGAGCATAAGAACGGTGAAGGTATAGAGGAGGCATTCCGTCAGGCCCGCGAGTTCCGCAGTATATTACCAGAACGACGCAAAGGCATGATATCGCCGTTATTTGATCTGTATACTGATGTTCAGGATGCACCGGGTATGATCGGTAAGATCGCAACTGAGCTTGGAGCAAATGATATCAACTTGAGCAACTTGGAGATTATCGAAAACCGGGTGGATGTGCCGGGCATTATGCGTCTGTCTTTCCGTCAGGAAGAAGATATGGAACGAGCCAAGACGTTATTGGATTCCTTAGGCTATCAAGTGTGGATATAAGACGAGAAAGAGGGCGAAAGCCCTCTTTTTTGTAAGGTTATATAGGAGTTCTTATTTGATTTTCAGTCACAGAAAAAAAGGATGTATTATCCTGAATTACCGAAAGATATAATTAATTCAAACAATTTTACTGAAAGTGTTGACAAAATGAAAACGTATACATATAATAAGGGTACAGTATGGTTTCTCTCCACTCCTATCCAATAACTGTATTGCTCCACGTGAGCAATGGCCGCTTATGTAAGCGGTCTTTTTTTTGTCTTAAAAAGTTATGGGAAAGGTATTGATATGTTAAAAGTTACATTTAAACTTACATCCTCTATTTACATCTCCCTCCTTAATCTGTTAGGATACCTTAGATCAAATAAATATCACATTTTTGTAACCTTTTCGGTATGTTGTCCGTCTATATAAGCAAGGCTTACCAAAAAGGCTCAAAATGAAGTCATGAACGTGAAAATGACCGCATATGAATGACAGGTCGGGTTTTGTGAATACCAATGGATTTGCCAGGATGATGCAGACCGTTGTACAATAAATACTGTTAATGTAGAAACGTTGGGGAAATTGCCATTACATAGGGGAATTTGGCGGGAAGGCCAGTTATGGCGCTGAACGCTTTTTATATGCGGTGAGAACCGCAACTTTTTTGTGCCTGTTCGGTAATACATGGATAGAGTCGAACGGGGAGAAGCACATGGATGGGCGAGGAGGGGTCGCACTCAAATGACGGATTCCCAGTTGATTCGAGAGATCAAGGAAGGTAACCTGGAGTTATATTCCGAGCTGATGAGTCGTTATCAGCGTAAAATACTGGCTTTCGTATATCATATGTTGAAAAGTTCCAATATGGAGCTGCTTGCGGAAGATCTCTGTTCTGAGACTTTCTATAAGGCGTTCCGCAGTCTGCACTCTTTCCGTGAGGTGGATGCCTCATTCTCAACCTGGTTATATACCATTGCGAGAAATACGGTACTGAGTGAGCTTCGCAAACAGCGCAGCGGAAATGTCCCACTTGAAGAGAGCGGGATTGTTCCCGTTGCTCCTTCGGAGAATACACCGGAGTATGCTGTACTACGCAGCGAGCGGGTGATGCTGGTTAGGGATGCGATTAACAATTTACCGGAGAAGCAGCGTTCTGCGATTATACTCCGTGAGTATGATCAACTAGACTACCAAGAGATTGCGAATATTCTTGGGCAGAGCGTCAGTTCTGTGAAATCGCTATTATTCAGAGCAAGATCAAGCGTAAAAACTCAATTGGAACCTTATTTCTTCGAACCGGTGTACGAGCCATATGAAGGGATGAAGAACCGATGAATTGCAATGAAGCCCAGGAACTGTTTGCACTGGTCTGGGACTTGCCGGAAACTCATCCTCAGCGGATTGCATTTCATGCTCATCTCGCTGGTTGTGAAGAGTGCTCCGAGCAGTTTGAGGTCTGGGAAGAAGCTCAGATCTTGCTGCACAGCATTCCGGTTCCAGTGACAGAACAACAAGCAGAGAGAGTGAACCGTAACGTGATGGACCGGATCTACGCGGAGTCTCCATGGTTACTGCCGGAAGAGGTAAAGGTTAATCGTTTCTCTGCTGTGATCCGCAAGCATATGTCTTTGTGGATTGCCGCGTTCCTGGCTATTTTTTTATGCAGCTTTCTGTATATGGCAATGTTTAAGCCAGACGTATCAGAAGCTGAGCAAACCAAAGTTGTTACTACGGGTATTCTGGAGACAGGGGTTGCCGGAAGCGGACCATCGTCCTCTGGAATGTATCATTACAACATGACTGGAGCGGACAGAGGAAGTATCATAGAACCTTTTGTTGTGAGCATGGGACCCGCTTATCCGCAGTATTGGATGGCACTCTCTTTACTTGCAATAGGAATGGCGTTATTTTCTCTTGGACGTATGCATCGAACAACGAATAAACGCAAACAAGGTGCGAGTGCATAGGTAATAACCTTTCATTCGCCGTGTGGAGAAATGAGGGATGTAAGTGCGAATCGGGCTTATTCGTCACGGTCTTACAGACTGGAATGCGGCGGGCCGTATACAGGGTCAGACGGATATTCCTCTGAATGGAGAAGGTCGTGAACAGGCAGAGCGCCTGGGAAGACGTCTGCTGAAGGAAGAATACCAATGGGACTATATCATCACAAGTGGATTATCGCGGGCACAGGAAACAGGGGAGATTATCTCCAAGCTGTTGAATGTACCTTTGCTTGAGCCGGACGCACGGTTGAAAGAAAGGGCTTTTGGTCAGATTGAAGGTCTGACTTCAGAAGAACGGGTTGCCCGTTGGGGCCAAGCCTGGGAGACATTGGACTTGGGACAGGAGCAGATAGCGGATATCCAGATTCGTGCACTGGCGTTTCTGGAAGATCTATGGTCTGCCTATCCGGACCAAAACGTACTCATTGTCACTCACGGAGCTTTCTTAGCCAACCTGTTAACAGCCTTGTTTAAAGATCGGTATACAGAACGGATTGGAAACCTGTCACTGACGATCCTGGAAAAGGAACGTGATGACTGGAGTCCGCTGTTGTATAATTGCACACGACATCTGTCTTTGGACACAGCGAAACAACCTAAGTAATCCAACTTGGGTTGTTTTTTTGCGTTTTATGGGGAAATAAAGACTTTATATGATTTCAAACCTCTCATTTTTCTTCTGATTGACCAACTCGGGGCATAGTATGGTTTAAAACATAAAAGATTTCCAAAAAGAGGTTTAGATTATGGGAATTCCGTCAACGATGTTTACAAAACCAAACTATTTCAGGCTCCGAATTAACAGTCGAAGTAGTTAACGGGCGAGGCGATGGACCCATGAATCTAGCGGATATGCTTACTTTTGCCGATATTGGCCAGCTTAATCGAATAGCAGACTATTACCAATGTGAATGCAAGCCCAATTCCAAACATGAACTCATCCAGAGTATTCTCACTACATTGGGCAGCAGACCCTTTTTTGAGCAGCAGGTACGTCAACTGAATCAAGCAGATCAGCGCTTTTTGAACAACTTGTTGTTTGATCCTCGCCAGTATTATGGTATGGAAGAACTCATTGCCATAGCCCGTCAATCGATGGACAAAAAGGAGAGTGAGGCTGGCGCGAGTCCACGTGATCTCATCGTTCGCTTTAATAAGAGTGGATGGTTGTTCAATGGGACAACGCAGCAGACCAGGTATTTGTATCAGGTACCCCAGGATCTGAAATTAAGATTCAGGGATGTGTTATCCACACATCTGCGAGCAGGGATTACCAAAACAACGGAACCACCCATGTATCGGGATGAATATCATCTCTTAGCGGATGATCTCAAGTTGTTCCTGCAGTATGTCCAGCAGCACGAAATTGCCCTTAACGCCGAAGGCATGATGTACCGTCGCTCTCAACAGCAGATTATGGAGCATCTTCACATTAGTGAGGAATTGGTGGGCAAAGGTGGATGGAGATTCGGATATGGCCGTTCCTTCAAGGATTACCCGGACCGTTTCGCACTTCTCTACGACTATGCATTTCACCATCGGCTGGTTCGTGAGGAGCAAGGCACGCTGAAGTTATCACCAGCTGGAGAAGACAAGCTGGCAGCTGAGAAAACAGCCGAAATGATACAGCTATTTAGGTTTTGGTTAAGATTGTATAAAGGTGCTATTCCCAATCTGTCCTCTATTGTGTATTGGACAGGCGAATGTGCCCAGGAATGGTCAACCGCCGAGTCGCTGTTTCGTCAGATCGGTCCGTTCATTCAGCCGTTTTACTATGATACGGCCGAGGCCATTTATGATAACAGAATTGTTAAAATGATGTTGCATCTTGGCATGGTCCGTATTGGGGAACATGAGGAAGGCCGGACGATACAAATGACAGCCTGGGGCACACGTCTTGCTGCATCCTGTCGCTCCATCTCAGGAGACATTACGCCTATTATGTTTGACAAGTGAAGGACAAGTTGCTAAAATCACTCCCAAATTAAGGAGTGATAATAATGATAATTCCATACAAAGGTCTACAACCTCAGTTACACCCTTCAGTATATATGGCTGAAGGTGCAAAACTGATCGGTGATTTGAGAATGGGAGAAGGGTCTTCCGTCTGGTTCAATGCAGTCCTGCGGGCTGATTTGGCTCCTATTATCATTGGAAAGCGCTGTAATATTCAAGATAACGTTGTCGGGCATGTCAATACTGATCAACCTTTGATTGTGGGAGATGATGTCTCAGTAGGACATACAGCGATCATTCATGGTTGTTCTATTGGAACAGGATCATTAATCGGCATGGGCGCCATTCTGCTGAATGGAGCCGATATTGGCGAATATACGCTGATTGGAGCCGGTTCTGTTGTTACTGAGAATAGTAAAATTCCGCCCTATACTCTTGCTTTGGGGACACCTGCCAAAGTGATACGTGAGCTGACTGATGCCGATCTGGAGCGGATGTCCAGAACTTCACTGGGTTATGTTACCAAAGGAAAAGAATATAGGAGCTCTTAAATCCGTTTTGGAGGTGCATCCTATTGGATAAAATGAAAGTTACGTATGAAGTCATGTTGGGGCTGGCAGCTGAGATGGTTTGGGACGAAGCGCTTCGCAAACAGCGCAGCGAGAAGCTCTATTTGGAAATCGATAAAGCGTTAGCTACCGGAGACGAAGTAGCTTTCCGGAGTCTGACGGATGAACTGAGGGCCATAAACTGATAGGCAAAATATATCCTTTCTGAGATAAAAGGGAATGCGCAGAGGCGTATTTCCTTTTTTGATATGTGTAACTCTGAAATGAATGTCTGGATTTATAAGATATGGTCATATATAATATGGGAATAAAATGGATAGAGAGGGGATATAGGGAATTGAAATTCAGTGAGATGACTCAAGACAGCTGGGCTGAACTGCAACTCTATCTGGATACATGCCTTATTCCATACACAGCTATTAGCGGTGAGCAGTCGCCAGTTGAAGCTACCGAGGCATTGGAGCGGCTGAGAGATTTTCTGGATCTGGTCGAAATTCCTTTCAAAGGGAGAATCATGACTTATCCAGCCTTTCATTATGCTAATTCGGAATTGTCAATGACATTAAATTCCTTGTCCGCACAGCTTAAATCTTCAGGATTCAAATATGTGGTTATTATGACATCAGATGGTCATTTAGATGGCATGGACATTCCAGCTGCTGATCTGGTTTTGAGTCGGTCCGTCTTAACTCATGAGGTTGGAGAAGAAGGGATTGCGAGATTTGTAGGGGAAAAGATACGAGAGTTGTGGAAAAAATAGTTTTTAGCGACAAATGTGACAATTTACCAACAATTTTTTAATAACGCTTACAATTGAACCTTAAAAATGTGTGACAAATTCTTGACGGTGTTCTAGGGCTACTATATGATTATGTATGTTCTAGTAAGTCGTGGAATTTATGAAAATGAAAACGTTTGAGAGAGTTGGCTGAAAAAGGGGGTTGGAGACAGTATGAGCAGTGAGCATGACCACGAAGCTTCATTGAAATTGCCAAGCCGCATGGAGATGTCACGCAGGCAGTTCTTGACGTACACGCTTGGTGGAGCTACAGCCTACATGGCCGCCGGTGCAATCCTTCCTATGGTCCGTTTTGCGGTGGACCCGATTTTGCAACATAAGGGAGAAGGCACCTCTGTCAAAGTAGCTGAAATCAGCAAAATTACGAATGAGCCTCAAGAATTCACCTTTGAACTTAAACAACAGGATGGTTGGTATCTGAGTAATGCATCGTTAGTGGCGTGGATTCGCAAAGACGAGCAGGGTAAAATTTATGCACTCTCACCTATCTGTAAACATCTGGGATGTACAGTAGGCTGGAATAGTGACAAGCAGTACCCTGACGAGTATCATTGCCCCTGCCATGGCGCGCACTATGACAAGGAAGGGAAGAATCTTGCCGTAGCCCCCAAACCGCTGGATGAGTACGTAGTCAAGGAAGAGCAGGGTTGGGTATATCTGGGCGACATTGTTCCGAACACCCGAGTGAATTAGGAGGCGTGAACGCAGATGTTTAAAAATGTCTATGACTGGATTGACGAGCGTCTCGACATCACGCCAATCTGGCGGGACGTTGCGGATCATGAAGTTCCAGAGCATGTAAATCCGGCTCATCACTTTTCCGCATTCGTGTACTGCTTTGGTGGATTGACGTTCTTTATTACTGTTATTCAGATTTTGTCAGGCATGTTCCTGACCATGTATTACGTACCTGATATTATCAATGCCTACGCAAGTGTGGAGTATCTGCAGACCAAAGTAGCCTTCGGCCAAATTGTTCGCGGCATGCACCACTGGGGAGCCAGTCTGGTTATCGTAATGATGTTCTTACATACGATGCGTGTGTTCTTTACAGGCTCTTACAAGGCACCGCGTGAAATGAACTGGGTTGTCGGCATGCTGATCTTTTTCGTCATGTTGGGCCTGGGGCTGACAGGGTACTTGTTGCCATGGGATAACAAAGCCTATTTTGCAACAAAAGTAACACTGGAGATTGCCAATACGGTTCCTTGGCTGGGACCGATTATTAAAGAATTCCTGCAAGGCGGTACGATTGTTGGTGCACAGACACTAACCCGATTCTTTGCCCTGCACGTATTCTTCCTCCCCGCTGTGCTTCTGGTGCTTCTGGTCGGACACTTTATCATGATCCGCAGACAGGGCATTTCGGGACCACTATAAACTGAGAAGGGAGGAATCGCAATGGCTCACGGACATAAGAAGGATGATGAGGAAAAGGTTATCTTTGTCGGTGATTCACGGGTCCGTAAAGGGGCGGGATTTATTACCCCGCCTGATTACACGGCGTATCCCGGCAAATCAGAAGCCTTTATTCCCAACTTCCTGCTGAAAGAATGGATGGTTGGTGTCGTTGTATTGGTGGGGATTCTGGTACTAACGATCTCAGAACCTGCACCTTTGGGGTATCCGGCCAATCCAAGCGCATCCGTTATACCCATGCCGGACTGGTACTTCCTTTTTCTGTATCAGTACTTGAAGTATCCATACGCATCGGGCGATTACGTTCTGCTCGGGGTACTGGGAGTCAGCGGAGTCGCTTTTGGAGCTTTGCTGCTGGCACCATTCCTGGACACAGGTAAGGAGAGGCGTTTCTATAAACGCCCCATTGCTTCATCACTGATGATTTTGTCGGTCATTTCTGTATTCTATCTGACGAATGTAGCGTGGACACATTACGAGCATGAGTTGGAAGCAAGTGGACAGAAGCCTGAGCATATTCAACGTGAAGAAGAAGCACTGGAGAGGCGTGAACAGGGGCTCCCACCAGTTTCCAACGCACCCGGACAGCAAGAGGAAGTTGCGATCGTGGAGCAGGATGATCCTGCAATGGAAACGTACAAGAAGGCCGGTTGTATTGGCTGCCATGCGGCTGATATGAAGGGCGCAAGTGGACCTTCACTTCGGGGTGTGGGTGACAAGCACAGTCAGGAAGAGATTCTGACTATTATCAAAGAAGGTTATAACGAGATGCCTGCGATGTACGATCAAGCGATTGCTCAAGGTGTAACGGATGAAGAGATTACTCATCTGACCGAATGGCTTGCGAAACAGAAAGCAGAACAGTAAAATCGAAATAACCAATGAAACCTGATCGTTTATGCGGTCAGGTTTTTTTGAAGTGTTTTTTTGGACAGCACTGTATCGTGCGCAATATATGATCAAGGAAGGGGCAGGGAATGTGGCTTTATCGTATTTCTGGAGTAGGGAATTTCTGACCAATCGTTATTTCCTGTGGCTATTATTTTGGTGTAATGCGGTAGGAACGGTATACGGATACATCTGGTACGGGGAGCAAATGAAATTGACGCTGGCGGAGCAGCCGGTGTGGCAGATCGTATTTGTGCCAGATAGTCCAACAGCGAGTTTGTTTTTTACTTTAGCATTGTTATGGGTCTTGTACCCACCACGGTCCATCATTATCAAACGGATCGGACATGTGATTCAGGCGCTTGCCGTGGTCACATCTGTGAAATATGGCGTGTGGGCCGTATCCATTATTTTCGCTGGCTGGATGCAAGGTGGTACACAGCACTGGCAAGACTGGATGTTGATTGCTTCGCATAGTGCGATGGCCATTGAAGCTCTTATTTATGTACGCTTTTTCGGCTTCCGCTGGGCTTCCCTTGTCGTTGCAGGTCTCTGGACACTATTGAATGATACGATGGATTATACATATGATATTTACCCTTGGTTACCCGCATCCCTCTATGATCATGTAGATGGTGTGCGTAATTTCACATTCGGACTGACACTGGTAAGCATTCTGTGCGCGTGGCTGGCTTTAAGACAAGCGAAACGAACCTAATATCCGATCTTGAGCTTGTTCTAATGAACTGTCCCCCGCCATACATTGGTGGTGGGAGGGATGTCCATGAAGAGAACGTTTGGGATCAAAACTGGCTTACTGGTGGTATCGTTCATGGCTCTGTTGCTTTGGACGAACTTAGCATATCGTGTATCCGCGCAAAGTGAAGCATTGAATTTGAATTCAGATCAGCAAGTGTCCACAAGCAATTCAATTGCACAACTGAATGAGGAAGCAGCCATATTGTATCGACAGGCGCTCGAGAATAATATTGAAGAAGTGCGAGGCAGCATTCTGCGTATCAGTAAAAGTCTGGAGCATATTTCCTTTGAGGGACAAACGACAGTTGAGGGCATTCACGCCTTGTCCGAAACCATTGTTGAAGTGAAACAAGCCGTTGTGAAGGTGAAAAATGACGATGCTTCTCTTCAGCAGTCCTCTGCCAAACTCAGACTTGCAGCAGATAGTCTCGCGAATCCAACCAAGCCTTTATGGCTTCAGTATTATAAAATTGTGAAAAACGATCTGGACGCTTTATCCGCTGCTACAAATCAAGGGCAAACTGCGGCCGTACTGGCAAACCGTTACACCGTTCTGGAGGAGCATTATGAGACGATTCGTCCTGCCGCACTGATTCGCCGTGAACCGTATGAGATTGCTCAGATGGACGCCTGGTTATCTCATACCAAAGGCCTTACCGCTGCCAAGCAACCTGATCTGGCTCAGTTAAAGAGCATGGTGGGCCATGGGGAGGAACTGGTAAACCAGTTATTTGGTCGCGAGAAGGACGAGAGTGCCTTTGTACCTTTTGTACAAGGCCCTGATCGCAGGGCAGCCGGACTGCTCATTAGTTCGGTCATTGTGGCGACGTTAAGTTACGCCGGATATCGAAAATATCGTGCGCAGCAGCAGGGGATTTTTCCTTTTCGGCGCTAATCGGATATGAACTTGATCCTGGTCTATAAGTGGTATATAAAAAAAGACCTCTTTCCACATGAACAGCCACGCTAACGGCTCTTCATGTAAAAAGAGGTTTTCTTGTAGTTTCTGTGTTATATCAGCTTTCTTTGAAACCTTCTCCATGTACATCGTGAACATCGCTGATGATGACAAAAGCTCTGGGGTCAATGGCACGTACAATGGTCTGCAGACGCCTGAACTCTTGCCTGGAGATCACACAGTAGGCCATGTGTTTGGCCTGTTTAGAGTACGCGCCAATGGCTGGAATGAGGGTAACGCCACGATCCATATCCCGTGTGATCTGCTCAGCAATCTCGGGCGCATGGTCACTAATGATCATAAATGCCCGGGCAGAATATGCACCTTCCTGAATAAAGTCGATGACTTTAGAGGCGATAAATACAGCTACGAGCGTGTACAGAATTTTTTCTTTGGGGATGTAGATGAGAGAGAGCCCGATAATGACGAAGTCGATGCCCAGTAATACTCGGCCCATACTCCATCCATACTTGCGGTTGAGAATACGAGCGATGATGTCTGAACCGCCCGTCGTTCCACCCCAACGGAATACAATGCCAAGACCGGCTCCAAGGGTGACACCTGCATATAGTGCAGCTAACAGTAAGTCATTCTCGGTATGTAATGGTTCAATCCAGCCCAGATGAATCAACTTCTCAAACAACCATAGAAAAACGGTTAGTGCCCCGATTCCGATACCCGTATAGATCATCTGTCTGCCGCCCAAAATTTTGAGCCCGATCAGAAAGAGGGGAACATTCAGAATCAAGGTTGTAAGTGAAGGTGAGATGCCAAAAGCGTAATTGATCAGCACCGTAACCCCAGTAAGGCCGCCTTCCATAAGCTGATTGGGGATAATAAAATAGAGGAGCCCAAAGGCATATAAGGTTGTACCCAGCACGATGGGAAGAACCAGTTTAACTTGAATCCAGGTTTTGGCAGTGCTCATAAGATCCCTCGCTGTAGATAAATTAGAATGAAGAAGCAATCATTCCCATCTAGTATACCTGTTTATTGATTCTTTAAAAATGATTTGTAGATGATGATGGTGGAAGTGAATCTAAATAACTGATATTATTAGGAACAAATACGACATCATTTCAAAAGGAGAATCCGTTCTCATGGAGAAAAGCATCGCAGAAATGCAGCGTGAGGTTGATCAGTATATCTCCCAGTTCAAGGAGGGGTATTTCAGTCCTCTGGCCATGTTGGCCCGGATGTCTGAAGAGGTTGGGGAGCTCGCCAGAGAAGTGAATCATGAATTCGGCGAGAAGCCGAAGAAATCTTCCGAAGCAGCCAATTCCATTGAACTTGAGCTTGGAGATATTTTATTTATCACGATTTGTTTTGCGAACTCACTGGGAATTGATCTGGCTGAGGCGCACGATAAAGTCATGCATAAATTTAACACCCGCGATGCCAATCGGTGGACTCCCAAAAACACCGATTAGGCGTAGATTACATATGCTGTACCATCACCCGATCGGGGAGGGTCAGCTTAATGATGAAACCGGAAGAATATATGCAGCAGGCTTATCGCTGTATATTACAAAATGATTTTGAGCAGGCGATTCGTTGGTTCGAGTCAGCCATTCACGCTTATCCAAAACATGCGGAGTTATATTATCGCTGTTCCATTACACACGCCCGCAGCAAACATCTGGTTCCGGCGCTTGAATATGCACGCAAGTCGGTTGAATTGTCGCCAGGAACAGAAGAGTATATTTTGCATCTGCAGACGTTGGAAGCAAAACAATTGACCTCCAGAGCGAAGTTGCTGTTGGAGCAGGCGGGTACTGCAACACAGGAGCGCTATGTGGAAGCGTCTACGCTTCTGCAAGAAGCGGTCCAACTTGATCCGCTCTCAGTGGAAGCTCATGTTATGCTTGCGCTGGCTTACAGTGATTTGAATGAATTTGAATATGCAATTCAGGCGCTGCGTGAGGCGATTTTGATGGATCCGCAGAATGGGCAACTGCATCAGATGTTACAGGAAATCAAGCAACGTATGAAATCCATTCAATAAGAATTCATTTTGCAAAGATTTCTTTTGAGTAGAAATGGATTCAACGATATGATCCAACATAGCGAGGAGATGCAGTCAATATGAGTGAAGTAATCAGAGTTGCCGTGATCGGAGCGGCTGGCCGTATGGGCCGTGAAGTTGTGAAATTGGTACTTCAGGACCCGGAATTGGAGCTTGCAGCGGCTGTCAACCGCTCCGGAGCAGGCACGGATGCAGGAACCCTTGTTGGTTTGCCAGAGTGTGGGGTGCTGGTGACTGATGATATCGAAATGGCTTTTGCCGAAACAAAACCGCAGGTTATGGTTGATTTTACAGTACCACAATTTGCGTTTGCACATACTGAGATCGCGATCCGTCATGGAGTCAGACCTGTCATGGGTGTTACCGGCTTCACGCCGGAGCAGATCGAACAGTTGGACAAGCAGTGCCAGGACAAAGGAATTGGAGGGCTTATTGCCCCTAACTTCTCGATTGGTGCCATTTTGATGATGCGATTCGCAGCACAGGCTGCCAAACATATGCCAAATGTGGAGATTATCGAATATCACGGGGATCAGAAGCTGGATGCTCCTTCCGGAACTGCGATCAAAACAGCGGAACTGATTGCTGCCAATCGGGAAGAACTTCGTCAAGGTAATCCAAATGAGGAAGAAACGATTGAAGGATCACGGGGCGGGTATTACAATGGCTTCCGAATTCACAGTGTACGATTGCCTGGCGTATTCGCGCAGCAGGAAGTTGTTTTCGGAGACTATGGACAGTCACTCAAAATTCGGCATGACTCCTACGAGCGCGCAGGTTATATGCCTGGTGTTAAGATTGGTGTGCAAAAGGTTATGGAGTATACAGGAATGATCTACGGATTTGACCACTTTATCGACTAAAGGAGATTGTCATGTTGAAAATAGCATTTATCGCCCATGATCGTAAAAAAGAAGAGATGGTTAACTTCGTGACGGCATATGAGCCTGTTTTTACGGACCATCAATTATATTCTACAGGAACAACAGGCCTTCGTATTATGGAAGGAACATCTCTGAAGATTCATCGATTCGAATCAGGCCCACTGGGCGGAGATCAGCAGATTGGAGCTTTGGTTGCGCAAAATGAGATGGATCTGATTATTTTCCTGCGAGATCCACTGATGGCACAACCTCATGAGCCGGATATCAATGCGTTGTTACGTCTTTGTGATGTGCAGGGAATTCCCCTTGCCACGAATATCGCAACCGCTGAGATTCTGGTTAAGGCTCTGGATCGTGGTGATTTTGCCTGGAGAGAGCTGGTACATAAGTACAAGCCGGAGGCTGGATTGAATTCAGGTGATTCCGAATGAGTCTGGATATTCTCATCTTTGGAGCACATGCAGACGATGCGGAGATTGGTATGGGTGGAACGATTGCCAAACATACCGCTGCCGGCTTGAAAGTAGGCGTGTGTGATCTGACTCGTGCTGAGATGTCTTCCAACGGAACAGTAGAGCGCAGAACCGAGGAAGCGGAGCAAGCCTCCCGCGTCCTCGGTCTTTCGTGTCGAACGAATCTGGGGCTTCCTGATCGTGGCTTATATCTTACGCCTGAACATGTACAGGCGGTGACGGCTGAGATACGACGTCATGCCCCTCGGATGGTGTTTGCTCCGTATTGGGAAGATCGTCATCCGGATCATGTCAATTGCAGTAAGCTTGTGCAGGAGGCTGTATTTAACGCCAAGCTTCGCAACTACATGCCGGACATGCCTGCCGTGCAGGTGAAGGAACTTTATTTTTACTTTATTAATGACATCGGGCCTACGGATTTGATTGTCGATATTACGGAACACTATGAGCATAAAGAAGCTTCATTGCTCTCTTATCGTTCCCAATTCGAACTGGGAGACGGAGCGGTCTCAACGCCATTGAATCAAGGGTATATTGAACGTGTAAGAGCCCGTGATTCCTTGCTCGGACAGCGTAGTCTCATCCCGTTTGCAGAAGGTTTTGCTACAATTACACCTTACGTGGTTCATCAATTTGGCTCGGGTGCCCAATAAACGATTTTACATTTTACGTTTAATGAAACGAAGGGTTTCATTATTCCATTGCAAGATATCAACCTGCATGAAGCGGGAGATCAAAGGAGCGTCCACAGGATGGATAAAAAGCTAAAAATCGGCATCACCTGTTATCCGTCCCTCGGCGGGTCTGGCGTTGTCGCAACGGAGCTGGGCAAATTACTTGCCGAACAGGGGCATCAGGTTCATTTTATTGCCAACAGTATCCCGTTCAGACTGGGTACGTTCCAGAAAAATATTTTTTATCACGAAGTTGAAGTAAATGATTATTATGTTTTCCGTTACCCTCCGTATGACCTTTCACTGGCAACAAAGATGGCTCAGGTGGCTAAGTCACAGCAGCTGGATCTGCTGCATGTTCATTACGCCGTTCCACACGCAGTATGTGCCTTTCTTGCGAAACAAATGGTAGGGGACGGCCTTAAAGTGGTTACCACGTTACATGGAACGGATATTACGGTTCTGGCTCAGGATGAATCTCTGAAGGATCTGATCCGTCTGGCCATTAATGAAAGTGACGCGGTTACTGCCGTATCACAAGATTTGATTCGGGAAACGGTCGAATTGCTGGATATTCAGCGCCCAATCGATCTAACCTATAATTTTATTGACAAACGAATATATTATCCTCGGGATGCTGCGAGTCTGCGAAGAGACTTTGCTGCGCCCGACGAAAAAATATTAATGCACATCTCCAATTTCCGACCGGTGAAGAGAACTCAGGATGTGGTAGAGGTCTTCCGTCAGGTGCAGGAGCAGGTTCCTGCCAAACTGTTATTTGTTGGTGAAGGACCTGATTTGCCGAAGATGCAATGGAAGATTAATGATCTCGGCTTGAATGATAAAGTTCATTTCCTTGGCAAACAGGATGACATTGCTCAGGTCATTTCCATGGCTGACGTGTTGATGCTTCCATCGGAGAAGGAAAGTTTCGGACTTGTGGCGCTCGAAGCAATGGCTTGTGGCGTACCCACGATCGGTTCACAGGCCGGAGGAATTCCGGAACTGGTCTTACATGGTAAGACGGGATTCTTATCCGCGATTGGGGATACACAATCCATGGCCGAGAACACCATCCGTTTATTGACGGACGATCGTTTGGCTGCTGAGTTCAGGGAAGCATGTCTTCAGCGCGCGCATCACGACTTTTGCAATGATGCTATTCGGCATGAATATGAACAGATATATTACCGGGTGTTGGGAAGGGAAGTTCCGAATCTGAAGCCGATTTGCGGTTAATCATTTCTTAGACGAAATCATACTGTGGATACCACAACAGGCAAGAGAAGAGGTGATATGTGGTGGTTCAATGGACACAGGTTGATCGTGAAATGGCAAGGCAAAGTGAGAATGTACTCACAACATTAAACAAACATGGCTACAAGGCATATTGGGTAGGTGGTTGCGTTCGTGACGAATTGCTGGAACGAGTTGTAGACGATATGGATATCACGACATCTGCTTCTCCTCAGCAAGTCATGGAACGGTTTGACGATTGTATTCCTACAGGTTTGCAGCACGGTACGGTTACCGTTCGTTCAGGCGGTTATTACTTTGAAGTGACCACATTTCGAACAGAGTCCGAATATCAGGATAACCGCAGACCTGCTGCAGTTCAATTTGTTCAGGATATCAAGGAAGATTTACAGCGGCGTGACTTCACGATGAACGCTCTTGCCATGGACGTCACTGGGACAATCGTTGACCCGTTCGGTGGACAGACAGATATCAAGGAAGAGCGAGTCAGATGTGTAGGTTCTGCGATGGAACGATTTGGTGAAGATGCACTGCGGATGCTCCGCTGTGTCCGGTTTGCATCGGTATTCGATTTCAAAATTGCTCATAATACGTGGAAGGGTCTTGTAAGGCAGAAGGACCTGCTTCAACATATAGCGATGGAACGGGTACGGACCGAGATGGTAAAAATGATGTCGGGACCGCATCCATTAAGAGGGTTGGAACTGTTATACAGAAGTAATGCGCTTGCGCATATCAAAGCTCCGATAAGCTCGGCCCGATTCAACAAGATGTTGTTATCCAATCTGGAACAATTGTCAGGTCAGCATGTGTTGCTCCGTTGGTCACTCATCCTGATTGCTGGCGGTTATAGCAAGGATGAAGCAGATGTATTATTACGTCAGTGGACATTCTCCAATGAACATCGTTCTCGAATAACAGGGGTCCTTCAGGTGGAGCAGTTGATTCATACTTCCGTTCAGGAGCAGAAGGATACGGTCAGTCTCCGTTCCGATTGGATTGTTACTGTTCTGGCTTGTGGTGTTCAGGCGGCGGATGATTGGCTTAGAATACAGTCTACACTGCCAGCAGGATGGCGGAATCAATCCGAACAGGCAGAAATGCAGGTTGTTTTGGTTCAAGAGCTTGCAGCCGAATGGAGTCAATCGATTTCTGTGCATGACTTGAAAGAGCTGGATATCACAGGGGAACAAGTGTTACAAATGGTGCAGCGCAAAGGCGGGCCTTGGCTGGGGCAACTGATGAAACATTTGTTACGAGAAACAGCGATTGGAACGATAGCGAATCAGCATGAAGCACTAAGTGCAGAAGTGAAGCGGGTGGTTCAAGATGACCAAACATGAAGATCTGTTACATATGTTATTAAATGCAGAAGGACGATTCGTATCGGGTGAAGAGATTAGCCGTAATCTGTCCATCAGTCGGACCGCTGTGTGGAAACATGTGAACAAGTTGCGAGACATGGGGTATGAGTTTGAAGCTGTATCCCGCAAAGGATACCGTCTGGTAACGAAGCCGGATAGCATTGATGCTACTGGCCTCCAATTGGCACTGGATACAACCGTATTTGGCCGTAAGGCTGTTTTGTTGGCCTCGACCCTGTCTACGCAAGGGGATGTTCTCAAGCTAGCTGAGCAAGGGCAGGCAGAAGGTGCTGTGGTCATTGCGGAAGAACAAACAGGAGGAAGAGGACGTTTCGGTCGACAGTGGTTCTCTCCTCCGGGTAAAGGAGTCTGGATGAGTGTTCTGTTACGCCCTGATCTACCACTTCAGCACACGCCGCAGCTAACTTTATTAACAGGTGTGGCTGTATGTCGTGCCGTTCGAGCTTGTTCAGGAGCTGATGCAGGCATCAAATGGCCAAATGATCTGTTGATTGATGGACGCAAGGTATGTGGCATATTGCTTGAATCCACGGTGGAAGATCATGAAGTCAGATACTGTATTGCAGGTATAGGTGTTGACGTGAATTTTGATCCCGAGGATTATCCGGGAGATCTGACAACTATAGCTACTTCACTCAAGATGGAGACGGGGCAATCCGTAGATCGCACCAAACTAACGGCTGCCATTCTGACGGAGCTTGAACAGTTATATTTTTTGTATCAAAAAGAAGGATTTGGCGTAATCTCAGCCCTATGGGAGGCCCTGTCCGTATCGATGAATCGAGAGATTACAGTGACGAATCCTCATGGTGTCATTGAAGGGAAGGCAATCGGTCTTGACCCTTCTGGAGCACTTATCGTGGAGAAGCACGATGGAGAACATACACTAATCATCTCTGGTGAGATTTCCTGGAAATCATAAACAATTTGTCGAATTTTCACTGGTAAAATGAACATAAGACGTGAAGTTTGAGCAGAACTTTGGTATACTGTGTTCGTGAGGCGATATCGGCTAATGCAGACCGAATTGCACTCCCGTTACAGTAACCTTTGCTCTGCTTTGATGTGTTTTATATAAGCAGACCGCAGTGCAAGAATGAAATACGTTTAAGTGAGTTGTTGGATTCTGCTCTGAGCCGAAGAGGACCGAGACAGAAGGGACGATCGCAAGTGACTCTTTTTTGACTTTTCGGGACTTTTTAGTGGAAAACTAAAAGGTTTTTTTGTTGCGTTTATTTGAAAAGAAGAAAGGAGCCATGAGAGAAAATGGCGAACAAACAAGCATTGAATATTGTGAAAATGAAAAAATATAAGCAGGATGGCGTGCCGCTTACCATGATCACGGCTTACGATTATCCAACAGCACTCCTAGCAGAGGAAGCAGGTATCGATCTGATCCTGGTCGGCGATTCACTTGGCAATGTAGTACTGGGTTATAATTCGACGCTTCCGGTGACCATCGACGACATGGTGTACCACACACGTTCCGTTGTGCGCGGTGCTGAGAAGACATTTATTGTGGCTGATATGCCTTTTATGACGTATCATGGCAGCGTGGATGAGACGCTTAAGGGTGTACGTCGACTGATGCAAGAGGGGCATGCCCATGCGGTTAAAATGGAAGGCGGAGTTGAGATAGCGGACACCGTCAGAGCAGTCGTGCAAGCAGGCGTGCCGGTTCTTGGACATATCGGACTGACACCTCAATCGGTTAATCAGATTGGTGGTTACCGCATTCAGGGCAAGGATGCAGCGGATGCGAAACGTCTGATGGACGAAGCCAAGGCCTTGGAAGCTGCTGGTGCGTTCGGTATTGTGCTTGAACTGGTTACGGAAGAAGTTGCACGGGCGATCTCGGAGGAACTATCCATCCCTACCATAGGAATTGGAGCAGGACGAGGCTGTGATGGTCAGGTACTGGTATTCCATGATGTGGTTCAATACGCTTCTCCGTATACGCCCAAACGTTTTGTCAAAACCTATGGAGATGTGGGTACATTAATCAGAACCAGCATCGAAGCTTACGTGAAAGAAGTGAAAGATCGTTCGTTCCCGGCCGAAGAGCATGTATTCAATGTTGCGGATGGTGTTTTGGATCAACTGTACGGCGGACAACGCAAGGAAAAGGTGGGGAGTAACTCATGAAAGTATTACGGACAATCGCAGAGTTAAGACAGGAACTAAGCTTGAAGCGTCAAGCGATTAGGTCCAATACATCCGTTGTAGGTCTGGTACCAACAATGGGTTATCTTCATCAAGGTCATGCAAGCTTGATGCAGGCAGCCAGACAACAGAGCGATATCGTGGTATTAAGCATATTTGTTAATCCGATTCAATTTGGCCCTAATGAAGATTTTGACAGCTATCCGCGGGATGAAGCCAGAGATGTGGAAACAGCACGCTCACAAGGAGTGGATATCGTATTTATTCCCTCTGTGGAAGAGATGTATCCACAGGCAACGCAAACGACGGTATCTGTCTCAAAACTGACGGATCGCTTATGTGGTGCTTCCCGTCCGGGTCATTTTGATGGGGTAACAACTGTAGTCTCCAAGCTCTTCAACATCGTACAGCCACAGCGTGCATTTTTTGGTATGAAAGACGCTCAGCAGGTTGCGGTCATTCAACAGATGGTGAATGATTTGAATATGTCTGTAGAAATTGTACCCTGTCCAATTGTTCGCGAAGAGGATGGGCTTGCCCTCAGCTCACGAAATGTCTATCTTAGCGCTGAACAGCGTACACAGGCGTTGGTTCTGTCGAAGGCACTGCGTGCAGCTCAGGAAGCCGCAGATACAGGTGCAGCTATAAACGCCGCAGATATCCGTCGTATTCTGCACGAGCAGATTGCAACCTCACCACTTGCGGTTATCGACTACGCCGAGATTCAGGCTTTTCCAAGCCTGGAGCCGCTCGCAGATCAGGAAGAAGTTCAAGGACGTGATGATCTGCTCATTGCACTTGCGGTGAAATTCGGAAAAACAAGATTGATTGACAATATAAGGTTGCAAAAATCGGAGGTACTGTCCCATGTTTAGAACACTGATGAAATCCAAAATTCACCGGGCTACGGTAACGGAAGCCAACTTGAACTATGTGGGTAGCATTACCATAGATGAAGATTTGATGGAAACATCCGACTTGATGGAAAACGAAAAAGTGCAAATCGTGAACAACAACAATGGTGCACGTCTGGAAACTTATGTGATTCCAGGACCACGCGGAAGCGGGGTCATATGTCTTAACGGCGCAGCTGCACGTCTGGTGCAGCCTGGAGATAACGTCATTATCATTTCTTACGCCATGATGTCGCAAGAAGAGGCAAATACTCACAAACCCACCGTTGTGTTTGTAGATGGACAGAATAAACCTGTACAAACAATGAAACAGGAAGTCCACGCAACAATTATGTAATCGACTGGTAAGGAGAATGAAATCGGCCCTTGAAGCAAAAAATGAGTACAGGTCACTGCACTAATCCATTTTTTCAAGGGTGGGGATGCATCGATGTTCCAGCATGTTTTCGCAGAAATGAACGACATGTTAGATGAAATTATCAAGAGCTATCCTTCCGCTGAAGGCCTAAACAAACAGGAATTGCTGCAAAAGTGGAATTTGCTTAAGCGGATGAGTGACGGAATGCTGGATGAATGGCTGATGTTTGAAGAAAAGATGAGCCAGGTGAGGGAGCGGGAGATGGATAAGCCTACTTCCCTTGAACCGGAACAGGAAGCTGTTACTGCTCTGCCTGAACTCCATCTGGAATGTTTCAGTCGAGGTCAGGGCTATTTCAAATTACAGATGTATCCGCAGGCGATCATGCAGTTCTCCCGGGTTGTGACCGACCATCCGGAGAGTGCATTGACACGTTTTTACCTGGCGCTCGCGTATCTGAATCTGGAACAAATGGCGGAAGCCGGGACACATTTGCAGCAGATCATGTACCTTAAGGGTTCTCCTCGATTAAAAGGGCTTGTATGTAACGCCCTGGGCTGTATTCAAGCCAAGCTTGCGAATCCCGAAGCTGCATGCTCTCTCTTTGCACAGGCCCTTCAGTATGACCCGACATTGACCGAACCACTGTACAACATGGAAGCTTGCAGGTTGAACAGGGGAAAATTGCAATATGCTAATCAGCTGACGACCCTTCATTAAGCGGGAATTCGGCGACAAAAAACGGTGTTCCCTCCTTTGGCATAGCGGCGGGGACACCGCTTTTTTGTCAGTTAATTTTCAAATCCCCTTTTTTTTGCTATGCTGTAACATAGACTGGAATGGAAGGGACCGTACATTGCAATGAAATTTGCCGTATTGGATTTCGAAACAACCGGCACGCAGTCCGACGGTGAGATTATACAGGCCGGACTTGCCATCATAGATCATGACTACAGCATAACTCAAATATATAGTTCTTATGTGAACCCTGGTGTACCGATTCCCCCGTTTATTTCGGGGTTGACGGGTATTACCGATGAAGATGTGGCGGACGCTCCTTCACTCGAAGAGATGATGATGGAGATGGTTCCGCTGCTTAATGATGTGGTGCTTGTTGGACACAACGTCGCTTTTGATTTTCACTTTTTGCAGAATGCTCTTGACCGTTGCGGGTATTTGCCGTTCACTGGCCGCATTCTGGACACGATTGATTTTCTGAAGATTACATTCCCATCACTGGGTTCTTATCAACTTGGTTATGTGTCTTCCGAATTTGGATTTCAACATGATCGCCCTCACCAGGCAGACAGTGATGCACTGGCGACAGCCTATGTGCTGCTCAAATGTCTGGATGAGTTAAAGGAATTACCGCTCATAACGATTCAGCGCCTCAGTGATCTGTTTGCACCAGAAGACAGTGACTTGGGTTGGTTTTTGGACGGAATGCGCAGTGAGAAGGAAGCAGAGCCGATTCAGGATCTGGACGGACATACCTATTATCGTCAGCTTGCTCTTAATGTAAGTGATTGGACTGATATAGGTGCACCACGCGATGAGCGGGAGGCTAACCCCCTCGATGGTGTAAGCTTCGAACAGTTTATGGACCAGGTTCGGGAGAACCTGAAGGATACGCTGGATCATTACGAAGAGCGTGAAGCGCAGACTCAGATGTTCAGCAGTGTAAGGCAAGCCCTGGATGAAGAGAAACATCTCTTGATCGAAGCAGGAACAGGCACTGGTAAATCTCTGGGTTATCTCTTGCCTGCTATTTACGAAAGTGTGAAGCAAGAACAGAAAGTTATGGTCAGCACGCATACAATCAACCTGCAGGAGCAATTGAGAGAGCGGGACATTCCGATGCTGACTCAAGTGGTTCCGTTCCCGTTTAAGGCTGCTGTATTCAAAGGACGTGGACATTACCTGTGCCTGCGCAAATTTGAACACAAAATCAATAAACGTGAATTCGCCACACCTAAAGAGGATTATTTCACAGCTGCTCAGATGATTGTCTGGCTTACGCAGACCGAAACCGGAGATGATGAGGAACTTAACCTTAGCGGACGCGGAGGGGACTTCTGGGAGACGGTACAGAGCGAATCTGAGTCTTGTCTGGGAAGATCATGTCCATGGTTCCGCAAATGTTTCTACCATCGTGCCAAACATGAGGCCGGGTTGTCTGATATTGTAATCACCAATCACTCCAAATTATTTACGGATGTGAAAGCCGCGCATCAGCTGCTGCCAGCCTATGAGAGTCTTGTGATCGATGAAGCACATCATCTGGAGGATGTCGCTGGTAAACATCTTGGAATGCATATGAAATATTTCACCTTGGTTCATACACTGACCCGCCTGTTTAAAGACAGTCGTAATGGACAGCTGCCTATGCTTCGTTCGCAGTTATCCGGGCATGAAAATTCG
Source organism: Paenibacillus sp. 37 (assembly GCF_008386395.1). Taxonomy (NCBI): domain Bacteria; kingdom Bacillati; phylum Bacillota; class Bacilli; order Caryophanales; family Paenibacillaceae; genus Paenibacillus; species Paenibacillus sp. 37. Next base: position 4,444,327 of record NZ_CP043761.1, on the reverse strand, counting down.
GTGCAATGGGGCTCCATGGTGGATCAGATGTTCCCGCTCGCTCTTGAAGTTAAGGAGCTGTGGGATCGTATGAGTGATGCCTTGTTCGGTCTGTTGCCTGAACGAAGTGATGCTTCACCGGGAGAGACGGGGCAATTTTCCCTGCGTCTGAAAGCTTCTCAGAAACCTGCAAAATGGCAGGAGTTGCAGGATCTGGAGAACCAGATCTATGTGACTCTGGGCGATTTGGTTCGCAAAGGGGACAAATTGCTGCTTGAAGTGAAAGAGGATCAGGATGATTATCAATCGGATAGTCTGATTACGGACATTACAGGATTGCTGAAAGATCTGACCACATTGAAGGAGAATCTGCGTTTCTTCATGCGTATGGATGATGCCAAAACGGTGTACTGGATGGAAGCCAGCGGTCAATTCCGCAGCAAATCTCTCCAGCTGTATGCTGTACCTGTAGATGTCAGTGCACAACTTAAGGATTTATTTTTTGATAAAAAGAAAAGTGTTGTGCTTACATCGGCTACGCTTTCGGTAGATAAATCATTCCAGTTCATGATTGAACAGCTTGGCTTGCAGGAAGCTTCCGAGAATAATCGGTTGTTAACGTCGATGCTGCCATCACCTTTCAACTATCGCGATCAGGCACTTCTGGTGATTCCGCGTGATTTCCCGAGTGTGAAGGGCAGTGTGGGTGATGCGCACTTTGTCAATATGCTGGTGCAATCACTTGCAGAGACGGCAATTGCCACGCGTGGACGCATGATGGTTCTGTTTACTTCATACAAGATGTTGCGACAGGTCTATGATCCGCTGAAGGAGGCGCTATCTGGTAACGACATCTCGTTGCTTGGGCAAGGCGTTGACAGTGGAAGTCGTTCCAAATTGACTCGCAGGTTCCAAGATGCCAAAGCTACGGTACTTCTGGGTACAAGCAGCTTCTGGGAGGGTGTAGATATCCCGGGAGAGGCGCTAACCTGTCTCGCTATTGTGCGACTGCCTTTCCAGCCACCGAATCATCCGTTGGTGGAAGCCAAGAGTGAGCTGCTTCAGGAACAGAAGAAAAATCCGTTCATGAAACTGTCCGTGCCGCAAGCGGTCATTCGTTTCAAGCAGGGATTTGGCCGGTTGGTGCGTACAGCGAAAGACAGAGGAATTGTCATTGTTTATGATACACGGGTGATTGAAGCGTACTATGGTAAATTCTTTTTATATTCTTTGCCTGGTCCCAAAATGGAGCACATGCTCACGGAGCAGATGGTTCCACGAATTACCGAGTGGTTGGAAAAACCTGTTAATGAACAAGAATAATGGTTGTTTTGTTCGTTATATCATTGCATGACACTATCGTTTGGCGTTAAACTTTATTAGATATTTCCGTATCCGATTAAAGCAGTTGCACGTAAGAACTTATAACCTAAATTACAAGGAGCATTCTGTATACAACGTCTATCTTTGAATTTATACAGAATGCTCATCTTTTCATCTATTATTTTATCGTGGCCTTGGTAAGGGGGAGCAAGAATGAAATCGGATAAAATTTCGGAAGCGGTGGTACGACGTCTGCCTGTATACTTGCGTTATTTGAACGAGTTGCATCAGCGTGAGGTGGCTACTGTTTCTTCTCAAGAGCTTGGACAGAGGCTGGATCTGAATCCGGCCCAAATTCGTAAAGACCTGGCTTACTTCGGTGATTTTGGTCGTAAAGGGATCGGGTATGATGTATCCTATTTGATCGAGAAAATTCGTCACATTCTCAAAATCGATCAGCAAATTAATGTAGCTCTGGTAGGAGCGGGTAATCTCGGTCAAGCCTTGTCCAACTACAATGCATATCTGAAAGACAACATGAAGATTGTTGCTGTATTTGATGCATATGGACCGAAGATTGGTAGTCAAATTAACAGTTTGACGGTAAAACCAATGAATGAATTGACGGAAGCGGTTAAAACAGAAAACATCCGCATCGGAATTATCACGGTTCCGGATACGGAAGCCCAAAATGTAGCCGATCAGCTTATTGAATCCGGAATCGAAGCGATTCTTAATTTTGCACCAACCATTCTAAAAACACCGCCGCATATCCGCATTCACCATGCTGACTTTACAACGGATCTGCTTAGTTTGGCCTATTACTTGGAGACTGGAAAGGACGACGAGGAAGATGACAACAAATAGATGGGTAATTCACAACGGCAAATTTGCCGTTAATGAAGGCGGCACAACATGGAACGTGGTTCAAGGATACATGGTTGTTGAGGATGACAAGATTGTGCATATTGGTGAGACATTGCCGGATGGAGACAAAAATTGTACCAAAGTGGATGGAAAAGGACTGTTCTTCCTGCCGGGTCTGATCAATACGCATGGTCATGCAGCAATGTCGTTGCTCAGAGGGCACGGAGACGATCTTGCGTTGCAAGTATGGTTGCAGGAAAAAATGTGGCCGATGGAAGCGAAAATGACTTCACAAGACGTATATTGGGGAACTTCGCTATCGGTGCTTGAAATGTTGAAAGGCGGAACTACAGCTTTCCTGGACATGTACGATCACATGGATCAAGTTGCCAAAGTTGTGGAGCAATCCGGCGTTAGAGCAGCACTGGCACGTGGTGTAATCGGGCTGTGCTCGGAAGAAGAGCAACTGCGGAAACTGGAGGAGTCGGCAGCGTTTGCACGTGAGTGGAATGGACAGGCAGATGGTCGCATTACAACTGTAATCTCGCCACACGCCCCATATACATGCCCTCCTGACTACATAGAGAAGCTTGTGCAGGTCGCGAACGACCTGAACCTTCCTCTCCATACACATATGTCTGAAACGCTTCGTGAAGTGGAGCAGAACGTGGCTGATTATGGACTGCGTCCTGTGGCACATCTGGAGAAACTGGGCTTTTTCTCACGTCCATCCCTGGTTGCACATGCGGTGCATCTGAATGACGAAGAGATTGAGATTCTGGCCCGTCATGATGTGGCTGTATCCCATAACCCGGGAAGTAACCTGAAACTTGCTTCCGGTGTTGCGCGGGTACCAGCGTTACTGAAAGCAGGAGTTACCGTGTCACTCGGAACAGACGGACCGGCAAGCAACAACAACCTGGATATGTTCGAGGAAATGAGACTGGCTGCATTGATCCACAAAGGTGTATCTGGTGACCCGACGGCTGTGCCAGCAGGCGAAGCGTTACTCCTCGGAACGTCATACGGTGCCAAATCCATTTTCTTGAACAATACCGGAGCACTTGAGGTCGGCATGAAGGCTGATTTTATCGCTCTTGACATTGAACAGGCACATTTCTATCCACATACAGACCTGATCTCACATACGATCTACTCGGCTTCTGCCAAAGATGTTGAGCACGTATGGGTGGATGGAAAACAAGTGGTCAAACACGGCGAATGTCTGACGCTGGATGAAGAACGCATTTTGCGTGAGGCTCAATTGGCATTTGATGGTCTGCTTGCTCGTTAATTGCAGGACAGAGCATCATAGGGAAAGGAAGTTCGACTTTTGAAGAAAAAAAAGAAGTGGATATGGATTTCGCTGCTTGCACTGGTTCTGATTCTGTTTGGACTTCAGCGTTATTACGTCTATGTCACGCAGGACCAGCGTAAGGAAGAAGCTCTCGCTATGCAGGCAGCACAGAAGCAACTGGGCATTACATCCTATGATGAATTGCGCAAGTACATCTGGGGAGACAAAGAAGGCTCTGACAACATCTACTGGACCCTGATCGGCAAAAATAAGGATAACCAGGATGTTATGGTCTGGGTTAAATTCGATGCAAACAATCAACCGGCTAAGGGTGCAAACGCTGTACACAGTGAGCTGCTGCAGAATGGCATGTCCGAAGCGCAGATCCGCAATCGCTTCAGTTCTGAAGTTCCTGCCGGCGAGATTAAACGAATCATGCCCGGAGTTGTGAATGGAATATATGTGTGGCAAGTGTATTATAAAGACGGTACGCATAACCACTATCGCTTTTATCGTTTTAGCAATGGAGAACAGGTGGACCTGGTCTACACACTACCGAACAGCTAGTACAAATAGAGTGACATAACTAGAGAATTAGAGAAATGAAAGAACCGGCAGACGGATATCCGACTGAACCGGTTCTTTGTGTTGCCTGTAAACATTTTTGATTTAAATAAATCAATTTCATAATACCTTTAGCTGCTTCAATCAAGGGTAGATATAGATCAAAACGATTCAATTTGTCTATATCTAGTTACAAAATCTATTTTTAGTGAGTTATGAAAATAATTTAAATAGTTAAAATTAATAATTTATTCATATTTTCGCCTTCGAAAATGTATATACGATGTGATATACTCAGATATGTACTCACAGTTACATTCAAAACAAATAATCCTGTCGAAATTATCGCAGGAGTCAATGTGCACATATTCGTATATACCAATAAGCCAGTAGGTTGGGCCAAAATCTGGGAGGGGTAATTCACTTGAAGCTAAAAGTATTGCCTATTGCTTTAACTGCCGTCATTTCAGCCGTTGTGTTGTTTGGAGGTTGGTTTGTATATCGTCAGGTGGCCGTGCAGAATCCGATTGAAAAGATGGTTACCCAGTACGATGGAGTCAATGACGTTCAATTAACTATTAACCGCAATGACGTACAATTGAAACTGGATCTGCAACCGGATGTTGATTTGGGCAGACTGGTACAATATATTCACAAAGAAGGACAGACGGTGATTGGTTCACGCTCGTTAAAGCTGGATGTTGTGGATCATTCCAACGAGGCGCTTGAGAACTGGTGGGGTGATGCCATGTTTACCGTAGCCCAGGCGATGGAGAACAAGCAGTACACCGAGATTACACCAACGTTGTCGAAGATGGCGACGAACGGGATTAAGGTGAATACAGCTATGGATGACAACAATGTATATGTCAGTCTCAGTGACGGAGATGCCAGCAAGTTTATTATTCTGCCGCGTATGCCCGGTCAGATAGGAGTGTGGCCTAATGCCTAAATGGACAAAAGAAGTTGCCATCGGATTTTTTCCTGTGTTGATTATTTTCCTTGCGTTTACGGGTGTTAATATTGTTCCGATTCTTATTGCGGCGGCGGTTGTCGGTGGTCTGCTGTTCATGATGCAAATGCGCGGCGGGATTACAGTAGGCGCTGCACAGGAACGTAAACGGAAGAAGAAAGGACCTTCGAAGCTTACTTTTGAAGAAATTGGAGGTCAGGACAGTGCCAAGCAGGAATTGCGTGAAGCACTTGACTTTCTCATCAAACATGAAGAAATTCGGAAGTTCGGAATTCGTCCGTTAAAAGGGATCTTGCTGACGGGCCCTCCAGGGACAGGGAAAACGTTGATGGCCAAGGCTGCTGCCCATTACACAGATTCTGTATTTGTAGCAGCATCGGGTAGTGAGTTCGTGGAAATGTATGTTGGTGTGGGTGCCAGCAGAATTCGGGATTTATTCAAGGATGCGAGAACCCGTGCCACCAAGGAAAATAAGGAAAATGCCATTATATTTATCGATGAGATTGATGTCATCGGGGGTAAACGTGAAGGTGGTCAACAGCGCGAGTATGATCAGACTCTGAATCAGCTCTTGACGGAGATGGATGGAATTTATTCTTCTGAGACACCTCGAATTCTGGTTATAGCTGCAACAAACCGCAAAGAAATGCTGGATAGTGCCCTGACACGTCCGGGACGTTTTGACCGTCACATTCAAGTGGACTTGCCCGACAAAAAGGGCAGAAAGCACATTCTTGAACTGCATGCGGTGAACAAACCTCTGATGGAGGAAGTTAATCTGGAGAAGACAGCCGAGGAATCATATGGGTTTTCCGGTGCGCAGCTTGAAAGTGTTATGAACGAAGCAGCAATATACGCCATGCGGGACGGGCTGTTACACATTGAACAACGGCACTTGTCCCTGGCTATTGATAAAGTCATGATGGGTGAGAAGACGGACCGTGAGTCCAGTGTGGAAGAGAAGAAAAGGGTTGCCATTCATGAATTGGGACATGCCATTATGGCTGAACTCGTTCGTCCAGGCAGTGTTAGTCAGGTGGCACTTAGTCCGCGTGGTCAGGCGCTGGGATATGTACGTCACAACCCGCAACAGGAACAGTTCCTCTATACGAAGCGTTTCCTGGAAGAGCAGATCATGATTGCACTCGGAGGAGCCGCTGCGGAGGAAATGTACTACGGTGGACGCTCCACTGGGTCACGCAATGACTTTGATCAGGCAACGAATGTCGTACAGACCATGATGGCTTCGGGATTGACTTCACTTGGTATTGTGAACATGGATATGGTTACAACCGAAGAACTCATGCGGGAGAATAAATTGATTCTGCAAGATCTGATGGAACAGACAAAGCGGTTGCTTGAAGAACAACGGACAATTTTCGACAATTCACTGGACATCTTGATTCGTGAGGAAGTTTTGTCTGGCGAGCAATTTCGTTGTCAATTTCGTGACAGTGCCCTTCTACCAGCATAATTTATTTATGCTGGTTATTTTTTTTTACATTTCACTCGTGCTAAGATATTATTATATGTTGGGTCGAAATTTGTAATTTTCGGCGAACAGGGTACAATAGAGAATAGAGAACCGAAAGGATGGAGCAGAACCATGTTTTTCAAAAAAATAGGAGTTGTCGGCGGCGGTACGATGGGACAAGGTATTTCCCAGATGCTCGCAGCCAAAGGACTTGATGTGCTTCTCGTGGAGCACACAACACAAAAGCTGGATCATGCCTATGACATGATCGAAACCAATCTGGATAAACAACTGGAGAAATGGGCGATTACAAAAGCGGAGAAGAAATTGATTCTTTCCCGTATTACCAAGGTAGCTCATTTAGCTGAACTTGGAACTTGCGACATGGTCATTGAGACAATTTCAGAGGATCTGGATGCGAAAAAAGCAGTATTCAGCCAACTGGACCAAGTTTGTCCAAGCAATGTCATTCTGGCAAGTAATACATCCACGCTGAGTTTGACCGAGCTTGCAAGCTCGACCAAATACCCAGAGCGTGTTATTGGTATGCACTTTATTCACCCGGTATCCCGGGTTGATCTTGTAGAGATTATTCGTGGACTGAAAACTTCGGATACAACATTCGAAGAGACCAGACGTTTTGTTGAAGAAGTAGCAGACAAAAAAGGAGTCATGATCTATGAATCCCCTGGCTTCGTAACTTCCCGTCTGATCTGCCTGCTGATTAACGAAGCGTTGCATGTATTGCAAGAAGGTGTTGCATCTGCTGAAGATATCGATGATGCAATGCGTATCGGATACAACTTCCAACATGGACCACTCGAAATGGCTGACCGTTTTGGATTGGATTCTGTTGAAGCTGCACTCGAAAGAATGTTCCGTGAATTCGGAGAATTGAAATATCGTCCTTCTACAGTCCTGAAGAAAATGGTGCGTGCAGGACACCTGGGTGCCAAAACAGGCGAAGGATTCTTCAAGTACGACAAGGATGGTGACCGACTGTGAAAGTACTCGTAATTAATGCGGGGAGTTCCTCGCTCAAATATCAACTGTATAATATGACTGACGAATCTGTACTGGCCAAAGGTTTGGTGGAACGGATCGGAATGGATTCCTCCATTCTGACACACAAACCGACAGGCCGCGAGGATGTTACAGAAGTTAGCGAGATTCTGGAGCATACAACAGCGATCCGTAAAGTCATTGATATTTTGACTCATAAAGAAAATGGTGTACTGGATTCTGTAAGTGAAATTCAAGCTGTTGGACACCGTGTTGTTCACGGTGGTGAAGCATTTAAAGAATCTGCATTGGTAGATGATGCTGCCAAAGCTGAAATTCGTCGTTTGTTCGACTTGGCTCCACTTCATAACCCTGCAGCAATGATGGGGATTCGTGCGGCTGAATTAAATATGCCAGGTGTGCCTCAGGTAATGGTCTTCGATACGGCGTTCCATCAAACGATGCCGGAAAAAGCATATCTGTATGCTATTCCGCGTGTACTTTACAAAAAATATAAAGTACGTCGCTACGGCGCACATGGTACTTCCCATGATTTCGTAAGCAAGGCAGCTGCTGAATATCTGGATCGTCCAGTGGAAGATCTGAAAATCATCACTTGTCACGTCGGTAACGGTGGTAGTGTAACAGCAGTTAAAGGTGGCGTATCCGTTGATACTTCGATGGGTATGACTCCACTAGAGGGACTGATGATGGGAACGCGTTCGGGTGACCTTGACCCAGCCATCGTACCTTATGTAATGAACAAGGAAGAACTGAGTGTAAGCGAAGTGAACTCCATGTTGAACAAACACAGTGGATTGCTTGCGATCTCCGGAATCAGTAGTGACATGCGTGAGATTACGGAAGGTATGGAGAATGGCGATGCCAACTCCACGCTTGCTTTTGAAATGTACGAATACCGTCTGCGTAAATACATCGGATCATATGCAGCTGCAATGAACGGTGTAGACGTGATCGTCTTCACAGCTGGTGTAGGGGAGAACTCCGTTGTACTTCGCCAAAAAGTATGTGAACAGCTTACGTATCTTGGCGTTGAGCTGGACGAAGCCCTGAACGCAGTCCGTTCTGGTGAGCCGCGTCGCATCACAACTGCGAACTCGAAAGTTGATGTTCTCGTTGTTCCAACGAATGAAGAATTGGTCATTGCTCGCGATACGCATCGAATCGTATTGAATTCTCAGTAATCTAACTGTAAAGTAAATATAGAATGGCAAGGAAGTGCAGAGGACAGGCAACAGCCTGTCCGCTGCATTTTCAAATTTCAGGAATCAAGGGGAGATATGGCATGGATACGAATTGTGTAATTCGTAATGTGAACGAGCATGTGGGCGAAACCGTAACGATCGGTGCCTGGATTAACAACAAACGTTCCAGCGGCAAAATTCAGTTTTTGCAGTTGCGTGATGGAACCGGATATATTCAAGGGGTTGTTGTAAAAAGTGAAGTTAGCGAAGAGATCTGGAACAATGCCAAGAGCTTGACACAAGAAAGTTCTTTGTATGTTACAGGGATTATTCGTGAAGAACCTCGCAGTGCGTCCGGTTACGAAATGACTGTTACTGGGGTCGAAATCATTCATCTGACTGAAAACTATCCAATCACGCCTAAAGAGCATGGTGTTGATTTCTTGATGGACCATCGTCACCTGTGGCTTCGTTCTACGAAGCAACGTGCTGTTATGGTGATTCGGGCAGAGATTATTCGCGCTGTTCAGCAGTTCTTTGATGGTAACGGATTCACACAAGTTGATCCTCCGATTTTGACACCATCGTCTGCGGAAGGAACAACGAACCTGTTCCACATCAAATACTTTGATGAAGATGCTTATCTGACACAAAGTGGTCAATTGTATATGGAAGCCGCAGCCATGGCGCTGGGTAAGGTATATTCATTTGGTCCAACATTCCGCGCAGAGAAGTCCAAAACACGTCGCCACTTGATTGAGTTCTGGATGATAGAGCCGGAAATGGCATTTGTAGATCACGAGGAAAGTCTGCGCGTACAAGAGAAATTTATCGCTCATGTCGTTCAATCCGTGGTGAAAAACTGCCGTGCAGAACTGGAATCTATCGGTCGTGACGTATCCAAACTCGAAGGCATCGTAGCTCCATTCCCGCGTATTACGTATGATGAAGCGATTGAATTCCTGCATGGACAAGGTTTTGATATTCCTTGGGGAGAAGACTTTGGTGCACCGCACGAAACAGCTATTGCTGAGAAGTACAATACACCTGTCTTTATCACACATTATCCTGCTGGAATCAAGGCTTTCTACATGAAACCAGATCCAAATCGTCCTGAAGTTGTTCTCTGTGCTGATATGATTGCACCAGAAGGTTACGGAGAGATTATTGGCGGTTCGCAGCGTATCGATGATCCGGAATTGATGCAACAACGTTTTGAGGAGCACAATCTCTCGGATGAAGCTTACCAATGGTATCTGGATTTGCGTAAATACGGATCGGTTCCTCACTCCGGTTTCGGTCTGGGATTGGAGCGGACGGTAGCATGGATCTGTGGATTGGATCATGTGCGTGAAACAATCGCATTCCCACGTATGCTCTATCGTCTGTACCCTTAATGCTTAACCGAGGAGCGTCTATGGAAGACACCACATCGAAAGCTTGGTTGGATGGAGCAGCTTATGGCATGACTTCGGGTACAGCCCATCTGCCTTATGCCTTGTTACGTTATTATCACCAGCTTGGCCTATCAGATGCAGAAGTGCTTCTTCTGATTCAATTGCTAGGGTTCCGTCAGGCGGAGTTCAATGAGTTTCCGACGCTTGAAGAGCTTGCTGGGCGTATGGGACTTGCACCTGAAGGTATTGCCAGAATGTTGCAACGTCTGATGAGGGATGGATATATCGCTATTGACGAGCATCGTGACGAGGAACGTGACATCCAGTACGAGCGATATGACTTACATGGATTATATGCCAAGCTTGCAGCGTGCACTGCGGAAGAAGTAGCCGCATTCCGTGCGGAGCAGCTGAGCATCAGTACAGCACGTCAAGATTCGAACAGTGTTCAAAAAGAAGAGGAAGAACGGAACATGTTCTCCATCTTTGAAAAAGAATTCGGACGTCCGCTCTCTCCAATGGAGTGTGAGACGATATCCGGCTGGTTGGATCAGGACCGTTACCAAGAGGAATTGATTCTAATGGCTCTGAAGGAAGCGGTTTTTGCAGGCAAAGTACATTTCCGGTATATCGATCGAATACTGCTTGAGTGGAGCCGTAATCGTGTCAAGACCGTTCAAGACGCGAAGGCATACACGCAGCGGTTTCGTAATGGTGGACGTTGATTCAAGTGTAGGCAAGACACAAGAAACAGGCCAGAAGTCATTCTGTGCCTGTTTTTTTTGGATTATAGAATAGATGAGTGATCAGTAACATCAACCTTTCAGGCAATGCTTTCACTTTGTTTTACAAAAATTTGATAGATCACGCAGGGGTTAACACACAAGCTGTCGTCTATTGTATTGGAGAGGAGGGGAGAGTTATTGATGAAGCGCGCGTAATCGAACAAATCCGTCAAGGAGATACATCCCAGATGCGTACTCTGATTGATAAGTATAGCCAGCATGTATACCATGTGGCCTATTCCGTACTCAGGAACGATCAGGAAGCACAGGATGCAGCTCAGGAGGCGTTCATACAGATGTATAAGTCTCTCCCCGACTACCGTTCTGAAGGTTTCAAAACGTGGTTAACCCGAATTGCCTTTCACAAAGCGATTGATGCCAAACGCAAGCTGGGCAGACGAACTGCTGAGGATCTGGGTGGAGAAGAAAAAATAATCAATTTGCCCGGACGGGATGAAGACGTTCTTACCCGTCTCGTTCGTGAAGAACGTCAGGATAAACTTCGCGAACGAATTAATCAGTTGCCTGCTCAGCATCGTGACATTATCACTGCGTATTATCTAAGCGAAAAAAATTATGAGCAGATTGCCAGTGATGCACAGGTGGCTGTGAAGACCGTGGAATCCCGCTTGTATCGTGCACGGCAGTGGATTCGAAAACATTGGAAGGAGGATGAATGGCGTGAGTAAACAGGAGAAGTATACCGCTGCGCAATGGACTGATTATATTGAAGGCCATATGAGTGAAACTCAAGCGAACCAAATGGAACAGATTCTGATGGAAGATCCGGATGCGATGGACATCTATCTGGAAGCGCTTGGTATCCACGGAGAACTGCCTCCGCTACATGACCCAACAGGGTTTGCGGATTCAGTCATGCATCGGATTGAGGGCATTCAATCACCCAAGGTACAACGCAAATCCCGTGCTGGACGAAACCGGCGCTGGCTTGATCATAAAGTGTTCCATTACGCGGTAGCAGCCTGTTTGACATTGATCTTCCTCTCGTCTGGACTTTTTGACAAGGTAGCACCATATCACAAGTTCCAGGATGGCGACCACAGAGGGTCTTTTTCCGAGAAATGGACGGAGGCAGCCACTACATGGCTGGATAACTTCAAGCCTAAACCATAAATAGTTTTGCATTGCCTGAAAAGAAAGGATGACGACTGTGCACTCAGATCGTAACAAACTACTCGCATTTCTATTAAACCTGATACCAGGTCTCGGTTTTATGTATTGGGGACGGCCTACCAGAGCTGTGGTCTATCCATTACTCTTTTTTGGAACAGGCATTGGCTTCATCATGTTGGCGTTGTTGACTGATGAAAAGGAATTGATGATTGCCGGGTTCCTTGGAGCCATATTCTTCTGGTGTATCAGCATGCTGGATATGATTATCGTTCTACTCCGTGCCCCTTCATTGCACGAAGTTCATTACCAAGGTTATGGGACACATTACGGTGGTCTCCATCAAGGCGCCGCTTACCAGAAAGCATATGCTGGCCAGGAAGAGCCTCTCGGACAGATGGATCAGGAGGAGCCACATCAGGATCATGGTGGAGTGTATGGTGTGCCCGAGGGGCCCTATGGTCAACCCATGTACCGAAAAGGCAGTGAGGGAGAACGATTCTTTACCATTTTGCTTTCATTTGTTCCTGGATTGGGACATCTTCATCTGGGATTGTTGCATCGCGGGTTGTCGTTTCTGATGGCGTTTTTTGGTTCCTTTGCCATGATGGTTTTTGTAGCTTCAATCACCAATGAATCGGTGTTTCTAATGTTCCTGCTCATTCTGCCTGTAATATGGGTATACTGCATGTTTGATGCGGTGCAGCATGTCCACCGTAAGCAGGCTGGAGAGGTACTGCAGGATCGGACGTTATTCGAGGAATTGGAGATGGGCAGAGTAGCCGGACGACGCAGTAAAGTGCTTGCGACGCTGCTATCTGCTTTTCCAGGTGCGGGTCATCTATATCTGGGTTTGCAAAAAAGAGGCATGCAATTGATGTTCCTGTTCCTGGGCAGCATCTATGTTCTGGACCTGCTTCACTTATCAGTGTTCCTGTTCATGATACCGTTGATCTGGTTCTACAGTTTCTTTGACGGGCTACAGTGCTCCAGTCGCTATGGACGCGAGCCATTGATCGATCAGCCGATCTTTAAGGATTGGGCCCGCCATCAGCGCCTGATTGGATTCGGAATTGCCGCGCTGGGTCTATATTACCTGACGATCCGTCTTGTCATTCCACAGCTGAATGAGCTCTTCCCTAATGCATTCATGACGTATGAGATCCGTTCCTATTTGAACACCGTCATTGTATCCTTGCTGCTCATTTTTGGCGGCTTGAAGCTGCTGTTCGGTAAGCAACGGGGTATAGGCACCAATCATGCGATTCATCGGAATGACGAAGAAGTGGATAGCCTCTTTTTATTCAAGGATCGGGATGATCGACTGTAAGTTGTAATCGAAGTGGATTAAGGATGATTTTACTGACGCTGGGATGACAAAGAAACCTTTCATTGCATGTCATCCCACAACATAAAAACACGCCAAGGGCTATGTATACCAGCCTCTGGCGTGTTTTTGGTTTTGCAGCTTTGATTTTGAATAAATGATTGCTATTTCGTAGCGCCCTTCAGCAGAAGTTGACGGTACATCACTTCGAACAGGAACTCGAACGCTTCCAGATGACGTTTCGCTTCAAAAGCATCTTTACCCCAGGCATAAATACCGTGGTTCCGAAGCAAGATCCCTGGTACGTTGGTATCAAGTACACCTGGCACCAATTCAGCGATAGATGGAATATCTGCAAAGTTAGGCAGGACGGGGACACGAATCTCCGCATTTTCTTCCCAAATGTTGAAAGCCTTAATCAATTCGATTCCTTGAATCGGTATGTGTCCATCTGCTCCAAAGAATTCACTTATCAGGTTGTTAAACACGGTATGCACGTGAAATACAGCACCGCAGCCGGTCAAACGATAGATTTCACAGTGAATCAACGTTTCGGCACTTGGTTTTAACGTTGTTGTCTCAATCGCTTTGCCGTGCTTGTCCACAAAAAGGAAGTCTTCCGGTGTGCGAAGGGATTTGTCTTTGCCTGAGGCGGTAACCGCAAAATAAAATTGCTCCGGGTCAAAGTCTCCTACACGCATCGACAGATTGCCACTTGTTCCGGGGAACCAGTTACGACTGGCGAACAACGCTTTAATATCAGCCAGTTCTTCAAGGACCTGACGTTTGTGTTCCAATGTAATCTTTTCAAAGCCCATCGTTTACAGCACTCCTTGTGTTTGCTTCTGTTTCATATCTTCGATGATATCGTAAAAGGTAGCGAATGGCACATGGTCTACACCCAGCTCAATACATTTGTCCGTCAAAATGGAGCGGGAGTATACTAGATCGGCAATCTTTGCACCCTCAAAATCAGTCAGACTGTCTCCAATAAGAATTCGATTATATTGATCTTCCGGGAAGGTACGAATCACGGTCGTTTTGCACATGCCGCAGCCGTTCTCACAAGGAAGCTGGCAGGGATGCGGCCATTCAATCCGGATGGTTTCACCAGAGAAGTCAGCGCCGTTGCAATAGACGTGATCCTGCGGGATATGAAATGGTGCGAGTAACGGTTCAATGAAAAAGTCCATGCCGCCGCTGGTCACATTGAATTCGATCCCTTCGCTGCGAACGTAGTCAAGAAACTCGCTGAATCCTTCACGGATCCCCGCTTGTCCAAGCACAAACTCCACAATTTCATCTTTCTGCGATGCAGGCAGAAGAGCAAACATGGCTCCAACACCTTCACGCAGCGAGATTTTTTGCTCGATCGTATCTTTCATGATCGCTTCAATGCCCTCAGGCTTGAAATGTTTCATGATCGCTACGATATTGTCCGAGAGGGTAATCGTACCGTCAAAGTCACAGAAAATGACTGTTTTCTTATCACTTCTCATCGCTCGCCACCCCACAGGTCCAATGCGCTTTTTAGCTCCGGATGCTCGGTTGCATATTGCGCGAGTGGAATGGAACGCTGAGCTGCCTCAATCGCTTGCAGGAATGCACGTCCGCCTGCCTCAGTGCCCATAGGATGTCCATGAATACCGCCACCAGCATTAACGATGACATCTGTACCAAAGTCGCGCAAAATGAGCGGTACAAGGCCTGGATGGATGCCGGCTGAAGGCACTGGCATACTGGTTCGTACTGGCAGATCAGCTGTCAGTAATTGCTCCGTGATCGCCATATTTTCTTCCTTCGGCATCGTTACTGATCCATAAGGAGAAGGGAAGAGCACCAGATCGGCACCTGCAAGACGCATCAACTGACCAAGTACAACCGAAGCCGACATGCCGTAATGTGGTGAAGGATACAGTGCGCCTGCAAGAGCAGGATGAGCCATAATTGGCACATTGATGTCAGGATCACTGCTGAGTTCATGCAGCACATCATATCCGTAAGACAATACGTTGAATAGCAGGGCATTGGCTCCTGCACCTATGGCGCGTTCAGCTTGCTCTTTCAGACGAGATGTAGGCCCAGTGAGATTAGTTGCATATAGAAGTTTCTTGCCAGTCTCCTGGCGTGCCTGTTCGGCAGCTTTCATGCAGACCTCGACTCTTTTTTCGATAGGTGTCAATTTATTCTCGAACAGGATCTCATCGTCTTTGATCAGATCAACGCCCCCAAGTGCCTGACGAATAAATTGTTCACGAAGTTCATCTGCATCCAGCCCAATAACTGATTTGAAGATACTCATTAATAGTGGACGATCATGCACACCAAGCAGATCACGAACGCCATTCAGTCCAAACTTGGGTCCCGGGAATGCACTGAGGAAACCATTCGAGAAACCAAGCTTTGTTAATTTGATCCGGCCATCCATTGAGATTTTGCCAAAGACCGTCACGAGCAGGGCAGGAATATCACGGCTAAAGTTGATATCAGGATATCCGATGGTAATGTCAGCGTAACGCTCACCCGCAGCCATTCCATCAGCTTCATGGACTTCTACGCTTATGACTTCACCCAGATGCTTCTGCATCACTTCACGCTGAGCTTGTGGCAACTCCGTCCAGCTACCCACGGTCATGCCAATCGCGATGGACTGAGCTTTCTTGCGAAAGTCTGCATGATCATCGTGCAGACGATATGTGGCTGTGCACATGTTATTCATTTTAAATCCCCTTCCAAAGCAGCTCCCATCTCCCGTGAGCGCTCTGCACAGCGGTTGACGGCTGCGATTACATTTTCAAAGAAATCTCCTTCGTCCAGCGTCTTCAGTGCTGCTTGCGTTGCCCCTCCTGGGGATGTCACATCACTACGAAGCTTCATCGGTTCCAAACCGGTTTGTTGTACCATTCGTGACGCGCCCAGCACCGTTTGAACAGTGAGATCACGAGATTGCTGGCTGGATAAGCCACCACGAATACCTGCGGCAATCATGGCCTCCATTAAATAGTATACATAAGCAGGGCCGCTTCCGGAAATCCCTGTGAGCACTTCGAGTTTATCTTCAGGCACGATGGTCACGATACCAACCGCTTCAAACATGGTCATTACCGTACTGCGCTGTTCATCCGTAATCTCCGCAGAGAAGGCAAGCCCGGTTGCACCAAGTCCAATGGTACTGGATGTGTTCGGCATGGTTCTGGCGATTGGCTGTTTACGACCAAGCAAGGACTGCATCGTGCGGATCGATAATCCGGCAATGACAGACACGATCAGTTGATCAGGTGATAACAACGGACCAAGCTCGCGCAGCGCTGCGGCAGCATCTTTGGGTTTCATACAGAGTACAATGACCGGAGTGGAGGCAAGGTGATCCAAGGATTGCGAGGCAGTTCCGGTATGTACAGCATAACGGGTGCTGAGCTCCTCCTGACGTTTCTGGTTGCTGCGGTTCAGCATCGTAATATCCTGAGGACGAACGACTAGGCGGGAGATGAGTCCGCGCACGATGGCTTCGGCCATCGCGCCTGCTCCGTGGAAAGTAATCTTCTGTTGTAATAACGTCTGTTGCTCTTGACTCATATTAATCGTTCCTCCTATATAACTGGTGCTGGGATATTATTGACGAATCTGTCCATTGCCTGTAATCCGATATTTGGTTGACGTCAGTGCTGGTAGTCCCATTGGTCCTCGTGCATGCAGTTTCTGGGTACTGATTCCGATTTCGGCTCCATAGCCAAATTCAAATCCGTCGGTGAAACGCGTGGACGCATTGTGATAGACGGCTGCTGTATCCACATCATGCATAAAGCGCTCTGCATGGTCTGTATCACGGGTTACGATACACTCGGAATGTTTGGTTCCGTAATGTGCGATGTGCTGCATCGCTTCGTCCAGGTTCTCAACCACCCGGATATTTAAAATGTAGTCGTTGTACTCGGTCGCATAGTCTTCCTCGGTTACCTCAAGGGCAGAAGGAACAAGTCGGCGCACGGTATCGCAACCTTTCAAGATTACATTGGCCTCACGGAATTCCTCGGCAAGAGCAGGCAGATGCTTTTCTGCATATGCGGCGTGCAGCAGCAACGTTTCCATGGAGTTACATACGGATGGCCGTTGTGCCTTGGCATTGATGGCAATTTCGGCTGCCATAACTGGATCAGCTGATTCATCCACATAGGTATGGCAGATGCCTGCCCCAGTTTCGATAACAGGTACGGTTGCATTGGCAACCACATTACGAATGAGGGAAGCCCCTCCGCGTGGAATGATAACATCCAGCAGTCCGTTTAACTTGAGCATCTCATCTACGGAAGCACGATCTGCATCTTCAACCAATTGCAAAGCATCAGCAGGCATGTCTGTCGTTGTGAGTGCCTGATGCAGCACCTCCACAATTTTACGATTGGAGGACAGGGCAGAGGAGCCACCGCGCAGAAGCACTGCATTACCTGTTTTGAGACATAATCCAGCTGCGTCTACAGTTACATTCGGACGAGCTTCGTAGATGATGCCAATTAGGCCAATCGGCACTCTTAATTTTTCAACATGCAATCCGTTTGGACGGGTAAATGTCTCTAACACTTCGCCGACTGGATCAGGCAGATCTGCAATCTGACGTAATCCTTCAGCAATGCCAGCAATGCGCTCCTTATTAAGTGCGAGCCGATCCAGCATGGATTCCGGCGTACCTTGTTCTCTGCCTCGTACCAGATCTTCAGCGTTTGCCGTAATGATGGAATCCGTCTCTGTAATCAATGCATCTGCCATGACACGCAGGGCCGCATTTTTCTGTTCTGTATTCAATCGGTTCAGCTGTGGAACCGTGGCTTGGGCTTTGATGGCTTTTTCTCTGACTTCACTCATCTTAATTCCTCCTCATATATATAAAGTTGAGTATTTCGACCACTATATAGCTTCATCTTTATTTTAACGTAATCCATTCGTCTCTATGAATAACCTCAAGCCTGTGGATGCTAGCGAGTTGTTTCATCACTTCGCCACTGGGAAGTCCGGCAATGAGTCGAAGCTGGTCATCATCATAATTGACAATACCGCGACCGAGCAAGGTTTCATCCATGCCAATGACCTCTACGACGTCTCCGGCATGGAACGTTCCAAGTACGCGTTTGACCCCTACAGGCAGAAGACTGTGGCCCCCATGGACAAGGGCCTCTTCAGCACCATCATCCACAACGACGGTTCCCAGCGGAGTAGACATGAAGCCAAGCCACTGCTTTTTACGGGATAACGAAGCGAGTCGTGTCTCAAAGTAAGTTCCTTTGCCCGTGCCATCAACCGCTTTCTGCATATCTCCGGGTTCTTTCACACTTCCCACGAATACAGGTACGCCTCCACGGGTTGCTACCTTGGCTGCATCGACTTTGGATCGCATTCCGCCTGTCCCAACCGCTGAACCTGAACCACCAGCAAAAGCATAAATTTCAGCCGTTATCTCGGGGATACGGTCGTAACGCACGGCAGATGGATCTTTACGCGGATCTGCGGTGTACAGGCCGTTGGTATCCGTAAGAATGATCAGATGCTGTGCCTTCACCAGGTTTGCAACCAACGCGGACAACAGATCGTTATCACCAAACTTCAATTCGTCCACCGACACTGTATCATTCTCATTGAAAATTGGAATCACTCGCTGTTTGAGCAGCTCTTCCACGGTCATGCCTGCATTACCCATGCGTTTACGACTGTGAAAGTCTGTGCGGGTTAACAGAATTTGCGCCGTAGTAACGCGGTGCGCTGCAAAAGCCTGTTGATATGCCTGCATCAGTAATGCCTGCCCAACGGCCGCTGCGGCTTGTTTCTCATGTAGCAGTTTGGGCCGCTGAGGGTAACCAATCTCCCGGAATCCGGCCGCTACCGCTCCTGAGGTGACCAGAAGTACTTCATGGCCCTGATCAGCCAATGCCGCAATTTCTCCGGCAAAAAAAGTGATCGAACTGCGATCCAGACCGCCTTCTTCCGTTGTAAGCGAGCTGCTTCCAATCTTAACTACAATACGTGAAGTCATGGTTTCACTTCCTTAAACATGATTAATTAGTGCTTCTGGAGCTGGCTTTTGCGGTACAAAAAAAACTCCCGCCCTTTAGTTAAAAAGGACGAAAGTTCGTTACTTCCGCGGTACCACCTTTATTGATGATTAGATCATCCGGCTTCATGCCCTGTAACAGAAGGCACTGTCCTGCACGTAACAGGCCGCTCAGGGGTAGGTTTCAGAGAAGAGTCGCGGTAAATTCTTTCAGCAGGGTGGAATTTACTCTCTGGGCGCGACTGATATTCTCTTACTGGTCCCGTCATCACGTTTCGTTCAATATTTCTTATAACATACCATGGAAACTTGGCATATGCAAAGGGGTTATGGTCCTGTAAATTACTTGAATAAATTCAGCTTGCCGATCCGCTCGACAGCTTCGCGTAATCGGTTTTCATCACTTAGCAGTCCTGCGCGCACATAACCTTCGCCATGCGAACCAAAACCAATACCTGGGGCTACGGCCACCTTCGCTTCTCGTAGTAACAAGTCTGCAAATGAAGCTGAGGTATAACCTGCAGGTACAGGCAACCAGCTGAAGAATGAACCTGCGGGTTTCGAAGCTTGCCAGCCAATGGATGATAGAGCGTCATAAAATGCATTGCGACGGAATTCGTAACGTGAAACCAGCGAAGTGACACATTCCTGAGATCCAGTAAGTGCTTCCGTTGCGGCTGCTTGAATCCCACCGAAAAGACTAACATAGATATGATCCTGAAGCAGATTAA
The DNA here is from genome assembly GCF_008386395.1 of Paenibacillus sp. 37. Lineage (NCBI taxonomy): Bacteria > Bacillati > Bacillota > Bacilli > Caryophanales > Paenibacillaceae > Paenibacillus > Paenibacillus sp. 37. Next base: position 4,424,232 of record NZ_CP043761.1, on the reverse strand, counting down.
TTTTAGAGACAATCGCTGCATTACCTAATGCGAATCCAACACGCCATCCAGCCATATTATACGTTTTGGATAACGTATAGAACTCAATGCCCACTTCTTTGGCACCAGGGGCTTGCAGGAAACTTACGGGACGATGTCCGTCAAATCCAATTGCACCGTAAGCAAAATCACTGGCAACTACGATTTGATTTTGAATGGCGAATTCAACGGTATCTTCGTAGAACGAAAGGGGAGCCGTTGCTGACGTTGGGTTGTTGGGATAGTTCAGGAACATCAGCTTGGCCTTCTCCCGATCTTCGGCTGTAACAGCTTCGTAATCCGGCAGAAATGCATTGGACTCCAGCAAAGGCATAAATGACATGTTAGCTTTGGCGAGTGCAACACCAGACCAGTAATCCGGGTAGCCTGGATCGGGAACGAGAATGGTGTCGCCGGGGTTAAGCAGGACTTGAGGTAACTGAACCAATCCGGTTTTGCCTCCGAACAGAATGGCTACTTCAGTCTCGGGATCCAGATCAACGTTGTAATCTTCCTTATAACGTTTGGCGACAGCTTCCTTCAGGAAAGAGTACCCTCTAAAAGGGGAGTATTTGTGGTAGAGGGGATTTTCAGCCGACTTTTGCAGTGTTTTCACAATATGAGGTGGTGTAGGTGTATCCGGGTTGCCCTGCCCCAGATTGATTACATCATGTCCACTTGCGATTTCACGATTTACATTTTGAACAAGGGTAGCAAAAAATTGCGTTGGCAGCTGTGTCATTACATCAGAAGTTGGTATCTTAAAAGCTGAACGAGCAGTTATATGGTCTGGATGGGTCATTATATTCATCACTCCGGTTATTAAAAATGGCAAATAGTTCTCATTAATTTATCACGCCAATCCCGAGCTGTATAGAGGGAAATCGATTTGAATAGACAGTACATAGGAGCAAAGAGCAGAGTATTGTACAAAACTGAAAGTACTCATTTAGTTTTGTCCATTGAGCTAAGAGAAGCCATGTTTTATGATAATATCCGATAATGATAATCAATATCATTAATTCATTCCACAACGCACGTGATATAGGGGGAGAAATAGAAATGAAAAAGGGCATTCGAAATACGGCAGTATTATTTACAGTAACGTGGTTATCCATTTTGCTACTAGCTTGTGGAAATCAGGCTGCAACACCTGCTGCCGGCACAGATGAATCCAAAGCAGCCACAGAAACGACAGAGACCACGACTGCAATGGAAGAAACGAATGAAGGCGAGACCCGGATATTCAAAGACTGGACAGGCCATGAAGTAGAGGTTCCTGTAAATCCGAAGCGAGTTATCTATCACGGAGAAGTTACAGGGGATCTGCTCGCGCTTGGTGTTGTCCCTGTCGGCATACTTCGTCAAGAGGGAACCGTATTCGATGATCAGGTTGCTCAGGCAGAAGATGTAGGATTTCCGATCAGTGTGGAAAAGGCGTTAGACCTGAATCCCGATCTGATCATTTTCTCCAACAGTGACGAGGGTCAATATGATCAGATCGCGAAGGTTGCACCCACGGTTACATTTGATTCGTTTGGTTTAATAGAAGATCGCATGCGTATCCTTGGCGATTTGTTGAATAAGAAGCAAGAAGCGGAGGACTGGATTACGGCTCATCAAAAAGCGACTGAAGAGATGTGGACGCAACTTCATGAGAACGGATTGAAAAAAGGGGAGACCGCTTCGGTATTCACCATGTATCCCGGGAACCGTCTGTTTGTCATGGCGGGTGCAGGATTGCCACAGTTGTTATACGGAAAAGACGGGCTGAAGCCAACCGCGGAAATCCAGAAAGTATTGGATGAAGACATGGGATTTGTAGAGATTTCGACTGAAAAATTATCTGAATTTGCCGGTGATCGGATATTTATTCTGGATCCTGTGACCGACGATGCGAAGCAATCCACCAAAGAATTGCTAGATAGTTCAATCTGGAAGAACCTGCCTGCGGTGAAAGAAGGAAAAGTATACCGCTTTGATATCGTCAAAGCTTCTAGTGATGCCCTTTCCAGGGAGTGGTTGTTACAAGAGCTGCCAAAACAGATGATCCAATAATTAGTTATGAGCTAGTAAGGCACTGGTAACACCTTTGAGTAATGCGGATTTAAAAAGTAAAAGGAGCCTTCAACCTTTCGTTGAAGGCTCTTTTTTGCTGAATAAACTCATATCTGGATTATTGACCATCGCTCGCTTATAATCAGACCATACAGAATGATTGATAATTATTCTCATTTTAGAAAAACGAGGTGAACCGACATGCAGGCTTTGGATGCCGATGGGGGAGCGTTGTTCTTTTCAGCATTCATGTTTCGGCTGGATCATCTGGTACGACGAATTGAACCACCTGAACAGGTGATGCTGGAAGTTGCTTGCGAGAAACATGCCTTCCTGATCTGCGAAGAAGGGGATGGGCGTTTATATATTGGACATGAACAGTTTCCGTTTACTACGGGATGTGTTTATCCGCTTTCTCCGGGAGAGGGGCACCAGATTGAACATCGTAACAACTTGGAATTGAAATATTTCGTAATGGCTTTTGATGTTATTCATGTGTTGACGGGTGATCCCGAGCTCTTTACCCGCCCTGTATTTGAGCACAGAAACCAATTGAATGGTTATCCCTATGCTCCGTTAAGTGGTCTGCTTGAGCAAATGTATGTTATTCGGAATTATAAAACAGATGCCGAATACAGTCATTTGAATGCACAGTTCCAAAAATGGATGGAGATGATCATTATCCGGTACACTTCTCCAAAGACGGAACAGAGTATGGAAGCAAGACTACACAGTACGATTCAGTATGTGGACGACCATTATGCTGAAGAAATCACTGTACAGAAACTGGCACGTCTTGCGGAGATCAGACCTGTACAATTTACGACTCTTTTCAGACAACTCACGGGTCACAAGCCGCTCGATTATGTAAATCATGTACGCATCAAACATGCCAAGGACTGGCTTCGCAAATCAGATGAACCACTTCGGGATATAGCGAGTCGCGTAGGGTTTAAGGATGAGTATTATTTCAGCAGGCGTTTTCGCCAAATGACCGGATTATCTCCTCGTCAATATGACAGATCGATTCAGCAGCAGACGTTGGTACAAGATTGGTTGGGTCATGATGTGAATATTCCAGTAAACCCGGAGCGAATTATGTATTACGGAGATTCGGCTGGGGATCTGCTGATGCTGGGTATTCAGATATTGGGAGATCAGACCTATGACGCGGTTGCTCCGGTTAATGTGGAAGCAGCTGTTCAAATGAAGCCGAATTTGATTATTTTTGATAGCAGCAATGAACAGCAGTATGAACAACTTTACCGGATTGCTCCGACGCTTGCTTACAATTCACATGCCACGTTGGAAGAACGAATGCGCAGATTGGGCAGCTGGTTTGGCAGACAACCTCAGGCTGAACAATGGCTAACCTCCTATGAGGAGCGTACTGAGCAGATGTGGGCGAAGATCCATACTGTGATTGAAGAGGGGGAAACGGCTTCGGTATTTACATATCATCGGGGTGCACGATTATTTGTTATGGGCAATATCGGTCTGGCGCCATTGTTATATCATCCGATGGGATTCAGGCCAGTTACCAAAGTGAAGGAAGCACTTGCAGCGGGCAGAGCCTATAAGGAAATTTCGGCTGAAGCGGTACGTCAGTATGCGGGAGATCATGTATTTGTTATGCTGCCTGAGGAATTCGTGGCGAGACAGGCTACAGAGATGCTAATGAAAAGTCCCAGCTGGAAGGCCCTTCCGGCTGTGCAGAATGGACGGGTATACCCTGTGGAGGAGTCAACATGGAATGTGGGTGATGCGCTCACGAGTGATCGATTGTTGACCCTGCTGCCTGAGTTGTTGTGTGCAAGTTCATAATAAAAACAGGCTTGCAGTCCTCAAGAGGATCAAGCTATGATAGCAGGTATTACGGTTCAGAGGAGTGCTTGTCATGACAGAAAAACAACAGGGAGAAATGCGTGTAGCCCTGATTCAGGGCGATATTCAACTCGGAGACCCTGAGGCCAATCATAAACATATGCAGACGTTGCTTGAGCGTGCGGTAGAACAATATCCGGATCTGGGGCTGGCTGTGCTGCCTGAGATGTGGAATACCGGATACGCTTTGAACCAAATTCATGAACTCGCTGACCCGGAAGGCCGGAAATCTCGGGAATGGCTGTCTGCTTTTGCTCAAAAACATCAAATTTCCATCGTTGGCGGTTCCATTGCCGAGAAACGGGATGGTCAAATATACAATACAATGTACGCGTATGATCGTGAAGGAAAACAGGTAACACGATATGATAAATTACATTTGTTCCGTCTAATGGACGAGGAGAAATATTTACAGCCAGGTGCGGAACCTGAAATTTTTGAATTGCAGAACGGTCTTACAGCGGGTGCTTCGATCTGTTATGACATCCGGTTCCCGGAACTAGCCCGCACACTTGCTTTGAATGGTGCCAAAGCATTGATTGTACCGGCCGAATGGCCGAACCCTCGTCTGCACCACTGGCGTACGTTACTTACTGCACGAGCGATTGAGAACCAAATGTATGTGATCGCCTGTAACCGTGTGGGAAAAGGGGGGGACACCGAGTTTTTCGGACATTCTCTCATCATTGATCCGTGGGGTGAGATTGTGGCTGAAGGTGGCGAAGGGGAAGAGATCGTGACTGGAATCATTCGCCCTTCCCTGGTAGATGAGGTTCGCGGGCGTATTCCCGTGTTTGAAGACCGTCGACCTGGCGTTTATTTTGGCGAAAAATAAAAATTGAAATAAAATTCTTTAGATAAAGTGTTTATTCTTCCAGGGCGCGGGTAATGATAACTATCCCGTTACCAAGGAGATGATCAATCAATGGACAACCATGTGAAAGATACGCTCAGGAGACTGGAACAGGATAACACAAGGGAAGATCACTTAAGAGCATTCTTAGAGAATGGAGCAGGAGGGCTATCACCCCCTGATTCAACTGTTCAGGACGAAGGCCGTGTAATGAATCAGCAAAACAGGCTGACAAGCGATCGTAATTTGCGTAAATAAACCGCCAGACATGAAGTTTTCTTATGTACGTTTCTACGTTAACATTATAAATTAGCATTGTAGCTAAACAACTTAACAAGCAACATTGTACTGTAACCAGTTACTGTGATTGCAATGTAAGAACTCTATCCTGCGGATGCAGGAAACGAGTATATGACAAAGGCTTGGCCCATAAGGGTCAAGCCTTTGTTTTGGTTCAGTATGAATTGTACCTAAAGAAATGTACCTTTAACATAGAGCAATTTCTTAGTTTCCCTTTGACAGTTCGGCCACCGTTTGTTGAAACGTATGGATGAATGCTTCGGCTGCCTTTGACAGTACTCTTCCTTGACGATAAGCCACAACAAGTGTTCTGCTGGGAGTTGGCTCAGCAAGCGGCACGTACACAGGTACGAATTCACTGCGCGGCGCACGGGCAATAAAGCGTGGAACCAGTGTAATACCCATGCCTGTGGCGACCAGCGACTGAACGGTTTCAATATTTGTGCTCTCAAACACAACTTGGGGATCAAAACCAGCCTGCTCACAGAGATCAAATGTAAGTTTGCGGAAACCCTGTCCTTTTTTCAATACAACAAAGGGTTCATCACGAAGCTCTTCAATTCGCACAGGAATCGGATGCTCCGGATCTGCCCTGCGTGCCAAAGGGTGATTCGGGGGAACTGCCAGATCAATCTTTTCCTCTCCAATGGCAACGTAGGCGAGACTTGGCTCTTGTAAAGGAAGAGATAACAGACTGAGATCTGCTTTGCCGCTTGCTGTCAATTTCTCAAGCGTAAGCCCGGAGTCTTCCAATAAGGTAACCTCAATCTCGGGATAAGCTTGTTGGAAAGCTGGAAGCACGTGTGGGAGCAAGTGTGAACCCGTGATCGGCATGCTGCCCACAACGACTTTACCTTTGCGAAGCTGGGAGATGTCTGACATTTCCTGACGCAATAGCTCCACGGCATCTACGATCTTCTGGGCTTGCTCGACAAACGTAACACCCGCATGGGTTAACTCCACGGTACTTGTATTACGCTGAAACAACAGCACACCCAATTCTTTTTCCAATTTGGATAATTGCTGGCTTAATGAAGGTTGAGCAATATGCAGTTTCTCTGCTGCCCGGGAGAAATTGCGTTCGGCCGCAATTTGCAACGTATATTGAAGTTGTCTGAATTCCATCGTCATTGGTCATTCCTTTCGTTATGCCACCATTATATCACTACAGATAAAGAAATCATTAATTTCGCTTAACCGCTTGCACTCCATCAGAAGAGTTGCTATACTAATTTTGAAAACGCTTAATAAGAACCACTTACCCGGGTAAAACAAAATCAACGTTTTCATGTGTACCAGTTTCAAGTGTTAGCACAGAACCATTTCAAATGTTCATATTCTTTTTCGTTCATATAATTGAATAACATTCATCCAACGATGGCGTGTTACTGTTCGGCAGGCAAGACCTAGATTGGGTGGGAAGAGTTTCTCTTTTCCTGCCCTTTTTAGGTCTTTTTTTGTTCCCATCAAGAAACGGAGGTGCACCATGAATCACAAACAATTAGCCCAATCGATTATGGAGCTGGTCGGTGGCAATGATAATATCAACACGTTAATTCATTGCTCTACCAGGCTCAGACTTACCCTGAAGAATCCGGATATGGCGAAGACCCAAGAAATTAAGAGCCTTGATGGTGTTATTGGCGCAGTGAATAGCGGCGGACAATATCAGGTTATTATCGGTAATGACGTCGCGTACGTCTACAATGAACTTGCCAAGATGATGGATACTCGGCAATCAAACGAAATTCAGGAGAAACAAAAAGCGGATTATAGCCCCAAAGGACTGTTTAATACTTTTGCCAGTGTCATTGCAGGCATTTTCCAACCTATTATCCCAGCCATTGCTGCCTCGGGCATGCTTAAGGCACTTTTGCTACTGGCGACCGTGACCGGCCTGATGTCTAAAGAGAGCCAGACATATACCGTTTTGAGTGTCATGTCTGATGCTGCCTTTTACTTTCTTCCGATTCTACTGGCCTATTCCAGTGCAAATAGATTTAAAACGAACCCCTTTGTTGCCGTTCTGTTTGGTGGAATCATGTTACACCCGAATATGATTGGTCTGCTTGGGGGGGAAGATCCGGTGTCCTTTATTGGCATACCTGTTGCATCCGTTCAATATGCGACATCCGTGGTACCGATTATTTTAACGGTCTGGTTCATGTCTTACATTGAAAAGTTCGCGGACAAGATCTCACCAGGACCAGTAAAAATTTTCCTCAAACCTTTGATTGTTATTCTCATTGTTGCTCCAGTTGCCCTGATTGTACTTGGACCTCTGGGGATGTATCTCGGAACGGGAATGTCCAACCTGATCTATTGGATTCAGGATAAGATTGGATGGTTGACCGTTGTCATTATGGCTATACTGATGCCTCTGATTGTCATGTTCGGTATGCATAAAGTATTTTATCCCATTATTTTCGCAGCCTTGGCTTCACCTGGATATGAAACACTGGTGCTGGTCGCGATGCTGGCATCCAATATGGCGCAGGGAGCAGGCGCACTGGCGGTGTCATTCAAAACCAAAGACATCAAGTTGAAACAAGTCGCTTTGTCTGCAGGAATTTCAGGTGTATTCGGTATCACGGAACCTGCTCTCTACGGTGTACATTTAAGGCTCAAGAAAACGCTGTTTGCCTGCATGATCGGCGCCGGAGTCGCTGGGTTGTTCGCAGGTATTGTGAATCTCAAGGCATATGCTGCCGTGGGTCCGGGGATTGCATCTATGCCTATGTTTATCAGTGAAGATCATATGAATATTATCTATGCGATCATTACCATGCTGATCTCTGCTCTTGTCGCGTTTGTCGCTGTATATGTCATTGGATTTCAGGATGTTGTTCCAACAGCAGTGTCGATAGCAGGCAGTCCTACAAACAAAGCGAGAGGCGAATCTGAAATCCAGCCATCCAAAGGGATCAAATCGAAAAAGATCGTTTTTGCTCCACTGGAAGGCAAAGTTCTGCCATTAAGAGAGGTGAAGGACGAGGCCTTCTCGCAAGAAGCCATGGGACAAGGTATGGCCATTCAGCCAAGTGTTGGCAAGGTGTTTGCCCCGTTTGATGGTAACGTTGAGACGGTGTTCCGCACTAAACATTCCATCGGTCTGAGATCGGTAGAAGGTGTAGAAATTCTGATTCATGTCGGATTGGATACGGTGAAACTGAAAGGCCAGCATTTTGATGTAAAAGTGAACGAAGGAGAACAGATCTCTCATGGTCAGCTCCTGATTGAATTTGATCTTGAAGCTATACAAGCCGCAGGTTATGACACCACGACCCCTGTAATTGTGACCAATTCCTCGGATTATCTGGAGGTGCTGGGCAATGAATCTGCGGCGACAACAGGACCGGGGAAACCATTAATTACGGTGTTATAACTCGCTGAAATATGAATGAAAGGCAGGCAGCCTGATATGGAAGTCATAAAAATATTGAATTCGAGCATTGTTCTTGCCAGACGTGGTGAGGATGACAAGGAAATTATTGTGATGGGAAAGGGCATCGGCTACAGGAGCAAACCGGGAGATGTCGTGGGCGAGGATGAGATCGAGAAGATCTATGTCCTTGAAAATGAAATGATCTCTTCGGATCTCACCGCTCTGATGAAGGAAACGCCAAAAGAATATCTGATTCTGGCTGACGAAATCATCTCCCATGCCAAACATACATTGTCCCGCCATATGAGTGATCATCTCTATGTCGCATTAACGGATCATCTGTATATGGCCATGAAGCGATTCAAGGACAATATGACGATCCAGAACCGAATGTTGTGGGAAGTTAAAAAGTTCTATCCACAGGAGTTCAACATCGGGTTGCATGGTCTGTCTCTCATTCAAAAACAGCTTGGACTCTCCCTGCCTGAAGAGGAAGCGGCGAATATTGCCTTTCATCTCGTGAATGCGCAGCAGAATGATGACAATATGAATCAGGTCATGATGATGACCAATACCGTCAAGGATGTACTCAATATTATCAAAATTCACTACCAAGTGGAGCTGGATACACACAGCATCAACTATTCACGCTTTTTGACCCATTTGCAATTTTTCATTCAACGGCTTTTTGAACATAAAACGTTAAACACGCAGGATCATGAGCTCTTTGAGCAGATCGCGAATAAATATCCGCAGGAGGAAGCCTGCGTATTGCTAATCAAGGATTATATTGAAGCACGGTTTGAACATACGATCTCCAATGAAGAGATGATGTATTTGATTATTCATATCAATCGGGTCATGAGTCGCAATTGAGCAAGAATCAAAGAGTTACAGAGATAATCCAAGGAGGAATACACAATGACCAATACAACAAGAACGTTTCCAGAAGATTTTCTATGGGGAGGAGCGATTGCTGCCAATCAGGCAGAAGGAGCGTGGAATGTGGATGGCAAAGGTCTGTCTACAGCCGACATTGCTATCTATCGAAAAGGTGTAGCCAAGAGTGAGTATAAAAAGCATAATGCGATCAATGAAGAACAGATCAAAACTGCGATGGAGTCTACCTCGGACAGAGAATATCCGAAACGCAGAGGCATTGATTTTTACCACCGTTACGAGGAGGATCTAGCCCTGTTTGGGGAGATGGGTCTCAAAACGTTGCGCTTATCTATTGCTTGGACCCGAATTTTCCCGAATGGCAACGAAACAGAGCCGAATGAAGCCGGTTTGCAGTTCTATGACCGCGTTATTGATGGCATGCTGAAACAAGGGATTGAACCATTAATTACGTTGTCGCATTATGAGATGCCGATGTATCTGGTGAATCACCACGGTGGATGGACGGATCGGAAAGTCGTCGAGTATTTTGTTCACTTTTGCAAAACCGTGTTCACCCGTTATAAGGACAAAGTGAAGTATTGGATTACATTTAATGAAATTGACAGCATTGTTCGCCATCCGTTTACGAGTGGTGGTATTGTGCCGGAGCGTTTCGAAAATGTGGAGCAGGCTGTATATCAGGGGTTACACCATCAATTTGTAGCGAGTGCACTCGCAGTGAAATACTGTCATGAGATCATTCCCGGTTCCCAGATCGGATGTATGCTTACCAAACTGACAACGTACGCTCATACATGTAATCCCGAAGACGTACTTGTTGCTTCCCGGGATAATCAATTCAATCTTATGTTTACGGACGTACAGGTGCGTGGAGCGTATCCGTACTTTACGAAGAGATTTTTTGCCGAAAAAGGGATTAACCTGGATATGCTTGAGGGGGATGAAGAGATTCTGAAAGTACACACTGTGGACTTTATCTCATTCAGTTATTATATGTCCCTGGTATCAAGTGTGGATGGCGACCGATTGGAGCAGGTGAGTGGCAATACAACTGGAGGGGTGAAGAACCCGTATCTGCAAACGAATGATTGGGGCTGGCAGATTGACCCGGTAGGTCTGCGCATCTCACTGAATGAACTGTATAGTCGTTACGAGGTGCCTTTGTTTATCGTTGAAAATGGAATTGGGGCGGTAGACACGATTGAAGCTGATGGTAGCATTCAGGATGATTATCGTATTGATTACTTCCGCTCTCACATTGAACAGATGCATGAGGCGATTCTGGACGGTGTTGAACTGCTCGGCTATACCAGTTGGGGAGTAATTGATCTGATTAGTTATTCTTCTTCAGAGATGGAGAAACGATATGGCTTTATTTATGTAGATCAGGATAATGACGGCAATGGAACACTGGAGAGAAAACGAAAGAAGAGTTTCTATTGGTACAAAGATGTGATTGCAAAAAACGGTTTGTAATACAGTAGTCGGACAAGCAGTCTCATAGAAGGCGTCTTTTCATTTCATAACAGAAACTAGCAAAGCAGCTCTGGATTCAGGGCTGTTTTTTATGTTCTAGATAAAAAGCATTGACAGCGAAGCAGCGGAAACGTAGTATAAGACGTATCTGATAATGATAATTGTTATCAATTGAAACCTTTGCGACGAGCAGTGGTTTATTTGTCTTTCTCTCATTATAGGTTAAACCTATTACATCTATAGATATTATATCTTGGAACAATGAAGGACAGGGTGATATATTTATGTCATTCAAGAGCTTCACTTTTTAAAGAAAACAGAGGCTCTTCCAAGGACCGAACTTATAATGAGGTGAAAATGATGAGTAAAAAAACGATGTTTGAGAAAATTTGGGAAAATCACGTAATTCATCAAGAAGAAGGCAAACCAAGCATTCTGTATATCGATCTGCATCTGGTGCACGAAGTAACTTCTCCACAGGCATTTGAAGGTCTTCGTCTGAGCGGACGTAAAGTTCGTCGCCCTGAACTGACATTTGCAACAATGGACCACAACGTTCCAACGAAAGACCGTTTCAACATCACAGATCCTATCTCCAAACAACAAATTGATACACTTTCGCAAAACTGTCGTGATTTCGGCGTGAAATTGTATGATCTGGACACGATTGATCAAGGCGTTGTACACGTTATGGGACCTGAACTGGGTCTGACTCACCCGGGTAAAACGATTGTATGTGGTGACAGTCATACGTCCACACACGGTGCGTTTGGCGCACTGGCATTCGGAATCGGAACAAGTGAAGTTGAGCACGTTATGGCAACTCAATGTTTGCAACAAGCAAAAGCCAAAACAATGGAAGTTCGTTTTGTCGGCAAACGTAACCCGGGTGTAACCGCGAAGGATATGATCCTCGCAGTCATTGCCAAATACGGTACAGACTTTGCAACAGGTTATGTTATTGAGTACACAGGTGAGTCCATCCGTGAGTTGAGCATGGAAGAGCGTATGACGGTCTGCAACATGTCCATCGAAGGTGGAGCAAGAGCAGGATTGATCGCTCCGGATGAAACAACATTTGAATATCTGCGTGGACGTGAATACGTACCAGCGGATGCCAAATTCGATGAAGCTGTTGAAGGTTGGAAACAGCTTGTAACCGATGAAGGTGCCGAGTTCGACCATGTGGTTGAAATCGATGTGGAGACATTGATTCCGCAAGTAACTTGGGGAACAAGCCCTGGCATGGGAACCGACATTTCTTCGAAAGTTCCTGTTCCGGCTGAATTGCCTACAGAAAACGAACGCAAAGCGGCTGAAAAAGCGCTTGAATATATGGGACTTGAACCGGGAACACCAATCGCCGAGATTCCAATTGATTATGTATTTATCGGTTCTTGCACCAATGGTCGGATCGAAGATCTGCGTGCAGCAGCACAAGTGGCTAAAGGTCACACGGTATCCAGTCAGGTTACAGCAATTGTTGTACCAGGCTCAGGACGTGTTAAAATTCAGGCTGAACAAGAAGGTTTGGATAAAATCTTTACGGAAGCCGGATTTGAATGGCGTGATGCGGGATGCAGCATGTGTCTGGCGATGAACCCGGATGTATTGAAGCCAGGTCAACGTTGTGCTTCGACGTCCAACCGTAACTTTGAAGGACGCCAAGGACGCGGAGGACGTACGCATCTGGTATCTCCGGCAATGGCAGCAGCAGCAGCGGTTAAGGGTCACTTTGTGGACGTACGGGATTGGAATTTCAAAACAGAAGCAGCGATCTAATCTATAACAGACAGAAGGGAGAACGTTTAATATGGAAGAATTTAAAACATTACAAGGCATCGTTGCACCGGTAGACCGGGTCAATGTAGATACAGACGCAATCATTCCGAAACAGTTCCTGAAACGGATTGAACGTACCGGATTTGGACAATTTTTGTTCTATGAATGGCGTTTTGATGAAGAGGGCAACAATAATGCTTCCTTCGAAATGAATAAACCTCGTTATGAAGGGGCATCCATCCTGATCTCACGTGCCAATTTTGGCTGTGGATCATCCCGTGAGCATGCGCCATGGGCGATTTTGGACTATGGATTCCGTTGTGTGATCGCTCCATCTTATGCAGACATTTTCTATAATAACTGCTTTAAGAACGGAATCTTGCCAATCAAGCTATCAGAAGAGCAAGTTGAAGACTTGTTCCAACGTACAGCGACACATGAAGGCTATGAGATGAATGTAAATCTGGAAAACAAAACGATTACTGATGCATACGGACTGCATATCGATTTTGATCTGGATGAGCATCGTCGTCAATTCCTGTTGCAAGGATTGGACGATATCGGTTTGACTCTTCAACATGATGATGAGATCGCTGCTTACGAACAACGCCATGCGGCAAAACTGTTCGGTTAATCGTTAAAGTATCGTATAGTAGAAAGCTTCTGCCTCGCCAAAGGGACCTTGTTCCCATCGGTGAGGCAGAAGCTTTTTGTAATTTCAGAAGCTAAATTAGCTTAATAAGTCAGCTATATATAGAACTTCTCATTTTTTTTGGTCGAATACTTCAACAGATACAATCAACAGCCGACTAAATAGATAAACCTAAAAATAGATTACTGAGGTAAATCCAAAGGGTCGTTTTTTGTATTCTGAAAATAGACATAGATATAACAAGCCAAATGCACGAAATTCACAAGTGACCAAACCATAAGCCATATGATTGGAGTTGATAGGGTAGTCCAGATACCAAACCATGGCAGCACACGTCCTCCGCCGATAAATGTAACCAATGGGAACAGAGACAAGAGAATTAGAATCGGGATCAGTCTACCCACTGTGATCAGAATCAATTTGCTAATCGTTAGGCGTTGGTTGCTCCGAAGTATGCGAAAATAGGCGTAGATGCCCCATGCAAGCGTAGCGATGATCAGCGCAATCATAATCGTTTCCATATTCCGACCGTTTACAAAAGAGGTTTGGGGTTCCTGCCCCCTCATAATATCCGCTATTCCATCAATAAATGCCGAGTAATTCACATAAGCGTTTATACCAGAATTAAACATTACGGCAATGCCCATGTGCTCGTTCAAATAAACCAGTTCTTCTGACTTGTAGGTCCAGAAAATGCCGCTGTGGGAGATCGTTTGGCCGCTAGAAGCATCTTGGTTTGCAAGCCAGCCCATGCCGTATGGACTGATATCTCCTGCGGAATGATATTGTTTCATCAGCACAGGGGAAACGAGGTGGCCGTGATATTGGGAAAGCATCCAAAGGGACATGTCCTCTGCAGTTGAAACGATGCCGGCGGGGCCCTCAATGAACCAAAGCGGTTCGGATTGACTTATAGAGCGTCCAAAACTCAGGTAATGTCCTAGCGGGATAGTATTATTCTCATGGAACTGCTGCGTTGTACTGACACTGAAGGTATGATTCATTCCTAGCGGTTCAAAAATATGTTTTTTCAGGTAATCCGAAAAGCGCTCTCCGCTAACACTTTCCACGAGGTTCGCCAGCAGCACGTAATTAGGATTATGATAGCTGTAGGCCGTTCCGGGGATATGGGCAAGTTGAACCGTGTTTAATAATTGGTTCGCTTCCGACAGTGATTGGAATTGCGGAGTCTTTGTCATATCGGGATTTATCTTGTCATTGAGACCACTCGTCTGATTCAGTAAATGACGGACCGTGATGTCAAGAACGCGGGGATCCTGTGGAGAAAGCTCTGGAAAATAGGAAGCGTAAGTAGCATCCAAGTTGATCCGCCCCTTGTCCACCAGCTGCAGAACGGCCAATGCAGTAAAGGACTTGCTAAGTGAAGCAATGGGAAAAGGGGTATTGCCCGTAACCTTCTGGCCATCTGCAAATGTCCCGTAGCCTTTTGCGTAAAAGACCTCATCGTTATTGGCAATCGCCAGTGAAGCAGCCTTAATGTGATTGGCCTTCATGCTCCGATTCATATATTCATCGATCTCCTGCAGAACTTCTGTCCTGTCTCTGGTTTCATTGGCGGATAAGGGGTTCGCCCACGCGATACATAACAACAAGCAGCTAATTGTGATATACATCATTTTTTTCAGTTTTAGCATGATAACACTCCTCGAATTCAAGATAAGGAGATGTTATCAGATCATTTTCAACTATTTATCAACTTGCGTCCCAATACTTGCCGTCACGCTTCCACCTCCGTCAGGACCGTTTGCAATCTGAAGACTACCTTCCTGTTTTTCGCAAAACACCTTGCAAACGTAAAGGCCCAGCCCGCGATGTTCGCTCGCATCCCATACTTCGCCTCGGTAAAAAGGGAGTATAGCCTTACTCAGGGCCTCGTCAGAGAAACCAGGACCGTCCTCGGAGACGGTAATCTTCATAATGCCCCCTTGCACGTCATAGTGAACGTTTAATTGACTGGCTGCGTATCTTGCCCCATTAGCCACTATATTCTCGAAAATCTGCATGACGAGATAGGGATCTACATGCACTGAGGCATTATCATATTCCACGGAAGAGACAAAACGTATGCCGTACTGTTTCGCGATTTGCTCAGCGCTGCCGTCCAGCAAAGCCGTCAATGAGATCGTATCCATCGATTGGATGTTCAACGGCACATCCTCCAGTCTCTGAATGGAGTTCATGGCCTCTGCATAACTCTCCAGACGCAAGATGTGAAGGTTCATAGTATGGATCAGGTCGAGCACCTTTTCTTCCGACAACTTCTTCTCGGGAAGATAGGTGGCGAGAAGCTCGGCGTTTCCTTTTAACACGGACAGGGGGGTCCTCAGATCATGGGCAAAAATAGCATTGATCTGCTTGCGCTCTTCAACCGAACGCCAAAGTGTCTTGAGGTTTTTTTCCAATTGTGAGCGCATGATTTCAAATAGCGCGATCAGCTCGCCCATCTCATCCTGGCTGTCATAGGAAATGCGGAAATCTAGATCGTTGGCTGAAATGTTCTCGGATGCTCGTTTTAATAGCTCCAGCGGACGTTTTAGCTTCCATCTGTAAAATAGAACGGCCATGGTGACAATTCCAGTCGCTACGGTGAGCAGAACCGCCGTGACGAGGGAGGGCATGACCCAATCCGTTTCTCCGAAACGTAGCCGCAGCTTCTCCGCCCAAGCAAACTCCATAGTTATAACGGCCAGCACGGCAACGAGTGTGACCACACACAACAGCATAAAAGAGTGCAGTAAGGACAATCGCTTTAAAAACAGGAGTCTAGTCATGAACTTGGCCATTTGTAGCCTACTCCCCAAACGGTCTCGATTTGATTATCACAGCCATATTCCTTTAATTTGTAGCGAATTCGCCGGATATGCTCTGCAATCACATTACTGTCGCCTTGCTCGTCCATGCCCCAAATCTTTTCGTATATGCGTTCCTTTCCAAACACCATATCAGGATGCGTGGACAGCAATTCGACAATATCAAACTCTTTTTTTGGCAGTGAAATTCGCTTATCCAGGTAGTAGAGCTCCCTAGCCGTATAATCAATGACCAATTCATTGTTAAACCTTACCGAAGATTTAGTTTGGATTCGTTGTTCCCTGCGTATATGTGCTTCGACCCTGGCGCCCAACTCGCGAATGCTGAAAGGTTTCAGGATATAGTCATCGCCTCCGGCACGAAAACCTGCTATTTTATCAGCATCTTCGATTCGGGCCGTTAAGAATAAGATCGGGCAAGAGACGAAGTCCCGAATTTTCTCACATAATTGAAGTCCGTTCTGTTCAGGCATGTTGATATCTAACAAAACGATATCGGGTTGTTTTTCCACTTTCCGCAGCGCTTCCCGGCTGTCCTTGGCCGTCATCACGGAATATCCGTTAATTTCAAAATAATCAGTCAGTAGCTTTCGAAGATCTGCTTCATCATCCACGATCAGTATTTTAGGCATCAAGTCTCAATCTCCTGTAATCAAGTATTTGAACTCAGCATAGCAAAAATGGATGAGGAATGTAATTTTCATATGATTTCGGGAACTAGACGATGGAGAAAGTAACCTTTTTGCCACTCTGTTTCCGACTAAATATGACAACGTTGTAACCGGATGATCAGACAATATCTGATAAACTGATTAGTAGATTATGGAAGGTTACATATTGTCACTGATGTTACGCTGCAGAGAATCAGGTCGGATGTTCAAAAGACAAAAAGAATGGTGGATGAGGTATGAAAAAATGGTCGGCAGCAGTCGTTTTTCTTCTGTTCCTATGTTTATTCCCAATCATGGCCCATGCAGACACCACTCCCTCGATTGTACTCGACGGTGTAACCATTAACCAGCAGACGGGTGCACCTGCAGAGAATATCGGGAAAACGGTCATGGTTCCAATTCGAATTGTATCCGAGAACCTGGGTTATAAGGTGAAGTGGGAGAAGGAAACTCAGTCAGTCCAGGTTCAAAAAGGAAACAGCATGATCCAAATGACGGCTGGCAAAGATGCAGCTACAGTGAATGGAAACGTGGTGAACTTGGATTCGCCCCCACTGATCAAACAGGGAACTACGCTTGTTCCGTTACGCTTTGTTGGGGAAGGCATGGGTCTACGTGTTGGCTGGGACAATGGAACCAAGACAGTAAGCCTATTTAGTATTCCTCCTGTAGTTGAAACGGAAGGTGACAGTGACCCCGTCGATGCACCTGTCCCGGATGGTTTGACAGAACTTCAAGGCATCAGCTTCAGCGGAGATCGGTTGATTGTAGCAACAAACGGTAATATTAGCCCCAAAGTATCCAGTATTGGTGGGCCAGACCGAATTATTGTTGATCTGCCTTCAGCGAAGTTCTCTCAGGAATTCATTCAGGGACAAGCATCTAATCCGGATGGCAGTGGACAGATTATCGTTACAGATTCATCAATAGTTTCCAAAGTCCGTTATGCCATGTTCAGTAAATCGCCTTCTACCGTGCGTGTCGTTCTGGATCTGAATCAGACGGCTACAGCCAAATGGTCTGTTGGAGATAACAATGTCTTGCTCGTGGACCTGACAGCCACGAATGGAGAACCGACAAGCCAACCGGCAGTACCTACCAATGATGGTAAAACGATTGTGGTCATTGATCCGGGACATGGTGGTCGTCAATCGGGTGCAGTGAGTTTGTCAGGAGCTTATGAGAAGGATTTCAATCTGGCTGTAGGACTGAAGGTACAGGCAATCCTTCAACAATACCCAAATATTCAAACGGTCATTACACGCCAGGATGATACAGAACTTTCACTTAAACAGCGTGTGGATATTGCTGAATTGAATCAGGCAGATGTTTTTGTGTCCATTCATGGAAACAAATTTACTACACCGGTACCAAACGGCATTGAAACGCTCTACAGTCGTAAAGAAAGCAAGACTTTGGCTGACACTCTTCACAAATATGTGTTGCCTGTAACAGGACTCAAGGATCGTGGGGTTAAAACGGCTAGTCTGCATGTGACGCGTGAAACAACCATGCCTGCAGTGTTACTTGAACTTGGTTTTTTAAGTAATCCTACAGATGAAGCAGTCATGCTCACAGAAGAATACCAGGACAAATGTGCACAGGCGATTGTGGACGGTATTGTTGAATTTTTGGGACTGTAAAGTGGATTTTGCGCAAATATGAAGGTTAGGGTATTACGTTGTTTGGAGATGTATACTTGATAAATAAGGAAAAAAGAAGACATTAAAATGTAAAAAAAGCTTGATCTGACAACGTTTTTTTTCTGTTATGTTGGAATATATTCGCAACTTTTGAGAGCGAGGGGCGTCTAATAGGTGTCTGGTAATGCCCAAGCGGTCAGTCGGAGTTGGAAAATGACAACATGCGGCAAAAAAATATGAGAATGGTAGGGGTGAAGGATGAAGAAGTTCGGTTTTTTGGTACTGTTATTTGTCTTTGGGCTCGTATTCCCGGGCTATAGTCACGCAGCAACAGACACGAAAATTATCCTAGACGGAAAAGAAATCGTACAGCCATCGGATACAAAAGCGGAAATTATCAACAGCAAGGTGATGGTTCCGATCCGGGTTGTGTCCGAAAATCTTGGATATAGCGTGGAGTGGAAGCAGCAAACGCAAACAGTGACTATTAGCAAAGACAACACTGCCATGCAGATGATTGTTGGACAGAAGACGGCAACGGTGAACGGCAGTAACGTAAACTTGGATGCCCCGCCACTCGTGAAAAATGGTACTACGCTCGTACCTCTCCGATTTATTGGTGAGGAAATGGGTCTTAAGGTGGGTTGGAACAATACCACGAAGACGGTAACATTAGTTACCCAGAATTCAGGTTCCGGAAACGGGACAACCACACCTCCGAACTCTGGCAATGAAGGCGGAGGATCGGATCAAGAAGGTCTTGTACTGGTGAACGGCATCAGCTTCAGCGACAACCGCTTCATGATTGCAACAAGCGGAAGTACGAAGCCGAACGTCTTCACGATGACAGGACCAGATCGAATCGTTATAGACTTGCCGAATACCGCATTTGCTGATTCATTCAGTGAAGGACAGGCTCTAGACAGCAACCAGAATGGACAACTCGTCGTTAGCGGCTATCCGGATGTATCGAAGATTCGTTACTCGTTATACAGCAACAGTCCATCTACAATTCGTTTTGTAATCGATCTGTCCAGTTCAAAAGGGTACAGTGTGCAAAATGATTCCGGGCTGGTTATGATTAACCTCGACAATCAAAGTGGTACACCTGCTCCTCCAGTTGGTAATAATGGCAAAAAAGTTGTCGTTATCGATGCAGGTCACGGAGATCAGGATCCTGGGGCAATCGGTGTAACTGGTAAACGTGAAAAAGACTTCAATCTGGCAATGGCTCTGAAAGTGGAAGCCTTGTTGAAAAAAGAATCCAAAATTGACGTTGTGTTAACGCGCAGCGATGATACATTTTTGGCATTAAAAGAACGTGTGAAGATTGCACAAGACATAAAAGCGGATATCTTCATCTCCATTCATGCTAACAGTGGCCCTACTGCTGCGAACGGTGTAGAGACATTCTATACACGCTCCAACAGTAAAGCACTTGC
The DNA here is from genome assembly GCF_008386395.1 of Paenibacillus sp. 37. Taxonomy (NCBI): domain Bacteria; kingdom Bacillati; phylum Bacillota; class Bacilli; order Caryophanales; family Paenibacillaceae; genus Paenibacillus; species Paenibacillus sp. 37. The sequence goes on along the minus strand of NZ_CP043761.1, from coordinate 4,404,334 downwards.
TACAGTGATGCACAAGTATCTTTTGCAGTCATCCGGACTGAAAGATCGTGGAGTGAAAACGGCAAGTCTCCATGTGACCCGTGAAACGACAATGCCAGCAGTTCTGCTGGAAGGTGGATTCCTTAGCAATAAGAGCGACGAAGCAGCCCTGTTCACGGAGAGTTTCCAGAACAGTGTTGCCAAAGGTATTGTTGCAGGAATCAAGGAGTATCTGGGAATTAAATAAGGGACAAGCCCTTATGTTGAGGAGGCGGAGTTAGAATGAACAAGAAAATATGGATTGCAGCCTTGCTGGTAACGGTTATGGCAGTAGCTGCTGGATGTGGAAGCAAGCCAACAGCGGCTCCGAATCAGACGCAAGGCGCAGGAACGGAAAACAATGTGACCGAGGTTGAAGGCGAAACAATTACCGAACCGGTAACTGCTGAACCAGAAGAGAACACAACACCAACAGAATCCACGGAAGGCAGTTCGGAGGAAACGACTACAACTAATCCGCCAAGCGAAACGTCTACGGACACGCCAACAACTTCCGAAAGTAATGAAAAGAAAACGATCACTGTATTCTATACGGATGAAGAAGAACTGGAGTTGCACAAAGCTTCGGCAGAGATTTCATACGCATCGGATGATGCCAAATATAAAGCTGCCTTTGAATCACTGCAACAGAGCAAAGACGCTAAACTTGTTCCGCTGTGGTCTAAAGAAATTGAATTGAAGTCTGTTCAGTTCAAGGATGGAGCTCTTACGCTGGATATTCATATGCCAGATACGGCACGTCTTGGAGCAGGTGGAGAATCTTATGCGCTGGATGCTCTAAAACAAACGTTCTTCCAGTTTGATGAAGTAAAATCACTAGATTTACTGGTGGATGGTCAGCAGACGGAGAGTCTGATGGGCCATGTGGATCTTGAACATCCAATGACAAGATCCGAATAGGCTGTGCAACAGGCTGTTGTACCGTGAATCCACGGAATATGGGTCGTTTTACATGAGAGAGGGGAATCATAGGTGACTTTTAAATATAACCATACATCACACTCTAAAAAAGTAGTATCAGCCGTGCTTGCAGGCATGATGGCCCTTAGCGCCGGCGGAGCTGCCATGGCAGCAGAATCAACAGAAACGGGGCAGGGTCAGACTGCTGCAATAACAAATACGGCTGCACCAACTGGTTTGTTCAGTGACATCAAGGTCGGATACTGGGCTGAAAAACATGTGTACAAACTGGCATATCAAGGCATTCTTCTCGGTAACAACGGCCTGTTCCGTCCAGGAGACGCGGTAACACAGCAAGAAGCTGTAACGATGGCAATCCGTTTTATGAATCAAGAGGGCCAGTTGAATACCGACACGGCTGCGGCATTACCGACAAACATGGAAGTGGGAAATTATTTCAAGCCATATGTCGCGCTGGCACTTCAACTGGGACTGATTGACAAAACGGAAGAATCAACGGTGGATGTATCCAAGACCTCCTGGGGTCAAAAACCTGCTTCACGGGAATGGATTACGAAATTGTTAATCCGTTCATTGGATAAGGATGCTGAAGCGAAGGCACAAAACAATCAATCTACCGGATTTGCTGATAATGCAAGTATTTCCGAAAGTGGTAAAGGTTATGTCAATCTGGCTGTTAGCCTGGATCTGGCCAAAGGTGTGGAAGGCAACAAATTCAATCCAACTGGTTCCGTAACCCGTGCTCAACTGGCTACCTTCTTCAGTCGTGGTGAATCGCTAACAGATACAAAGTATCCGAACACTTCCACGGGTTATGTGACTGGATTGAAAGATGGGCAGATCACGCTGGTTGTGGACGGCAAAGCCGTTAACTTCGCAGTGAACAGCAGTACGCCTTACTTTACGAAAGACAGTGAGACGCGTGCTTCATCCACAGATGTGAAACTATATACAAAAGTTATGGTTGTGGGTTCGGCAGGTGGGGCTTCCTATGTGGAAGTGGTTGATGCTACACCACAGGTGGAAAGCGTTGAAGGTACATTTGCACGTTCATTGTCTGGTAATAAAATTGGTATCTTTGTGGGCGAGAATTACGAAACGTACAGTTATGATGAGGCAACTGCATTCATCGATCAGAATGGTAATGCAATCAAACTGTCCGATATTACGGCAGATAGCATCATCGAAGTACAGCGTGAGACGTTCTCGGCTGACAAAAAAACAGTTGCTATTCGTGTGAAATCCGGCATTGTGAACAAGAGTGACAATGGCGTAGTTGCTGAAGTATCCACTTCTGGCAAAACGATCAAACTTGTCAATGCAGCGGGTGCAACAGAGCAGTTTGCATACAATGACAATCTGCTTATCACATATCAAAACCGTATCATGTCAGTGGCCGATCTCAAAGCCGGCAGTGCCGTGAAATACACCGTAAAGGACAGTGTTTTGCAAACTATCACATTGTCTCAAGGTGTGGAGCAATCTGTGCGCGGAACATTGGTTGAGATCGGTGGCAACCAGTCCACGTTAACGTTCAAACGTGAAGGGGGTTCCCTTGAGGCGAAATTGCTGACTGAAAAGCCGGAAGTTATTATTAATGGTATTCAGGATGCGACGCTAAATGATCTCATCACAGATGCAACGAACGGGGATCAGGTGGAGTTGTCATTGAACGCTGACGATCAGGTAACGCGTATTCAGGTGATTGGACGTCAAATGGAACCTATGAACGGAGTAACGGTTGTATCTTACAACAGCAAAACAAAGGTACTTACCGTACTGGACAACAACAAAAAACCGTTTGTATTTACATTGGACGAAAAAACCAAACTGGACTACAATTCGACCAAACCTACACTGGCTGGTCTGGAGTCGATTTTAAATGATGGTCGCAAATTGGATCTGACCTATGTGGGAACACGTGCGTTGTCCGTTAAAGTGATTTACAAGTACGAAGGTACGATCAACAACATTGACACATCGGGCAGAAAAATCAGTTTGTTGTCTGGTAATCAGACGATTACAGTGCCTTATACTACCTTACCTACGGTTGAGATCTATAACAAATCGGGCGCAAGTCTGGGAGATTTGAAGATTGGTGACAAAGTGACTGTAACGCTTGGAGCAAATCAGGATGTAGTGCAGAAGGTTGCACTGAACACTGTGGCTCAATTCGAAGTGGTTGCCTTGGAAGCAAATAGTCGTATTCGAGTAAAATCCGATCTGTTGACAAGTCAGTTCTACGTGGATCAAGCAATACTGACAGGAGAGAGTGGTCAGACGATCACGCCTTCACAACTGACAGCAGGCAACTTGATTAATGTAACGTTTGAAGGAACTACGCCAAAGGCGGTTCAAGTCGTGAAGCGTACGCTGGCTGAAGTTACAGCGGTGGATGCTTCATCCGTAACGCTCAAGCAGTTTAACGGTCAGACTGAAACCGTGCCTGTTAGCGGTGCTGTTAAAGTCGTGAAATCTGGCTCTACATTAACTTCACTGACGAGTCTTACGGTTGGAGATCGTGTCGAAATGACAAAAGATACGGATAATTCCACACGCTTCAGAGTACTAACTGTCATGAGCAAACAATTCTGGTCTTATGATGGCGTGGGTAACCAGATTTTGGTTAAACGGGAAACGACAGCAGACACAAACTATCGTTTTGCACTCGGATCAAGTGTTTTTGTTCACCAGGGTGACAATACTTTAAGCGTGCAATCTCTCAGAGATAATGATAATATTGTATTGTATCTCCTGAACAATGTTATTCTGGAGATTCAAAAACAGTAATCGTTTCTTTTCGAGGATCAAAAGAATGACCGTCTTGATACGGGATCTTTCCCGCATCAAGACGTTTTTTTTGCAAGCTTTTTGAGGTCCCCGCAAAGTACTCGGATGAAGCTTCGAAGTAAGGCTCCGCAGAGTGGAGTCATTTTGTGGGAGGTAGCTCTTCATGAATGCAGCGACGGTTAGGCATATACTCGAAACTATGGAAGCAATGTTTCCTGATGCACATTGCGAATTAAATCACAGCAATGCATTTGAATTGACGGTAGCTGTCCTTTTGTCTGCCCAGTGCACCGATGAAACGGTGAACAAGGTAACCGCAGATTTGTTCCAGAAGTACAGAAGCCCGGCAGATTATCTGGCGGTTCCTCTCGAAGAGTTGGAACAGGATATTCGGCGAATCGGCTTGTACCGGAACAAGGCCAAGCATATTCAGAACATGTGCCGAATTCTAATAGAGCAGTATGGCGGTGATGTACCGCAGGAACATGATCAGCTTGTGACACTACCAGGTGTCGGGCGGAAAACCGCGAATGTAGTTGTTTCCAATGCGTTTGGTGTACCGGCAATTGCGGTAGATACTCATGTTGAACGTGTATCCAAGCGGCTGGCGCTTGCAGGTTGGGATGACTCCGTACTTGAAGTCGAGAAGAAACTAATGAAGCGCGTACCTCGGGATGAGTGGACTTTAACTCACCACCGGTTTATATTTTTTGGACGCTACCATTGCAAGGCACAGAACCCTGCGTGTCATATCTGTCCATTGCTGGACATATGCAGGGAAGGGAAAAAACGTATGAAAACGTCCCAAATCAGGAAAGATAAGGAACGTGTCACCACCCGAAAACGAAAAATAAATTAATGAGCAGAAAAGGATGAATAATCATGAAATGCATTTCCGTGTACACTGACAATTTTGAGGCCTTCTCCGATATTTTTGAACAAATCGTTGAACAGGAAATGGCTGAAAATGAAGAAAAAGAAGTAGAAGGTATCACAGTAAGCCATTCTGGCGACGTGCCTGAACATTATCTGGAGCGTATGTCCGTTAAACCAGAAGTTGTGGTTATGAGAGACAAAGGCAGAGACATTACAATTCTGCAACATGGACAAGTATTTGAAATCTTGCTGCCTTCCATGGAGAATGCAGTTTCATAAGAAGTGATTACACTGTGGGGTCTGTTGTATTAATGTCATGAGGATCGTTGTGGTTAAAGTGATCGCATCGCATTCATGCAACAGACACTTGGCTTAAGCATTTTGCTAAATGCCGAGTATAAAGAGTATTACAGATAAAACCGACTTGTTCGGTTTTATTTTTTTTAGTTTATAGATTTATACGTTCATTTATGTATATTCAATTCCAACCGTTCAAATTCAAACTTGATAATGTTAAAATAAATGTTGTAAAAGAGATAGACGTCGAAACGGATGTCAAATTAGAGGAGCCAGGGGGAAGGCCAGTCATGTCCAGAACAGATTACCCAAAAGAAATGGCCAAACCTCTGCTTCCGCTGCGTGAAGCGATGGAGCAGACAGGGGACCATACAGCTGTACAGGCTATAACGGATTTAATCAGCAAGGCGGAAATGAAACATCTGACGATTGCGTTCTGTGGTCATTTCTCTGCAGGCAAATCGAGTCTCATCAACAGTTTGTGCGGTAAGCGAGTGCTGCCTTCAAGTCCCGTGCCAACAAGTGCGAATGTGGTATCTATACGTAATGGTAAGCCGAGAGCACTTATTTATACTACGCCAAACGTAAGCGCTGACAATGGAGCAGGAACACTTGAAGTTTCTCCAGAGGAATTGGAGGCGTATTGCAAAAATGGGGGAGCGTACAGTTCCATTGAGGTATGGGATGATATTCCCCTGCTGAAGGATGATGCTGTTCTGCTGGATACACCCGGTGTGGATTCTACAGATCGGGGGCACAGTCTTGCGACCCATTCCGCGCTCCATCTGGCGGATGTGGTCTTCTATGTCATGGACTATAATCATGTCCAGTCCGAGACAAACCTTTCATTTGCCAAGAGTCTGTCGGATTGGGGCAAACCCTTGTTTTTGATCGTAAACCAGATCGACAAGCATCGGGAACGTGAGCTTTCTTTTGAGCAATATACCGAAGGGGTCGAAGCTATATTTGCAGCCTGGGAAGTTAGATATGACGGACTGTTGTTTACTTCCCTCCGCGACAAGGAGCATCGCTACAACCAGTGGGATATGCTACCGGAACTCATTGGACACATGATGCAAGAGAAGGAAGCGTTAATTACGCACAGTTTGGCAAGTTCGGCCAGTCATGTAACGGAGCAACACCTGACGAGAGAAGCGGAGAAACGTGAGGATGAAGAAAATTCTCTGCTGGATGAGATTGGTGGCAAGGAAGGAATTGAACGCTTGGAACGGGAGCTGGAGCTTCTCGATCAACAAGCAGAAGACATTCGTACCGGGCCTTCACGAGTGCGTGAGAAATTCCGGGCAGAGCTTGAGCCTCTTCTGGCGAATGCAAATCTTACTCCTGCGGATATTCGCGCGTCGGCTGCTGCCTATTTGGAGAGCCGTAAACCGGGTTTCAGGGTAGGCTTATTGTTCTCAGGCGGCAAAACCGAGCAGGAGAAACAACGCCGTGCTTCTGAACTGGTGCGGTTATTACAGGATCAGGCTTCCGGACAAGTGGAAGTACATATTCGTACGATGCTTAGGCAGCTGGGTGAATCCCATCAGGTATGGGGAGCGGAGTGGGAGCAGGCGCTCAATTCGGAGCTGCCTGCTGTAGATGAAGCATTGCTGGAGATGAAACGAAGTGCCAGTGCAGAGGTATCTCCAGAGTATGTGATTCAATTCAGCAAAGATGTGCGGGGCGAGATTGAGGCCCGCTATCGCAGGTCGGCCATGATGCTGGCCGACCGCATGCTGGAAGCGCTGGGCGCGCGAGGCGAAGCCGCGCTCCAGGCGCTGGACGCCAGCCGCGCAGCGTTGCTCGCGCAATCCGCGGCGGCGGCGCGCTACACGGCGCTCCAGCGCAGCGCCGCCGCAGAGGCAGCAGGGCTGCGCAGCCTGCTGCCTGATGCGGGCCCCCTCCCCTCCGGGCTATTGCCGGAGGTGAAGGGCCCGCACGTGCCCGCGGTGCCTGAACCGGGCGAAGCTTCCGGTTCGCATGCGGGCACGTCAACGTCTGTGGCTGCGCAGCCACAGACGTCAGAGGCACCGCCGCAGCAGCGCGCAGTCGCGGCGGCGGTGCCTGGGCCATCGTCGGCGGCTGGCGCTGAACGCCGCCGACGCCTGGACGCAGCAGCGGCACGGCTTGAAGCCGCTGCTGCGCTGGTGGAGCCGTACCCCGCCATGGGGTCGGCGGTACGGGATCTGCGTGCACGCGCGGCTTCGCTTGCGGGCGGCACGTTCACACTGGCGCTGTTCGGAGCATTCAGCGCTGGCAAATCCTCCTTCGCCAACGCGTTGCTGGGCGAAGCTGTACTACCCGTCTCGCCGCATCCAACAACAGCGGCGATTAACCGGATCATGGCTCCTGCAGGGGGCGCGGAGCATGGAACAGCCCGGGTCCGCATGAAGACCCGGGACGCCTTCCAGGAAGACCTCGGCTATTCCTTCCGATTGCTCGGATTGGGTGAGCCTGGAGCGGAGTGGCAGAAGCGAGTACGGTCCCTCTCACCTCAGGATGTGCATCCGGCGGGGCGCCCTCATTACAGCTTTTTGCAGGCAGCGGCAGCCGGTTGGGAAGAAACAGCGGACCAGTTAGGTCAGGATGTACTGGTGGATCTGGAGGGTTACCGTAATTTTGTCGCAAACGAGAAGAAGTCCTGCTTTGTAGACAGTATCGATCTCTACTACAGTTGCGATGTAACGGAACAGGGTATTGTGCTGGTCGACACACCAGGAGCCGACTCCGTCAATGCTCGTCATACGGGTGTAACCTTCAATTATATGAAGAATGCGGATGCACTCATTTTTGTAACGTATTACAACCATGCTTTCTCCCAAGGAGATCGCCAGTTCCTGAATCAGTTGGGTCGTGTTAAGGATAGTTCTGCCATGGATCAGATGTTCTTTGTTGTAAATGCCAGTGACCTCTCTTCCTCTGAGGAAGAACTGGAGCAGGTGCTCGATCATGTGAGCACCCAACTGCGCAGTAATGGAATTCGGGCACCACGACTTTTCCCGGTATCCAGCATACTTGCGATGGAAGGCAAGATGGCAGGTGATTCGAAGCTGCTTGAACAATCCGGTTTTATCCGTTTTGAGGAAGAGTTCAACCAATTTGCAGGCAGAGAATTAGCCGACCTTGCGGTAGGTGGAGCTTCCGAAGAGATGGCACGTGTCATTCAACGGCTGAAGAAACGCGCGGAGGATGCGGCTCAAGGGGAGGAAGCTTTGCAGCAGCGGCGGGATGAACTGGAGACCATCCAGGGACAGTCACGCCAGCGCATACAGCAACTTGCAGCAAGATCCATGAAGGAAGAAATGTCACAGGAAACAGCAGAATTACTCTTCCATGTGCGGCAACGACTTGCCTATCGCCTTGGTCTATTCATGGCAGAAGCATTCCATCCATCCGTACTTCGGGAGGATCGAGGCAATCTGAAGATGGCTTTTGCAGCCTGTGGACGTGAACTGTTACGCATGATCGCCATTGAACTGGAGCAGGAATTGCTCGCCACAACCCTTAGACTTGAACAGGCAGGTCAGACCTGGCTGATGAAGCAAGTTACGGATTGTATAGATGAGGTGAGACAGTTATCAGGGGGCGTGGATGTGTCACTGCCACTGAACGAACGCTGGAGTACACCTGTGCTTGAAGAAGTTCGTCTGGAAGAACCGTCTGGATGGAAAAGCTATTTGAATTATTTCCGCAATCCGAAACAGTTCTTCGAAGGAGATGGACGTCAGCGTTTACAAGAGGCACTTGATCCTGTCCTCAAACAGATGATCATTGAAGTTCTTCCTGCTGCGCAAGACAAACTGATTCAGTTTTATGACAACCAGATTTGTAAATCATTGCAACACCAATCCCGTCAGTTGGAAGAACGTCTGGACGAGGCGGTGAGTGGAATTCAAGATACACTGGAGAGCGGAATTCCGGCGGAGCAATGGACCAGCTTGTCTAACCAACTGGAACAGATTGAACGCAGTTAAAATCGCGGCATAACACGTATTCTCTGGAAGTCTTTGTAAAACAAAATGAATGATACAGCAACACATTGAAAATGTTGCGAAAATCAACCCAAAAAGGCCCCTGCCGAAAAGGCATATAGGGAGCCTTTTTTTGGTACGAACAACCTGAAATAAAGAGAATATTCAAACATTTGATTGAAAGGTGGGTATTTACCTTCGTTAATGCGTCAATAAGCTGAAAGCAGGCAGAATATGGTCTGTTATTCGCTTTGCCGCGAATGGGGTACGGTGATAAACTTCATAAATGTTCATAGTATTTTTGAACGACATAAGAGGAGGAGAAACATGGATGTTCTTAGGCAACTGCAAATCTTTTTTTGGGAAAAGCGAACGTATTTATTTGTATCAATCTTGTTCCTCGCCTTAGCGACCGCACTTGGGTTGGTGTATCCTTACATGCTGAGGATACTGATTGATGACATCATTGTTCCGCGAACTTTTGAAGACGTTCCCATAATTGCCTTGACAGTGTTAGGTGTAGTTATTTTGAAAGCGGGAATGCAGTTTTTACATGGCTTTTTTGGAGGACGCTTGGGTAACTTCCTGGCGTACAGACTTCGTAACGCATGTTATGAAAAGCTTCAATTTTTATCCTTCCGTTATTATGATACGGCCAAGACAGGTGATCTGATGTCCCGCCTCACGGGAGATTTGGAAGCCATCCGTAACTTTATCGGATTTGGTTTCGCCCAGATTCTCAACATGGTTTTGATGGTCGTATTCGGCGCAATCATGATGATGACCATGAGTTGGCAGCTGACGCTGTTCACGCTCATATGCATCCCATTACTTGCCTTCGTTGCGCTGAGATTCGAATCCAAAATTCACCCTGCGTTTCAGGAGATGCGGCTGGCGCTCAGTTCACTGACAACAGCGGTACAGGAGAATATCACTGGCGTACGTACGGTAAAATCCTTTGCACGTGAGCCTTATGAAGTGGAGAAATTCTCTACACGTAATGAACGTTACAAAACAAATCAGATTCATGCGGCAACATTGTGGAGTCGTTATTTTCCGATCATGGAGATTCTTGCTTCGGTGAGTATCGTGCTGTTGCTGGTGATTGGTGGAAGAATGGTTATACAGAAGACGCTGACACTTGGTGAACTCGTTGCCTTTTTCAGTTTGATCTGGTACATAATCGGTCCAATGTGGAACCTTGGGTTCCATATCAACAACTATACGCAATCCAAAGCTTCAGGTGAACGGGTGCTCGAACTGCTCAATACGCCAGTGGACGTGGAAGAAACGCAAGATCCGGTCATTGTGGAAGCAGACCAAGTGAATGGTCATGTGACATTTGAATCCGTTACCTTTGCCTACGGCAACAAAATGCCCGCAGTAACCGATATTAATTTTGACGCTGAACCCGGTTCTGTAATCGGTTTCCTCGGGGGAACAGGGTCAGGTAAATCGACTATCATTCAGCTTCTGATGCGTGCATATAACGTGAACTCGGGAACGATCAAGCTGGATGGTAAAAACATCAAAGATATAGGTATCCGCAGTTTGCGGAGTCAGATCGCTTCTGTCTTCCAGGAAACATTCCTGTTCTCATCCAGCATTCGCAATAATATTTCCTACGGGCTTAAGAACGTCACCATGGATGAGATCATCCGTGCAGCCAAGCTGGCCAAGGCACATGACTTCATTATGGAGTTCCCGGACGGTTATGACACGGTGGTTGGTGAGCGCGGTATGGGTTTATCGGGTGGACAGAAACAGCGGATTGCGATCGCAAGGGCTTTGCTGAAAAATCCGAAAATTCTGGTACTTGATGACGCAACAAGCGCCGTGGACATGGAGACAGAACACGAGATTCAATCCGGTTTCCAGGAAGTTATGCGCGGCAGAACGACATTTATTATTGCACACCGTATTTCTTCACTACGACATGCAGATGAGATTCTAGTGCTCGATGAAGGTCGCGTGGTACAACGTGGCAAACATACCGAACTCATTGAAGTGCCTGGACCATATCAGGATGTTTATAAAATTCAATATGCAGATTATATTGCCCGCGGTAAGCGGGAGGCTGGGGAGCAGGTGAATTCATGAGTGCCGAAACGATAGCAGACAGGCGCGAGGCCAAAGGGGCCTCTGAGAAGAAACTGAATGAACGCTTTGTGTATCAGGACGATGAAATTATTGAAAAACCGTTTAACTGGAAAGAGTTCGGACGTTTGTTTGCATACATGAAACCCTATGCGAAACAACTGTTACCACTTGTTATTCTAATGATGATCTTGGGTACCATTACGAAATTGTCCGTACCGTTTCTGATCAGTCTGGCAATTGACCGGGCCATCGCACCGGCAACGGGGTTGCCAAGCATGACTATGCTTTATCTTATCGCAGGCTCCATATTTGTTTTGTATCTGATTCAATGGGCTGCGAATACGTACCGGATCAAACTGACGAACATTATCGGACAGCGTGTTATTTATGATCTTCGCTCGGATCTGTTCAAGCATATCCAGAAGCTATCCTTTAACTTTTTTGACAAAAGACCGGCAGGTTCCGTACTGGTACGTGTTACAAATGATATTAACTCCCTTCAGGATCTGTTCACCAATGGTGCAGTTAACGTCATGATCGACTGCGTACAGTTGCTCGGGATCATTGTGATCTTGCTGTTGATTAACTGGAAACTGGGTCTTGCCGTGATCATTACGGTGCCAATCATGTTTATCATCTCGACCAAACTTCGGGTGCTGATCCGTCGGGCTTGGCAGGATGTGCGCATGAAGAACTCTCGGATTAACTCCCACTTGAATGAATCCATTCAGGGGATTCGAGTGACTCAGGCTTATACACAGGAAAAAGAGAACATGAAGTATTTTGACAACATGAACCTGTCCAGCAAAAAGTCATGGGATAGGGCATCAGCAATGAACCAGGGCTTCGGACCACTGATCGAGATTACCGGCGGATTCGGGACATTAATCCTCTTCTGGTTTGGTGCCTATCTGATTCAGGATGGTCAATTGACCGTGGGGTTACTTGTCGCGTTTGCCAACTATGTCGGCAACTTCTGGGACCCGATCAACCGTCTGGGACAGATGTACAATCAGTTGTTGGTTGCGATGGCATCATCGGAGCGTATCTTCGAATTCATGGATGAAAAACCAAGTATTGCGGATAAACCAGGTGCCAAGCCACTTCCTTCTATTAAAGGAGATATCGCATTTGAAAATGTTGTTTTCGAATACGAGAAGGGCAGACAGGCGCTGAAAGGGATCAGCTTCTCGGCGGCTGCGGGCCAATCGATTGCACTTGTTGGTCATACGGGCTCAGGTAAAAGTACGATCATCAATTTGATCAGTCGTTTCTATGATATATCTGGCGGACGTCTCACCATTGACGGACAGGATGTGCGGGATGTAACGGTAGAGAGTTTACGCAGCCAGATCAGCATTGTATTACAGGATACCTTCATCTTCTCGGGGACGATTCGTGACAATATTCGATTTGGACGACTGGATGCAACGAATGAAGAGGTGGAGGACGCAGCCAAAGCAGTCAATGCACATGAGTTCATCATGAAGCTGCCTGGCGGATATGATACCGAAGTTGAGGAACGCGGGAACGTATTATCCATGGGACAGCGACAACTGTTATCCTTTGCCCGTGCGCTGCTTGCTGATCCACGCATACTGATCCTGGATGAAGCTACAGCCAGTATTGATACGGAGACAGAGCTTAAAATCCAGGAAGCGTTGAAGGTGCTGTTGCAGGGAAGAACGTCCTTTATGGTCGCTCACCGTCTCTCAACCATCCGGAATGCAGATAACATTATCGTCCTGGATCATGGTGAAATTAAAGAAGAGGGCAACCATGAGCAGCTGATCCAAAAACAAGGCGTCTATAATGGATTAATAGAAGCTCAATACAGATTTTTGTAATGAAACCTTCGGACGCCTGTGAAGCGTCTGAACACATATGAACTTATAACACTCTGGTGTTTTTTAGCCTGATCCTTCAATAATAAGTGCATCTTATCCATTGAAGACAGGTTAGAGGATAGCCGGAGTGTTTTTTTTATTCGTTAGTGTGGTATGTTATATTTTTGAAGAATGAAATCAATACAATCGTTCATGGTTGGAGGGAGATCAATGCAGATGGACAACAACGAAATAAATTCAAAGCATTTGGATCACCTGGATCATATGAATTTTAGGCTCCTTCACGTGAATTATACGAGTGATCCTGCGACGGAGTGGCTTCTGAGGAAACACTTCATTGAAACATACATGTTATTATTTGTAGCCAGTGGACAAGGGTGGTTAAAGATAGATGGCAGTTTCATTGAATTGAAGGCGGGCGGACTGTATGTAGGCTTCCCGGGGCAACTGGTTGAGGCAAATGTGCATTCGTTGGACGAACGAGGTGTGTATCACATGAGTTTTGATGTCATGTACGCACTGGAGCAGGAGAGTGGAACAGCCCTTGAGATGATGAAGCAACTTTTACGTAATGAAGTGAATGGCGAGGTCAGCTCATCTTCACCCGTTGCTGTTGGCGTGATTTGTCAGATGATTTACCATCACACATTGAAGAAGGATGGTTTGCAAAGGTACTATGGTCAGATTCGTTTTCAAGAACTATTGTATACAATGTTTTACGACGTGGCCTGTGCCGAAAAGACGGATCTGGCTTCACCAATTGAACATGTTAAAGGCTACATGGAGCAGAATTATTCAAAGAGATTAACCATTGAGGAATTAGCAAATGTGGCACGAATGAGCCCTCGACATTTCATGCGTTTATTCAAGAAAAGGTATGGTTACAGTCCAGTGGACTATTTAACGCTATATCGAATTAAACAAGCCCAGATCTTAATGAGAAATGATCACAGTTATCGACTCAAGGATGTGGCATCGTACGTGGGCTATCAGGATGAGACGTATTTCCGGCGTAAATTCAAGCAAATCTCTGGCATTCCACCAGCAGCGTTTATACGTAATAGCAAACAAAAAATTGCTGCAGTTCATTCTGTGAGCATTGGTATACTGCTTGCATTGCAGATCATTCCCTGTGCCGCGCCAGCAAGTCATCCGTGGACATACTATTATAGACGTAAATATGAAACGGACAAAGTTATGCCACTCGCAGAGAGTGAGACCACCTGGCTGGAACAGCTTCGATTAGTTAAACCTGATTATATTATTACGATTGGGACAGAGTCAGAGACTCCGCAAAGTCAGATTCAATCCATTGCTCCTGTGTGTGACCTCCCTTGGGGAAAAAGCGATTGGAGAGAACATTTGAGATATGTTGCAAGCTTTTTGGACAGGTCGGATATTGCAGAGGTGTGGCTTCAAAGATATGAAGAGAAGGCAAAGATCATTAAGAATCAACTTACAGATTTCATACGAAAAGACAGGCTGGTTGTACTCAAAGTTCATGGTGAAGCGTTGCAGATGTTAGGCCCAAGGAGCATTGCTTCCGTTTTTTACGTTGATATGCAAATGGAGGGTCCCGAAGGAGTTGAGACTTATTGGGAACGGGGCACAGTGACCATTAAGGAGCTATCTGTTCTCAACGTGGAAAGAATATTACTGATTGTGGGTGATGATGAGACATCCAGGCAGACATGGTCTGCTGTGCGTAAGTCTGAAGAATGGCTTGCGTTGTTAGCGGTACAGAATGGCAGAATGGATATCCTTTTGTCGAGCGTCCTGCTGGACTACACTGCGTTTACTCATGAGCTTATGTTGGATGAAATATTAAAGTTATGGCAAGATCGTCCATAGCAAAAAGTCTGAATAGTCAATATCATACCTGAACATATTTTAATATACTTACTCCTATATCAAATGATAATGATAATTATTATTAATTAGACGTTGTCATAACTAAATGCCATATAGGGGGTACATAAAGAATGAGATTCAGATGGTTAACGGTCCTATGCACCATGATGTTGGTGCTCATTATTTCGGCTTGCGGTGCAACGGGGCAAGATGAGGCTACGAGCGAAGGCCAGAAGACTGGTTCTGCCAATACATCCCCAACAGAAACAAGTCAGGTAAAAAAAGTGACTACAAAGATGGGAGAAATTGAAATCCCGGTTCAACCACAAAGAGTAGTGGGTCTGTCCCTTGTATATCCTGAGTTTTTGTATGCACTTGGCATCGTACCTGTTGCTGTGCAGAACTATCACGAGGATCATCCTTCTTATTTGGAAGAGCCATTCGCGAATACCATGAAAATGGGCATCGCACGAACGCCGAATTTTGAAGCGGTTATGGAGACAATGCCTGATTTGATTATAGCTCCTGACTGGTGGTCCGAAAAGGATTATGATCAGCTTTCTCTGATTGCACCGACTGTACTTCTTCCACAACGTGATGATTGGCGGGACGAATTGCGTGATATTGCCAAAATTCTGGACAAAGAAGAACAGGCAGAAAAGGTTATTGAAGATTTGGTAGCGAAGGAAAAAGTTGCAGCCGACAAATTAAACGAGATGATCGGAGAAGAAACAGTTCTCTATATTAGAGTCATGGAAAAAGAAATCGTCCTTCACGGGGAGAACCTTGACCGTGGAAACTTCGTGCACAAGCGTCTGGGTATGAATCCGCTCCCGAATTTCCCGAAAGATCAAGTTGCCATGTCCGTATCCATGGAAGTGTTGCCTGAATACGATGCAGATCACTTGATCGTTCAACTGGATGACGATAAGAATCCTGAAATTAAGAAGAAATTTGAAGAGATGTTGGCAACTTCACTATGGAAAAATCTGAAAGCAGTCAAAAATGATCATGTGTACATGGTTGGTGGTAAAGAATGGCTCAATCTGGGGATGTCTCCACTGGCTGACGAGTATGTTATTGATGACATTGTAGCTGTTTTTGAAGAGAAAAATAAATAAGGCAAACGGTTCATGTTACACATATCTCTAAATTCACTACTAAATAACAGGATGTGTCCAAAATGAATAAGGAAGATATCTATGACTTGACCATCGTCGGAGGCGGACCGGCAGGATTATATGCGGCCTTTTATGCCGGGATGCGTGATATGAGAGTTAAGATCATTGACGGCAAAGACCAACTTGGTGGTTTTCTGCATACCTATTCCGAAAAAACTATTTGGGATGTGGGTGGCCTGCCACCAATGAAGTGTTCAAAGTTGATTGAGTATCTGGTTCAGCAGGCGAATACCTTTAATCCAACGGTTGAATTGAATTGCAAAGTAGATCGGTTCGCCAGGCTGGACAACGAGATTTTGGCTCTGTATACTGCTGAAGGCGACATACACTATACGCGTACAATCATTGTCGCAGTAGGCCGAGGTATCGCAGAAATTCAGAAATTGGAGCTTCAGGAGCCGATTCAATATGAGCATGAGAATCTTCATTACACCGTGCAAAATCCAGAACATTTTTCCGGGAAGCGTGTGCTCATTTCAGGAGGAGGCAATAGTGCAGTAGATTGGGCAATTGAACTTGCTCAACTTGCACGGAGCGTAGTGGTCGTCCACCGAAAAAATGAGTTTCGTGCAATGGAACGCAATGTTAGCGAGATGAACAATGTAACGGATGTCAGAACACCATATAGCATCACACGGCTTCATAATCATGGTGAACGTATCCATCAGGTTGTAATTACGCATATGGAGAGTCAGGAAAATGTATTGTTAGATGTGGATGAAGTCGTAGTTAGTCATGGATATAAAAGCAATTTAAGTGATCTTGCCAGTTGTGGCTTAAAAATGGATGATGGAATGGTTCTAATGAGTCACCATGCACAGACGAACCTCCCGGGTATTTTTGCTGCAGGGGATTGTGCAACTCACGATAGCAAAGTCAGACTTATTGCCGGAGCCTTCAACGATGCGATTTTAGCTGTAAATAGTGCGAAAAAATACTTGATTCCAGATGCTCCCATGATGGCGTACGTCTCCTCCCATAATGAAATTTTCAGAGAAAAAAACAAGCAAATCCCAAGGTTCTAAACTTGGGTTTGTTTGCTTATTCATGTTCACTGGAATATTATAATCTGCTGTTTCAACATATCCTTATTTCTGGGAGGAATGGAAAGGTTGACGAATCTGTAAGCGATAATTGTAAAATTTGATCGAAAAAACACAAAAAATCTTGTAAAATTCACAAGAAAAATAGGGAGCACTCTTGCAATCTTTAACCAAAACCCCGAAAATAGAGAGACAGATATAGAAGATTTCTCTTTGGGAGGATTGGAAAGAACATGTGGGGTGCTCCTTTTACGGCTCAAGCCAAAAAAATGCTGCTACTAGGCAGTGGAGAATTGGGAAAAGAGGTCGTTATTGAGGCCCAACGACTGGGAGTAGAGACGATCGCTGTTGATCGTTATGAGAACGCACCTGCAATGCAGGTCGCGCACCGGTCTTACTGCATCGACATGCTGGATGCCGAAGCTTTGAAACAATTGATCCGTAAAGAAAAACCTCATTACATCGTACCTGAGATTGAAGCTATTGCAACAGAAGCTTTACTGGAGCTTGAGGAAGAGGGATTTTGTGTAGTACCTACTGCCCGAGCTGCACGTCTAACGATGGATCGCGAAGGCATCCGTCGGCTTGCAGCCGAACAATTGAAACTTCCGACAGCTGATTACCTTTTTGCGGACAACCTGGAACAACTTCAGGAAGCCGTACGTGAGCTTGGCACACCTTGTGTCATTAAACCATTAATGAGTTCTTCCGGCAAAGGGCAGAGTGTATGCCGAACACCGGGCGACGTGGAGGATTGCTGGAACATTGCTCTTTCGGGGGCTCGCGGCAAATCCGTTCGTGTCATTGTGGAGAGCTTTGTGCAATTTGACAGTGAGATTACACTACTCACCGTCAGGTCTGTATCAGGCACCGTATTTTGTCCTCCGATTGGCCATATTCAGAAGGATGGGGATTATGTCGAATCCTGGCAGCCTCATGCAATGACTCCTGAGCAATGGGAGCAGGCCTGTCATATCGCCAAATCCGTCACAGATGAACTTGGCGGTTATGGACTGTTCGGAGTGGAGTTGTTCCTGACCTCGGATGGTGTTGTGTTCAGCGAGGTATCTCCTCGTCCACATGACACAGGTATGGTTACAATGGTGACGCAAGACAGTTCCGAGTTTGCGCTGCATGTACGTGCAATTCTTGGTTTTCCGGTCACAGGTGTACATCTGTTGACACCGGGAGCTTCAGCAACGCTGAAGGCTAATGATGAAACATCTGACTTTACTGTAGGCGGGATTGAAGAAGCACTGGCTCTTCCTCGTACTCAGATTCGTGTGTTTGGCAAACCTGAGACCAAAGTAGGACGCCGAATGGCTGTAGCCTTAAGTGCTGGTCAAGATGTGGAAGAAGCTCGTAAAACAGCGGTGCAAGCCGCTAATATGCTGAAAGTGGAGGTAAATCATGTCCAATAATGTTGAGGCCCCTGTACTGATGATCCGAGAGTGTGAACTACGAGATGCTGAAGCGGTAACGGGACTGATGCGAGAGGTCAGCTATCCGACAACAACCAATGTCATGAAAGAACGTATTGAATGTTTGGAAACCAATCCAAACGCATGCATGCTTGTTGCCGAAGTGGATGAACAAATTATTGGTGTGATTGGCTTGCAATGTGTGCAAAGTCATGCCTATCCAGAACCTGCCGCACAAATTACTTCCCTGATTGTAGGTCAAGAACATCGTGGTGGTGGGATTGGCCGTCGTCTGATGGCTCGTGCCGAAGATTGGGGCAGACAGCAAGGTGGTAAACAACTGTTTGTCACGGGTGCAAACCGTGAAGTGACTTCGACAACGTACTCTTTTTATGAGCACATTGGTTTTCAGAAGAGAGGCTATCGGTTCAGTAAAGTTCTTCTATAGTATAAATAAAGTTTCTTCTATTGCATGGAAATTCTCATGATATCCTGATCTGCACATTCTGGTGTGGTGAATGATAAATAGATGGTGAAGCGACATTCGACTAACTTTGTTAGTCTGAATGTCTTTTTTTATGGCTAAAAAATGACAAAAAAGTTACTTTTCCATATTTTATAGGTTCACAATCTCCTGTCGAATTGATATACTGCTAGAGTATTAATTACAAAGTTGTAATAACTATTTTTAAGGAGATGAATGAATTTGAAAAAGAAATGGATGAAAACTGTCGTAACGAGTAGTCTGACAGCCGTACTGGCCGTAGGGGTAATGCTTCCTGCTTCCGCGTCTGCTGCAGATTCAACATATAAGACTATCACAACGTACAAAATTACAAGTACAGACAGCTTGAAAGCTTATATTGAGAAATGGCTCAAAGAAAATGGATATAACGTATCCGAGGGGCAAATTGTAGATAAGCCTGCTACGCAGCCTGATCAAACGACGAAACCTGCTGAGCCGACAACAAAACCAACTCAACCAACAACAAAACCTGCTGAGCCTACAACTAAGCCTGAGCAACCGACTAAACCAACACAACCAGTTCAAGAAAAACCGGAAACTACACCGGCTAAAGATCCTTCAAATACGGGAAACACAGGTAATACAGGTAACAATACAAGTAATAATGGTAGCGAAAGCACACAATCCGACTTTGCTACGCAAGTTGTAAAACTTGTGAACGCTGAGCGTGCCAAAGCAGGTCTGAACGCTCTGACTTCAGATGCTCTTCTGGACAAAGTAGCTGTAGCCAAAGTAAAAGATATGAGCAACAATAACTATTTTGATCACCAGTCACCTACGTATGGTTCTCCGTTTGATATGATGAAACAGTTCGGAGTAACTTACAGCTATGCAGGTGAGAACATTGCCAAAGGACAAAAAACACCTCAGGAAGTTGTAACAGCCTGGATGAATAGTGCAGGACACCGTGCCAATATCCTGAGCAAAAACTTTACGCATATCGGTGTAGGGTTCTACAACGGATACTGGGCTCAAGAGTTTATCGGTAAATAAGCAATTATAATGAAGAAAGTATGAACTTTCTTTTCCACAAGGTTATGCCAGCACAGTTGAAATCTGTGTATGGCATAACCTTTTTTCCGTTAAATGACATATAGAAAATGAATTCTGCGAATGTACGGCAAAATTTGCAAATTAACGACAGAACATTTATGTTATTTAGGAATAGCATCATCAGGGCGTGTCTGAAAACTCCGAAGGAAGCGGATTTTTAGACACGCCTTAATGTAAAGTCATTATAAATTATTAAGCACCCGGATTGGTGTACATGAGCGGAGATGTGATGATGAAAAAGAAAAAAAGCCTTGATTCAGCACCATGGATCTGGAGAACCGTCAGTACAGTATCCATCTTGGCAACCTTGTTGTTGTTATTTGGATTTGGATACGCTATAAAAGACGTGATTTTCCCTGAGGGAGATTCAGCGTTAACTACAGGCCAGGAGGCAACTGCTCCATCCAAGGATAAGGAAGGAGAACCCGCTGTAGTGGAAAATGGCAAGATTCGGATGGCCGTCATTGGCGATTCCCTGGCAAGAGGTACGGGGGATGATGAGGGACTCGGTTTTGTGAGACGTGCAGGGAACCTGCTTAAAGATAAAGGATATGACGTTCAGGTTCTTAACAATCTGGGTGTGAACGGTTTGAGAACGGATGCTTTATTGGAAAAACTCGATGAGCAAGGCGTACGTTATGTCCTACAGCAGTCCAATTTTATTTTGCTCTCGATTGGCGCGAATGATCTGTTCCAGGGAGGGCAAGTTCTACAGGGGGAAGATCCGCCAACAGCAGAGCAGCTGGCAGCGGCTTTACCGGAAACGTCCAAACGCCTTCAAGAGATATTGAAGAAAGTAAAAGAAATCAATCCCGATGCACAGATTGCGTACATAGGGTTGTACAATCCATTTGGCGATGTGAAGGAACTGGAGAAGCCGGGTAATGCAGTGGTTGCTGCATGGAACGACGCTGCACTGGCTATTTTGAACAACGAGGACAAGATGACACTGGTCCCTACATTTGATTTGTTTGAAAATCATCTGGGGGAGTATCTCTCGTCAGATCATTTCCATCCCAACGGACAAGGTTATGAGCAAATTGCAGTTCGGATTGCACAGGAATTCCAGACAGATACACCGGCAGAAGGGAGCGGAAATTAAATGGCAGAGCAGCAGTATGATTCCGTCCTATCGGTACAGAATCTGAAAAAGCGGATCGGACGCAAGTGGATTATTAAAGACGTTACATTTGACGTAAAACCTGGTGAAATCTTCGGATTTCTCGGTCCCAACGGTGCCGGAAAAACAACTACGATACGGATGCTGGTCGATCTGATCAAACCGACAGAAGGAAAAATTAAAGTCTGTGGTTATGATGTGAATCGAGACCCTGAGCGTGCTTTGAAGTATGTAGGCTCCATTGTTGAAAATCCGGAGGTATATACATATCTGACAGGGTGGGAGAACCTGGAGCATTTTGCCCGCATGCAACCAGGTGTGGACAATGAACGAATTCAGGAAGTTGTGGATATTGTGCGTCTGGATCAGCGGATTCACGATAAAGTCAGAACTTACTCATTGGGTATGCGTCAACGGCTTGGTATTGCACAAGCACTGCTTGGGCGACCGCGTCTGCTCATTCTGGATGAACCGACAAATGGTCTTGATCCAAAAGGCATTAAGGAACTTCGTGTCTTTATTAAGCAACTTGCCAGCGAAGGTATGGCTGTATTTGTCAGCAGTCACTTGTTAAGTGAGATTCAGCTTCTCTGTGACAGAGTAGCCATTATCAGTGCTGGGCGTGTGCTTGCCGTTGGAGGTGTAAGCGAACTGATTGAAGATCATTCCAAGTTGGCCATATGGCATGTTTCACCACTGGAGCAAGGCAAAAAGATGTTACAGGATGCAGGAATTGCTTTGGTAGGTCGACCTGCGGATGTGATGGATGATACCATTGTTGCGGGCCTTGGTCCGAACGCTGTGGTTGCCGAGATGCATGAAGATCGAATTCCTGATCTGGTGCAGCAGATGGTTCAAGCAGGTATTCAGGTTGAAGGGGTACAGCGGATCCAGCCTACGCTTGAACAACTATTCTTAAAAATGACAGAAGGTGAATCCATTGAGTAATATCATGCCGCTGATCCGCAATGAAACGATTAAGATGGTGAAGAAAAAACGGCTTTATATTATATTTATTGTACTTGCGGTCCTCGTACCGATGTTTACGTATGCCCAGATGAAATCTGCGGAGAATAATCGCGACAAGTTTGGCGGCGATTGGCGTCTTGAACTGCAACAGGCCATCACAGACAACCAAAATTCGCTCGGTAGCGATCGGGTACCTGAAGAGTACAAAAAATATAGAACAGTATATATCCAGCAGATGCAGTATTATCTTGAGAATGACATCAATCCCAAAGAACCGGGTGGTGTTACCTTTACGCGGGAGTTCATGAACAACGCGGTTGGATTGTTTATTCCACTGTTAATCATGGCTATTGCTTCAGATCTTGTTTCTGGTGAACGTACGACAGGGACGATTAAAATGCTTTTAACGCGTCCGGTTAGACGCTGGAAAGTGCTTTTGAGTAAATTAATTACGCTGATTATGTTTGTTTCGATCATCGTGGTATCCGCCTACATTATATGTTATGTCATATCGGGTGCGGTTTTTGGTTATAAAGGCTTTAACATGCCAATCTTCACAGGATTCAAAGTTGTGGGAACAGATGTCGATATGTCGGCAGTGCATGCTGTAGACCAGTGGTTGTATATGCTTATGCAGGCAGGACTGATCTGGTTTGTGAGTGTAATTGTGGCTATGCTTGCATTTATGGTATCCGTGCTTGTGCGCAGTACTGCTGCAAGTATCGTTATCATGATGGCCGCGCTGATTGCAGGAACAATCTTGACCAGTATGGCAGCATCTTGGCAGACAGCGAAGTATCTGTTCATGGTTAACCTCGAACTTCCGAATTATTTGTCTGGCGGGTTACCTCCAATCGAGGGTATGAATTTAGGTTTTTCCCTTATTGTGCTTAGTGTTTGGGGCATTGCTTCACTCATTGTGTCATTCCTTGTCTTTACGAAACGGGATATCTTGAATTAAAATGGACAAGGATAAGAAAACATCTGTTTGCATTTTAGGCATTTTTTTAGTTGCAAGTTAAGAAGGGGGAGCATGAATGGTCGAGCAAATCGATATGTCGGCAGGTTCGACAGGCGGAGGACAGGGGTCTTCAGGCTACGACGCGGACGACATTCAAGTACTTGAAGGGTTGGTGGCGGTACGGAAACGGCCGGGGATGTACATCGGCAGCACCAGCACTTCAGGTTTACATCATTTGGTATGGGAAATTGTCGACAACGCTGTCGACGAACATCTCGCCAAATTCTGCTCCAAAATCGATATCACGCTGCATAAGGACGGTTCTATTACGGTTCAGGATAACGGAAGGGGAATTCCGACAGGTATACATAAAACAGGGATTCCTACTCCCCAGGTCGTGTTTACGATTTTGCACGCAGGCGGAAAGTTCGGTGGATCAGGATACAAAAAATCAGGCGGTTTGCACGGTGTAGGTGCGTCAGTTACAAACGCATTGTCCGAGTGGCTTGAAGTCGAGATTTTCCGTGATGGCAAGATTCATCGTCAGCGATTCGAGTATTGGAAGGACAAAAAAGGGATTGAACATGTCGGTGAACCGGTCTCCGGTCTCGAAGTGTTGGGCAATACCAATCGGACAGGTACAAAAGTTACATTTAAACCGGATATTCGGGTGTTCCAGAGCGGTATTCAATTTAATTATGATACATTGGCAGAACGTCTTCAGGAGATTGCTTTTCTGAATTCGGGTCTGAGAATTGTGCTCAAGGACGAACGTTCGGGCAATCAGGATGAATACATGTATGAAGGCGGAGCAAGCCAGTTTGTTGCTTTTCTTAACGAAAATAAAGATGTGCTGCATGATGTTATTCACTTCTATGCGGAGAAGGATGACATTGAAGTCGAAGTGGCAATCCAGTATAACGCGGGTTATACGGAAACACTGGCTTCATTCGTGAACTCGATCCCTACTCGGGGCGGCGGTACTCATGAGACCGGATTCAGGGCTGCATATACCCGTGTAATGAATGATTACGCACGGCGTACCAGCATGATTAAGGAAAAAGACAAAAACCTCGAAGGTAATGACCTGCGTGAAGGTATGATGGCCGTCATCAGTGTCAAAATGTCAGATGTTGAGTTCGTAGGTCAGACGAAGGATCAGCTCGGCAGCGCTTCCGCTCGAAGTGCTGTGGATTCGGTCGTTTCCGAAAATATTCAAAGGTTTCTGGAAGAAAACCCGCAGGTAGCTCAAACGTTAATTCGCAAAGCGGTTCAAGCCTCCAGAGCCAGAGAAGCAGCACGCAAAGCACGTGATGATATGCGTACAGGCAAGAAACGCAGTGAGAGTTCCAACCTGAACGGCAAACTAACGCCGGCGCAATCAAAGGATTTTACCCGAAATGAGTTGTTTATTGTTGAAGGTGATTCCGCAGGTGGTTCTGCCAAACAGGGACGTGACTCGAAGATTCAGGCTATTCTGCCGCTCAAGGGAAAACCGCTCAATCCGGAAAAATCAAAGCTGGCCGACATTCTAAAAAATGAAGAATACCGTGCCATTACAGCGGCGATCGGGGCGGGCATAGGAACCGAATTTGCAGTTGAAGACAGCAATTATTCCAAAATTATCATTATGACCGATGCGGATACGGACGGCGCACATATTCAGGTGCTGCTGTTGACCTTCTTTTATCGTTATATGAAGCCTTTAATTGATGCAGGCAAAATATATATTGCTCAGCCGCCATTGTACAAACTTACTCGTAAGTCTGGTAAGCTTGCGAGTGTTCGATATGCATGGACGGATGAAGAACTGGCGAATTATATGAAGGAATTCGGTAATAATGTTGAGCTTCAACGTTATAAAGGTCTTGGTGAGATGAATCCGGATCAACTGTGGGAGACAACAATGAATCCGGAAACTCGTGCGATGCTGAAGGTACAGATTGTTGATGCAGCAAAAGCAGAACGTCGTGTATCTACGCTCATGGGTGATAAGGTTGATCCGCGGAAACGCTGGATTGTAGAGAACGTCGACTTTACAGAGTACGAAGAATAGAAGGTGCTTGGAATGAGTCCATCAGAACAATTTATGCCGGCCTTTCTCGAAGAGGTCGTTGGGGACCGTTTCGGTCGCTACTCCAAATATATTATTCAGGATCGAGCCATTCCGGATGTCCGGGATGGGTTGAAGCCAGTACAACGGCGTATTCTATACGCCATGTACGATTCAGGTAATACGCCTGACAAGACTTACCGCAAGTCTGCCAAAACCGTTGGGGACGTAATGGGTAATTATCATCCACATGGTGACTCATCCATCTATGAGGGCATGGTGCGGATGGCTCAGCCATGGAAAATGGGCCATGTGCTCGTGGACGGTCATGGTAACTGGGGATCACAGGATGATGACCCGGCAGCGGCGATGCGGTATACGGAGGCCCGTTTGTCGCCCATCGCGATGGAGATGCTTCGCGATATCGAGAAACGGACGGTTCTGTTTAAGGATAATTTTGATAATACGGCCAAAGAACCGGTTGTATTGCCATCCCGTTATCCGAACTTGCTGGTTAATGGTGTCAGCGGTATTTCCTCCGGATTTGCAACGGAGATTCCTACACACAATTTGCGTGAAGTCATTGATGCCTCGATCGCTGTGATGGAGAAACCGTCGATTGAGCTGGACGAAATCATGATGTTTATGAAGGGTCCTGACTTTCCAACAGGCGGATTGATTATGGGCGGTGACGGCATTCTGGATGCCTATCGCACAGGTAAGGGACGGATCTATATCCGGTCCAAAACCGAGATTGAAAACATGCGCGGTGGCAAACAGCAGATCGTCATTACCGAAATTCCTTATCAGGTCGTGAAATCTCGTCTGGTTACAGCGATGGAGAACATCCGACTTGAGAAGAAGGTTGAAGGTATTGCTGAAGTGCGTGATGAGAGCGGACGTGAAGGTCTGCGAATCGTGGTTGAGTTGAAAAAAGAAGCTGACGCACAAGGTATTTTGGCTTATTTGCTGAAGAAAACCGACCTGCAGGTCACCTATAATTTCAATATGGTGGCGATTGTGAATAAAGCACCTCACCAATTAGGATTGAAATCGATCCTCGAGGCTTACATTGCCCATCAGCGGGAGGTTGTAACCTTCCGTACCCGGTTTGAGCTGGAGAAGGCGCAGGACCGTGCGCATGTGCTCGAGGGCTTGGTAAAAGCACTTAACATCCTTGATGAGGTCATTGCGGCCATCAAAGCGTCGAAGAACCGTCAAGATGCCCAAAACAACCTGATGTGGATGTTTGGATTCACGGAACGCCAAGCAGATTCCATCCTTACGTTGCAATTGTACCGTTTGACGAATCTGGAGATCAATTCTCTGGAGAAGGAACTCGGTGAACTGATGAAAAAGATTGCACAATTACAATCCATTCTGGATAGTGACCGCAAGCTAATCGGCGTCATCCGCAAGGAATTGATGGAGATTCGTGAGAAATACGGCATAGACCGTCGTTCTGCGATCCAGGGTGAAGTGGAAGAACTTAAGGTTAATCTCGAAGTACTTGTGAATGCGGAAGATGTATTTGTTACGTTATCCAAAGAGGGATATGTGAAACGTACAGGCATGCAGTCCTTTACACGTTCTGGTGGTGAACGGAGCGGAAGTGGAGTAAAAGATGGCGATTATATCGCTCAGGTTCTGGAAGTAAATACGCTTGAGAACTTGCTTGTCTTTACGAGGAAAGGTCAGTACTTCCTGTTACCTGTTCACCAGGTACCTGAATTCAAGTGGAAAGATCCGGGCACAGCCATTGTGAACGTGATTCCACTTGCGAAAGATGACCGTATTGCAAGTGTGCTTGCTGTGAAATCCTTCGAAGAACCGAATCAGAGTCTCGTCTTTGTCACACGAAGAGGACAGGTGAAACGAACGGAACTGAAGGATTACGTTACCAAACGGTCCGGTGCAGTTGCGGCTTGTAAAGTGGGCAAGGACGATGAAGTGTTATCCGTACATCTAAGTACAGGTGGTCAAGATATTATGCTGATTACAAAAGAAGCCATGGCAATTCGTTTCCGAGAGGATGAAGTCAATCCAATGGGACGCGTATCAGGTGGTGTTCGTGGTATTCAGTTAAGAGATACAGATGAAGTTGTATCGGCTCTATGGGTAGAAGGAGATGAAGGTGAAGTTGCCGTGTTGTCCGATCTGGGATATGGTAAACGATCGTTACTTCTGGATTACGCTATACAGAGCCGTGGAGGCAAAGGGCTTGCCACATTTGAGTTCAAAGAAGGCAAACGTGTGAAACCGAATGGTAGCCGTATTGCTGGAGCGTTTTATTGCAAAGAGCAACGTAAGATCACTGTAATGACCAAAGAAGGCCAAGTCTTCCCGATCTCTTCGGAAGGTGTTCCGATTACAGAGCGCAAACATATTGGCAAGCTGATCGTTCATGTGGACAAACAGGACGAGATCGTTGAACTTCTAAGGGACTTCAATGAGAATCAACCAGCATCATCTTCATAAAAACAAACAAACGAGACTTTTCGCAGAACAGCTAATCCTGTCATGCGAGGAGTCTTTTTTTGTTGTTCAAAGGCGGATTAGAAGAGGGCATTCGTGCGAAGTTTAACAACCTTCGTCGATTACGGTCGATCGCTAGGAAATTGAAAAAAGGCAGCAGGAATGCGGCTTTGGAGCGCGAAAACTTAAGCAGGTGAAGTGATAACCGGTTGCAGAGAGGAGCGATGGAAGATGTATAATTCCGATTTTGCCAAGTGCTGGTCCAGGTTGACCAAAGATTATAAATTGCATATGGATCAGGAGCTGGCACCCTCATTAACGGAGGCTCAGCTGGCTGTTCTGGAGGTACTCGAAGATCATCAGAAGATGAAACCTTCGGATCTGATTCCTTATCTGTCGACTACACCAGCTGCTGTAACCATGCTGCTCGATCGGATGGAGAAGAATGATCTGATTCGCAGGAATCGGGATAATCAGGATCGACGCATTGTGTGGGTATCTCTGTCAGAGAAAGGAAGAATGGAGACAGAGCGGGGAATCACCATCCGTAATGAATTCATGAACTCTGTTCTCAGTAACATTTCGATGCACAATCAACAATTGCTGGTATATCTGTTAGGCAAAATGACAACACCCAAAGCCAAAGAGCCTGCCTTATCTACTTCGGTATAATACCATGCTGATTCTTCTGAATAACCATAGGAGTGCCTGCTCGTTTCATGCAGGAGCCCTATGGTTATTTTATTTACAAATTACATATGCTACACACTGTGTCCAGGTTAGTTGAGTAAAAGCATGAGATGTAACACAGTTAGTATGACCTAATATTATTTTTGTGAATTCATATGTAAAGAGTTGACTATGTAAATATTTTTGTTATAATAAATAATTGTTCCCCTGATATTTCGTGTACGAAATATTATATTCCAAAAGTAAAAGGGTGAATCAATGACTGATACGTATGAAGTATTCTATATTATTAATTCGTTCCGGCAGGTGAATCAAATGCTCTTTCGAGCATTTTGGAATGAAAACAAGGAGATCGAGCTAACTTCGATTCAGTTTATGGTGTTATCCATCCTGAGGGAGCGTCCTTCCATTGGCATCAACGAAGTGGCTGAGCTATGTCATATGGGCAGCAGTTCCATGAGCGCTGTTGTGGAGCGGCTCGTCAAAGGCGAGTATATCGTTCGGACACGTTCGGATGCTGACCGCCGATCCGTTAAACTTCAGATTACGGATAAAGGGGAACAGGCCCAACAGGAAACGCACCATTTGTGGATGGAAAGAGTGTCACCCATTCTGGACATATCGAAGGAAGACCTAGAGCACCTACTTAGAATTCATAGTCAAATGATTGAAAAGTTAGAAGGAAGAGAGATGAACAACATATGAGTACGACTACTGCTGCAGCTCCATCCTCCGCGATGGACAACATCAAGAAAGGCCCGATTGTAGCGGCATTGTTAATTGGTGCCTTTGTGGCATTCCTGAACCAAACCCTGATGAACGTAGCTCTTCCTAAAATCATGGAAGACCTCGCGATCAATGCAAACAAAGCCCAATGGTTAACCACGGGTTATATGCTTGTCAACGGTGTTCTGATTCCGGTTACGGCATATCTGATTGCCAAGTTTTCAACACGTCAAATTTTCATTACAGCCATGACTCTATTTACCATAGGTACATTAGTCTGTGGTCTTAGTCCAACCTTCACCATTCTGATGGTAGGTCGTGTCATTCAAGCGGCAGGTGCAGGTATCCTGATGCCTCTGATGACCGTTGTATTCCTGACCATCTTCCCGATTGAGAAACGCGGTCAGGCCATGGGAACCATGGGGATCGCGATGATTCTGGCCCCTGCGATTGGGCCTACACTTTCAGGTTATGTGGTTGAACATTATTCCTGGAGATTGTTGTTCTACATCATCTTGCCATTCTCTATTATTGCAACAGCAATTGGTATTGCTTTTGTCAAAAACGTAACACGTCAATCCAGACCTAAACTGGATTATCCAGGCGTTATTTTATCTACACTAGGTTTTGGTAGTTTGCTCTACGGATTCAGTGATGCGGGTACCGATGGATGGGGCAGTGCAATTGTCATTGGATGTCTCGTCGTAGGTGCGATATCCCTGATTCTGTTCGTTATTCGTCAACTGACAACAGATCATCCGCTCCTTGAGTTCCGTATTTTTAAATACAACATGTATACTTTAACAACGATTATCAACATGCTCGTGACAATGGCGATGTTTGCAGGTATGATCCTGCTCCCTATTTTCCTGCAAAACATTCGTGGATTCTCACCGATTGAATCAGGACTTCTGATGATGCCCGGTGCGATATTGATGGGGATTATGTCTCCAATTACAGGTCGCATATTTGATAAAGTGGGCGCACGCTGGCTTTCGGTTGCAGGTCTTGCCATTACGGCGATTACAACGTTTGGACTGAGTCGTCTGGCAATCGATACTACCTACGGCTACATGATGTTTATCTACACGGCTCGTATGTTCGGTATGTCGATGCTGATGATGCCAATCCAGACAGCAGGTCTGAATCAACTGCCTCAACGTCTGAACGCACATGGTACAGCGATGTCCAACACTTTGCGTACTGTTGCCGGAGCGATTGGTACAGCCATTCTCGTTACCATCATGAGCAGCAAGCTCAAAACACATCTGGCGGATGCAGTGGCTGCGGGTCAGGTTGATCCTAATAATAAGACAGCGATGATAGCTGCTACAGCAGATGCAACGATTTATGGTGTTAACTATGCATTCATCGTGGCTACCGGAATGACTTTGGTTGCTTTAATTATGGCGTTCTTTATTCGTAAAACGAAACCGGCTGTTGAACCTGTTACTGTAGAACATGAAAAAGCGACGGCTACAGCATAACGAATATCAGAAAAACCCAAAAAAGAGAACTCTAGCAGTTGAAATGGGGTAACCCTAACTGCCGGAGTTCTCTTTTTTTGGTGTGCGCGATAGGAGGAGAGTACTCTTATTATTCGGGCTGGATCGTTGGATCGATAAGAAATACAGGATCGGGCTCATGACCGAACTGTTTTAGGTTAATGGTTCCGTTCAGTTGAAACTCCACACCTTCGCTAATCAGTTCTGATTCCTGCATCATGCGCGAGTGTTCGTCCGGTATGGAGATTTCGCCTTTTGCGTTGACAACACGGTGCCAGGGCAGACGTTCCTTGCGGCTCATCGAGTGCAGAATACGGACGACTTGTCTCGCCGCTCTCGGACTTCCAGCATGGGCTGCAATCTGACCGTACGTCATCACTTTACCTTCGGGAATCGCCGCGATGATCGCAATGACTTGTTTGGTAAACGGGGTCATCAGGATGTCTCCTCTCTGTATCTTAGGTATATAACTGAAAATATGAAAAAACGTGTCGTTCAGATACAGAATCTGAACGACACGTTGTATGGACAGATCTAACCTGATCCTGTGCACTTATAGAGGTTGTTCGATAAAACCGCTTTTGATCCCATCTTCTCGGTACTGAAAACCAGTCTTGCTGAACATGTACTTATTGAGATTGTCCAAAAGCTTTTTGGTACACGGCAGCGGGCCATTCTGCCCAGGGGAATTCTCTTGCAGGTAAAGATTGCAGAATAACTTCTTCCTTGGTAACTGGATGAGGAAAAGCTGCAATCGCAGACCATAGAGCAATCTGTTGCCCGGGTTTATTCACGCTTGCGCCGTACTTCTGATCCCCGTACAGAGGGCAACCGATTTCTTTCATTTGCACCCGAATCTGATGAGATCTGCCGGTGTGCAGTTCGATATGGACGAGGCTGTAACGGTCTGTCTCGCCGATAACACGGTAATCCAGAACGGCATCCTTACCGCCAGTCGTACCTTTAGGTACAACAGTAACGGTATTTGTACGTGCATCTTTCAGGAGCGTGTGTTTTAACGTTCCCTGCTGTGCAGGCAACTTGCCATGTACAACAGCTGCATATATTTTACGGAAATGACGTCCCCGCACAGTCTCGGACAATCTCGAAGCTGCTTTAGAAGTCTTGGCAAAAATCATTACCCCTCCAACAGGACGATCAAGTCGGTGTACTAACCCGAGATAAACATTACCGGGTTTGTTGTATCGTTCTTTCAGATCCTGCTTCAGTAATGTAAGCAAATCCGGATCACCTGATGAATCTTCCTGTGTAGGTACATTGACCGGCTTCGTAATGCCTAACAGATGGTTGTCTTCAAACAGAATCGGAATTGCATCGTGGTCATGCCGATGTTCTGACATGATTAAGACTCCCAACGGCCCAGAATACCACAAGGCAGATCCAGACCACTGCGTGTGATCGGCAGACCAATTTCACCTGCAGTAATGTCACCACCGTACTGAGCAGACATCGTCATGGTCAACATGTTGCGCAGAACCGTAGAGGAAATGCCCGTAGTGTAGGAGTTAACCAGCATGAATAATGGATTATCCGACAAAATCGTCATACATGACTTCAAGAAAGGATATAGGTTCTCTTCCAGTTTCCATGTCTCTCCATTAGGGCCTCGGCCATATGAAGGAGGGTCCATAATAATGGCGTCGTAACGATTTCCGCGACGTTGTTCCCGTTGTACGAATTTGAATACATCATCTGTAATAAAACGAACAGGGCGATCAGCCAGTCCGGATAATTGAACATTTTCCTTGGCCCATTGAACCATGCCTTTAGCTGCATCCACATGAACAACAGAAGCGCCTGCGTAAGCTGCGGCTACCGTTGCTCCGCCTGTATAGGCAAACAGGTTCAAGACAGAAATAGGACGTCCTGCATTGGAGATTTTATCCATCATCCAGCTCCAGTTAGCAGCTTGTTCAGGGAACAGGCCAGTGTGCTTAAAGCTGGTAGGTTTAATGTGGAATTTCAAGTTTTCGTATCCGATCGTCCATCGCTCGGGAATGGGCTTTTTCATATCCCAGTTACCGCCACCGGAAGAGCTGCGATGATAGTGACCATGCACCTGACGCCATTCATTGGTTTCTTGCTCGAGGGGCCAGATAATCTGTGGATCGGGTCTGCGTAAAATCACATCTCCCCAACGCTCCAGTTTCTCGCCGCCTCCTGTATCGATTACTTCATAGTCCTTCCAATTCTTAGCTACGTACATAATGATTTATCCATCCTTCAAAAGTCATTTGGATACTATTGTACAACAAAAAAGGGCTTGTACGCCAGTTGGGGGACGGGATCATTGGAGGAAGGTATTACAACTGACCTTAAAGGATGAAGTATTTTAGCTGTGTTGAAATCCAACATGCCCCATATACTGAAAAACAAAGATAACCAAAAAATTAATTTGACAATGATAATCATTATCACATATGATTTTGTTAATCCAAAATTCATTCTTTCTTCATAGAGAGAATATTACATGATCAAATTAAAGTGAGGGAAAAATAGATGGCTAAATTGTTAGTGGCTTATGCAAGCATGACAGGAAATACAGAAGAAATTGCAGAACTGATTGTGGAGGGAATTACAAAGGGAGGCCACGAGGCAGATCTGAAATCCGTAACGGATTGTAATGCATCTGATGTATTGGACTATGACGGATTCATGATCGGTGTGTACACCTGGGGAGATGGGGAGTTGCCAGATGAATTCCTTGATTTCTATGAGGAGCTGGATGAGCTTGACCTAAGTGGTAAGAGAGCTGCGGTGTTTGGTAGTGGTGACACCTCATATGAGCAGTTCTGCGGTGCAGTTGATCTCGCGGCTGCCAAGCTGCAAGAGCGTGGGGCGGAGGTATCTCCAGAGATGTTGAAAATTGAATATAGTCCGCTTGAGCAGGAGAAAGAAACATGCCGTGACTTTGGCAAACGCTTCGCTGCTGCCGGATTACAGGTATCCTAAAGATCATGTTAAGACATAATGTTCAGGCAGCGATGCCAGTCGGAAGGAATGACCTTCCTGAACGTCTGCTTGAAGATTACAGATTGGAAGAAATGCTGCGCAGCCCACACCGATTCATCCGCCCTGAACCAGTGTCTGAGCAGCGTTTTCCACTGCAATGGAGGCACCGTGTACAATATGCGGTGAGCCATGCGGTCAATGCCTTC
This sequence comes from Paenibacillus sp. 37, assembly GCF_008386395.1. NCBI lineage: Bacteria > Bacillati > Bacillota > Bacilli > Caryophanales > Paenibacillaceae > Paenibacillus > Paenibacillus sp. 37. The sequence continues at coordinate 4,370,737 of NZ_CP043761.1, read as the reverse complement.
TACAGTCTCGACCCCGATGTTCGAAAAGAAGTACCCGTGCAGTATTTACTTGAGAAGTGGTGGCCCAGAAAGACGGATGGTTTCGAATCTGTTCTCCATTACTGGGATGTGAAGAACAAGATTACAGATGAATTGTCACTCGCTATTGCAATGAATGATGATCTGAAGCATCCAGCCATTCTTTTTGAACAGTGGAGAACGGAGTTACCTTCATTATCCATGCATTTGTCGATGATATTTCAGGCGGCCTGGCAACCAGAAGGCTGGGATTCGCTGCTTATTCAAAAATATATGGTTGTCCATGATCCAAACGTAGTTGAGGCGTTTCAGCATATGGTCAGTGCATTCTGCTGGGAAGCTTTCGGAAAATTACCGGGTATGATCGAGATATACTGTTTGTTGGAAGGACGCAAAATTAGGTACATCCCTGGACGCCAGTCTCTGATACGTTCCATGGACTACATTCGCTTGATACGTGACAGCATGCCGCAAGCAGAAGTGGTGGAGTCAGAACAGTTTACGACGCGTGATAAAGCGCGCATCCACGAAGAGGTAGATCGCTGGAAAACGGAAGCCGTTGAACCGAAGAAAACATGGTTGATGTGAAGGCGATTGAAGGATAACGATATATCATGTAGATAGAGGAGGGAAAGTTACCATGTCTACCGGTCTAAGTCAAGATATAAGCAGCGGCAAGAGACGTGCAGGAACATGCGAATTCAGTCCGTTGCCAGTACCCCAGTCGGTTATACGAAAGTTGCTTGATGAAGCAGATCCTTCATTATATGTAATGAGTTCAGAACCTTGGAGGTTTATGTTGTTTGCAGGCGAAGGACGACAGCTTTATCTGGAAGCGGTCAGACAGAGCTATCCACCGCATCTGGCTGATCGCTACGGCGACTGGGCTACATATCAATACACGGAAGCAATCCCTACCCATCTGGTTGTCGTGGCGCCTAAAAATGCCCGTGAGGATCATCTTCTGCCGGCCAAAGCCTGGAGCAAACGCTTTAGTATTCTGGCTGCGGAACAGGGTTTGAATGCGGTCTGGAAGATTAATGATTATCAACAACATCCTGTGTTTATGAATTTGATGGGTTTGACAAGTGAAGAGAAGGTTCTGGGGGTATTCCATATCGGTTACGGAGACCAGCCTGCATTGCGGGATATGGATGCAAGCAGACCAGCCTCTGAACTGATGACGGTCTATGACCATCTGGTATAAAAAAATGTTCATTAGTTCTCTTATTTGCTGGTGTTGAATAGAAAATCACGAACGAGCTGACGATTCGTCTGATCTTTGTTATATACGGAGTATAATCGATTGGATACTGTAAGGACATTGCCAAAAAAGAATCGTTCGAATTGGGTCTGTCTGCCCCCGAATGATCCAGCCCCAAGCTCCCAGATCAGGCGGAACAGAGCATTGCGTTCATAAGAAGCCATATCGTTCCCTTTCAGATATATATTCAGTGAAGGAGCGATATCGGATTGAAACTCTTCTTCCTGAGGGATCATAATTACCCCGCTCGAGCCCAAAAGTTGCAGAATTTCAATCATCTCAGGATAAAGTTTCGGAAAAAGCAGATTGGCTGCCATCAATGGTTTGGGTGCAGGTAATACAAATCCTCTTCCGTCTGGTATGGCACCTGCCTCTGCGGCCAAAGCCAATGCTTTTAACGATTCAAGACCTGCGAACAGACGTGCAGTTTTCTCAATAACATGTGCTTCCGTATTCAGATCGAGAGTATCCGTGAGAAGCTGAATTGTACCGAGAACAAATTCCGTCTTGGCAATATAACGGCACAATACCTGATGACCTGCGTGAATATGAAAGTTACTGCCACTGAAGAGACGCGAGGACATTTCCTCACTTCCTGCAAAAAATATTCGTTCATGCGGAACGAGCACCCGGTCAAAGATGACGATATTGTCCATTTCTTCATATCTGGAGCTCAGGGGATAGTTGGTGTGAGATTCAGCTGCGTAGGTATCCCTGCATACCAAACTGATACCCGGAAGATCATTGGGGACAGCAAAGGAGAATGCAAATGGATTTTCGTCATCAAATGGGGCAGGAGAAGGGGACGGATAGACAAAAATCTCATCCGAAGTGGCAGCTTGTGTAGCCATCATGAATGCTCCGCTAATAATGAGACCTTCCTCGGTACGATCTACGACCTTTGCGGCAATAGCATCCTCAGTGGCATCCAATTGCCCTGAAATTTTGCTGGCATATGGCTGGATAAAGGCATGCGATAGCGTAATATCATGATCACGGCAGTAGGCATAATAATTCTTGAGATTTTCTGCATATTGGGGAGATAATTCGTTCAGGAGATCCGCACCTGTGTAAAAGGACATGATGGCTGTATTCATGTAATCGGGTGAGCGACCAAGAAAGCCATGATGCACATTTGCCCAGATATTCATCCCTTCCCGGCGTTTACGGAGGTCGTCTGCACTGGTTGGAGGCAGGAAGGATATGCCCACCGGTTTGCCGTCTGCAGGGGAGGCATACGTCATCGTTTCTGCAAATTTAGGATCAGATTGCAGATCATACATGTACATCTGAGTCTCCATTAAACCAGCAAATGCTACATGTTCAGAGCGTTTTCCAGTAATAAGGTTACCTTTGTACCAGCAAGGGACGGACTGTGCATCAATTCGTTCGCGATACTGTGTGCCACTTTTAACAGGCATTGTTATTCACCTCTTGGTTCTAATCGTTCATGGGCATACTGACTTCTTACGTAGTGTACGTAGGTCATCTGTCCAATGTGCATTTAAGAGGTGAGAAGGATTTTTACAGATTAGGCCTTGATAATAATTATCATTCTTGTTACAATAGACAAAGAAAAAAGGAACCGGTAAGGGCTCCTTTAAGTGAATCACATGAGATTACTTATTTTACTTCAAAAGTCTTACAGTCTGTTTCAGCAGACTGACTTGCTTCTTTGTTACTGTGACTCACGATGTAGATCGAAGAAGCGTTACATTTGTTCTCTTGAGCCCAGTGACGACAGGAATTAACTTCACACAATACGTCTTTTGCCATGATTGTTAACCTCACTTTAATTGGATTACAGTCGTTGGTATAAAGATCCGGATATAACAAGTTGCCGCTTGCCAATCTGGAAAATTTTTGCTCTCACGAAATTCGGAGGGCTTTTTTGCGTTATACACAACGATGCACACTTAGAATAGCAAATTTTATTGAAGCTTGCAACCAAATGCCCCCATCTGTGGCAAAATAGTGGACGTGTTGTGGTTATATTTGCAAAAAGGCAGTAGTATGTTATTATTTAATAGTAATTATTACTATTAATAGTCTGAATGATTCTATATAACTTGAACTAAGCATTTACATGAAAACGGAGAGGACAGAAAGAACCTGAAGAAGCGGAGCTAAAAGCTTTTTGAAAAAAAGCTACATCGGAAGCATATACTTCGCCTTTATCCCCGGATTTCCCCTCTAGGGAAATAATCAAAAAATCTGGGGATAACAGTGATCGGAAGGTTGTTCTGACATCGAAGTGGTCAGTGTAAATATTTATTAGTTCAACTTATATAACTTGAATTACGGACTGAAACTATAAATGAAGGAGCATGTGTATAGATGAGCAAAATAAACCATATGAACCGGATTCCCCGCGCGAAAGGGATCGATATGGCTGCTTTTTACACGCCGAAAGAGTGTAGACTTAAAGCCCAGCATATTGTATTTTCCGCTGAAAATGAACGCATCATTAATGAATTTGTCACCATTCTGGGCATGAAAGAGAAGTTCAGAGAGCATGATGTATCAATCCCCAACAAAATGGTCATGTTCGGGCCACCCGGTACGGGAAAAACATTAACGGCATCACATCTGGCGGAGCGCCTTGATCTGCCATTGGTTCTTGTGAGATTAGATGCGATCATTCATAGCTATCTTGGGGAGACGGGCAGTAATGTACGCAAGTTATTCGAATATGCACGAATGAATCCCTGTGTGTTATTTCTGGATGAATTTGATGCCATAGGCCGGACACGTGAGAGCAATGATGAAGTGAAAGAGATGGCTCGTGTCGTCAATACGTTATTGCAATGTCTGGACGAATTCGATGGGGACAGCATTCTGGTGGCTGCAACGAACCTGGAAACCCAACTGGATCACGCCATCTGGCGGCGGTTTGATACGAAGATGACCTACGGTATGCCTGATGATTCAAGTCGTAGATTGTATATCAGCAAGTTGGTGGGGGCATTTGAACAGGAGACCCGGCTGGAAGATTACATATGTGAACGCTTGGCAGGGTGCAGTTATGCGGATATAGAGCAGATCGTTCTGAAAGCAAAACGGAAAGCGATCATTGCCAGCAGTACACTTCGTAAGCAACTGATTTCGGATGCTTACGATGAATATAGGCCACGTGTATTAGAGTGTTGAGTGTTGAAATAGCCCAAGCTCCTGAATGGAATCCTGGGCTATTTGTCATGTTAGCATGCTGCGACGTTACACTTTAACGGCTGCACCGTATGCTTTTTCTGTATTCATAGCTTCTTGTGTTGCAGTCCAGCGTGGCAGGCTTAATCTGAACATGCTGCCTTCCGGGCTGCTGGAGACAAGTGTCAGTTCACCGCCCTGTTCCTGAGCGAGTAGCCGGCTATATGTTAATCCTAGACCCAGACCGCGGTTACGACGTTTCTTGATTTCTCCACGATAGAACCGTTCGAAGATTTTGGGTTGTTCTTCGGCTGCGATGCCTGTGCCGTGGTCCTTAACATCAACGTACAGCATCTGTTCTTCTGTACTTAGATAAATATCGAAGACAGCCTTTTGTTCAGGAGCTGTGGCATGAAGTGCGTTATTGAGCAAATTGACAATGATCTGCTGAATGCGGAGAGCATCCCCCATGGTAAAGAAGTTAATCGGAGGGGCGTGCAGCTGAACCTCTGGCATTTTGTCCTCATACGCAATCTTCCACTGATAGATGATCTCACCGACCAACAATTTCAGATCCGTCCGTTCCTTGCGAACGGCAACACTTCCTGCAGCCATGGCGTTATAGTCAAGCAAATCTGCGACCATTCGCTCCATGCGTTCAGATTCTTTCAAAGCGATATCCAAAAATTCTTTACCTTCCTGTGGACTCACGACATCGTCACGTACTGCCATAACGAGCCCCTTGATGGAAGTTACCGGTGTCTTGAGTTCATGACTTACCCCTGCCAGCGAAAGTGTACGCCATTCTTCGAGTTGTTGGAGACGAGTAGCCATATCGCGAAATGAATTTACAAGTTCATTGATCTCACGTTCTCGTGTATCCAAGTCAAGACTCACATCATAATTGCCACCTCGAATCTGTTCAGCGGCATAGGCGACCTGACGAATCGGTCTGGATAACTTTTTGGACAGGAGATAGATTGTAAACCATCCACAGAGGATTAGTCCTCCGAGGATTAGAGCCACGAGCCCTATCGTCTCTGGACCAAATGTAATGGATTGTTTGGACTGCATGACCCACACTTTACCCAAGGTTTGATCGCCCTCGGATATGTTGACCGTTACACCTGCATATTTGTTGTTTCGAGGTTCAAGATAGTCGTCTGACAGTCGATAATGCACATCTTTTTGCTCCATTTTAGGCTGGGAAAAGATCAATTGATTGTTGTTGTCCAAGATCATGACACAAAAATAATGATCTGTATTAAATAGTTTCTCTCGCTTGGTTACCAGTCTGTCCAGATCGGGTGGAACCCGAAGCATATTATTTTCACTGGTCACATGATCGGCAATCTCGAGACCAAGCAGTTCTGCGGTTTTGAGGCTTTTCTCAATGGAAGTTGTTCGAATCCAGTAGAGTGCCCCTGCCGCAATAATCGTGAAACCAATGCACAAAATGAGAAAATATCGCAGTGTCCAGTGTGACAGAATGGATATCGTTCGTTTGGGTTTCTTCTGTTTCAGTTGGCGATCCAAAATTGATACCCCATTCCTCGCAACGTCCGAATTTCTCCCGTATCTGGCGACCAGTGGGAGAGGGCTTGACGTAGTCGTTTAATCGATAGATCTACAGCACGGTCACTGCCATCATAGTCCATCCCCCATACCTGTTCAATAAGATGATCTCTGGTAAATGTCCGATTCGGATAATCGGACAGGAAGAACAGTAACGACAGATCACGAGGTGTGAGTGCAACCTCTGCTCCGTTCAGCAACACCTGCTTGGCAGCAAGATCAACGACGAGATTTCCAAAGGAACGCTTCTCTTTGCCACCTGAGGTCCAATGTGGATTACGACGCAACACCGCATTAACTCTGGCGACCACTTCTTCCGGTACAAAAGGTTTGCTCATATAATCGTCAGCACCAGCATTCAGTCCGTTGAGACGGTCTGAAATGTCATCCAGTGCGGTTAGCATGATCACGGGACAAGCACTTTTTTCACGAATAATCCGCAGCAGATCCCATCCGTCCATTCCTGGCAGCATCACATCAAGTAATACAAGGGAAGGCGTTACGGTATCAAAAAGGGTAAGTGCAGTCGGTCCATCTGCTGCATGATGAACTTCAAATTCTGCTTTTCTCAGATAAGCAGCCAATACTCGTGCAATAGCTTGCTCATCCTCGACGATAAGTATGGATTTCAAGAAAAGCGTTCTCCTTTCGCTTTGTAAACTTGTACTGATTTTACATGAGCTAGAGCGTAAAGCCAATCCTGTATTACGGATTTCAAAAAAATATGGGACTTGTCTTATCTTGACTTCTTCCTGACACATTCAATTGATATGATTCACTCCAAGAAGCAACCTAAACAATCATGTACTGGAGGAAACATAGAGATGAACAAGAAAGCAAAAGCATGGCTTATAACAGGTGTAGCGGCGGTTGCCGTAATCGGTGGCGGTGGTTACTATATCACAAACAGTTACTTGGGAAACAACGTGGAGATTGAGCAGGTGCTTCCTGCGAGCACAGCGACATCCACAACAGCTGTAGATAGCACAGGAGCGCCTGTAGCCAATGAAACTGCAGGAGCAGAGCAACTGAACGGAGACTGGAGCATCAGCGAAGGTTCCAAAGTATATTTCTCCGTAACCACATCACAGGAGACCGTTAACTTTGTGGACGAGCAGGTAACAGGGAATTGGACAATTAATGTAGACGATGCTGCTCAGATGAAGGCAGAAGGACAGATCAAGATGGATGGAATTGATTCCGGGAATGGACAGCGTGATGGTCACGTGAAGCAAGCCGATTTCTTCGACGTTGCTACATATCCACAAGCTACATTTACAGCGACTTCATTTGAAGGGGTACCCGCTGAATGGCCTGTAGGTCAAACGGTTGATATCAAGATGAAGGGTACTTTAACCGTTAGAGGTATCGAAAAAGAAGTCACTTTTGATGCAAAAGCGGCTTATGAGAATAACGAAGTGTTGTTGTCGGCGACATCGATGGTAACCTTCGAAGATTTCGGAATGAAAAATCCGCACTCGGTTGTGCTTTCGACAGAAAATGATATTCAGGTACAGCTTGAATTAAAACTCTCCAAATAAGTATAGCAACGATCATATACCTAAAAATCTGTTCTGCATCCGCATTCCGGTGCACGGACAGATTTTTTTGTTTCTTACAAATCATGTGATTCTTATAGCACAAATGTAACTTATTCGCGATCATATTGTTAAAATAACTGCTGTTTCCTTTGGAAAATGCCGTGTTATCCACCACTATTAAGCGCTTACAATGAGGAGGATTCATTACATTCATTGATCCATGCACAATCAAACACAAAAAGGGGGAGATCAAGAGTGAATAAAAGGTACATAAGTGGTTGTCTGGTCTTACTGATGCTGTTCTGTGATCTGGGACTGATGGTTCGTCCAGCGGCTGCGGAAGATGCAAAAGTGAACGTGGCACTTAACAAGGCGGTTACGGTAAGTGAGCAAGATCTATTGTATGAGGGACAAAAAGAAAAGGCGGTGGATGGTGATGTGAATACTCACTGGAGTGCGAGCTCACCTTCTTCTGAAAGCAATCCTCATTGGTTGACCATAGACCTAGGTGCGCCATATGAGCTTTCCGGAGCGGAGTTGACTTGGAAGGACAAAGACCAAGTTGTAAAATATTTGATTGAAGTATCTGATGATGGTAACAACTGGTCGACTGTTGTGGACCAAACGACTAACGATATAAAACAGACTGTCGCCAGTGAAGAATTCCAGACCCGTACATCTGTCCAGTATGTGAAGGTTACGATTCCGTACTATGCGGGAGCAACTTGGTGGCCGGGGATATCCGAGCTTAAAGTCTGGGGAAAAGAGGAAAAAATTGATCCAGCAACCATTACCGGATACGATGCTGTTCAGGTCAATACAGTAGCTGGGGTTGCACCTGTTCTGCCAACAAAAGTGACAGCGAAGTATCTGAACGCCAAATCTGGTTCGGTTCCAGTGGAATGGGAAAGTATCGACCCTTCAGAGTACGCACATGCGGGCAGCTTTACCGTGACGGGTGCAGTATATGGAGCCCCTCTTCAACCGGAGGCCACTGTATCAGTTGGAGGATACCGGACGGATTACGTAAGAGGAGTGGATATTTCCACCTTAACTGCCATTGAGGCTAATGGAGGGAAGTATCTGGATAGTAATGGCACAGAAAGGGACTTGCTCGATATACTGAAGGATCGCGGTGTCAATTATGTACGTCTTCGTCTATGGAATGATCCACAGAAATCAGGGGGCTACAACGATAAGAAAGATGTAATTGAGTTAGCCGCACGGGTGAAAGCAAAAGGCATGAAAGTGCTGCTTGATTTCCATTATTCTGACGAATGGGCTCATCCAGGACAGCAGCTTCGTCCAAAGGCATGGGAAGGTCTGTCATTTGATGAGTTGAAACAGGCCGTATACGACTATACATTTGAAGTTGTGAGAGACATGAAAGCAGAGGACGCCATGCCTGATATGGTGCAGATCGGTAATGAGATCAACAGTGGTGTTCTGAACGGCTTGAGCAGCGACGTGGATTTTAAGCAAAATGTTGCATTGCTGAAAAGCGGAATTGATGCTGTACGTGCAGTAGAAGGAGAGATCACCAATAACGCTGATAAGGTTCAAATCATGATTCATCTCGCAGAAGGCGGCAAGGCGGATACGTTCGACTGGTATTTCAGTGAGCTGGAGAAAGGCGAACTGGAGTACGATATCATCGGACTTTCCTATTATCCGTTCTGGCATGGAACATTTGCAGATGTGCAGAAGACCATGAATAAAGTATCTGACAAATTCAAAAAAGACGTGATTATTGCCGAGACTTCGTATCCATTTTCATATAAAAACGGGGATGCACACGGTAATATCATTGGATCGGATGAAGCGCTTCATGTTGGGGGAGCAACATTCCCTGCAACGGTACAGGGGCAATATGATGCTATTGCCGGCATTATGGATATGATTGCTGACGTGCCGGAAAACCGCGGAGCAGGCTTCTTCTATTGGGAGCCCGCATGGATTGCCGCCAATGTAGGCTGGATTGATTCCGAGGGAGATGCATGGGAAAATCACGCCATGTTCGACTATGATGAATTTCCTGAGAATGGTGGATACTCCTACGAAGGACGTGCCTTGCCATCACTGAATGTGTACAAACGTGGATTGAGTCTTCTGCCCGCAGACCGCCAGCAACTGGATGCGGCACTTACACGAGCCAGATCATTGGTACAGACTGATTTTACTCCGGAAAGCTGGGGGACTCTGGCTCCGGCAATCTCGGCAGCGGATGACGTAAATCGTCAGGCATACACGCCGGGTGGGGTAACGCAAGCAGATACAGATGCAGCGACAACAGCACTAGAACGTGTGATGCAGCAGATGCAGGTTATCGCCCCGCAGCTTGACGAGCTCAGAGCTAAAATAGCGGAAGCGCGTACGTATCAGCAGACTGACTGGTCTGCGGCCACTTGGGCGGTATTGACCAAAGCGCTGGAAGGCGCTGAGCAGGTCTTGAATGATCCAAGAACAACACAGACGGATGCGAATACAGCGGTTAAACGTTTGCATGATGCCATTCAAGGTCTATCCAATGTGGACAAAACACAACTGCACCAGTACATTCAACAAATGCAGCAGCAGAATGAATCTTCCTATACACGCCGGAGCTGGTCTGTATTGCAACAATCTTTGAAGGTAGCGATTCAGGTCCGAGATAACCAAGCTGTTGTCCAGTCTGAGGTGAATTCAGCACTGAGTATGTTGAAACAAGCCTTTACTAATCTGGTCTCTCTGGAGGCTTTAACAACGGGCAAAACGGCAACGGCTTCAAGTAGTGCAGGGACAGGAGGTAATCAAGCCAACTCTCCTGAAGGTGCAATTGACAACAATCCGAACACTTCATGGGGAACGGATAAGAGTATCGGAAGCTGGTGGCAAGTGGATTTGGGACAAGTCGCTAACCTTCGCAAGATCGAGATGTCGATGTGGAGTGGCGGTATCAAGTACAAGATTGAAGTGTCCAATGACAACCAAAATTTTGTGAAAGTAGTGGACACCACAAGTGATGTGGTTGTATCAACCGCACCTAGCCATGTTCTTCCAGAAGGCACGGAGGGACGTTATATTCGCGTAACGATTACAGCAGGTCCTACATGGGTAGGATTCATGGAATTTGAAGCTTACGGTACGTACCCGGCTGACAAATCTGCACTGCAAGTTACTGTAGATAACGCTGAGAAATTAAAACAAACTGATTACACGACTTCAAGCTGGAATGTATTCAGTAAGGCGCTTTCTGAAGCGAAGGCGTTCATGCTGGATGTTGAATCTTCAACGCAAGATGTAAGCAATGCGGATCGGTCGTTACAAGATGCTGTGAGTAAGCTTGTGCGTCAAGATGGTACACCTGGCCCTGGTCAGCCATCACAACCAAGCGTACCTTCACAACCTTCCAACCCGGGAACAGCTCCTTCAACGGGGAATCCGGCTGAAACACCACCGGTTGAACCTGGGAATCCGCCAGTTAAGGGTTCGATCACGATAAAAGGAACAGCAACTGGGGATGACAAGTATTCGATTCGTCCGGATGCATCCCAATTAACTCAGGCACTGCAGTCCATGGATGCAGGAAATCGTACGTTGAAGCTGCTTGCAGATGTACCTGACACAGCCGAGACAGTCACATTCCAATTGGCTGCAAGTCAATTGGCAGCATGGGTTCGTTCCGAGGAAGTAAAATCTCTGGATGTAGTCGTAGGACAGACTACCGTTCGTGTTCCTCTCAAATCACTGCCGCTAACCATTGCAGAGACTGTGGGAACGTTCGACATTGTAGTGGCAAAAGGATCAACAGATGCACTATCCACATCTCAAAAAGCAGCAATCGGTCATCATGCGATTGTTGATGTGAATTTGTTAATGAACAATAAGCCATTGCAATGGACAAACAGAGCGGTTGAAGTTGCTCTATCCAATGTGGAGCAACCTAAAAAAAATGATGTAGTTATGGTTGTACATTCCATATCTCCAAGTGGAGAAATGAAACCTGTTACGTATTCCAAGTACGATGACAAGACCAAAACGATGACGTTCAAACCGCTGGAATCGGGCAGTTATGTCATTACAGAAGTTGAAGTGCCATTACATGATTTGCAAAATGACAATTGGGCAATCCAAGAGGTACAGAACCTCTACGGTAAAGGGGTTATTTCGGGGATGAGCGCAACTCGTTTTGCCCCGCAAGGTGAACTGACCAGAGCACAATTTTTGCAAATGATTATTAAAGGTATTGGTGATACACGCCAGCCGAATCCATCTATTTCGGTCCCAACAGATGTGAAGGAAGGGCAGTGGTATGCCGATTCAGTACGACTTGGAATTGAGATGAACATTATTCAAGGCCGAGCGGATGGAAGCTTCGGGGCCAACGAACGGATTTCACGAGAAGATATGGCCGTTATGCTGAATAGAGCTCTTCAAGTTGTGCAACGTGAGGATGCAACCCATTCTGTACCAGAAAATATGGTGTTTGTAGACAACGATGAGATCGCGCCATACGCCAAAGAGGCTGTAGCCTCGATGCAACAACTTGGACTGCTAAATGGCATGCCTGATGGCACGTTTGCTCCGAAAGAAACAGCGAACCGTGCACAGGGAGCTGTTGCAATCGCCAGATTAATGGAACAACTGTATTAGAAAATAACAAAGCAGGTAAGGAGATCGAATCAACTGATTCGGTCTCTTTGTTTTGCGGAAAAAAAGAGGTTCAGAAGTCATCCCTTTCTCTACATAGGCATATGAATCATTTGTTAATGTCGTATTGACAATATCGAATTCATTTGTTATCATTTCGATAATATCAAAACGACAATATTAAGAAATGGGGAATGAGCCATGTTTGGATTTCGATTTGCAAAGTTTCAACCCAGTGAATATGTAATGAAAGTGAAAAATGGTGAGGTAAAACGTCAGGGTGTTGGATTGTCCTTCTATTATTATGAGCCCACCACATCGGTAGTGGTGCTACCCGTGTCCTCGGTGGATGTACCTTTTATGTTCGAAGAGATTACGGCGGACTATCAGACCGTTACTGTGCAGGGACAGCTAAGTTATCGCATTGTAGATTATTTGAAAATAACACAGAGCCTGAATTACACATACAATTTGCGCAAGAATCGGTATATTTCAGACGACCCCGGCAAACTGGACCAACGGGTAATCACCACAGCGAAAGTACTAACCAAGAAATATCTGGAGAAAATGCCGTTGAAGGAGGCCATTCAATCCAGTGAACGGCTGGCAAGCAGCATGAAACGCGAAGTTGTGCAAAGTGAAGAGTTGGAGAAACTGGGCGTTGAGCTGATGAGTCTATCCATCCTGGCCATTCTGCCCAATAAAGAGACGATGCGTGCATTGGAAGCACAAGCGAGGGAAGAGATTTTACGTCAAGCAGATGAAGCGCTGTATGTGCGTCGCAATGCATCGATTGAACAGGAGAGACGAGTGAAGGAGAACGAACTGAACACCGAAATTGCCGTGGAGACAAAGAAACAGCAAATTCGTGAGACCCAATTGCAGGCAGAACGCTCGGTGAAACAGAAACAAAACGAGATGGAGCAGGAGCAGCTTCAGTTCAATACAGCGATGGAGGAACGTAAGCAGCAACTGATTGAATTGACCATTGCCAATCACAATGCCGAGGCAGATGCCAAAGCGTATGAGATTGCTGCCGTGATGAACTCATTGCAAAATGTACAACCAAATGTACTGCAAGCAATGGCGAATATGGGCATGAATTCTGATAAGCTGATCGCACTAGCATTCCAGGAACTGGCCGAAAATGCAGGCAAGATCGGACAGCTTAATATCTCGCCGGATCTGTTGCAGGGATTGATGTCTCCTGCGCCGGGCAGAGATCAGGGAGGTAGAGGGCGATGAGATTAGGAACAAGAGAGGCAGAGCAAGCAGGGAAATCAGTACGTCATCAGGCTACGCCGGACGATCGAATGAGCGAACACAAGCTCATTCTCGTTAAGCGTCGGACCCGACTGGAAGAGTTGGTGGTTCGATATAACACGGTGCAGCAAGCTCAGTTTTATATTGAACGTCTGGGCGCAGACTTCAGTGATTATATGGAGGAAGACCGTCGTTATCGGTTATCTGTGCAGCAGGCACAGCAGCAACTGGGTCAATTGGGACGGGTTCAAACAATTGATCGAGAACATGTGCCTAATTTTATCTTTGGAGAGCAGGATATCGTGGTCGTGGTTGGACAGGATGGGCTTGTAGCCAATACCCTCAAATACGTAACCGAGCAGCCGCTAATAGGTGTGAACCCGGACCCGATGCGGTGGGATGGCGTGTTATTACCTTTTACCGTGGAAGATCTGAGCTTCATTGTTCCTGATGTCATTCGAAAGCAACGAACCTTGAAAGAAGTCACTCTCGCCAAAGTGGAACTGAATGATGGACAGTATCTATATGGTGTCAATGATCTGTTCATTGGTCGGAAGACGCATGTATCGGCACGTTATGAAGTGCGTTTGGGTTCATCCGCAGAACAACAATCTTCCAGTGGCATCATTGTATCCACAGGCATGGGATCGACAGGCTGGTTCAAAAGTGTGCTGGCCGGAGCCACCGGAATTGTAGGGTCCGCTGCATGGCAGAACATGAATTCTGAAGATGAGGTTGCTGTTGCATCCTCATCCATTCATGGAAGCAGGCAGGAGCTGAATCATTTTAACTGGGATGCGCCTTACTTATATTTTTCAGTACGTGAACCTTTTCCGAGTCGAACGACTGCTGCTAATCTCGTGTTTGGACAGATCCATTCGAATCAACCACTGCACATTGTATCCCAGATGCCAGAGGACGGTGTTATTTTCAGCGATGGGGTAGAGCAGGACTTTCTTGAATTTAACTCAGGGGTGGAAGCCATCATTGGGTTGGCAGAGAAGAGGGGACGTCTCGTGGTCTGACCCTTTATTTTCAAGCCGTTTCCGACTAGAATGGGTAACTAGATGTGATACACTGACGTCAGGAAACGGAAAGAGGGTTAACGATGCAGTCGATATTGTTGGTTGAAGATGATGCCAAGCTAGCAGGATTGCTGGCGGCTTATCTGACCCGAAATGGATTCCAGGTACAGGTCACAGAAGATTTTCGTCATGTATTGGAAGAATTCGTGAAGATGGAACCGGATCTTGTGCTGATGGATGTGAACTTGCCTCAATATGATGGGTACTACTGGTGCAGGCAGATACGCACACATTCCATATGTCCCATTTTATTCATATCGGCTCGTGATAGTGGTATGGATCAGATTATGGCGTTGGAACATGGAGCGGATGATTATATTACAAAACCTTTTCAATATGAAGTTGTGCTTGCCAAAGTCCGCAGTCAGCTGCGCCGAGCCTATGGTTCTTACGCTGCTGTTCAGCAGGAAGTAACAGTTACGAATGGTCCCATGATCCTCTATCCTGAGCGATTTGTACTGGAATATGATCAACGTTCAATAGAGCTGACACAGAAGGAAGCGATACTGGTGGAAGCACTAATGGCAAAGGCAGGCCGAGTTGTCAGCCGAGAAAAATTGTTAGAGCAAATGTGGGAAGATCAGCATTTTATCGATGATAATACGTTGAATGTCTATATTACACGTGTTCGCCGAAAGTTGAAGGAGCTGGGTGCAGAAGAGATTTTGGAGACGGTTCGCGGAGCGGGTTATCGTGTATTGGATCTGGATTCATCCGCACAGGGAAAAGGGAAATGAGACTTTTCCTGAAAGACCACCTGTTGTTAGTCGGAATTTATGTGTTACAGATGCTGCTGGTTCCGTGTGTCTACTGGCTCTCTGGTGAGGGCCGTCCGATGAAGATTGTCCTTTATGGCATGCTGATCAGTACTGTTGTGCTGTTGATCTATCTGGTCATACGTTACCTCCAGCTACGAGCGTATTATCGTCTACTTGAACAACCACGTAAACTGGTAAACGAGCCTTTCCAAACGCTTGGAAATTCGGTCGTGGCGGAAGCCATCCAGGAATTGTTACATGAACTGGAGCGTAATCGGCAGAACGAGATGGGTCAATTACGTACTAGCAAGGATCAGCAGGTGGTATTCATGAATCGCTGGGTTCATCAGATGAAGACGCCCTTGTCCATCATCCAACTGACCTTGGAAGATGTGGACGATGAGACGGCTGGCAGTATTCAGGATGAGCTGGATAAAATGCGCAAAGGACTTGAGATGGTCTTGCATTCATCACGGCTTGAACAGTTCGAAGGGGATTTTCGTGTAGAGCTGCTGTCTCTGCATGAGGTGCTTCGGAGTAGCATTGCAGAGAACCGGCGTTTGTTTATTCGCAGAGGCATTACGCCGGATATCCGGATGGAGGGCGACCTTCAGATATACAGTGATTCCAAGTGGCTACGGTTCATGTTCACCCAGATTTTGACCAATGCCGTGAACTATTCCGATAGCAAATCAGGCAAAAAAGTGATCATTACCGGCTATAAACAGGAAGAGCGTACAATCCTGGACATTCAGGATGAGGGAATCGGCATCTCGTCCGAGGATATTCATCGTGTGTTCAATCCCTATTTTACAGGTGAACGTGGCAGGCAATACCACGAATCCACAGGGATGGGGTTATATCTGGTTCGTGAGATCAGTGCACGTCTGGATAACCGGGTAGAGTTGTTTTCGGAGCTGAATAAGGGAACGCTGGTCAGATTTAGCTGGATTCATTCGAAATATCCGCAATAAAGAGCGCTTTGCCCACAGCCATGGGTGAGGTGTTTTTTTTATAGATACAATAAGTTATGGAGGCAGGGGAACAGAACCTTAAACGTACTGTAAGGGAAGTTTAAGGTAATTCGATAGCACCGTTAGGGGAGGTCAGTTAGGATAAGAATAGAATTAACGTATAAAGAATGATGGATTAGGAGGGAATTATGCATGGAAATGTTACAAGTATCGGGACTGAACAAAGTATATCAGGGCAAAGTGCAGACTCAAGCCCTTAGTGATATTCATCTGACAATCAAACAAGGTGAGTTTGTGGGTATTATGGGCCCGTCCGGCAGTGGCAAAACCACATTGTTAAACATGGTCTCTACCATTGATGAACCCAGCTCAGGCAAGGTGCTAATTAATGGCATGAACCCGTTTGATATGAAAAAGAAAGAACTTGCCATGTTCCGGCGTCGGGAACTCGGGTTTGTCTTTCAGGATTTCAATCTGTTGGACACGCTGACGGTTGCCGAGAATATTGTACTTCCATTGACGCTGGACAAGGTCAAACTGAAGGAGATGGAGAGTAGACTACATCGTATTACAGCCAAGCTTGGGATTGATCATATTCTGGATAAACGAGTGTACGAAATCTCGGGTGGACAGCGACAGCGCACAGCCATTGCGAGATCCATGATCAATATGCCTTCGATTGTATTGGCGGATGAACCCACTGGTGCATTGGATTCCACTTCATCTCAGGCTGTCATGGAGTCGCTTGAACAGATTAATCAGCAGGAGAAAACGACCATTATGCTGGTGACACACGATCCCCTTGCTGCAAGTTATTGCAATCGAATCGTATTTATCAAGGACGGGAAACTGGCAGCGGAGGTACACCGCGGAGATAATCGGCAGACGTTCTTCCAGCGGATCATTGATACTTTATCCTTCTGGGGAGGGAATTCACATGAGCTTTCCTCAGTTCGCGTTTAATAACATTCGCCGCAATGGGCGAGCGTATATTGCTTTTTTTCTTAGCAGTGTGTTTATGGTCATGATATTTTTCGCTTATGCAGTATTTATCTATCATCCATATGTGGCAGAGTTGCCAATGGGTGACACTACCGCTACGGGGATGCAGATCGCTTCGATTATCGTGTATGTGTTTGCATTTTTCTTTGTTATGTATTCCATCAGTGCTTTTCTCAAATCACGGAACAAGGAGTTTGGCATTCTGACCATACTTGGTGCGGAGCCTGGACAGATTCGGAAATTGGTCATATTGGAAAATATGTTGATCGGCTGTCTGTCCATTATTGCCGGTATCGGCGGAGGCATGTTGTTGTCCAAGCTGTTCCTGATGTTAACCACTCGTTTTATCGGGATGGATGATCTGTCCTTTTATTTTCCGGTGAAAGCGATTCTGATTACGATCGGGGCCTTTCTGTTATTATTTTTCTGCATTTCACTTTTCACATTGGTATTTATCGGAAACAAACGGACGTTAGAACTTTTGACGGGGACCAGCAAACCTAAAAAAGAACCCAAAGCTTCGTGGTTCTTCTCACTTCTGGGCCTGACATTACTTACAATCGGATTTGTAGCACTCCGCAGTAAATTGAGTGGCGGTACGATCTTGCTCGCAGCAGTGACAGGCATCGCAGGGACGTATTTTTTCTACTCACAACTTTCCGTGCTCATTATACGGGTATTGAAGCGTAATCGTAAAACGGTATGGCATGGTACTCGTCTGTTATGGATCTCAGAGATGAGTTACAAAATGAAGGATAATGCTCGGATGCTCTTTATGGTGACGGTAGTGATTGCGATTGCTTCGATGAGTGCAGTTGTGATTTTGTCACTGGATCAAGAGAACCGGGAGCAGTTTACAAACAATGATTTTCCAATTCAATACAATGTTTTCAGACCAGCAGAGCAATTGGATATGAGCGCTATTGATTCGATGCTTGAAGCTGCAGGCTTGGATTATCAACAGATATATCTGGAATATTTCTGGTCCGCTGCAGATCAGAGTGCTGTCTCGGTTATGCCGCTTAGTCACTACAACCAATACAATCTGACACAAGGGAAAAAGATGTTCCAATTGGATGCCGGATCTGCCTTATTTGTGGATACCCGCAATGAGAAGGATCAGGGTCAGATCGAGCGCAACAGATTTCGTAATTTTGCGAAGGGAGACAAGTTGACGTTGAGTCTGAATGCGAGCCCACTGGAAGCTCGGGTTACGGATACAGATATCGATCCACAGTTTGGAACCCTACTCTATGCTACAGGTGTAGTTGTCCTACCGGATGAGAAGTATGAAGAGATTGCCCAACAGATCAAAGAGAATATGATATCTGCTAAATATCTGTATCAGATTCCTGCATGGGGTCATGCTGTACCTGACCGCCACTCCTCGGAAGCCATGGTTAGCGATCAGCTTCTATTCTCCGCGGATTCCATTCGGAGTAGCAACGCTTCAACGGATAACCACTCTGGATATCTGAGTACGCGGTACGGTGATTTTGAAAGATTCAGACAGGGGACAGCACTATTTACCTTCTTGGGCATATTTATCGGATTAATCTTCTCGATCTCTTCCGCAAGCTTTCTGTATTTCAGACTGCATACCGATCTTGAAGCGGATGGAAAGATGGTGCATTCTCTTTCGAAAATGGGTCTCAGTTTCCAGGAGATGAAACGATCATCCACCGTTCAGATTGCTATTCTGTTCTTTTTACCGATCGGAGTAGCTATCATTGAAACTTTGGTCGTGGTTAAGCCATTTCTTACTGAATTCGGTATTACCAATTATACGATGCCGCTGTTGACTGTATTTGGTGCCTTTGTACTTGCACAGACGTTTTATTTCTTTGTTATTCGTTCCAGATATGTATCTTCTCTGCGCAAAATGATGGTGTAACTATCTTAGAAACAAACGGTCATAGGGACCGACCATGATCTGTTCATTGCCTGCATTCCTTGATTCAGATCAAGGAAATGCGGGTTTTCTTGCGATAAGATGAATGTATTCACAGATTATATTATCGAGGAGGAAGATTAATCATGAGTATTACGTCATTGCAAGAAGTCAAAACATTCAGCGAGGACCGTTTCACAAAACGGATTTTATTCCAACAGGGTGATGGAGTGACCTTTGTACTTCATTTTCTGCCAGGTCAGCAGCTTCCCGTTCATAAACATCCGGGCACAGACGTTATTTTGCTGGTTGTCGAAGGCACAGGCACTCTTATTTTGGATGGAAAGGAACAAGAGGTGAAACAAGAGGATGTGATCCATTGTGGCGGTGAGGTGGAGTTCGCATTCCATAATACAGGAGATCAGGAGGTTCGTTTGTTCGTGGTATTAAATAAAGTTCCAGCAGCATCGTATGCAAAGGACATCTAAGATCTAATATCAAGGAATTGATAGAATGATTCACTGATCGGCACTAATATAAGGGAAACTCTATTCTGGAGTTTCCTTATTTATTTTTTATTCAAGAATACATTGACCAAGTGTGGCTTCCTTCGAAAAACAAAAAGCATACCTGGGTCTGAGAACATCAGATTTAAGTACGCTTTTTCGTATTCCGGCAGCAATTTGTTCATGCATCCGGTCTATAGTCATAGTGCCTAGAAGTACCCCAGCATTTCTTTGGCTTCATTCGACATCAGCTGTGGAGACCACTGTGGCTCCCACACGACTTGAACATCAATATCAGTCTTATTTGTATTTTCCTGCAAAACCCATTTCACCGCACCAACAATTGTATCGTGCAGCGGGCAACCTGGTGTAGTCAGCGTCATCCGTACATGTACCCGTTCAGGCTCTTCCCTTACTTCATACACCAGACCCAAGTCAACGATATTGACACCTAATTCAGGGTCATATACTTCCTTGAGACATTCCAGCAAATGCGTGGTTTGTTCCATCATGTTCACTCTCCAGTCCATTTTATTAACATTAACGTCTGAATACCAAAGCAATATTTGTTATATAAACGATGGAGACAAGAGACAAAATCGTCCCTCCAACCATCATGACCTCTGCCAGATTAATCAGAATTCCACTGACAAGCAAAAGGCTTCCAGCGACCATGGCGAGCATACCCCAATTGACATACCGTTCACTTAGCATACCTGCCATCAGCGGTGTTCCGGGTCTGCCTGCCTGCTTGCCATATTTGTGGGTCCACCATAGAAAGGGCACGATTTTGGAGGCATAACCAAGTATGGTGAGAGACACCCAGCCCCCGAGATATACCCATCCAGACAGCAGAACAACACGTGGATGGAGCAGTAGTTCAGTCCCTTGCGAGGAATAGATCAGTAGGGCAACAGCATATACAGCCAACGCACGGCTTACATACACAGACCAGCGGATGCCCGGACCTGGGTTACTTTTGTGCCGTTTCTCCTGAATTTGCTCCAAGTGATACACATAGAAGAGAAGGGCTGCGGTTAGAAGTAGGAGCGCGAGCCAGAGCAGACTTCCCTTAATACCTGTCAGAAATGCGACAACACCTGTAACTACAGCTGCATTCCACAGAACCAGGACCACTTTTTGCAGTCGAATGGAATAATCGTGGGATAAGTAGAACATGGGAAGCATTTTGTAACTGAAGCCGGTAATTAACATGCCAAACCAGCCAAGTGTTCCCATCCAGATATGTGCGCCGAATAAGCGTTCATGCAGACTATTCCAATCACCAAAGGCAAAATTCAGACCCATTAGCATACCGGACAGCCCGGTAAGAACCAGATAAAGACAGGAACAAGCTGCGCTGATCGTTACCGGATTCCACTGTGAGGCACGGAAGAGGGTAACGGCCATATTCCATCCGAACAACAGAATGCCAGAAAGCGCGAGTGTAGCAGAAACGGCAATCCAGATGACATCTGCATGAATGAAGCCGTATAAGATACCCACGATTCCAATACTGAACAAGAAATAATGACAATAACCGAGAAACAGACTGTAGATATTGGATTGCAAAATAACATGTATCAACTGATAAACGGCACCCATAGCCAGCATGGTTGCCCACCCGAGCACAAACAGATGGGCATGAAACCAGCCTTCGGGTCCTCTGAGTTCATCACCAAGCCAGCCTGTCAGCGAGAGCAGGGAGAATGCGTGATACATTACAAATCCAAAGATGCCCGTGATGATAAAAAGAAACGGCAACCTGGACATGGCTTTCGCCTCCTTACCCTTTTTCAATTCTCACTTTGGCTGTACCATCCGCCTGATCTGCAACTGTGTAGAGACAACCCAGATTGTTAAGTTCCTCAATCAAGAATACAGGCACACGGTCATTATGAATCAACACGACATCCCCGGGCTTGCAACGCTCCAGTGCCGCAAGCGTTCGCATCATCGGCTGAGGTGGTTCTAATCCCCGGTTATCAAGTACGACGGTTGGAGCCTGAGAAGATGGATTGAACTCAGCTTCCACAATAATTTCTTCTGGACGGCCCTCGCAGGAAAATGAGGTATCACCTGAAACCGAATCCAGTTCAGTCTTTGGGGGCGTACCGGATAAAACCGCTGCAGATATGGTATCTGCACTGGTTTTATTTTTTTTGTGCACAAATGTGGTGACCCAGTGATCTGAACTCTTGCGTTCTGATGAATTGGAGTACCCTTTCATTTTGAGAATACCGAGCAGAGGCGTTGGTTTGAATGGAGCGTGTAGTACAAATACATCTTCATGTTGAAGGCCTTTGACCGTGTCCATGATCAACTGAAACGGCTCCAGCTTTTTACTCAGATGAGAACGCACATCCAATTCAACAATATGGACTTCAGATGGAGACATGTGCGTTCACATCCAATCCTGCACCAGCTACATCCGCCTGCTGTACCAACTGTAGAGATGATTCATACAGGGCTACCATACCACCATACAGAGCATAGAAGAATGACTCCGGCGCATCGAGGGAGAAGGACAGATATGCTTTGGGATCCATTCCGAGCACACGCTCAAAAAGTCTCGCACTATCATAGGCGTAAAAACAGAAATGAGTATATTCGAACACAGGCATTTTTTCATAAATGGTAATGATCTCTTGTGCATATTCCACTTGCTCACGCTGTGCCATTTGAATCATGGTTGTGGCATCTTCCAGCCGCAGCGTGATGCGAAGTGTAGTGTCATCAATAATATCAACGTGCGCCATAGCGCTTCAGCTCCAATCTATAATTTGCTGATTTTGACCTGGAACGTTGTAGGCCCCTGTTCAATGTACTCCCAGTTGAAGCCGTCAGGATGTGTGGATTGGAACTGGAATCGTAGCGGTTTTGGATCGTGATCATTAATAAGCAGCATGGATTCCTGCGGTTGCAGCTGATCAAACGTTTCGAAGATAATTTTATGTTTCAAATGCGGTGGATACTCCGTGGCATTAATAGTTGCTGCATATGTGTTCATGTGTCATTCCTCCAAATAGGGATAGTGTGGTGTTGCAATTTGATTATAGAAAATGTGAAGAGGGGTCTTTGTGAGCCTGCTCACACATTTCCTTTTGCCATAATTTTGCCTTATTTGGCCCACAATCCTGTTTGGAAAAGGGTTACGGAGCATATATAGATGTGCACTTGTGCGCTATGTTTCACTTCTTGTGATATTTTGCACAGTTGAGCGAACGAGACATCCTTATATTTAGCGTCAAGATGACACTCGATGAGAGGAAGTATGTTCCCTCCTTCGGCTGATGTGAAGACAGCACCCTAGAGAAGGGAGGTACGTGTATGGAATCGAAATTAATGGACCCATTTGGAAGAATACATGATTACTTAAGAATTTCGGTTACGGATCGCTGTAATCTCCGCTGTGTGTATTGTATGCCGGAGGAAGGAATGCAGTTTGAACCGACAGAACGAATCCTGTCCTATGAAGAAATCACGTCCATCGTTAAGGCGCTTGCTCCATTAGGCATTAGGAAATTGCGTTTAACTGGAGGGGAGCCTCTTGTTCGCAAGGGTCTGGATCAACTGATTGCCATGTTGTCCGCCATTCCAGGAATTGAAGATATCGCATTGACAACCAATGGCATCTATTTGGCAGCCTATGCGGATCTGCTGAAGGCTGCGGGGCTAACACGGGTGAACATAAGCCTGGATTCTTTGAAGCCAGAACGATTCGCAAGCATTACCCGGGGCGGCAAGGTGCAGCGTGTGCTGGATGGCATTAAAGCCAGTCAAAAGGCTGGATTTCATCCGATCAAGCTGAACGTGGTGCTGATGAAAGGCGTGAACGACGATGAAGTGGAAGACTTTCTGAGGATGACCCGGGATGAACCCATTCATATTCGTTTTATCGAGTACATGCCTATAGGTGACAGTGGTGATGGCTGGAGATCAGGATATCTACCACTCGAACATGTGCTGGAAACATGCGGAGCATCATGGAACTACGAAAGCTGTGGTGAAGTTTACGGCAATGGTCCCGCAGATAGTTACCGCATAAAGGGAGCTGCTGGAACCTTTGGTCTGATCCATCCGGTCAGCAGTCATTTCTGCGGAAATTGCAATCGACTCAGGCTGACGGCAGACGGAAATATCAAACCTTGTCTCTACTGGTCGGATGAGTTCAATGTTCGTCCACTCGTAGGTGATGACAAGGCGGTTCAGGGCTTATTTTACAAGGCACTCGGAGCCAAACCCGAAACCCATGACATGGTAAAAGCCTTAAACGGGCAACAGATCGACGGCACGCCAACGTTGCGAAATATGTCGCAAATCGGAGGTTAGCAACCGCAGTTCAAGATTCAGACTTGCATTAACAGGTCACATTTGTGGGAGGACAACAATGAGTAACAAAAGCATGCCCTGGATGGGCAAACTCAAATATTTTGCCAAACGTGAAAAAAGTGCGGAGGGCTGGAGTGAAATGTCCCCGGTTAATCGGGACTGGGAAGATGTCTATCGCCGCCGCTGGCAGCATGACAAAGTGGTACGTTCCACACACGGAGTCAATTGTACCGGATCATGCAGCTGGCAGATCTATGTAAAGGATGGCATTGTGACCTGGGAAACGCAGGCAACCGATTATCCTTCAACTGGACCGGATATGCCGGAATTTGAACCACGGGGATGCCCGCGTGGAGCGAGCTTTTCATGGTATTTGTACAGTCCACTGCGTGTCAAACATCCCTACGTACGTGGTGCGCTGCTGGATATGTGGCGTGATGCACTTCAGACACATGGTGACCCGGTCCAAGCGTGGTCCAGCATTGCGGATGATCCTGCAAAAGTAAAAAGATATAAATCCGTACGTGGTAAAGGTGGATTGGTTCGTGCGTCTTGGGGAGAAGTTACACAGATTATTGCAGCTTCTTTGATTCATACGATCAAAGAATACGGACCCGACCGAATTATTGGT
Source organism: Paenibacillus sp. 37 (assembly GCF_008386395.1). Classification (NCBI taxonomy): domain Bacteria; kingdom Bacillati; phylum Bacillota; class Bacilli; order Caryophanales; family Paenibacillaceae; genus Paenibacillus; species Paenibacillus sp. 37. The sequence goes on along the minus strand of NZ_CP043761.1, from coordinate 4,346,121 downwards.
TTCTCACCGATTCCTGCCATGTCGATGGTCAGTTATGCAGCAGGATCACGGTTCTTATCCTTGATGGGATCACCATTGCTCAGTTTCTACGACTGGTATGCGGATCTACCACCGGCTTCACCTCAGATCTGGGGTGATCAAACGGACGTACCGGAGAGCAGTGACTGGTACAACTCGGGATACATTCTGGTATGGGGCTCGAATCTGCCAATGACGCGGACACCGGATGCCCACTTCCTGGCTGAAGCACGTTATCGGGGAACAAAAGTGGTATCCATCAGCCCGGACTATGCGGAGTATGTGAAATTCGCAGATACGTGGATGTCGGTAAAACAAGGGACGGACGGCGCTCTGGCGATGGCTATGGGCCATGTCATTCTAAAAGAGTTTTACATTGAAAAACCTACGGACTATTTCATGCAATATGCCAAACAGTATACTGATTTTCCAAATCTGCTGATTGTAGAAGAAAAAGATGGCGTACACACAGCAGGCAGATTTCTCGTTGGGGAAGATCTGGGCATCACAGGCAATAATATGGCTTGGAAAACGCTTGTATATGATGAAAACAGTGGAACCTATGCCATGCCAAAAGGAAGTTTGGGCTTCCGTTGGGGCGAAGAAGGCACATGGAATCTCAAAATGGAACACGTAGAGAACGGTGAGCCGATTGATCCAAGATTATCCTTGCTCGGTGTTCACCACGACCTCGTCACCATTCAACTGCCCTACTTTGATGACGAAGGTAAACATATCATGCAACGTCAGATTCCTGTACGTCGAATATGGCTTGAGGATCGATGGATCATGGTCACAGCCGTATATGATCTTGTGCTTGCGAAGTACGGAGTCGAACGAGAAATGACCCGCTCTGCGGATTCAACAGAAGTTGTCACTAATGGAGAACAGTTGAGTGTACGTATTAACCGTGGAGACGACATCTTGCATGAACCGCAGGAAAAACCGTTTACCCCTGCATGGCAAGAGAAAATTACCGGTGTAGATCAAGAAACGGTTACGCAGATTGCCCGTGAGTTTGCACAGAATGCCATCGATACCCAAGGTCGGTCCATGATCATCATGGGAGCAGGTATTAATCACTGGTACAACTCCGACGTTATCTATCGCGCAATAATTAACCTAATTCTGATGACTGGCTGTCAGGGTGTGAATGGTGGAGGCTGGGCCCATTATGTCGGTCAAGAAAAATTGCGTCCGGCTGAAGGCTGGCAAACGATTGCCTTTGCTCGTGACTGGACCGGACCTGCACGTCTGCAGAACGGAACATCCTTCTTCTACTTTGCAACAGATCAATGGAGATACGAGGAGACCCAAGTCGAAGAGTTGACTTCGGCGCTTGAAGGTGAACCCCGGTTCCAGCATGTAGCCGATTATAATGTGATGGCTGCTCGTATGGGCTGGCTTCCATCCTATCCACAATTCAATCGCAACTCGATTGATCTGCATCAGGATGCATTGCAGGCCGGAGCAACGACGAAGGAAGAGATTGGTGCTTATGTTGCTTCCGAGTTACAGAACAAAAATCTGAAGTTCTCGATCGAGCAACCGGATGATCCGGCGAACTTCCCACGTGTGCTATTTGTCTGGAGAGCAAATCTGATCTCAAGTTCTGGCAAAGGACATGAGTATTTCCTCAAGCATCTACTCGGTGCTACGAACGGATTGTTGAACGATGACGATCATGGATTGCGCCCAGAACATGTGGAGTGGGTGGATGAGGCACCGGAAGGCAAGCTTGATCTGATGATCAATATGGATTTCCGTATGGCAGGAACAGCGATGTATTCCGATATTGTGCTGCCAGCAGCGACCTGGTATGAGAAAAGCGATCTGAGCAGTACGGATATGCATCCGTTCGTTCATCCATTCAATCCGGCGGTAGCCGCGCAGTGGGAATCCCGTTCCGACTGGGATACCTTCAAGGAAATCGCACGTGTATTCTCCGAGATGGCTGCGCAGCAATTCGATGGGCCGCAGAAGGAGATCATTGCTACACCGCTCTTGCATGATTCACCGGATGAGCTTGCTCAACCGTACGGAGAGATCAAAGACTGGAGTGCGGGAGAATGTGAAGCAATCCCGGGTAAAACGATGCCACATATTCAGGTCGTGGAACGTGACTATGCTGCCGTATATAACAAAATGATCAGTCTAGGACCTGTGGTGAAGGATAAACCAATCGGTACCAAAGGCATATCCTGGTCTGCTAGTGAAGAGTATGAAAAACTCAAGGGTATTCTGGGCGTGCACCGTAAAGATGGCGTTGGACAAGGATGTCCGGATCTGAGCACCGACCGCAATGTTGCGGAGGCCATTCTGACCTTGTCCAGTACAACGAATGGCAAGATGGCCGTACGTGCGTGGGAAGCGCTGGAACAGAAAACGGCATTACATCTGAAAGATTTGGCTGAGGAACGGTCTGAGGAATGTTTTACATTTGACGAGATCACTTCCAAACCGAAAACGGTCATTACCTCGCCTGCATTCAGCGGATCTGAAAAAGGCGGACGCCGATATTCGCCATTCACCACCAATGTGGAGCGCCTGATTCCATGGCGTACATTGACCGGCAGACAGCAGTTCTATATTGATCATGCGATGCTCCGTGAGTTCGGAGAGACATTAGCGACATTTAAACCTGTGTTGAAGCATACGCCGTTCCATCCGAACAGCAAACGTCCGATCGAAGGTGGCAAAGAAATTGTCCTGAATTACCTGACACCGCATAACAAGTGGTCAATCCACAGTATGTACTATGATGCGCTGCCGATGCTGACGTTGTTCCGAGGTGGCCCAACAATCTGGATGAACTACGAAGATGCAGAAGAAGCCGGACTGGTCGACAACGACTGGATCGAATGTTTCAACCGTAACGGGGTAGTCGTTGCCAGAGCCGTAGTAACACACCGTATTCCTCGCGGCATGGCATTCATGTATCATGCTCAGGACCGTCACATTAACGTTCCGGGTACCAAAATATCACAGACACGTGGGGGTACACATAACAGTCCGACACGTATTCATGTGAAGCCAACACATATGATCGGTGGTTATGCCCAGTTAAGTTATGGCTTCAACTACTATGGCCCGACAGGTAACCAGCGTGACCTCAATGTCATCATAAGAAAACTGCAGGAGGTGGATTGGCTTGAAGATTAAAGCACAAGTCAGTATGGTCATGAATCTGGACAAATGCATAGGGTGCCATACATGTAGTGTAACGTGCAAAAACACCTGGACTAATCGTCCAGGTGCAGAATATATGTACTGGAACAATGTGGAGACCAAGCCAGGGGTCGGTTATCCAAAACAATGGGAGGACCAGGAGCGTTATCGCGGTGGCTGGGAGATGAAGAATGGCAAACTGGAATTGAAGTCCGGCACAAGGGCAAGACGCTTGCTTAACATTTTCCATAATCCGGATCAGCCTACCATTGATGATTATTACGAGCCATGGACATACGAGTATGAGAAACTGACGAACAGTCCGGAGAAAAAACATCAGCCTGTAGCAAGACCGAAATCCCAGATTACGGGTGAATATATGAATCTGGAGTGGGGTCCGAACTGGGAAGACGATCTGGCAGGTGCCCATGTAACGGGGATGGAAGATCCCAATATGAAGGGTGTCGAAGCCTCAATCAAAATGGATTTTGAACAGGTATTTATGATGTACCTGCCACGGATCTGTGAACACTGTCTCAACCCGGCCTGTGTATCCTCCTGTCCTTCCGGAGCGATGTACAAACGGGAAGAAGACGGCATTGTACTGGTCGACCAAAATGCATGCCGCGCATGGAGATTCTGTGTGTCGAGCTGTCCTTACAAAAAAGTCTATTTCAACTGGCAGACAAACAAAGCCGAGAAATGTACTCTTTGTTTCCCACGGATTGAAGCGGGTCTACCAACGATCTGTTCCGAAACCTGTGTGGGACGTATCCGTTATATCGGCCTGATGCTGTATGATGCAGACCGTGTTGAAGCCGCTGCTTCGGTTGAAAATGATCAGGATCTCTATGAATCCCAGATGGATATTTTCCTTGATCCGAATGACCCTGAGGTGATTCGCGAAGCGCGCGAGGCCGGAATTCCAGAGGATTGGATTATTGCAGCGCAACAGTCCCCTATTTATAAAATGGTTATTGACTGGAAAATTGCGCTCCCGCTTCACCCAGAATACCGCACCATGCCAATGGTATGGTACATTCCACCGCTTAGCCCGATTACCAATCGGGTAGAGGGACAGGGAAGTTCGCTGGAGGCCAATGATATTTTCCCGGCGATTGATAACATGCGTATTCCAGTGGAATATTTGGCCAATCTGCTTACGGCAGGAGATACGGATCGAATCCGTGAAGTACTGCGAAAAATGGCAGTTATGCGCATTCACATGCGTAACCAGCAGACGGGCAAGACCAGTGAATCGGAATTACTGGAAAGAGTAGGCATGGATGCTCAGGAAGTGGAGGACATGTACCGACTGCTCGCTATTGCGAAATACAATGACCGTTTTGTCATCCCGCCAGCTCACCGTGAGGAAGTGGAAGATCTCTTCAGCGAACAGGGCAACTGCGGACTTGATTTTGCAGGGGGGCCAGGTTCTTGCGGAGTATTCTGATGGGAGAGGAGACAACGACAACGATGACGATCGAACTCAATGAAGGAACAGGTCAGGCTCTGGTTTACGATACGAATACAAGAAGAATGGTCTGTAAACTGATCTCCTATCTGTTGCAATATCCCGATACAGTGTGGAGAGAAGGGCTGCAGGGAGTGAAGGAAGCTATACAGTCCATTTCCGATGAGACGGTGAACCAGATCTTGCTGACATTTGTAGATGAAGCACAGGCAGTAAGCTCGATTGAGTGGCAGGATGCCTATGTTCGTACATTCGATTTTGATAAAAAGTGTAACCTCTATCTCACGTATGTTCTTCATGGCGATGAGCGGGATCGGGGCCCGGCTCTGATTGAATTGAAACGCAGATATGAAGCTGCAGGATTTTATATGGAAGTAAGTGAGTTGCCGGATTATCTGCCTATGGTGCTTGAATTTGTGGCTGAGGCTCCTGAGGAAGATGCCTTGGGTGTGCTCTCCAGCTGCTATAAAGCTCTGGTCACGATGACCGAGAGCATTACCGGACAGAACAGCCCATATGGACCATTGCTCAGTCTGATGTTACAGGTCATTCCTGAGCCTCCAGCTCCTGATGTACCCAAACAAGAAGAAGCAGTTAACCAACAACCTGAAGATCTTATGCAGATCGCGGCTCAGATGAGGAGGGGGAATCGGTGAGTACACTGGAACTGTTGTTATGGGGCGCTCTTCCCTATATGGTCATTGTTTTCTGTATTACGGCAACGATCTGGAGATATGTGACGAATCCCTTCAGTTGGACGTCCAAGTCCAGTGAGATGTTGGAGAAACGCATGTTAAAATGGGGCAGCTTACTCTTTCACATCGGAATATTCGCCGTAATCTGTGGACATATTGCCGGTTTGCTTGTTCCGGTAGAGTTCTATCGCTGGATCGGCCTCAGTGATGAAGGATATCACTTGATGGCTATCGCAGGAGGACTGCCTGCGGGGATCATTGCATTTGCAGGTGCAGTCATTCTACTGGTTCGCCGTTATGTTGTTCGCCGGGTGCGGGCAACAAGCAGCATCGGGGACTGGCTGGCCCTTGTCATGTTGATCATTGTCGTTGTCACCGGGATACTAGCGACCTCGGCCAATGCGGTGAATCACACAGGTTTCGACTATCGAACAACGATTAATCCATGGTTGCGCGGTCTGATCGTATTCCAGCCTGATCCGGTTCTGATGCAGACGGTACCGCTGAATTTCAAAGTACACATTCTGCTTACCTTTGTACTGTACTGCGTGTTTCCATTTACTCGTCTGGTTCACATGTTAAGTATGCCACTGGGTTATCTGAAACGCAGTTATGTGTTGTATCGCAGAAGAGATGGAGCTGTGTATCCGAATCAGGAACAAAAAAAGGAAAGGGCGATGTAAATGCAACATAAAGGAAAGGTTCAACTGCCCTTGCAAACCGCAAGTCTGGTTCTTGGTTTCATGGTATGGGTTATCCTGTCATCTCTGATGCCATTTATTAAAGAGGATATTGCGCTTACATCTTCCCAGCTTGCATGGGCAACAGCAATTCCCGTATTGATCGGATCGATTGCCCGCATTCCAATTGGTTATTGGACGAATCGATATGGAGCACGTAATATTTTCATGATTAGCTTTGTCCTGTTGCTGGCTCCTGTATGGTGGATTAGCCGTGCGACATCGTTCAGTGATCTGGTGATTGGTGGACTGTTCCTCGGTATTGGTGGAGCTGTCTTCTCCGTCGGTGTAACTTCACTGCCCAAATACTATCCGAAAGAGAGACATGGGTTTGTTAACGGGATCTACGGAATTGGTAACCTGGGTACAGCACTGTCTGCATTTGGAGCCCCGCTGATCGCTGATCGTATGGGATGGTCTACGACGGTTCTGCTCTACAGTATTCTGCTACTAGGAATGGCAGCGCTGAATTTTGCTCTGGGAGACAAAAAGGAAACACGTGTTAATGTTCCACTTATGCAGCAGCTGAAGGCCATATCACGCAACAATAAACTATGGTTGCTCTGTTTGTTCTATTTTCTGACATTTGGTTCGTTCGTGGCATTTACGGTATATTTGCCAAATTTCTTAGTCAGTCATTTCCAGATGGACAAAGTCGATGCAGGTATTCGTACAGCGGGATTTATTCTCGTTGCTACCATCATGCGACCTATTGGAGGCTGGCTTGGAGATCGATTTAATCCGTTCAAAATATTAATGTTTGTGTTCGGCGGATTAACGATTGCAGCGATTGTATTATCCTTCGCGCCATCATTCTATATCTATACGATTGGATGTCTGACTGTGGCATTATGCGCAGGGACAGGTAACGGAACCATTTTCAAATTAGTGCCAATGTATTTCGTCAAACAACCAGGTGTAGCGAATGGAATGATCTCCGCTATGGGGGGACTGGGTGGATTCTTCCCTCCGTTGATGTTGACTTTGTTGTACAGCATGACGGGTCATTATGCCATTGGTTTCATGGCTTTGTCTCAGATTGCGTTGGTCAGTCTTGTACTTGTGATCTGGATGTTCTACCAGGAGAAGCTTCAGTTATCTGCCAGCATTCTGGAGAGTACCATTGAGGCCATTCTGATCACAGATACGAACAGTGTGATTACATCCGTGAACCCGGCCTTTACTGCGGTCACTGGTTATAGTGCTGAAGAGGCGGTTGGACAGAAGCCAAGTCTGCTGAAATCCGGTAAGCAGGATAAACGTTTCTATGACCAATTATGGCTGGAATTACGTGAAAAAGGATATTGGCAAGGAGAGATCTGGAATCGGAAGAAAAATGGAGACATCTATCAGGAATGGCTAAGTATTACGGCAATCCGTAATGAAGCAGGCGAAGTCAAATATTATGCGGGCATGTTCAGTGACATGGGCAAGCCAGAGCTCACAATCGCCTGATACATGTATCGGTAATTGTGCATACAGCAAGAGACCTTAACATCGATTGCAGGCGTTAAGGTCTCTTTTTGCACACAGAGATTGGTGTAAGGAATTGGGGTAACCCTAGTGGAGCTTGATGATCATGCATCCTTTTGTTGTTTCAATGCTTGTAAATCAAGAATGATAATTCGGCTGCGATCCACTTCGAGCAAGTGCTCTTTCGTAAGCTGGTTTAGAAGTCGGTTTGCTGTCTCCCTTGTTGTTCCGATGGAGTTGGCGAACTCCTGATGTGTCATGGGCAGGTTGATGATAATCTGGTCTCCGACCGTCTGTCCGTGTTGCTCTGCAAGCATTAAGAGGAAAGAAAGCACACGGTTGCGCACATCCTGACCAGAGAGTACTTGCAATTTATCCTGTAATTCTCGTATTTTGTCTCCGAGTACACGCATGATTTTGATCGCAATCGATGGAGTGCCCAGCATTAATCGTTCGAACAATCGGACAGGTATGGCCAGTAGTTCAGTAGGGGTAATCGCTTCAGCGGTAGCCGGATAGGGGTGTGCGTTAAAAAAGCCGGTGTGCGGGAACATATCTCCTGTTTTGAGGAAAGAGACAATCTGTTCATGCCCGTTCTCATCCGTTTTGTAAGCTTTTACAATGCCCGTACGGATGAAAAAAACAGCTTCTTTTTCACTACCTTCGCTAAAAATGACCGTTTTCTTGTGAATGCTTCTAGATATGGCGATATCTTCGACCTGCTTTAATTCCTCAGGGCTAAGGTCCTGGAAGATGGGGAACTGTTGTAGAAACTCCGCTGCTGAATCTTTGTTTACCCTGCTCATGAGAATCTTTCCTCTCTGTTTTCATATTTCTGAACTTTGACATCATTCAATCCTAGGAGGTTAACTGTGAAGTGAAAACCAATACAATCGTTATCCCTCATGAACATGGCGGTTGGGCCATGGTTAGTGTGCCTTTTCTGGTAGGTGTGATTGCAAGTGGACCGCATTGGCTGCATGTGCCCTTATTTGTAGCCTGGCTTGGACTATATCTAACCGCGTATCCCTTGTTGCAGTCCCTGAAAAGAAATGCCAATCAACATCGTCTGTACAAATGGGCTGCAATCTACGGTACAGTGGCTCTAATCTGTCTTATTCCACCCATTCTTGGTGAGTCCACGCTGTTATTCTTCGGCCCTGTACTGGGCGGACTGTTGCTTGTGAACATCTGGCATGTGAGAAACAAAGTAGAACGCTCGCTTACCAATGACTTGTGTGCCATGCTAATGTTCTCTCTTGGAGGCGCAGCTGCCTATCTCATTGGAGGCGGGCACTGGGACTATGGCATGGCGATCGTAGTTCTGTTTTCTTTCTTACATTTTACAGGAAGTACGTTCTTTGTGAAATCGGTCTTTCGAGAGCGAACGAATAAGGGTTGGCTGATGCTAACTCGCCTGGTACATATCCTTCTAATCATTATACCGATGGTGATCGGGTATCCATGGATGTCTTTGGCGTATGTCTATTCCGCTGGGCGCACCTTCATATATGCAGGCAAAACACTGCGCCCTATGAAGGTGGGAATTATCGAAATTATTGGAGCCGTGCAGTTCTTGCTCTGGTCCATTCTGTTGTAATCCGCATCATTTCATCATAGCGTGATTATTGAACACAGCAGGTGATATAGGTCACAACGTCGCAGGAATGTTTTTGATTCGTCAGCCAAGGTTAATGGAATGATAGAACATAATTGAACTTGAGAGGGGTCGGCCCAGATGTGGACTGCATTCATGTGGGGCGGCATCTCTGCCTCAGCGGTTGTCATAGGCGCACTCGCAGCATTGTTTCTGAAGATTCCCAAACGAGTCATTGGCTGGATTATGGCTTTTGGGACAGGTACATTAATCGGGGCAGCTACCTTTGAACTACTCGGAGATGCGCTGAATGATGGAGGGATTATCCCTACAGCCATTGGATTTACGGCGGGTGCCGTCGTATATACGCTGTTTGACTTGCTCGTTTCTGCAAAGGGAGGGGCAGGGCGCAAACGCTCGGGAAGGTCAGGAGACTCGAATCAAAGCGGCCTGGGTATCTTTGCAGGCACGGTAATGGACGCTATCCCGGAATCCATCATGCTTGGAGCCAGCTTGCTGGCTGGCAACGGTGTCAGTGTGGTGCTGGTGGTATCGATCTTTGTCAGCAACATTCCTGAAGGTCTTTCCAGTACGGTTGGACTGCAGGGCAAGTACAGTCGTGGCAAAATTATATTAATGTGGCTGAGTGTACTATTGATCTCCGCGCTTGCGGCTTTGGGTGGATATCTGTTTCTGGAACAGCTTCCAGAGGAGATGGGGGCAGCAATTGGTGCATTTGCAGGTGGCGGAATCATTGCTATGATTTGCTCTACCATGATGCCGGAGGCTTTCGAAGAGGGCGGACCTGTTGTGGGTTTGATTGCATCCATGGGATTGCTCGTATCGCTGTTGTTGGATCTATAGAGGACAGAACAAGCTTCCAATCACTTTATATAAAAAGAGTATCTGAACAGAGTGATTTCTGATCGGATACTCTTTTTGATTATTTAACCAAAAGGATGATATTAATGGTTGCCGGAACAGCTTCCTCCGCACCCGCAAGCTTCCTTACCTAGTTCATTGGCTTCGGGCAGGCGGTTCAATTCCACGGATTTCGTGAAGTAGTGACTGATCTGCTGGTGCAGCTGGCTGAATTCCCGCTGAGCATAGATAAACCGACGAATGAGGGGATGATCATAGAGTGCACGTTCTTCCTCTTCATACACCTGGATTTCAGATGCAAGCAATTCAATGTTCTGTCGTTCTTTCTCCTCCAGTGCCTGGTGTTTTTCCATAAAACGCTCATACTGGGCTGTGGCTTGCTCATCTGCTGCAAACTGATCAATCATGTCCCGCATCTCTTTGTAGCCTTCATCTTGTAATAGCAGTGAACATAGCTCCTGCATTTTGTGCATAATGATCTGTTTGTCCAATTTAACAACCGTATTCATCGTATAAACCTCCTGTAAATCTTTTCTTAACTGTATACTGTAACGCTAAGCTTCACTGTGACGATACTCACATCCAATGTGAAATATAATACTTGTCCCAAAGCTATATAAGCTGAACTAATCATTCACACGTTAACATTGATGGGAAGGTCATTCTGCCCTCGTGGTGTTAGTGCAAATAATCTTTAGTTCAGAACGGAACCATTTCCCTAAGCTGCTCCAGTTGAAGAATAAGGATGCAGTTCCCTGTAACCTGAAGCAGTCCCTGGGTCTGCATCGTGGCGAGTTTACGACTAAGTGTTTCGGGGGTGATGCCAAGCAACAGTGCCATATCTTTTTTGAAAACAGGCAAACGGATCTCATGCCTTGCATGATTTCGGGTATGAAAATACAAAAGCAACTTGGCAATCTTCTGTTCCGTTGTCATCGCACTGAGCGAGCTGTTCCATTCATCGGTTTCACGGAGAAGATTGGAAATGGCAAGCAGGAAATGATAAGCAAGCTTTGGATCATGTTCCATTAACTGGTCAAAGTCATGCTTGCTGATAGAGCAGATGGCCGAAGGCTCCAGAACTTCGGCGTTCGCGGCATGTGGTTTTTGGTGTAACAGGGAATCTTGTCCGAAGAAATCTCCGGGAAACAGAAACCGGATAATATGTTCCTTGCCATTTTCATTGTATTTGGATAACTTTACACATCCCTGATGAACCACGTAAAGCGTATCTGAGCGTTCGCCCTCCTGAACGACAACTTCGCCTTTGTTATATTTGCGGGTATGCAGAAGGGAGGTCAGCAATGCAGCTTCGGCTGGATCAAGATGCTGGAACAGAGATACTTTGGAGAAACAGGCATCCTTCGCTTCGTGTGTACAGATCATCATTTAATCACCTCGAATTGTTCAGGATAGGTATAGCCATTATCTATTGTCATGTCTCAGTGAGACATCGCGGGTCCACCATGATCAGTACCATCCTTGGTCACACGCAGAACAGCGGCAGCGCCTTTGGCTACATGGTTGAACTGGTGGGTTACAATCGCATAATCGCCTTCTTCGGTCACGGTGAACTCTACGACAGCTCCACCACTTGCGGGAAGCATAACCGTCTGTATTCCATACTGGATGTTGCGTGGATTCCCATCGGTATACACACGGTCCATAATGGTACCGACAATATGGAAGGATGAGACTTCATTGGGTCCGGCATTACTGACATAGATCCGCACCGTATCTCCTACTTTGGCTAACAGGGGATGTTTAACTAATCCATAATCATTGCCGTTAAATACGACATAATCCGGTTCTCCGTTCAAAAAAGCTTCATAATCATGCTCTTTGTACCATTCACTCTGAACAAGGGTATACTCACGATCAATCAAGTGATCAGAAGGGTATCCAGCTTTGGGCTCCACAATAATCATGCCGTACATCCCGTTTGCGATATGGGCAAGAACCGGTTTGGTTCCACAGTGATACATGAATACACCGGGTGAGGAGGTGGGATAGGTGAACGTGCCTTCCTCGCCTGGCATAACATCAATAAATTTGCTGCTGGGAGCAGCATGTACAGCGTGGAAATCCATGGAGTGAGGCAGGCTGGAATCTTTATTTTTCAACGTGAACACCAAGGTGTCTCCCTCGGTCACTCGCAGGACGGGTCCGGGAACGGTACCATTAAATGTCCAAGCGTTATAGATCACACCTTCGGAGATTTCGACATCTGTAACCTGGGACGTCATTTCAATATATACCGTAGTTCCTTCTCTGCGAATGATTGGGTCCACCGGAGGTTGACTGGCCGCAGAGTAGGAGACTTCATCGTTGTGAACAGGTTTAACTGTATCGGCGGAACTACAGTGAGAGAGAGTTGCTGTGAATATGGCGAATACGAGTGACCATTTATATACATTCAGTAAGGAGAACATAGTTGCACAACCTTTACTCAAGTGATGTTTTTCACAATCCAAAAAGCAGATTTTCTTTCATTTCAGTAGTTATGTAGTTATAGATTACGTTATTGAGGCAGGAGCTGGTGTGACGGGGCACACACTTGGGTATGTCGTATTAGAGGTATTTCCAACAATCTTGCTTCCATTCTTGTGCTGAGGAACGGAGTTACATATAATTTTAGAGAGATGGATTGGTAAATGTTACGTATTTTCAGGCTGTGTATATCTTAGTTACAGAAGGAAGGGTGGATACGGAATGAAACGTTTCGAAGATGAAGGTGCGTATAAGTACAGTTTCTATTCGGTACTTCGTCGGGGCGAGCAGGTTGATGTGAAATGTCCCCAATGCGGTGGGCGCGCATCTATAGAAAAACGGAACAATCAACTGGGATGGAAGTGTTTTGTATGTTACGCTCAAGCTCTTGAAGAATCAGTGTATCAATATAAAGCCAAGGGGAATTGTGCTGTATGTGAACGCTGGTTCAACATGGAAGTCACAGACGAGAAGAAGACGTCTCACCGATCAACGCATGTGGAATGTCCGCATTGTGGTTCTGTAAATCAGGTTGAGCTACATGCCAAGCCGATATACGGAAGGTGTTTTTCCGAGATTCGTGCAGGGAAAGATCCAGTGTTCGGTTTGGAATTATACTTTATGGATGATTTCAGAGGAAAAATAATATGGGCTGTGAATCGGGAGCACCTAAATTATCTCATCGCTTATGTTTCCGCAGATCTGCGTGTAAAACATGCAAATATGCCTATAAGAACGGCTTCACATAGTATCCCGGCTTATATTAAGGATGCGAAGAACAGGGATGTGGTTGTTCGTACACTGTCGAAGCTTCAGCACAAGACTGGATGAGACTGAAAGCGAAGATGAAGCGTTAAAGCTGCAAGGGAGAGTAGAACATGAAACTACGATTTAAATTAACTATTTTTGCAATCATTCTGGGTATGTTGATGATTCCGGCTTATTTTATTTTACAGACTTATGGCATATTTCAAAAACAGACAGTCCTATCTGACTATGCTCTCGCGGTTGATGTTAAAGGGAAGTCCTATGAAGCCTGGCCGCTGATTAACAGTTTTGCGGCGATGGATAAACAAGAGGATAACCGTCAGTTTTATTACCGGATCGATATGAGTCATATCCAATACCTGTTTAATCTGGCTTATCGGGAGTATGAAGTGAAGCCCGGTGGGGACAATCCATATCTGGCTGGTACTATAAACTATCAACATACGGACCACAACTACGTACAGACCGAGAAACAGTATGAGAACGCCAATGATTTTTCAACGGTCTTGAATCTGTATGATCAGGATGGGCAGGTGATTTACTCCTACGATAACACTGGCAAAGCGGATAACGAATTGGTGAAGTCCATAATTCATCAGGGAATGAGCCGTAACAGTGGCGGTAGTAGTGAAGCTGCCCGGGATCCTTATATCAATATTACGGCGCTATTCCGTGACAAGCTAAACATCGATGTGAAACTGACGGTGGATGAGGAGCACAAAGTAGTTACTATTCGAATGAACAAATCGGAGGCGAGATGATGAATGAGTATGGTGTGCAACACGGACCTGCTTATCTGGAAGGTTTGACAAGAAAGGACAACGACATTAATTCCGAGGAAGTGGAGTGGAAAGGCAAACTTCAAACGAGTGATGGTCATGATAAATTCCATATTTTTTATTATGGTGACTTGATGGAAGATGATCTGATTACCTGGCATGATTCGACACCGCTTCTTGTATATGCGGAGCATACCGTTACAGGTGAACGCTATCTGCTCATTGATGCCGCCAAGCACGGATATGATGCCATGTTATGTGAGACCTATTCGGAAGAATCACTACGTGACAGACCTCTTCGCCCTTATCTGGATGTTGAAGGAGAGGACATCTTTGAGGTGGAATTGACGGCCTACTACAATGTGCCATGGGATGAAGAGTTCGGCGAAGATGTAGATGAAAATGGTGCATATGAACTGATTACGGGAGAGCGCATGCATTTTGATCAGGTCAAACGTGATGGATATGATGCCTTTGCCATTCGTATTCTGAATCGTAAAGGGGTACAGACTGACATTGTACAGGAAGAACTGGCTTAGATCTGTAGCGAATGAACCAAATTGAGATGGGAGATGTCGACAAATGTATATTGTATCCCGTGTACTTAAGCCGGTTCCAGCGGAGGAACTGGATCACTTTGAACAACAGCACGCCATCTCGCTACCTTTGTCATACCGCACCTGGATTGAACACTACGGGGAAGGTACATATACGGGATGGATGAATGTGCAGAGGCCAGACCCAGAAGTGTTGAAGCCTTTTGTGGAATATGATTTTTGGATACATACGGATGATTCGCCTATAAGTCAACATCAACTTGAGCAGTGCATCTCCATCGGCAGTTCTGTAGATGGAGATTTCCTTGCTGTTCATCCGGAAGTTGAGGGACTGTTGTGGCTACCGCGTCATGATGAGAATATCACCTTATGGACATGCTCGGAGACTGAATTTGGCGAAACGCTTGATCGGATCTATTGTGGGTATTACCATCAGGATAATCCAATAACGCCACTTTACTTTGAGCCGTGGAATGAGTTGCGGAAACATACATTTTACCATTTTTCAGGCACGGAACAGGGAAGCTCCATGAAGGAACTCGCCGATACATGCAAAACAGAATTTAAGTGGGACGCTGTGTTGGAGAATGAGTACATGTGCAAGATGTTCATGGTGTCGATGGGAGGATATTTACGATTTAACTATGCTGCTGGGAGAGAAGTTGCCCTGTTCTATGAAGAAAAGAATGGTGCGGAGGAGGCAACGGATAACGAAATCAGTTTGTTCTTGCAGGCACATTATTGTACGGCATATGAATAGGGGCAGAGTGGAGGGACACCTATGAGTTGGTTAAAGGAAGACATTGCGGAACAATGGCGCAATGAAGGCAAGCGTTATGCAAAGGATGTCAATTCATTTGTCCAGAGAAGTATGCAGGGAGAGCAACCGGATGAATCCGAGTTGGAGGGAGACTCCAGAAGCGGAATGAGTACTGAAGTATTCCATATGGTGAGACAAGCCAATCTCCACGGTGACTTGGAGGTGCTCCGACGTGAGCTGCCCGCAGCAACGTGGCCGCTGAATGAGGCGTTTCAGGCTTCCATGCAGGCGGTCAAAGTTGTAGGTTATCTGAACGAAGAAACGTGTGTATGTAACACGGGTATCTTCACAGAGAATGGTCAGATCTATACGATGGATCAGCACGGATGGCAGTTGATTTCTTCGTATACTTTTGCAGGTTGCTCATCAGACGGATTGGACTATGCGCTTGCAGGACCGGATGGGATTCGTGTCATTCGTCAGCCAGATCGCAAGTTGGAAGGACAAGAGATAGCGACATATCGTTGGGTAGATATTCAATCCCGGATACAGTCGTCCTCACCTCGAATTGAATCACTTGCTGATTGTGAGCATCCCGAACGTACACTAGAGGGACTTATACCTATGGATGAAGGCAGGGCACTACTTATACATTCACGATACGGGATATATCTGGTCACACAAGCTGAGGTGACCTTGCTTCATCCCGATCTGGCAGAGATTGAAGAGTACGAACTAGAGGATACACAGATAGATATGGGACATGCTGCTGTATCTCGGGATGGCCGATGGATTGCCTATGGTAGCCAAGGGAGCAATCATATGGTGATGGACCGTCAGGTGAACAAGACTTACTCCCTCTATCCAGAATCGAGTTACCCTCATTATGCCGCATTCATGAGTGCTAAGCAGAGCGTCTGGTTTAACGCATGTCATTTCTATAATGGGGTCACGATACAGGTCCCGCTGGAATCAATTGCAGGCAACGAAACGAAGGAAGATTGGCCGGTCATGGATGAGAATGCACGAGTGTATGCAGCGGTGGAAATAGAGGCAGGCATGGTGCTGGGGGATGCATATGGTTATCTATATTGTGTAAATGGCGAGGGTAAGGAAGTATGGCGTCATTTTGTGGGAAGTACCATCTATTCTCTCGCCGTATCGCCAGGGCAGTCCAAACTTGCAGTTGGCACGTATGGTGGCATGTTGCATGTGCTCGATCTTTGTTCCAAAGAAATGGACGAGTACGGGATCGGTACAGGCAGTTTTCGTGAGTTGGAGAGGTATGTATTGTGGCGTGGAGAAGAACCTCTGCGCTGGTGAGGTAGCATTATGACCTGTTTAGGGGTGAAGGCATGGAACGTGAAGAGGCTGTAATGTTATTAAAATGTCATGCTTTTTACTATGATGATCTGAGTCATCCCAAGATGGAGAACGGTTTTATTGGCAGTCTGCGCCCATTTCGCGGACATTTGATTGAGGAGAATTTTCATGAATTGATGAAGATATTACGTGTTCTGGCACCAGAACTTGCACAGCCTTCACTGGATCGGGGAGTCATGGCATGTCTTTGGGGAATTACTCATATGGCACGTGCCTGGGCCGTTGAACCCGAGGGCATGCTCCGCAGAAACAATCTCATCTCGGACGAGCAGGTAGTGTTGATGGAACAATGGCTTAATTTGTTATCTTACGCAGTCATGATCCTGATCGAAGGTGGCGGAGAGGAAGAAGCGTTTTGGGAATATCATCAATATGTGCAAGAAGAGAATGGCGGAGCTAAGAAAGGGGAGGTCTAGTGAAACCGGAGTCGAATGTAACATTAAACGTACTTATTGACGAGCTGAATCGCTTGTTGGATGAGAAAATACAGGATCAAGAGATTCGCCAATTGTTTGAAGAGTATCAACATCGGGAAGGGGCATCCGAAGAAAGTCTCGATATATTCGAAAAGGAGTATGGAATTAGGCTACCTGGCGATTTTCGTACCTTTTACCAAGGCAAAGATGGTAGTGGCTATGGGTTGCATGTGCTGTACCCGGGTGATGCTGAGGCTGGGCGTTGTACGCCATTTTATCTTATGTCATTGGAAGAGATTCGAGAGACCAAACAATACTTCTGTGAAGTGGATGAGAAGCTGGAAGAGTATTATTCTGCGGAAGAGATCAGCCAGTTGGACCCTGAGATTAAGCCGTACCTGTTCCACAAACCATGGATTCCATTTGCAACGATCGCGGGAGGTTCACTGTATCTGATGCTCGATTTTGATCCAACGGAGGAAGGGACGTATGGACAGATTATTATGTACGTGCATGATCCGGACTTTGTTTATTACCTTACACCTACCTTCACGGATCTCCTCCACATGTCGAACCGAAATCTGAAGGTGATGGATGAGATCACCTATTAATCTAAACGATTAGAGGATAGTTCTAGATGAATAAAGAAGCTGCTGAAGCAGCTTCTTCATCTGATCTGAACCTGGATTTTGGATAAGTCTCATGATTACCACTGAAAGAAACGATGTCCGTGAAATCCTCCGCCTGGAGGTCCTCCGTGTCCACCTGGACCACCTGGACCGCCGTGAGGTCCGCCGGGATAGCCACCTCCTGGGAAATGACCAGGGTGTCCACCGGGGTAACCACCGCCGGGATAGCCACCGTGCCACCAAGGACCACCGATCGGATATGGTAGTGGAAAAGGAACGATGGGTGGGTATGGATATGGATACGGATAAGGGTAGGGATACGGTGTGGGTGGATAATAAGGGTAAGGATAACCCGCAGGTTGCGGGGATGATACTGAACCAGGGCCGTATGCCATGTAACAAGCCTCCAATAACTGGATTGATGATATCAGCCTATGCCACAATGGTTTCAGGTGATACAGCAGATTGAAGAATAATGAATATAGAGTCATGAGGGGGAGCATATGGTAACCGTAGCTTTTCACACCGATCCAAGAGGAACTGCCTATGAACTGTTGATTGACGAATTGATCCAGAAGACAGATCGTTTTATGCTGGTTGACCGAAAGTATGTTGAGGGAGATACACCTGAGAGGGTTGCCAAAGTGTTACAGAGACTTGAGCCGTATCTAGTTGAAAACAGTACGATGGAAGAAATGATGATGCAAAGTGGCGCCATGTATGCAGAAGGCATCTATTACATATATCGTTGCACGCCTGAATCCGGGCAGGTCCTTAAGGAGGAAGCCAATCGCTTTCATGACTGGTTATATCCGTCATTGCCGGACGATCTTTGTTTTCTGAAAGAGGATGGGAGTGATTACTTCTACACGGTTGCTCATGAGCATATGTATGGCATGCACATTACACAAGAAGAAGCAATTGAGCTAATGGAGCGTATTCCAGGCTTGTTTTTTGATTTAAATCGTCAGAAAGATATTCATCGACTGTTGGATGATGCAATCAGGCATCAAACCGATGTGCTGAATATTAGTTCACATTACTTAAAAGAGATTCCGGAACGGATTCGGGAATTAAAGCACTTGAAACGTTTGACGATTTTTGAGCAGGATATTTATACACTTCCTCCAGCCCTTTTTGAACTGACATCATTGGAAGAATTGGAGATCATGACAGCGGATTTGGAAGGTATTCACCGAGACATTGGAAAATTGAAACAACTTCGAGAGCTTAGAATTTATTGCGGTAGTTCTTATCATGTTCCTACCGGGTGGAAGCCAAAGGAGAAGTCGGATCTTGGTCTGAAACATATTCCAGCCGAGATTGGTGAATTGAGCGAACTTGTGAGTCTGGATATAAGTTACTCTGGCATTCGTGAAATCCCACCCGAACTGGAGCAGTTGAAGAAACTGCGTTATCTGAGTATAACGAATAGTTTAATTGAAGGAATGCCGGACATAGTCAAGCGAATGACCTGGCTTCAGAGTGTAAATTTGAACAGTACTCCATTAGGGATCAGTTGGGAGGACATCTCCGACGAAGAAAAATTATAATAGCCAAATATCCCTGCTCCGTGTATCTGAGTCAGGGATATTTGTTATGCGATGAAAACTTGGCGGAAATGGGCTCACGTATCTGGGCGCTGGGCATAAGCTGGCATATAGGTTATGACCTAAACCGAGAGCGAAGGGCAGGAGTTTTATTTTGGCAACCTCATACATGGATTATACTTTACCCACCACCCAATTTACTTACGATTTGAGCAAGAATCCGTTATTCAAGAAGGATGAGGATAACTATATAAACTCTCTTTCCATCAACCAGTTAAACACATTGGGCAATACTTCTTTATTGGATATTTTTCTCAACACGGGCAATGTGGTAGAACCTCATATTCATCAGAATGCAACCGAACTGGTGTATTGCATCAGCGGTTCTGCCGTCGTGTCCCTCATCAATCCGTTTACCAATGAGTTGCTTCATTTCCCGATTACTCCGGGGCAAGTGGCGAATGTACCTCAAGGCTGGTGGCATTATGAAGTGGCTACTGCAGATCAAACCCATCTACTGGCGATCTTCGATGCACCGGTGCCTGAAGCGATATTTGGCTCAGACATCTTGCGACTTACACCTACCAAACTTCTGGCTTATACGTACTGTCTAGATGAGAAAAAAGTTCAAGAAGCGCTGGCTCCCATTCAAAAAACAGTGATTATTGGCCCGCCGGCAGATTGTATGACTTCCACTGCCCCAAACTCTAACAGTGCTCCGAATGTGAATCATCAGCCGTACGTAATGCCTAATGTACAACCAAATATGCAACCAAACACACAACCCAGCATGCAACCAAACACACAGCCGAATATGCCACCCAATGCACAACCCAACATGCCACCAAATACTCAGCCCAATATGCAACCTTACGTAAACCGTCTTCCGTACTGGGGGACTTGGGTCGATCCACGTATTATCCACGAACCGGGTTGCCCGTATTATAGAGAGCTTCCTGTGAATACGAATATTCAAGAGGAAAGATGACGTTTATTAGGCAACGTTTATCAAATACACATAGGTAATTCAGTTGAATTAGGTAAAGCAAAAGAGGCGTCCGCAAAGGAACGCTTCTTTTTTTGATTAAGGATGTCTTCATACTTGCGGAAAGCCGTGTTTAGAGCTAAGCATGAGGCGCTAACGAATCGTAGTCGTCTTAATCAAGGATTTGAAGCGTGCCCAGAAATCTAAAGAATCTGAGACACCTTATATCAGAATAAACAGCCGTTTGACGTGTTTATATCGGGGATTATGGGAAATAACATGTCTGGAGTTCCTTACAATTTTAAATGAGGCTATATGTGTTCAACTAAACATCTACATGATAACGGAAAGTTATTCTTCCATCGGAATGCCAGTGTAAATATATTCATTAGTTGAACTTATATACTATCTACTTACGATGTGTAATTTCGGCCCAAACCAATTTCCGTTAATAATTGACGATAAGCAATTGAAGTACGGTCAGCGGGAATATGGGCCTCGGCATGCAGATCCAGGGGCAGATCCTCCGGTTTCTGTGACTCGACCATCTCGCGGTCCTCTTCAAATACCTGCAAGTTAAACTTGATTGTGTCTTCAATAGGAGCGTCTTTGTCAAAGTTTCGTGTGATTGGACAGAATAGACGGGTATAACGAGCAGAGATCGGCGAAGCACAATTCAGAATATTCAGCTTGTCGTCTCCTGGGAAATGTACCGTCAGAGAAGCCGCAAAAGGCGGGAATACCCGAAACTCACGCAACCATTGGAAACCTTCTGGAGCAACCAGATCTTGCCCTTTGCCATAGTTGCTCACCGTACTCCAATACTCGGCCAGTAACTCATTACCTTCACGTTTCACTTTGTATTGAGGGACTTCTGTGTTGTTTTTGTCACCAAACGTTTCCGTATGCACATAGGCAAAATGGGATACATCGAGGAATCCCTCCATTTGTCGTCCAGAAGAACCGGCAATGTCAAAGTTGGGTGGCAAAATATTGATATAATCCGGATCATCCCATCCAGGGAAGGAGGGGATCTGTTCTTCCGTTCCCGCCAAAGTGGTCCAGATTAAGCCATAACGTTCAACTGCCGGATACACGATAAGTTTGAGCTTAGGCGAGATCTTGGAGCTTGGGTGTGCAGGTACTGCGGTACATTTACCTTCACAATTGTAACGGAAGCCGTGATAAGGGCAGACAATCTCACCATTTTCTACCCAGCCTTTGCTAAGTGGGGCCCCGCGGTGAAAGCAAAGATCCTTGGCTACGACAACCTGATCATTACTTCGATAGAGAACCAGCTTCACATCGAGTAATTGAGCAGCCAGGGGGTGGTCTGTTACTTCGGTAGCTTGTGCTACCGGATACCAATATTGTGATAATACATGCCAGTCTTCAGCGGTGAATGTACAACCTCTAGGCAATTCGGACGTCACCTTACGGTTTGCGTTGGAAGTTATCATAGTAAAACACTCCTTGCCAATATGAATAAACATTTCTCTTTCTTATGTCAGAAAAGTTAACTTTATTAGCCGTATGTTACTACTCTTTTGTCCAAATTATCAATATATCCAACCTACTTTTGGTTGAAATCACAAACGGTACAGCAAAAACCGTACATGGATACGGAAAAAAGCGGATTTTTCTTACGTTAGATGTTAATTGTAGAAAAGAGAACAACCATTCAGTATGTTTTTCCATTACTGATTATTAACTCCATGGAGGTTGTCCTGCCATCAGAATCTCAGTGTGAATATTCGTTAGTTGAGCAACCATTCTTGTGGGAATAAAAAGATTTTCGCAAAAATGTCACAGATCCCGGCCGTCGTTTGTCTACAGTATGTAAACCAAATGACGGAGGCGAATGAAATGAATTTAAGAACCAACTACAGAGCAGTGAGTCCAGGCGCTTTTAAAGCGATGATGGCGATGGAGCAGTATATATCCGGGCAATTTGATAATAAAGTATTGTATGAGTTGTTAAAAATCCGTGTGTCTCAGATCAATGGCTGCGCCTTTTGTCTCGATATGCATGCCAAAGATCTGATGAAACTGGGAGATTATGCGGATCATATTCTATTGCTGAGTGTGTGGCGTGAAGTGTCTTTCTTCACGGATCAAGAACGTGTTATGCTGGAGCTGGCTGAGGCGGTGACCCGTATCTCGGAACACGGTGTACCCCTTGCGTTGTACGATAAGGTTCGTGAACATTTCAGTGAATCCGAACTGGTGGATCTGATCCTTGCCATTAACACGATTAATAACTGGAACCGGATTGCGATTACAACAGGAATGTATCCGGGCTGCTTTAACTAAAATACATGCACCATGCCAGAGGAGGCCATTCTTATGAATTCCAATCTCCACGCCAATGAGCCAGAAGTGTCTTCTCTGGATGTTGGTGAGCTGTATATTCGGTATAAAAATTATGCATTTTCAATCGCTTATCGCATGCTCGGCAGTGTGGTAGAAGCTGAAGATATGGTTCAGGATTGCTTTGCGGGGATTCAGAGCAATACTACTCAAGATATTCGTAATCCGAAGTCTTATATCGCCAGATTGGTGGTGAACCGAAGTTTGAATCTGCTCAATTCTGCCCGCAACCAGAGGGAAAATTATGTTGGAGAGTGGCTTCCGGAACCGATAGCAGACAGTAAAGCGGGAAACATACCAGAGGAAACGATGCAGAAGAAAGAGCTGATTTCTTACGCCTATCTGGTCATGTTGGAGCGGCTTTCGCCTGTTGAACGGGCTGTTTTTGTACTTCGTGAAGCTTTCCAGTATGACTATTCTGAAATAGCGGATTGGCTGGGCAAAACGGAGAGTAACTGCCGTCAAATCTTTAGCCGCGCCAGACGGAACTTGCCTGAAAAACTTCCACCGATCGAGCAGAGTGATGCGGATATGATCGCCAAGGGTGAATTGCTTAGCCGTTTTACAGCGGCTTTCCTTCGTTATGATGTCGCTGCGATGCTCGAGTTACTGGCAGATCAGCCTGTATTTACAGCAGATGGCGGTGGCGTTGTGCATACTGTGATGAGAACGATGCATGTTCACAAAGGTGTGCTTGCACTCCTGACCTCACGGCGAGTCCTTACGCGATTGCGTGAAAGAGAATGGGTACCGATGTGGATTAATGGCGAGCTTCAACTCGCATTGATGAAAGAAGGACAGTTGTCCGAGGTGCTCTGTTTGGAGTTGGACCCTTCCGGAGAGCGGATTGAGGGCATCTATCTCGTCGTTAATCCGAACAAACTTACATCGGTATGCACGACAACTCTTTGATCAGAACGTAAGGACTCGAGATGTAAACTGAAAAGCGACAACCTCTGTTCCGAGGATTGCCGCTTTTTTTGCACTCCATTTGTGACTTGCTCCACCTTATTATTCAAGGGCAAAGTGTTGTTCAACAGATTCAATGATTGCTCGGACTTCAGGTGTAAGCTCATCATTGTTCTGATTCAGAACCTGCAAAATCTTTTCCATGGTATCGAGAAGAACACTCCCCGTATTAGGCTCCCGCTTAGCCAAAGCTTTCTCGTAAGCCTGTTTCACCTCAGGGTCCATGGTGCGAATTTCTTCATCCGTGTACCAATCATATGCAGGCGTGTTGTCACTTCCGTAAAACACATATTCTACAAATAACCACTGCTTCACTGTTGATGTGCGATTGGAATTCGGGAAGTTATTCAAAAAGGCTTCTTTCTCCAATGTACGCTGAATTAATTCGTTCCAGGAAATGATAATGCCACCATCCGAAGTGGTCATCTGATTGGACTCCGTAGCCATAATGTCGATATATGCAGCAATATCAGCCTTAACAAAAGGTTTGAACTTTTGGTAGATCTCATAATTGATGATAGGGTAATACAAGCCCTCACTGGTTTCCAGTTTGAACCCGAGATCAGATGCTTCCTGCAGAACTTTCCTCACTGACGGATCTTTAATTTCTTTCAGCAGACGACTGTATGTAAGCTTCTGTTCGTAACCAAGTTGTTCATGGGCCTGAGATAGGGCTTGTTGAAACTGTTCCGTATACATTTGGTTATCCATATCCGCCAGCTTCATATTCTGCATATTCTCCAATTGCAGGGTCATTAATGTTGCCTGCCAAGGACCGACTTTATCGATATGATTCATCAGGTATTTACGTGCTTTAGCCACACTCGCTGTGGATTTCACTGCTTCCGTTCGATACGTTTGGAATTGATGATACACCGCTTTGGAAGCGGGAACAGGTGCAGCCAGCGTTGTTGAAGTCGTAAGTGTTGAGCCGATGGCAGTACAGCCGAGAGCCATAGCCAGTAAACCAAGTTTAGCAGGTTGCTTCCATCTCATTCGTATACCTCCCCATAATGAAGAAAAAGCCATTTGAATTCTCGTTTAACGGCATTTCACCGTATTTTATATGTATGATCCGTATGTGGACTAAGTACGGGTTTGTCATTGATTAAACCAGTTTCTGGTAACCAAATCAAGAGTCTTCAGTAGGAAAATGATTGTAAATAACCAAAAAACAGCCCCTAAAACCCAAATGGGTTGAAGAGACTGTTCTAGGTGTTCAGACTTTATTTTCTAACTTAATGAAGTGGTTTATTGCTGTTAGGCATCTGAGGTGCTCCGGTTGCTGGAATGTATGCCTGAAGCATCTGTTGTGTATCACTTGGGGTGAGTTGAGGTACTTGGTAATAGGCGTTTTTATTCTGGAACATGAAAATTTCATAGGCCATCTCGATAAAATGCTGGATCTGCGAAGCGATGACTCGGCGAACCGTTCCATTTGTGATCTCGCTACAGGACATGCCGAGCAAACTCGCATGTGACTTGATCAGTCCCAGCATATGACCGCTAATTCCGGCATCCTTTACGTCAGCAAGGCTCTGGTTTGGTTTTTTCGGTGCTGATGGCTTAAGGCCATATACCGGTGGTACCATGTTGGGGATCATATAGGTAGCTGTCTCTTGATGAGGCTTCTGTCCGGATGCAAAACACTCTGCTGTCAGATTGTACTGGGATAAAATGAAGTTATACTGCCGGTCCAGAATGCCAATCAGTTCCTGGCTCTGCACGAATGTACGGAAGATCATATATTGATCCAGCACATTAATGGTGGAGGACAGGATCTCATGCACATCGAACATCTCATGACCGCCATGATTCATGTTAGGCGTAACATTGGGATTTGCGTTTAAAGTAGGTTGTACTACATTCTGTGGGTTCATCGAATTCGGATTCATTGGTAATTTGATTCTCCTTTGGTAAATGGTATGATTCTAGTATGCTTGGAGAGTAGTAAATTTATGTATTGTGTATGGATAAAAGCGTACGCACAAATAGGAATAGGCATGGTGGTGGTTAAAGATGGAAGAGACCGATTGGAGTATAGCCAAGGATGTGTTTGTCAAATATTACGGGAGCGCTGTAAAGATGCATCGAGAAGGTGTGTATGCGGACTATAAGCGATGGAACGTACCCCAAGCGTTAGAGGAACAATGGATAGGGGAGCGAATTCAACAATTAAGTTCCGAGCTGTCTATCATGAATTGGGATGCGGTGGATGAGCTTGCGTTGATTGCCAAACATCGGACAGAACCCAGTATTATTACGGCAATTACAGCATTTGCTTCAAGACAAATGAAGAGTGCGGACAGTATGGTTCGTCTCATGTATGCTGAACGTCTGATTGAGCTGATTAAACGGTATGAATCCTCTCTGCCAATGGACAAGATACGGGAAACCTATCAATTGACGATGGACTTGCTTGTCGATGTGGCGACTAAACCGTTGGTGCTTGATCCAGGCCATGAATTACAGCAGTATGGATTAAAGGATAAACGTGGATTGAATTTGCGTGTTGAAAAGAACAAGGAAGAAATCATCCGATATTTTCGAAATTAATTTGAATTTTATCAAGTGAGGTCAGAATCATTGAGAAAACTGAATTATATTCGCATATTTATTTTCCTTTGTGTGGTCACAGCAGTAACGCTTGGCTTGCACTATGTAGCCGCAGATTGGCTGGATCAGCGTTATTTCCGCTTCCTGATCTGGAATCTGTTTTTGGGCTGGATTCCCTTTGTGTTCTCTTATGCAGCCTATCTTCTAAGTGATGCGAAATGGAAAGGTGCCGCATGGCTTGCAATAGCAAGTGGTCTGCTGTGGTTGTTATTTTTCCCGAACTCTTCTTACATTGTTACGGATTTGGTTCATCTGACAGCGAGAAGTTCCCGGTATTATGGTGGAAATGGAGTGGACTACACCTATTGGTACGACTTGAGTGTTGTTTTAATGTTTGTCTGGACGGGGCTCCTGCTTGGCTTCTTGTCCATGTATCAGCTTCAGGAAGTGATCTATCACCGAATTGGACGCTGGGCATCCTGGATCTTTGTACTCGCAGGTAGTGCTTTGGGAAGTTACGGGGTATTGCTTGGACGTGTATATCGACTGAATAGCTGGGATGCACTGACGAATCGCGAGACGCTGGTTGAGCTGATGCACGAAAGTGTAAGCCGCCCGTCACTTGCGTTTTGTCTGTTCTTTGGCACGTTTATCATGACAATCTACGCCACACTGTATTACCTGGTTAACACGAGGTCTCCTCGTGAAACGCAGAAAAGTGCAGGAAGTCCTGAGGTTGACCTGCAAGCGTTGCGCTAAATTTTGTTGCCTTGAGGCATGCAGCCAAATAGAACTAATCTTAATATATTGCTTAAAGGGCTGTTCCAAGTCATACACATGGCTATTGGAACAGCCCTTTAACATTATAACGAGCCCTGGATCTGCTGAAAAAACACACCTCTACTTATCAGAGATTAACGCAAGGATTGTTTTCACAACCAGTTCGGGTTCATCGTGGATAACCATATGACCACTGCGGGTGGCCACGATGAGCTGACTATCCTTCGATATATTCAACATGTTATGCTGCCCCGATTGCCATATGGATTCGAGCTTCTGCCCCATTTCAACCGAAATCCCTGCTTGAGCATAGTCTTGAGGACGTCCGCGTGCAATGATACGTACAGGTATTGATCCAAGATTTTGGCCACGAATGGCATCTTCTGTTAAATGGGCGAGTAAGGCTTCTTCTTCTTTGGCATGAAAAAAGGAGGGCGTGGCAATCACATTAACAAAAGTATCTCGATCTTGCTTGGTAACCAGACCATCCAGCAAAAAGTCTGGAAATAATCTGAAAGCGCCGGATAACTTCAGTAAGGATAGGAAGGAGGCAGACGGGTTTCCCTGAAACTGAGCCTGTTCCAACAAAGCCTTTGTATTCTGTTCATCATTTTCAGGTCTCGCGTCAATGAGGACAAGGCTCTGAACCTCACTTGTATAGGTCTGTGCAAAGAGTCTGGCATACATACCACCAAGGGAATGACCTACCATAACGTAAGGTCCCTGAATATTCTCCTTCTCCAGAGCTGCATGTAGCTCTTTGACGATATTCGAACCTGTACGTTCTGTAGGGGCAGATTCACTCCAGGCATATCCTGCACGATCATATGTGACCACCGTTGCATGTTGGGCGAGTGCCGCAGGAATGTCTCTCCACGACAAACTCGTCTCACCACTTCCAGCCTCCATAAGTATGGTCGGCGAGCCATTGCCTTGTTTGTGAATGTGCAGTTGGTAACCGCCGATTTGAACTAACGTACCCGGAGGTGGAAAATCCTTTTTGGCCTGCGAAGAAGCAAACCACTCATAGAGGAATGCTGCACCAATTAGTAGTAGCACTATGCAGAGCAGCTTCACCATGATAATGAAAATTCTGAATCTCTTTCGTTTTTTGGTTGGAATAGTTGTAAGCATGATCTTATGAATTCCTCTCCTACAGTTTTTTATTTAGTACAATGTATTAAAATATATTATAGCACAGTGTATTACTAAAATAGAAGTCTGGTGTATAATGTTGTCATGCCAAAAATCGTAGATCATGAAGCTCAGAGGAAAATCGTTGCTGATGCAGCAATCCGGGTCATTCAAGAGCATGGACTGGAGCATGCTACAGTTCGCAATATAGCAAAGGAAGCGGGACTATCTGTAGGTTCCATGCGTCATTATTTTGCCACACAGGCCGAATTGTTCACCTTTTGCATGAATCTTTTTGCAGAAAGGGTACAGAAAAGGGTGGAGGCATTACAGATGAGTGGATCTGTAATGCAGGATATGAAGAATCTGCTCTTGCAATTTCTCCCGTTGGATGAAGATAGAATGATGGAAATGGAGGTATGGTTTTCGTTTACAGCCAAATTATTGGTGTACCCCGAATTAAAAAAGTTAAGTGATGAGATGCATCAGGGGATGTATCGATCGGTTCAATGGGTGGTTCAGGAGTTGCAAAAGCAGGGGATGACACATCCTGAACTGGATGCCGAGATGGAGATAGAGAAGTTATATGCTCTTGTGGATGGACTCGCCATTCATATGTTAATGCAGCCAGATAGACTTACAGTAAAACGAGTAGAACAAGTGATTGAACAGCATTTGAGCATACTTTGTTCAACTTAGTCTTACCTTGTATGAAGAAGGGGTATTTCCTTTTATAAGGGAGTAATCCTTCTTTTTATGAAAATATGGCAGGTATGCAGGATATGACGAAGAATTAAGAATGAGAATGTAATGAATACATAGACAAGTAGGTGAACAACAAAATGTTGAATGTATTAGAGCTGACAACAAAAGTAGAAGAATTCATGGAACGCGTGAATTTTTCGGGTGTTGTATTACTCCTACAAGGCGGGAAAACCCTTTTGAATATGAAACGTGGTTATGCGAATCGCAGTGAAGAGCTTGCCAATCAGGTGGACACACGGTTCGGCATTGCATCAGGATGTAAGATCTTCACGGCAGTGAGTATATGCCAACTCATTGAAGCGGGTAAGTTGTATGCCGATTCCAAGCTGGACGATGTGTTGGATGTGGAGTTTTCATTATGGGACGAAGGAATTACCATTCAGCAGTTGTTAACACATACGTCAGGCATTCCGGATTATTTCGATGAAGAAGTGATGGATGACTTTTCAGAATTATGGAAAGACAGACCCGTCTACGCGATGCGGCGTTTAAGTGACTTTCTGCCCATGTTTCAGCATCTGCCGATGAAGTCTGCTCCGGGTGAACGTTTTCACTACAACAATGCGGGTTTCATTGTGCTGGGGCTTATTGTGGAACAACATTCAGGACTGTCGTTTACAGATTATGTGGAAGAGCACATTTTCAAAAGTTGTGGCATGAAGGACTCCGGTTATTTCGTAACAGATCAGCTCCCGCGCAACACAGCTTTAGGGTATATCGATCATGAAGATGGCTCCTGGAACACCAATATGTTCTCCATTCCTGTCAAAGGTGGATCAGATGGTGGGGCCTATGTTACCGCGCCGGATATGATTCGATTCTGGGATGCTTTACTGGGTCACCAATTGTTGAATGCTGAGACAACACGGCAGTTATTAACTCCACATGCTCATCAAGAAGATGAAGAGTATTATGGGCAGGGGATCTGGATTGACCGCAAGGGGGAGGAGATTTTTAAATTTCATGTCATGGGGTTTGATCCAGGGGTGTCGTTCATGTCTTCCGTGTATCCAGACTTTGATCTACAACTGGTTGTGCTCTCTAATCAAGAGTCTGGTCCGTATCCAATCACGGTTGCCATCGAAGAAGCATTGGCATAACGAATAAACCCTCAGCCTATGGATTGGTTATCCTACATCAGGTTGGGGGTTCATTGGTCTAACCATTGGTCGAACAACATAAAAGAGCGGCCTGCATTTATAACATTTTCCACAGCTCAGGAGCGATTAATCGAGGGAAAACATCCAGTGGAGGTTTCTCTTTCTTTCGTTTGTCATTGGTTAACACCGTAACAAGTTCCAGCTCAGGGACAATATATACATACTGACCACCAAACCCTCGCGCGTAATAGTAATGGAGATTGGATTGCGTGTCTTCAGTAGCAATATCTTCCGCGTCAGACCTTTCATTCGGATAGACATCGACCCACCAATGCCAAGCATAACTGCCGTAATTAGGTGGGCTGACTGTAATGAATGGCTGAGTCGAACGGGATACGAGATCACTTGAAATGAGAGACTTACCCTCCCACATCCCTTGCTGTAGAAATAGCTGACCGAATTTTAGCAGATCTACGGGTAACATCTTAAGGCCGAATCCGCCGGTGTGTACACCTTGGGGGTCGCTTTCCCATTCATAATCCTTAATTCCTAGCGGGTCAAAGAGATAACGTTCTGCGAACTCGGCTACATTCATACCTGCATTTTGCATCAGAATGGCGGATAGGATCTGTGATACTCCTGAGTTGTACTCCATATGTGTACCCGGTACATGACTTAACCGTTGTTCCAACGTAAAATCCACCCAATGATCGGTGCGGGTCATTCGAGGGAATGAATTTTGCCCACCGAACTCATCCCAGTTGAATCCGGCTGTCATGGTGAGCAGTTGTTCCAGAGTGATTGCTGGCTTACGCGGGTCAGGATCGGATGTCAACTGTGGGAAAAAGGTGGAGATTGGGGCTGATGCCTCTGGCAACAAGCCTTCATACATCGCTATACAGATGAGTGCGGACAGCACACTCTTGGTACATGAATTGATTTTTGCAATATCGGTCGCAGCCTCTTGGTTGCGGTAGTGTTCGTACATAATCTCACCGCGTACGCTGACGAGGCAGCTTCGCAGATCCAGCTGCGGAATGATAAGTTGTAATTTGGCTGACAGTGATGAAGGATTCATAGTGTCCTTTCTGTACGGTTGATTTGTAATAGGATTTTGTGATAGCACGTTATCGCTCTAGAGCATTTGAAGGATGTAGACTTAACATCGTTTGGGATTGTTAGTTTGTCCCAGTATGTAGTCTACACTCACATTATGGAATTCAGACAGCTTGATAAGAACAAAGCTTGGAATATCTAAAGCGCCAGTTTCATAACGAGAATATGTTGTTTGAGAAATTTTCAGCATCTTAGCCATTTGTTGTTGAGTCAGATCTTTATCTTCTCTTAGATCACGAATTCTTATATACATAGATATCACCCTTGATCAGCTTACTCTATGCGGAAACTGCATATTGATTTTTATGCAATTTTCGCATAAAATTAAACCGAGCTAATTAATGAGTTTTTACTGTGAAAAGATTATTAGGGAGGGATTGAAATGAAAAGCATATTAGAAGAAATCTATTATGGTAATCTGAGACCAGAAGAGAATATTGTTCCTAAAGGTTCGGAGTATCGATCTATTAATAAGGAGATTACAGGTTACATCGAAAAATTTCAGAAAAAGCTTTCGGAGGGTGACTTTAAACAGTTGGAGGAACTATTAGACATGATAGATAATATTAATTCCACTAATTCTTGTGAGGCATTTGTGACAGGATTTAAAATAGGGACATTAGTTACGAACGAAGTTTTTCAATGAGAGTAGGTAAGAATTAGCTAGAAATCAATACTTATATAAAAAGCCTACTCGCATAGAGTAGGCTTTTATGGGATCAACTTGTTTTAATAAAGTGATCAGAGTTTATTCTAATCTCCGGTAAACGATGATTTTTAATGATTTCTTTCCAATGATCCAGTTCGGTACCAACGTCTTCACTTTTCATAATAATCAATTGAGTGACTAAAGATGAAATACTTGCATGTAGTTCGAACTCATCTTGAGACAAGATTAAATCATCGTTCTCGATAATAAAATCAATGTTATTGTTGGAGAATTCAATCAAAAACACGCAATCTTCTTTAGAAAAAATCAATGGTTTTGATTTTATAGTTTGAAGGATAGCATCACAAGCTGCTAGTTTCATTGTATGTGATCCGTATTTTAATATTTCAAATAATTGATTTAAGAGAGTAGTAGGTTCTTCATCAATATGGCCTTCTATAATTAACTCTAAATAGCTAGGTAATGCACGTAGAGCATGTTTAATTGAATCATCGGGAAATTTCCAAATTAAATCAGCATAACTTGTTGTAAAATTCAAATCTAAATGTAGCCTCTTTGCTTGTGGAAGAAGGTAGACAAAACAATAAATTTTACAGTGATATATCTCATTAATAAGGGAGCTTAATTTTTCTTTAAGCTTACTATCTAAATAATCCAAAGGAATTGTTTTCAGAATAGTGTAACTGAGATATTGAACTAATAATATTAAGTAATCTGGTGAACGAATTAACCAATTTCTTTCATTCTCTGTTCCTAATAAAATTGCTTTTTGAGAGTCCCACCAATAAAAGAATTTACTTAGCCATTCCGCGAGTATTTCCATTGGGATCTCTTTATTTTTTTCTAAAGTTTTATTTATAATTGATGAGAATTCTTTAAAATAATTATCAAATGCTGAACCGTCACTTATCACCCCATTATTTGTAAACTTCGGGATCTCTTTATTAATGATAAAATCTTGGATAATCTGAAGTGGTTCTCTTTGTTTTAAATTAATGGAGTCAAAAATAAATTCAAAAGTACTTTGAAATACAAAATTACTAAAACCGAAAGAACGATTAGAGGGCAATGAGTTAATAATTAATGCTAGTTGATGCTCTTGTTCTG
Organism: Paenibacillus sp. 37; assembly: GCF_008386395.1. Classification (NCBI taxonomy): domain Bacteria; kingdom Bacillati; phylum Bacillota; class Bacilli; order Caryophanales; family Paenibacillaceae; genus Paenibacillus; species Paenibacillus sp. 37. The sequence goes on along the minus strand of NZ_CP043761.1, from coordinate 4,313,190 downwards.
TTGTCAGGTTTTGCGTTTGATAAAGAAAAACTAACCTTATTAGTGCGCTCTCTTCATTAGCATTTTCGAGTAGATTAGATTTTATTTCCTCTTTTATTTCTAATTTAATTGGTGTTAAGTCATTAATTGATAAAAATATAAGAAAAGGATCGAAGAAATAATTTAAGCTATTTTCAACGAAATTATTATCAAGAGCCACTAGTAATTTTTCAAAGAAAGTTTTCTTTAAATGGTATGTTTTCGAGAAAGTTAATCTTTGAATTAAGTTCGAATAAAGCTCAACCTCAGATATACTATAAATTTTTTTGTTTTCAATTAGCTCGAAAATCATCTCATCAAAAAGTATTTGTTTTTCTGAAGAGAATGCAAAATATACACGTGATAAAATCTCTATTGCATGTTCAACTGGAACTAGTGGAGAAGATTCTATAAGGGAATTAATTAGTATAGACTCGATTATTTTTAACTGAGGAGATTTAAGGTAATAAACAAATTGTCTAGTGAAAATATCTCCAATATCTTTATTGTTTGCATAATATAATCCCTTTGTCAGTGAGAAGTTGGGAAGAATAATGCTAATGTTTTTATGTGCAATTTCAAATCTTTTACGTATATAGTAGAGTCCAAGTTCTTCCTGTAAAATTAAAGCCGCATAAGAGTCTAAAATTTCTTGACTCATAAAATCACCAAATTTTGAACTAGACTTTCTAGTTCTGGGATCAAATCCAAAAGTCTCTTTGTTACCTAAATCATAATTATAATCTTTAACAGATAACCATGTTCTTTCAAGTTCACTGTTTGAATTGCAGCTATGAGAATTAATTTCACGTAATCTCTTTGAGTAGTAACCACGTTTATTAGTAATGCGTTCTAAATTATGGAGCACTACACTTTCAAGAGATAGTAATCTATAATTTTCATTATCAATTGTTAATAATTTTTTTATTTTTAATAAACTGAGTTCGAGTAAATTTTCTGCAACTTGCAATTGCTTTATATTAGAATAAACTACAGCTTTTTTGATATTCCATTCATAATCATTATCCGTGACCTGCCAATTGTTTAATTCAATTAGTACTTCACTGACCTTATTTAGTGCTAACAAATTGAGAATGGTTTCGTACTGAAGAAGGTGTCGTTGCTCCGAATTCAGTTTACTGTCTTTTAAGATATCAAAATACTGATTGAACTTACCTTGATCAAAATCCAATCTAGCTTCTCTAAGGAGAACAAGTTTTATTTCATTTAGGTTAATATCTGAATCGTTAGATGAGACAAAATTTCCTATGATACTTTCGAGAATTCGATGTTTATTAAAATCAAGAGGTATTGAAAATATGTTAAAATACCAGAGAAATTCATTTATTAAATTTATTTTTTCTTGGCTAATATTGTCTTCATTAAAGTTACTGAAAAAATGATTGCTGAGATTATGCAACTTGAGGGCATTTGATCTTCGTATGCTATCCGGTAATACTACCCAGCCAGGATAATTTTTACGATTGTAAATAAAATTATTAAGACTTCCATCTAATATACGATGTGGCCATTCATTTTTTTTCTTTTTTGATTCGTTCATTAGGAAACGGAATATATCTGTATACATATCATTAAAAGGATTTGAACTGCTTGAGTATAATCTTGTAAAGTCGATTAATGTTATCCCCTTCTTCTCCAATTCAACTCCACGATGCTCTTGATCATAACCAAGCATGTATACTTTAGGCATGTGCTCGCCTAAATTCTCCGACACCCATGATGTCCAGTTACTAAAGTTAGGATCATCTCCTGAAAAACCTATTAATACAAAAGTTGTTTCCATAATTGACTGCTGAACCATATTTACAAATGGACTAAATTTTACAGGATAATTATCATAATCCGATTTAGTGAAAATAAAAGGTCTATTTGCAGGGAAACTACCATGAAGCTTAATGATACGAGGTTGAACTGAATTTGGAATGTCACTTATATCATAGATAGTTTGATAATTTCTCTCATGTACATGGCTTTTAGCACGTTCTAAAAGAGTATCGTAATTAGTTGTATAAATATCGCTCCAAGGTAGTTTTAATAAATCAAAATGGAGGCTATCAGGTTCGTAATTGTTATCTGGTATAGCATTTTTAAGAGCTTCATCTAGACTGGTTCTACCGTACTCTTTAACATATAACTGACCTATCTCTAATACATCTACATTGCTAAGGTCTCCTTTGTGGCTCAAACTTTTAGTTAGTTCATCTTTAATATCATGCCAGAGGGCCATGCCATTAAAAGAATCTTCAATCTTTTTAGCATTTAAGCTAAACCCAGCACCAACCATTACTGTAACTCTGCTTTTTCCATCATCTGACCACAATCTATCTCTTATTTTTTTGAAATGAGGATACATATCAAGATTTTCTTGAAAGAATTCTTCAACATCCTTGGTCATAGTTATTCTCCTAGAATATGTATTTTTTTAAAAATATTTAAATGAAAATTTATATTTCTAATATGAGAATTCGACAATTCTCTTAAATTAGTGATAGGTTATAATAATACTATTTTATATTATATCCCATTCATAAATTCAACTAAATATAAAATTGATTAGTAGTAGGAGGGTGCACCTTTGTTCAAAATCGGAAATCAAGGATCGTTCGAAACGCTTCCTGATCAAGCTAGGGCAATATATGAGGGAGATACCGGTGCTGTAGAACAATTCATTAAGCAGGGCATGGGTCTCGAAGAAGAGATCACACTCAGCAAATACATAGCATTAACGCCGTTAGACCTTGCCTTAATCTGCAATCAACTGGAAGTGGTTAAGTTGTTGTTCGAGCATGGAGTTAATCTGAATGTCAAAAATAATCCGGCGATCCTGAAGGCAGTTAGATACTGTGGAGAAGAAATGGTGCGATACCTGTACCAACACGGTGCAAAGTTAAATGGCCTTAATCGGGTCAAATCCAGTGCATATGATGAAGCCTACTATGGTAACAAAAAGAATATAACCGTGCTGAATGAACTGGGGTTGGATATTCGTAAATATGGAGGCAAAACGTTGCGCAAAGCGGTAGCTGATCACGATATGAAGACAATTCAGTACTTGCTGGATCAAGGATTGGACGTCAATTACAATGAACCGGATATGGTATACCCGTATAAGGCGACACCTCTCACGGTAGCTGCAAGACTTAATAACATGAAGATGGTTCGATATCTGGTGGACCAGGGAGCAGATGTGACCATTCAGGAGAAGGATGGAGAGCGAGCGTACACAATTGCAGTGAGTCAGAAAAATGAAGAAATGGCTGAATATCTAAAGGGGCATGAACCTCAAGAATTTCATGATATGAGCAACAAATTGCAAGCATTAAAGTCATTTAAACTTCCGCAGCAACTTATTGATTTTCTAACTAGTGGACTCCGAAGAATAGACTTGCAAGATTGTGAATCAGGCATCCGATATATAGAATTCTTTCATCTGATCGATACGGTGGAGATGAAAATGGGCAGACATAAGTTACTGCGTATTTCTTCGGACATCGATCAATATTCACATATCCTGATAGTCTGGAATCCGAGCAAAAAAATGATTGGATATGCAGACATTGAACATCAAGAGCACGGAACGATAGCTACATATGAAGAGTTCATGTTAAATCCAGCTACAGCTATAGAGGATATCCTGAATTAGATGGAGTATGCACGAGAATTCCATGAACCTCTTTCCTATGATCATACGGAAGAGGTTCTTTACTATTACGAACATGTTAATATAGGAAAAATATCATATGAAAAAAAGTACGATAGTGTGTGATAAAGTCTTAATGGTAAAATACCAAATTATGTTATAACCGTGGCAACAAATATCATGTATGTGCTTTGATATTATCTCACCCATCCCCATCCTGAACCAGAGCAACTCAGTTTCAATGAAATTGAGATTGGCTTACTTAATGAAACGTTTCGAATTTATATTAATATATTATTCTTATGATAATCAGAATTTGTAAGCGTTTTATTTTCTTGTTTACGGAAATGGGAAATTTATGATAACATATACACGAAACGTTTCGAATCCATTTGAAGGGAGAACATCATGAAAAAAGCAAAAATATTCAGCTTCATTTTAACTTTTTGTCTGTTCGCTAACTTATCTTTAACTCCTATGGCCTCAGCAGGTGACTCAAGCAATTTAATTGGATTTCGAGCAGAATTGAAAGCGATTGCATATAAGACCTATACATTTTTTGAGGACTATACGGATCAGAACACTGGCTTGACTTACGATGAAGTTCGGCTCACTGAAAAAGGGACAGAAGAAGCTAAACGTACCTCGCCCACGAACATCGCCATGTATATGATGAGCACCGTTTCAGCGCAACAATTGGGTATCATTTCGAAGAAAGAAGCAGTACATCGCCTGCAAACGACTATCAATTCCCTAGAAAAGTTAGAAAAGTGGAACGGCTTATTTTATAACTGGTATAACACAGATGACGGTACAGTGAAGAAAGATTGGGGACAATTTATATCCCAAGTCGATAATGGCTGGTTATCCGCTGGTTTAATTGTTGTTGGGCAAGCCTATGAAGAACTTCATGGGGCAACAAGCGAGTTGGTCGAAAATATGAATTATACTCCGTTATATGATCCTGAAGTCGGCCAATTCCGCGGAGGCTATGATGTGGCTAAAGGCGCACTGACGGATCACCATTATGGAATGTTTTACACGGAACCACGTGTAGGCAGCTATATTGCCATTGGGAAAGGTGATGTTCCCCAAGAGCATTGGTGGAAGATGTATCGCACATTACCTCAAGAATGGGATTGGCAAGCTCAGATTCCTCAAGGCAAATCCGTTAAGTACGATGGAGTGGATGTGTTTGAAGGAAGTTATGTATACAAGGATAAAAAGTTCGTGCCAAGTTGGGGAGGCAGTATGTTTGAAGCTCTTATGCCCGGTATGGTTATAAAGGAAAAAGACCTGGGTACTCAAGCTTTGGGATTGAACAATCAGCGTCATGTTGAATTGCAGATCGAATATGCCAAAGAAAAAGGGTATGCAGCATGGGGCTTTTCACCTTCTGCAACTCCGACAGGTTACAGTGAGTTTGCAGCAACGCCGTTAGGGACCTCAGGTTATAAAGATGGAGCAACGGTTACAGCACACGCAACATTCCTTGCCCTGGATTATGCCCCTGAAGCTGTTCGAAAGAATATTAAAGCTTTAAAGAAATTCAAAATGTTTGGCAAGTATGGGTTCTATGACTCAGTCAATGTTGAAACGGGAGAACTCGCAAAAGCTTATCTGGCACTGGATCAAGGAATGATTATGGTGTCGATCGCTAACTATCTTCAAGACGGTGTTATACGCGATTATTTTCACAGTGATGTGATAGGGCAGACGCCAGAAGAATTGTTGAAAAAAGAAGTTTTTTCTATTCAATGAAGGGGAGGAAAACTTGCCATACCGATTGTTTAAACGGAACGAAGCAGAGTGTTTTCTGCTTCGTTCCATTTGCGTTTGTCGAACCGTCTCTTAGGTTTAAACCTCCTATCCGTAGCGAGAACCGCCAAGAGCCTTCCGGTAAACTTGAGATGTTTAGGCTGGGTGAAAGGAGTGGTTTTTCTCATGAATGATGCAATGACTTCCAGAGTTGTATTAGTAGTTATCAAGATCCTATAGAGAAGATTTCTTCTTCGTATTTAATACCTCAAATGCCTCTGTCAAAAAATCCATGGTATGCTTAGGGATCAACGACTAATAGGGTTTTACGTTTTATAAAGTTCTTCATTCTTTTCTTCGTCATTGAGAATCAGGTGATTTAATTGGGTATTTGTAATGATATCCTTCAACTGTTGCTGTATGGAAGGATGATCTGGTTTAAGATCGTGTAGGGTAGCTCGATGGACAAGCAATACCAAATTGAATAATTGTTCATCCAAGTAAGTTTGCTTAGAGATATCCTCTGGGAACACCTTTTCAATAATATCCGTAGAAACATACTTTTGAAGTAGCTTCTTTTGGTCCTCCTCAACACGCATCGAGTTCATAAGTAACATGAGTAATTCTGAGTTTAATTCATTGAATTGATCTTTTTCCTTTAACCATTTTATTCGTTTAATTAATGCCAAAGAACAATCAATAGCTTTTCTCCTATGTTTAAGCGATTGTTCTTGAACTTTAATTATTTCATCAAAAGAATATTGCGGATTATCCAAACCGGCTTTAATCTCGTTTAATGAAAGTCCTAGAGTTTGCAACAATTGAATTTCATGCAGCCTTTTAAAATCCTCATTTATATATACATGATGATCATTTTCGTTCTTTTGTGAGGGAACCAATATGCCAAGTTGTCGATAATGTCTTAACGTACGAACTGTTGTGCCCGCCAGCTTTGCAAATTTACTCACTGTTAATTGCATCTAACGTCCCTCTTTTCAAATAATCAGTTCTTGTATTTTCGTGCCAGAATAATTCCAATAGAAATATTATAAATGACATGCGCAAGGATTGGGGGAATTAACGACCCGGTAAAATAAAAGAGCAGTGCAAAAATCAAACCATTCACAAACACAACGATAAGGACACCTGTAGCTCCTCTATATTGAGGAACATGTATTATCCAAAATAGAAAAGTGCTTATTAGAATGACGAGCCAATCCAGGAACAAAGAATATCCAATAAATAATCCGATCAGGACCCCTCTAAAAAAGAATTCTTCAAATATACCACCTATCGCCGTTAAAGCTATACCACTTGGTTGAATCATTATTTTTTTAATCATATCTGACCCTTCGGTTTTAGGGAGTTCTGTTCTTGTTTTGATAAATGTAATTAGAACAATCGTAGTAATAAATAAACTAAAAATAAGACCGATGATGATTGCGGATAATACACTAATCTCGTTTGGTATGAATAGGGAAGCTATAAATGGTAATATTCCTCCCCACTTAAAAAAAACAATAAAAATAAATCCAATAAATAGAAAAGCTGATTGCGTTAGTAATGCGATCAGCAGTATTTTGTAATGTTCCTTTGTATGGGTCTCAGACATCATGAAAACTCCTTTATCACATTTTTTTCATTGTAGATTGTGACGTAACGTCCTCCGCAACAGCTTTTTTTATCAAAGTATTGATCAGTTACTCATAACAAACGTTTGAATTCTTGCTCGGTGATCACAATATGTTTCTTTTGCAACGTGGAGGAGGTTCGTAATTCACATATTTACAGCCTTGCTCCATCTGCAACCATCCACATCAGGGCTGAACGAAAAGTACCGCAGTAGCGCGGTTTTACACACCCTATCGTGACAATGCAGAACCTACATATTTACCGTGTCATCTTCGTTTCACTATACTTCGAATTGTAAGCGTTACCAAAATGGAGTCAGCAAGAATGCAAAGCAGTAACATAACCGTAGGTAATGAAAGACATAGAAAGGAGTGAGAAAGTGAAGGAGAGTCACACAGTAGTATCCGTAAATCCTTCATTGAAGAAGAACTCCCTTGGCAAGAGAATTTGGAAAAACTGGGAGCTTTATCTGTTCATGCTTCCCGCGTTGTTGTACTTCCTTGTTTTTCATTATGGCCCGATGTACGGCATTCAGATTGCTTTTAAGAATTTCGTACCTTCAAAAGGAATTACAGGCAGCGAGTGGGTTGGTTTTGACCATTTTGAACGGTTCTTCAATTCTTATTTTTTCTGGGATCTGCTCTGGAACACATTCAGTATCAGCTTCTATGAACTTGCCATCGGATTTCCGTTGCCTATCATATTGGCGCTGGCCTTCAATGAAGTCCGCAACGGCCCTTTCAAGAAATCGGTCCAGACGGTCACCTATGCACCCCATTTCATTTCTGTAGTTGTCATGGCAGGTATGATCATTACCTTTTTATCACCCTCAAGCGGAATGATTGTCCGGTTCATCGAATTCATTGGTCTTGAACCAGCACAGTTTCTGACTGATCCCGCATGGTTTAAGACGGTGTATGTATTTTCCGGCGTCTGGCAGAGCACCGGGTGGGGAACCATTATTTATCTCGCAGCCTTGTCAGGCGTAGATCCCCAGCTCCATGAAGCAGCCATTATGGATGGAGCAAGCCGAATTAAACGGGTGCTGCATATCAATCTGCCGACGATATTACCCACGATTACGATCATGCTGATCTTGAATATGGGTAATATACTGGGTCTTGGTTTCGAGAAGATTCTGCTGCTGCAGAATTCACTCAATATGGAAGCATCCGATGTAATTTCCACCTATGTATACCGCGCCGGTTTGGTGAACGCCCAGTATAGCTTCTCAACAGCTGTCGGATTGTTCAACTCGGTAGTCAACGTTATTTTGCTTGTTACGGTCAACCAGATCGCCAAACGCACCAGCGAGAACAGCCTCTGGTAGAAAGGAGTTGAAGTCTTTGGTTACTGCGATGAAAGAATCTCGGGGGGACAAGCTTTTTCTGATCAGCACTTATATTTATCTGGGTCTGGCAATGCTGGTTGTTCTCTATCCGCTCATCTATATTCTCAGCGCTTCAATCAGTTCGCCGCAGGACGTCAATTCGGGAGCGATGTGGTTGTTCCCGAAAAATGTAACACTGGACGGATACAAGCTTGTGTTTGAGAACCCAAAGATATGGAGTGGTTACTGGAACACCATTATCTACACAGTGGTGGGCACTCTGCTCAATCTCGCCGTCACTCTGCCGGCCTCGTATGCGCTCAGCAGATCTGATTTTGTCGGGCGCCAGTTGTTCATGGGCCTCATTCTGTTCACGATGTTCTTCAGCGGCGGAATCGTGCCGACATATCTGCTGGTCAAAAATCTTGGACTCATGAACAGCATGTGGGCATTGGTCCTGCCGGTGGCCGCTTCGGTCTGGAATATCGTCGTGGCCCGCACTTTTTTTCAGACGACCATTCCGAAAGAACTTCAGGAAGCAGCGCATATTGACGGCTGTACGAATCTAAAGCTGTTCATTCGCATTGTTCTACCGCTGTCGGCACCGATTGTAGCCGTTATGGCCCTGTTCTATGGGGTCAGCCACTGGAACAGCTACTTCCCGTCCCTGATCTATTTAAATGATGAAGCGAAGTATCCGCTGCAGATGGTTCTGCGTCAGATCCTTGTTCTTCAGGAAATGACAGCGGAAACGACGGGCTCTTCCATCAACGGCGAGGTGGCCACCGCCATGAATAATAAGGCAGAAACGGCATCCCTGATTAAATATGGAGTCATTGTTGTCTCCACACTGCCTATCGTGGCAATTTATCCGTTCCTGCAGCGTTATTTTGTCCAAGGGGTCATGATAGGCTCTGTTAAAGGTTAAACAGCTAAAATGTGATGAAATCAAGGGAGGAATTATAAATGCCAACCACACGCAAGTCATGGAAGCTTCTGTTATCTTCGGCTCTAGTTATTACATTACTGGCAGGCTGCAGCAGTTCAAACGAAGGTGAAGCGAACAACAATCTCGGAAAAGTCGCTGTGAACAATGAAGGTTTCCCGATTGTTAACGAACCCGTTACTTTGTCGCTTATGGCGCCAGATGTAGGGATTCAGAACTGGGAGAACATGGCTGTGCTTCAGCAGATGCAAGAGAAGACCGGTATTAAGCTGGAATACAAGAACGCACCGAAGGATAGCTTCGAAACGAAGAAAAATCTGGTGCTCGCCAGTGGAGATTACCCGGATATCCTCTATGCTGCCGGTTTGACAACTGCAGAGCAGATGAATTACGGAGAGCAGGGTATCCTCATTCCACTGGAGGGTCTGATTGAAAAGTATGCTCCGAATTTCAAGGCGCTGTTGGAGGAGAATCCGGATGTCCGCAAATCGATAACTGCACCGGACGGGCATATCTATTCCTTGCCAGTAGTAGAACTTAGCCAGCACTGGTACCGCAATCCGATGTGGTATAACGGGGACTTTCTAAAGGCGCTGAATATCGATAAACTCCCTGAAACGACAGAGGAGTTGTATACCTATCTGAAGCGTGTGAAAGAGGAAGATCCCAACGGCAATGGCATAGCCGATGAAATTCCGATTTCCTCGGTGACAACACCCGCTGCGAACCTCCGCGATATCCGTACATGGCTGCTTGGTGCCTTCGGCATTTATGAAGAAGAAATTTATGTGGATGATGCGGACAAGGTGCATTATACACCACTTGAAGAAGGTTACAAGGAGTATTTGACTTATATGAACCGCCTGTGGTCTGAAGATCTGCTGGATCATGAGAGCTTCTCACAAACAGCGGAGCAAAAGAAGGCCAAAGCACAGAACAATCAAATCGCCCTCTTTTCGGACTGGCATGCCTACATGAGCAAAGGTGGAGAACCTTCGACGGCGGATCCGATGTTTGCACCTGTTCACAGTGAATCAGTTGCTGCTCCAGCGATTGCAAAGAATAGGGGGATTACAAGCGGCGCCTTTGCTATCACGCAGAGTAATCCTGCGCCGGAAGCCTCTATGCGCTGGGTGGATTATCTCTATTCGTATGAAGGTGCCATGTTCTTCAATAAAGGTCCAGAGGGCACTCTCTGGGAGTACACTGACAAAGATAACCGGGTCAAACGTTACTTGCCGGTACCCGATGGTAAGGAAATGGAAGATTATCGGGCAACGCTGACACCTAACTACGGCATTCCCGCTCCTACCCTGTCCATGGATGATATTAATAAGGGGCTGAAGACAGACTTTGACCTCTGGGTAGAGCAGGAGACCAAGCAGAAGCTTCTCGATAAAGGCGCACGGATTCCGTATCCCACACTGTTCCTTACGGTGGAAGAGCAGACCGAAATCAGTGGCCTGAATTCTGATTTGAAGACATATGTGAATCAGATGGAGGCGAAATTCATCACTGGAGCCGAGCCGCTTACGGGTTGGGACAATTATGTGGCGACCGTCAAAAAAATGGGCGGAGAGCGTATGGTTGAAATCAATCAGGCTGCCTATGATCGTTGGAAATCCAACTAATCAGGTCCATGCGAAGAAAGTTGCTGTAAAAATAAAAGGTGAGATATAAGGTTGCAACGCATCCCTGAATATTCATGCAGATGCAGGAGGAATAGACATGCAAATCACGAGACATCCGAATAATCCCATTGTTGTCCCGGGCGACTATGAATGGCGTAAGGTTACGGTTTTCAACCCTGCGGTCATCATCGATAACGGTAAATTTTATATGATTGAGCGCACTGCTGGTTCCCTAACTCCATGCAAAAATTATTTGGGTCTGCTAGAGAGTGAAGACGGGGTGAACTTTACCCACGTGAAGGATGAACCCATTGTGACGCCAGACATGCTGGGATTCCCTTATGGTAGTGTGCAGGACCCGCGGATTGTCAAAATTGACGGAACCTTCTATCTGAACTACGCCCTTCGTCCCTGTGCCATGAGTTATTACCCTACCGGGGCAGGCGTCCCCCTTCGCTCTATTCCGGAATATCCGGATGGGTGGGGGGACGAGGCGGGACATTGGCTAACCCGGTCCTCCATTTTGAAATCAGATAATCTGCTGGATTGGGAGTATGTGGCGGACACGACACCTCTTGAGATTAATGACCGGGACAACATTCTGTTCCCTGAGAAAATAGGTGGCAAATTCGTACTGTTGCGCCGCCCTGAGGAATATGTAGGGGAAGCCTACGGTACGGATAAGGCGGCCATGTGGATTACCTACTCCGATGATCTCGTGAACTGGGAAGAGCCCAAGCTGCTTGCTACCGCCCAGAACCTCTCCTGGGAATCGCGTAAGATTGGGGGCTCTACGCCCCCGATCCGTACGGACAAGGGTTGGCTGGTACTCTATCATGGCGTTGATGAAGACATTGTCTACCGTGTGGGGGCCATGCTGCTGGATTTGGAGCAGCCCGAGAAAATCATTGCCCGGACACATCATTTTATTATGGAGCCAGAGACGTATTATGAGAAATTTGGGTTCCAGATTCCAAATGTCATCTTCCCAACCGGAAATGTGGTCAAAGATGGACTGCTCTATATCTATTACGGGGTAACAGATACGGCGATTGCCCTTGCAACTGTTCCGCTGGGTGAGTTGGTAGAACACATCCTCCAGGAAGGGCAGTAGCTAAATAAACCATAAATGAAGCGATATCTTCAAATATAAGAATGTAGTACAGAGGGTGCGGAAGCTCCGCCAATTTAAACAGGTCTTTTAATAGTAGCTCCTCTCGAGGCATGTTCCTTGCGATACTGCCCTGGCGTTAAACCGATTTCTTTTTTGAATTTGCGGATGAAATTTGGCGCATCCATGTAACCGACCTGTTCGATAATTTCTTTGAGCGGTGCGCTAGTATTCTCCAGCAGCCGCATGACTTCATCTACACGCCGCTGCCAGATATATTGTGAGAAATTGCGGCCGGTCTTCTCTTTGAAGCTCCGGCTTAAATAAGAAGTTGAAATGGCAAACTTAAGTGCCACATGCTCTAGGCTGAGTGTGTAGTCTGCAAACTGTTGATCCACGTAAACCAGAATATCATCCATTAATGTAGACTCGCTTGTCTTCGTATTCAGCTCCACCTGCGCGCAAATGTCAGCAGCAAGACAGAGCAAACGACTCTCCAGATCTTCAAGTGTTTCAAAGGCAGTCAGTTCTGACATATTGGCGAACACCTCGTTCATACCAAGCTCGGAGGCGGTGCGTAGAAAAGCGTTCAGCAGATCGAAACAGATGCAGCGCAGTAGATGAACCTGTAATGGCTCATTTTTGATCGTATGAATGGTTTCGGTAATCAGTTGCACGGTTACCGATTCGTTGCCCTGCTTAAGGCTCTGCTCCAGTTTCAGCATGGATTTGCGTGGAATCCAGAAGCTCTCGGAAGTAGAAGGGTTCAGCTCTGCAAGCTGCTCGAAATAAGTTACCTGACCGCTGTGTTGGATGATCCGATGCTCCAGAGCTGTAGCAGCTTCAATGAAGGATTGATTAAGACGGGCCAAGTCCCCGTATGCCGTGCCGACACCGATACTCAGAGATAGCTGCGAATGCTCGCGGATTACCAATAGAATGGCTTCAATTACCTCTTCCAATTGGTTTTGAATCGGCTTCTCCACATCACCGGGAAGTGAAATTATCAGAGCAAACTGGTCTTTGACCGAGAATTCTACGCCGAAGATCTGAGCACCGGTACCTGGAAGACATACATTGCTAAGTATATCCTGCAACAGAAGGCGTTCCTGCCAGCACTTGTCGCCAGGCAAAGTATCATCCCAAGACAATATAGCCGAGAAATAGAGGCCTTGTCCTTGAGGATGCCGGAATCCGGCGTTCAGAATCATTTGTTCGATCTCCGGATCATCCGGCTTGCCTTGCTTGAGTAACAGCAGCATGCACTGATTACGGACGAAGGGCTCCTGAAAATCAATTTTCGCACTGTAATTGTGTAGGGTCTGTCGTATCCATTCCCATTCATTGTGGAGCTTGGAAGCATCATCGCCGTTGCCTCTCATCTTGTCCATCAAATCTCTGATTGGATGGTACTGCCGTTTGGCTAGCAGCAGCGCAGCAGCTATACCGGTAATGACAGTAATGCAGAAGACAATCAGGATCAGAGTCTGGACATGGGCGACACGGCTGAAGAACTGGAAGCTTGGCATGGTGGTTACATAGGTCCAGCCATTTTCTTCCGATTGAACAGAAACAACGGAGTATTGTTCTCCGTCCATCTTCAAATTATGGATACCAGGCGCAAGTGTAGCTAAGTTCTCAATTTCGTCCTGTGGAAGGCTGATGCCATGGCTGTTCGCGGTCAACACCTCTCCGGAGGGACTGAATATATAGCTACTTCCCGAAAAATCACTCAAAATCGAATCCATAACCCCGGTAAGATTGGATTCTTTCATTAAATATACAACGGTACCATATGGAAACGGGTCGTTAGGTTTGACGGGCACAAGCATGACGAGCATCGGCTCCATTCGGGAATTAACCTTCACGTTCTCAGCGGGACGGACCAGGGGCTGCCTGGTTTCATTCAAATCCTGCCGCAAATCTTCCAGACTCCAATGCTCGAACTGATAGAGGCTAGCAAAGGTGACATCAAGATTAGCCAAACCGCGGTGCGAATAGATGTGGGAATCGTTATGGAAATAGAGAAGCAGATCCTCTGCAATACTGCTGCTGGCTTTGTAATTGGCCAGCGCCTGAATCGCCTCCAAGCTGTAATAGGGATGTTGTACCATATAAGGTGTCAAGTGTTTGTCATAGGCGATTCTCCCCGCTATTTCCTGAAGTTCATTCATCCGGTTATCTATCGTGCTCTTCACCTGGTTAAGCTGATTGACATTTGCTTGTTCAATCTCAACACGCAATCCCTTGACAGCGTTTTCATATATAAAAATAGTTACACCTGTCAGAGGGATAAGAAATATGAGAATGTAAGAAAAGGCATATTTCAGCAGAAGCCTTGATTTGAAATGATTCCAGCTGAGCCTGAATCTGTCGAGCAAGGATGGCTTGAGTGCCGAATTTGCCATGAAGCAGTCCTCCAATGTTAAGATATTCGGATTAAAATCACTGTTCTCTTCTGGATTACACTTGTGCTAGTATAAACATTATAACATTATAATCTTTGAAATGAAGTAGCTCATCAGGCTTATTTTAACGATTTGGAAATACAGATCTCATGTCATGAATCATTTTTGAAATTTGCCTGTATACCGGGGTTGAAAAAGGAGATGGGATGAGTGGGCACAGAGAATGTGCTGCGCAATTTGCAGCTTGTTGACGGGCGGATCATGGATATCGCCATTCAGGACGGGATCATCACCGCCATGTCACCGCCAGGCCAGGCTGAAGGAGAAATTGAGTTGGATTGTTCAGGGTTATATGCGTCCAGTGGGTGGATTGATCTGCATGTACATGCCGTCCAGGACCTTGATCCCTATGGCGATGATATCGACGAAATTGGTGTGAAGCAGGGGGTAACAACGCTTGTAGATGCCGGAAGCTGCGGTGCAGACCGAATTGGAGCTTTCTATACCGCAAGACTACAGGCTGCTACACAAGTATTTGCTCTGTTGAATATTTCAAGGATCGGGCTCGAACGGACGGATGAACTGTCGCAGCTGGAATGGATCGACCGGGCCAAGGTCCTGGAGGCGGTAGCGGCTTATCCTGATTTCATTGTTGGTCTGAAAGCCCGCATCAGCGAAAGTGTTGTCAAAGACAGCGGTATACAACCGCTCAAGCTCGCACGCACACTCTCGGAAGAAACGAAGCTACCGCTCATGGTTCACATCGGTTCTGCTCCGCCCGCGATCTCGGATGTGCTGGAGTTACTACATTCGGGCGATGTAATCACCCATTACCTTAACGGAAAGTCCAACAATCTGTTTCATCCGGACGGCACACCGCTGCAAGAATTACTGGATGCGGCTGCTCGGGGAGTTCATCTGGATGTGGGGCATGGAACAGCGAGCTTCTCCTTCCGGATTGCAGAACAGGCCAAGGCTGCAGGCATTGCACTAAATACAATCAGTACGGACATTTACCGAGGCAACCGTATGAATGGTCCGGTATACAGTATGGCGAATGTGCTGACGAAATTTCTGTACCTCGGCTACAGTCTGGAAGAGGTCATTCGCGCGGTTACAAGAAGTCCAGCGGAGTGGCTCGGTAAGCCGGAGCTCGGGAAGATCAGGGTGGGACAGCCAGCAAACCTGACTTTGTTTTCCCTGGAAGCAGGAGAAAAGCAACTTGAGGACTCGGAAGGAGATGTCCGGGTCACGCAACACTATATTGAGGTTAAAGGAGTCTTTGCTAATGGGTCACTCATTACAGGCTAAATATGGATTGAAGCGTGTTATTAATGCCAGTGGAAGAATGAGCATCCTTGGCGTTTCTGCACCAACGGATTCAGTCATGGATGCGATGAAACAGGGCGGACAGCGGTACGTGGAAATTGCGGAACTTGTGAACAAATCCGGAGAATATATTACACAGTTACTTGGTTCGGAAAGCGCAGTTGTGGTGAACTCTGCATCCAGCGGTATTGCGTTGTCGGTTGCAGCCATTGTGACCGCCGGAGATCCGCGTCTAAGCCTTCGTCTGCACCAGGAGCCGATATTGAATAATGAAATTATTATGCTCAAGGGACATAATGTGCAATATGGAGCGCCAGTTGAAACCATGATATTCCTTGGTGGCGGCCGGGTAGTGGAAGTCGGATATGCGAATGAAGGCCGCAAGGAGCATATCGATCAGGCGATCGGTGAACACACTGCAGCCATTCTTTATGTTAAATCGCATCATACTGTTCAGAAAAACATGATTTCGGTGGAAGAGGCTTGGGAGGTTGCACAGCGTAGAGGGGTGCCGCTGATTGTGGATGCGGCAGCGGAAGAGGATCTGCGCAAATATATCCAATTTTCGGATCTGGTCATTTTCAGCGGGTCAAAAGCTATTGAAGGCCCTACTTCCGGCATTGTCGCCGGCAAAAAGAAATATGTGGAGTGGTTACAGGTACAGCTGCACGGGATTGGCCGCAGCATGAAGGTTGGCAAAGAGACCATTTTTGGGTTACTTCAAGCTCTGGAGGAATACCAGGACAAAGCGGACAATAGTGAACGAGAGAAGCAAACGCTGGAGGCTCTTCAGCCACTTGGTGGACTTCCTGGTGTTTCAGTCCGCATCGTGCAGGATGAAGCCGGCAGATCGATTTTCCGAGGACGTGTACAGATTGATTCCTCTCTTGCTGGGGTGGATGCGAAGAAAGTGAATGACCAGCTTCGTGAAGGTGTAATTGCGGTATATACCCGAGACTATGGCGTCAATCAGGGGTATTTCGATATTGATCCAAGGTCGCTGCAAGGGGATGATTTGCAGGTCATCGTCAGCAGAATACATGAAATCGTGGGAGGCAAACCAGAATGAGTCATATTCAGCAGTGTCTGTATAAGAATAGGGCGGCAATTAATGTACTGGCAGGAAGTATCGGGAACGCAAGAGATGTATACGAGGCTGCGGAAGGTTATGTACTTGTGGGTGTGCTCTCCAAAAATTATGCTACGTCGGAGGAAGCCGTAGTTGCCATGACTGAATATGGTCAGGCTATTCAAGAAGCCGTATCCATCGGACTTGGGGCTGGAGACAGCCGTCAGGCTGCAGTTGTGGCCGAGATTGCCGCGAGCTACCCGGGAAGCCATATCAATCAGGTATTCCCGGCAGTGGGGGCAACCCGTGCCAATCTGGGACCTAAAGATAGTTGGATTAACTGCCTGGTATCTCCGTGCGGGCAGCCAGGCTATGTAAATATATCGACTGGCCCTGTTAGTTCAGTAACCACTCCGCAGGCCATTGTTCCGGTTCATGCCGCGATTGCACTGGTTCGTGACATGGGAGGGAACGCGCTCAAATATTATCCGATGCAGGGATTGAATTTGGAGGAGGAGTACCGTGCGGTTGCCAAGGCTTGTGGGGAAGCGAATTTTGCTCTGGAGCCCACTGGCGGAATTGATCTGGATAACTTTGGACCCATTCTAGAGATTGCACTACAGGCAGGTGTACCTCAGGTTATACCACATGTCTATTCTTCAATTATTGATTCACAGACCGGGAGTACGAACGTACAGGATGTCCACAGACTGCTGGAAACAATGAAATCGTTGGTGGATCGGTATGCCTAGGGTTGCTGCTTTTGGCGAAGTGATGATGCGGCTGCAGGTTCCGGGCTACGAAACGCTGGTCCAGAGCAGCAGGCTGGAGTATTCTTTTTCCGGCAGCGGGGTGAATGTAACGGCAGCATTAGCCAGATACGGCCATAATGGCGCTCTTATTACGACCTTGCCGGAAACTCCGGTGGGCGAAGCGGCTATCGCTTATCTGCGCAAGCTTGGGGTGGATACCTCTCTTATTAGACACGGCGGTAGACACCTTGGGATGTATTTTCTGGAGAATGGCTTTGGAGCACGTCCAGGCAGAGTCACTTACACAGACCGGCTGGGCAGCAGTTTCAATACGGCGGATGCGGCCAATTATGATATGAAAGATCTTGCCTCCCGGATCGACGTTCTTCATTTGTGTGGCATTACGCTGGCTATGAATGATGGCGTGCGCAAGCAGATGAAACGGCTTGCTGAGGAAATGAAGAGTGCTGGGGGCAAGGTTGTATTTGATTGTAATTACCGTCCTGCGTTATGGGGAACGGATGGTTATGTCAAGGCCCGCCCGCATTATGAGGAACTGCTGGGGCTGGCAGATCTGGTGCTAATGAATGAGAAGGATGCGATGGGTATTCTTGGCATTGGAACCGGAGAATATGATAGAATAACACAGATGAAGCAAGCGATTCCTGAAGTTGCACAGCGCTTCGGAATCGGAACGGTAGCAGGAACCCACCGTGAGATTAACGCGGACCATACGCATTCCTTGACAGGATATATCTATCATCAAGGTACGTTCGTATTTTCCCGCAAGCTAACATTCCCGGTGTACGACCGGATTGGTGCCGGCGATGTGTTTGCCAGCGCCATCATCCATGGGGAATTGCAGCAATATCCACAGGAACATACGGTTAATATGGCAGTGGCGGCAGCGATGCTGGCCCATACCACACAAGGTGATACAGCGCTTTTTACCGAGAATGAGGTGCTTCGGGCGCTGTCGGACCATACCTCAGATGTTGAAAGGTAGTGAACAGTGAGTGTCCCTAAAGCGCAAGCAAGGTCCTTTATATCAGCAAATCCAAAAAATTCTCAAAGATCGGATTCTACATGGTGTATATCCTCTCGGAAGCATCATTCCCTCCGAACCACAGCTCGAAAAGGAATTCGGGGTCAGTAAAATGACAGTCCGCGGTGCGGTCCAAGAGCTGTCCCAGGAAGGCTACGTGCAGAAGAAAAGCGGTGTTGGAACGATAGTGATGCGCAATACCTCTCATCAGAAGCTCTCAAAGGGCAAACGGTTTACGGAACTTCTCGTAGAAGAGGGCCATAAGCTTGAAAAGAAAGTTCTGAATTCCCGGTTACTGACCAATGATGCCGGAACGGAGCAATATGGTCTCTACGGGCCGTACTGCCAGCGGATTGAAAGGCTCTATATTCTTAACGGACAACCTTATATTCATCTGATACACTTCTTGGCAGCAGCTGCATTGCCCGGCGGAGGCAAGGAAGCAATGAATGCAGACATCCAATCGCTGTATGATTCACTGGAGGAGAACGACATTTTGCTGGAGAGCTTCAAAGACCGTTTCTTTGTAGAGCCGGCAGCTCCTGAGGTATGCCAACTACTGAAAATCCCCCCGGGAACGCATCTGCTCAAGCGCCTTCGTAACTCCTTCGACGAAGAAGGCAGATTAATTGAGCACAGTATCGGCTGTTATAACACGGAACTTCATCATTATCTGGTTAGTTATGACACTTGAGGCCGGCGGACATATCGTGAAAGAAATCGTATTCATACTAAAAAGGGTCCTGCAATATTCATAACAGGACCCTTTTTGCGTAAACTAGAAATCCCTCAAACGATCAAATACCTCATATAATTCCTCGTGATTGACCTTAATCAAATCATCTTGACGCAGTTCCAAATTCTCCTGTAACTGATTCAGTAACTCCGTTAGAACAACATAAATTTCTTCCCGCTCAACAGTTTCAATAAAGCCGGCCTTGGCATCCATCTTGTTGAAGGTCTGTGTGTAGTTCTCAACCATGGAGACGAGCTGTTTGTGTAGAGACTCCTGATCGATGGAGACTTGACTTAATTGACGGATTTCCTTTAAGCACTGCTTGTACAATTGAGCTGCTTTTTTTGCGTGAGCTGCCTTGATGTGGTCACGCCCATCCCAATCCCGAAACGGATTGTTCAGGTTCTCCGCAAGCCACTCCGGTTTGCGTGCTTTGGTGATCTCGATATCAAGGCCTGAATTAGCGGATTTTTTATATTTTGTTTTGATCGATTTGGCTGCATCGGCAGGCAGGCTGGTTAGCCACAGCGTAGCCAATTTTGGAAGTTGCTCTGGATCAGGGAATTGTTCACCATTGAAGCCGAACAGGTCATATGTAGTAAATGTTTGCAAATTCGCCAAGTGCTGAATCGATTCTATATGGGATACCTTGCCGGGTTTACCCCAAAATCGCAACTCTGAAAGTTCAGGATAATACTGCACAAGTGGCTCCAGATTGAGTTCCGTGATCTCTCTGATATACAGACCTTCAAGTCGTGAGATACCCGTAACCTGTGGCAGGCCTGATGGAACATTGAGAGTGATGCATTTACCGTCTTCATGCGCCACAATATGCATACCAGGAGACAGCTCACCTGTGAAATTCAGACTCTTCATCTTTGAGTTCAAAATTAACTCCTTCAACCCGCTGACATCCACAATAAGGTTGGTCAGGTGACTCCTGCTGATATCCAGTTTTGTTTGACCATGATTAGAGAGATGAAGTTCATTAATGAACGGGTTTTCCTCTATAAATGGAAAGATTGATTCCGAGTACCCATCCATTTCAATATGTGTCAGACAAGGCAGCTTTGCAAGTTCGGCTACCTCTTCGGCAGACTTTGGGCTGAATTCACGGAGTGTACTCGTACTGCTTCGCATTACACGATCGCCAACCATGATTTGTGTGTCATCATCCGCGGCTTGTTTGAACTGTGCTCTTCGGTGCGCATCGATACGTTCCCATTCGCGCTGGAGATAGAGACTTTCTCCGATTGGCCAGCCTCCACCATACGTATTCGTTTCCTCGGTGTAGAGAGGAGGGATGTTGCCTGCAAGCACATACTGTGAAGGAACATTAGCACTCACGAAACTATGGGCAAGTCGATCATGCCAGAAATAGAAATTACAGATCAGTGGTTTCATCTGATGAAGCTGCATTTCATTAGGCAGTTGATCACCTGTCCAATCCAACTGAAGAACAGAGGCAAGCGTGTCGGAAGGTTTACCTTCCATTTCTTTCAGCCTAATTACCTGGCAGGCGGTGTATTGTTGTAATTTTTCGGCGTACACGCAGTACACATCTCCAATATTGGGGATCACGTTATGCTCCTTTCGTTCTGCACCATTCGATGCTAAGCTACTTGTAAACCAAGGATTCTGCAGAACTAATAATAGATGAATTATATCAAAGTCATTCAGAGACTACCATTTTGGGATAGAGTCGAATAGGCTTGAATACTTTTATAAAAAGGAACGATGTCTATGGATACAGGTATGAGCCGTAACAAAAAACTGGGTGAGTTTTTGAAATCACGGAGAAGCCGCATTCAACCGGAACAAGTTGGATTGTCAGGATCATATGGACAGCGAAGAACACCGGGGCTAAGGCGGGAAGAAGTAGCGGTACTGGCTGGTGTCAGCGCAACGTACTACACATGGCTTGAACAAGGTAGGGAGTTAGCAGCTTCACGAGAAGTAATGCAAAGTATAGCGAACGCGCTCCGGTTAACGCCGGAAGAGAAGAGTCATCTGTTTGACTTATGGGACCCGAATACGGAACATGAATTCCTTGCTTCGTATTCACAGCTGGAGCCAGGTTGGCAGAGCATTATTGGCCAGTTAACTCATCCTTCCTTTATAACTAATGAACGGTCTGAGGTACTTGCCTGGAATGAAGCAGCTGATACGAACCTCTTTAACTTCTCGTCGATGAATATGAATGAGCGTTTAATGATGCGGATTTTATTTTTAGATGCAACGCTCAGGGAGCGTATGCACAACTGGGAGGAATTCGCGCGGCACTCGGTAGCTGTTTTCCGTACGTATTATGATAAGTATCCGAGTGACCCCGAATTTGCCAGAATCGTGAAACAATTGAGTGAAGAAAGTGTGGACTTCCGAACGATCTGGAACCTGCACCAAGTCGAATTAAAACAAGTCAATCGTGTGCTGCTTGAAACGACGGATCGGGCAGATGGTGTTGTACATGCGTACGATATCTATTCCATGAATAATCTGAACAGCCAATCAGGCATTCATTGCTGTATTTATGTTCCTGTTGTCATGTAGAAGGTTGAATAGACTAGTAATTTCTTTACTAGCATACACGGAGTGTGGTTGGGGTCTCGGGAGTGAAATAGAATGAACTTAAGCTCAACGTAGCTATTTATCGTTTCTATTTTAATATGAAAAGAGGGAGCCTCATGCTCAAGACAAGAACGTTAGGCAATGACAAATTACGTATATCTGGGCTCGGCCTGGGTGTGATGATGATGCCGGATAATGACGAATCGGTACATACCATTCAGGGTGCATTGGATGCAGGAGTCACTATGTTTGATACGGCGGATCTGTACGGAGAGTATGAAAAACAGCGATTTGGAGGGAATGAAAAACTGCTTGGGCGTGCGCTTCAGGGCCGAAGATCTGACGTTGTTGTTGCCACCAAATTCGGTATTACGCACACACAGGGTCCCAAGGGAGATCCAGCCTACATCAAAAAATCAGTAGATGCGAGTCTCTACAACCTGGGAATGGATTATATCGATCTCTATTATCAACATCGTCCTGATCCGAATACCCCCATTGAAGAGACGGTAGGTACACTTGCCGATCTGGTTCAACAGGGGAAGATTCGATATATTGGTTTGTCCGAGGCGCCGGTAGAGATCATTCGTCGTGCACATGCTGTTCATCCGATTACAGCGTTGCAGACGGAATATTCCTTGTGGAGTCGAGAACTTGAGGATGAGATTATGCCTGTCCTGCATGAATTGAACATTGGCTTGGTTCCATACAGCCCATTGGGACGTGGCTTCCTGACTGGTCAGATCCGATCTATAGATGATTTGCCGGAAGACGATTATCGTCGTCACTATCCGCGTTTTCAAGGTGAGAATTTTCAGAAAAATCTGGAGGTTGTTGGATTGATCCAAGAGATGGCTAAGGAAAAAGGATGCACGGTTTCTCAACTTGCTCTAGCCTGGTTACTTGGAAAGGGAGAACATATCGTTCCGATTCCGGGGACCCGTAATTTGGATAGAGTTCACGAGAACTTAGGCGCGTTAGGAGTTTCGCTTACGGATGAAGAGATGAAGCAGATTGATCGCATATCACCCCAAGGCATTGCAGCTGGAGGCAGATTCCCTGGCCAAGTCTAGCTCCTTAAGACAAGATACAAGAAACCAGCAGTTTCGGATGAAAAAGAATGTATAACAGGTCATCGGTATTATCTTTCTACTCTCCGGCATACAGTACAACAATGAGATGTATGCTCAAGGAGGAGAAATGATCGTATGATGAATCCGATTTTGCAAGCTCCAAATGTTCCGCTAGCTGCCGATTCCAATGCGGTGGTCAATTATCAGAGGGATTCACGCAACTATGTAACCCAGTTGTTTGGAGAACAGCTGCCGACCATTGCGAATGGTTTCTTCAATGTGTACTTAAGCAAAGGAATCATTGTGCAGCCGCACTGGCACACCAATGTCACGGAGATGATCGTGGTTATCAGCGGTGAAGTTACAGCGTCAGTCTTCAATCCGTTTACGCGTGAACGATTGACATATCGTCTGAAACCAGGTCAGGTTGTGGTATTTCCGAAAGGCTGGTTTCACTGGTTTGTTGCTGAGACAGATGATGTATATGTATTAACTATCTTTGATCAACCAACTCCTGATATTGTGTTTGGAGCGGATTTCTTGGCAGCTACACCGCCGGAAGTGGCTCACCGCGCGTACTGTTTGGATGAAGAGGCGTATGCCAAAGCCGTTGCGTCCATTAAAAATGATGCCATTCTGGGCCCTCCAATAGGATGTGATACGCAGGTTTCTGATCAATCGACTTCGCCTTCCAAGACGTCCGTGTCACCATCCGATAAGCTGAAATCATAATTCAAAATTCCTTATTCATTATATAAGTACAGAGCCTGTAACTGGAGAATAACAGTTGCAGGTTTTTTGACGTGTCGATGTGATTATTGTATGAAGTTCATGGAGGGGTTGGCATTATATTAGAAAAAAATTCATAATGCCTGAGTCAGTGTGTTACGTTCTCTGTTAGTATAGTATGAACATCCAACAAAAACGGAGGACTCATGAATGAACATGTCAGAAATGAAAACACTTGAAACTGCAATGAGTTATGCACCTATCTTGATGTTTGATAGAAACGAACCCTTTTATCCGGATTTTGTTGGCATTTCTGTGTTACATCAATCTGGGCCTTCACCATCGTTCAGAAGGGACATTAAGTTTCCGACCGAGGTAGTACAATATGTAATTGAATATGCAATTTGGTGGGATTATGAGATTGGACATCTGTACGAAATGGAGCATGTATGGATATATGTGGGTCATAACGGAGAGGTAGTAGACTGTGAAGCGAGCTTTCATGGGAAGGTTCTGCGTGGATTGTTGAAGGAACGGGTCAATGTGGTTGGACATCATGTATGTCTGTACTCGCAGCCTGGCAAACATGCTTTCTCACCACTTCCGGTTGTATTTGAGTTATTGCCAAACCTGTATAGTGCAGCAGGTGCCGAAGCTGGATGTGATGGGCTACTTGTGAATGAGTTATTCCAAGGTTATTTTGAAACGAATGAACAGATTGATGCTCAGGTGGAACGTTATCTAAAGACCAAAGCGTTCGTACCTACCATGGAGTTCGAAGAATATCTATTAAAGCCGGAGATGTTCATGACATGGGATAATCTGTTTGATATTATTCCGCACAGGATTAAGGAACGCTTAATGGAATTGGATCAGTTATATAACACATAAAATTAGTTTTAAATGGGTTTTATGTTATTTAAAGAGTGTGTTTTTCGCTTCAAAACCAAACTTTGTTGATTCAGGTTTGGTTTTTTTTTAATGGGAAATTGGACTCAGTATAAGTGTGCATTTATTAGACTTAAGTCATGAAATGGGTATGAAAACATTAAAAGAAAATATTTTTTTTGATGGAATATGATATGTGTTAGACGTATGAACTATACAGTTTCTTGTGTAAATATAAGAATACCATATTACATGAAGGTTTGTATGGAGATGTATGTGTATGTCAATGAAAATTGTTCATTATACGTATATGTGTAAGTTGTAATAACTATTTGATAGGAAATAAGTATAAAAAATATTAAAAAGTAGATTCTTTATATCCAAAATAAAAATTCATAATAGTGCAAATTTGTATAAATAAAAATCTTCTATTCAGTTTTAATATATTTATGTCGAAATAGATCGTAAGTTGTCTGGAGCGCGACCAAGAGAAGGGTTTACATAGCGTTATATACATAACTGGACACTAAGATGCCTAGGAGGAGATTACATGAAGTGGTTTGGAAACTTGAAAACAGCAACAAAGATTATCTCAGCATTTTTAATTGTGTCGATAATCCTTGCGGCGCTTGGGGTCTACTCCGTAGTAACATTGAGAAGTACGAATGAACGAATGCAAGAGATGTATAACAACAATTTGATTTCGGTCAGAGAACTATCCTCGGCCCAGGTTGATTATCAGAGGATGCGGGTAAACGTGCGTGATTTGAACTACGAAACTGTGGCAGCTGAACAGACCCGAATTACTGAAAATATCGCTACAATTCGTCAATCCATGGAGGAGCGACTTGCTACGTACCGTCCTCTTGCTACTACTCCGGAAGAAATGGAACTGCTTCGTAAATTAGATACCCAGTACGACAGTTATATGAAACTGTATGATCAGGGCGTGACTATGGCGATATCAGAGGGTGATGCCGCTTTTATCGCTTTTCTGAAAGCGACATTGAAACCTCCTGGCGATGAGGTGGTACAAACACTCGCAGACCTGGTGAACCTCAATGTAACCCTCGCAGAACAAGCTAACATCAAGTCTGAAGAAGCTTACAACACAGCATTTGCGGTAACGATTGTTATGGTGGTCGCATCTGTACTCTTTAGTATCCTCATTGGATATATCATCTCTCGCTCGATTTCGAAACCACTCATGTCCATGTTGGGTCTGGCAACGGAAGTGGCTAATGGTAATCTTACCCTCAAATCAGACATCTCCAGCAAAGATGAAGTGGGTCAACTGGCCGTAGCACTGAATCGTATGGTCGACAACCTGAAAGAGTTAATCAACAATATCGTGATGAACTCCCAAAGTGTTGCTGCTTCTTCGGAACAGATCTCGGCCAGTACACAGGAAATCGCAAGTACCAGCACAAGCCAATCCAGCGAGGCAGGAAACATCTCCGAATTGTTCAAGGAGCTTTCACTTGCCATTAACTCCGTCGCTGCAAGTGCCGAAGAAGCGGCTGAATTGTCCAATGACACTGTGAAGACTGCACGTGAAGGTGGACTTGTAGTACAGACTTCATTGGAAGGTATGCAAGCTGTTAATACGAAAATGACCAAACTTGAAGATGATTCTCGTAAAATCGGTGACATCATTGAGGTGATTGACGATATCGCTGAGCAGACCAATCTGCTTGCGCTGAATGCAGCAATTGAAGCGGCACGAGCGGGAGAACAAGGGCGAGGATTTGCCGTAGTGGCAGATGAGGTCCGGAAGCTTGCAGAACGAAGCAGCGAGGCGACCAAAGAAATTACAGCCATCATCAAAGCGATGCAGGAAAATACGAGACAAAGTGTGCAAGCCGTAGCAGCCAGTGTTGAGCAGTCTTCCATGACTGGACAGGCGTTTGATCAGATTATTGATATGGTCAATAACTCTTCACAGAAAGTAAACGAAATTGCTGCTGCATGTGAAGAAGAAGCAGCCCAAGCCGCAGAGGTGATGAGCTCTGTTGAATCCATCTCGGCTTCCAGTGAGGAATCCGCAGCAGCGTCTGAAGAGACGGCAGCAACATGCCAGTCTCTGGCACATCTGGCGGAAGAACTGGCGAATTCGGCAGCTGCCTTCAAAACAAATTAATAAAATTGAATTGAGGGTGAATCGATGTCTTCACTTCAGAAGGAACAATATATTGAGCTGTCGGTAGGTGCAGAGACTTGCGCCATTCGAATCGAAGAAATTCACGAAATTATTAAAATGCTCAGCATTACAGATATCCCATTCAGCCGTCCAGAGATCAAAGGGGTAGTTAATCTGCGTGGCAAGGTTGTATGTGTGATGAGCCTGCGCAACCTGCTGGGTATACCGGATGAACCGGATACCAGAGCAACTCGAATTATCGTAGTTCGGTATCAGGATGAATATATTGGCTTGATCGTGGATCGCGTGAACAAGGTAACCACATATTCGGAAATACATCCGCCAACCGGCGGATATGGTCGTAACCGTGAAGGTTTATTCCATGGTGTGGGTCAACAGGAAGACAAGCTTGTGGGCATTTTGAAACTGGACGAAATATTGGGCGGTTAGGGAGGTATATACGAATGATGGATTTGTCTGCCTACCGTGACATCTTTATCGAAGAACTGAATGATCAACTGGAACGTATGGATCAGTCTTTACTGGCATTGGAGCTCTCGCCTTCTGTTGAACTGGTTCAGACGCTTTTTCGGGCAGCTCATACCATCAAGGGATCGGCATCCACAATGGATTTCCGAGAATTAAGCGATCTCACGCATGAAGTGGAGTATGCTCTTGAATGGGTCCGGGAGAAAAAACCGGAGATGACTTCGGAGCTAATTGATACATTGTTTCGCTCTTTGGACGCCATGAAGGTACTTCGTGATCAGTACATACGTGGGGAAGCCTATGGAGATTTTCGAGCAGTAGTACGAGAAATAAAGGATTTAATTCAGACCCAGGCAGTAGTCGGGCAACTTAAAGTACCTCAATTGCAATCAGCAGAATCGATTGTGGCACAGGTGGCTATAGTGTCAGGTAAGCAGTTATTGTCCATTCATATCGTGCTGGAGCAGAAGTGCATGATGAAAGCGGCCAGATATCATATTCTGCGCCAACGTATTGAGGACATCTGTGGTACGGTTGTCGCTACATCGCTCATGGAGAGTCAACCGGGCGCGCAGAATGAAGATGATCATTATGGTCAGTTCATAATCATCGTAGCAACGTCGAAGGATCCCCAGCAGCTTAAGGCAGAGCTGTCTTCAGACTCGGATATTCATATGCTGGAGATTGATCCATATCTGCTGGAATCCAATGAGGTTGCAGCCGGTTCTGCACCACTTGAATTAATCTCAGAAACAGAGCAAACGAAACAGCGCTTGCCTGCCTTGAATACAACTGGGCCAGATGAGAAAGTGAAAGCTGCTCAACCTACAGTTCGTGTGAGTGTTGAACGTCTGGACCATTTGATGAATTTGGTCGGTGAACTGTTAATTGATCAGACATCCCTAGCAGATCTGAGTGGATCGGGCGCGCGTAAGGAGTCTTCCTCACTCATCCAGAGTATTGGTGGAGTATCTGATCATATGGGCAGGGTTATCAAGGAACTGCAAGAAGGTGTAATGAAGACACGGATGTTACCTATTGATCAATTATTCAGTCGCTTCCCGAGATTGGTTCGTGACCTAGCGCAGAAGCTTGGTAAAGATCTGGAACTGGTTATTCAAGGTGGAGAGACTGAACTTGACCGGATGATTATTGAAGAATTGAGTGACCCGCTAATTCATCTCATCCGCAACAGTGCTGATCATGGCATTGAAAGCGCAGTGGTTCGTGGAGAGTTAGGCAAGCCGTCCAAGGGACGTATTACCTTAACTTCGTTCCATGAAGAGAATCATGTCGTTATTCGGTATTCGGATGATGGCAAAGGTATCGATGGGGAGAAGATCAAGGCTTCCGCCTTGGGCAAAGGCATCATTAGTGAGGAACAGGCTGCACGTCTATCAACACAGGAGGCTGTACATCTCATATTTGAGCCCGGCTTCTCCACAGCTTCTTCTGTAAGTGAAGTATCAGGTCGCGGTGTTGGAATGGACATTGTGCGCAGCCAGATCGGGCGGCTTAGCGGTATCATTGATATTGATACGGAGGTGGGTGTTGGTACCACGTTTACGATTCGTTTACCGCTCACTTTGGCGATTATTAAAGGTCTGTTAGTCAAAGTATCGGGTCGTGTGCTGATTTTGCCGATGTATAATGTTGCTGAGATTGTTCGAATTTCACCTGAAGATATTCAGATGATTCAGGGGCAACAAGCGATCCTGAATCATGGACGCATAGTACCTTTTCACCGACTGTGCGACAGGCTTAACTATTCACGAACGGACCGCAAATCTAAGACCATTCCACTGGTGATCGTGCGTTCCGTTGACAAAATTGCAGCATACGCTGTAGATGAGATTATAGGCAATCAGGAAGTCGTTATTAAGACGCTTGGTACTTATCTGGGAGCGATGAGCCATCTATCTGGAGCAACAATCCTCGGTAATGGTAAGGTTGCCCTTATATTGGACGCGTCCTATCTGGTGAGTCTTTAATCGTTAGATAAACACATACATTATGCAAGCCAAAGAGCCTCATCATCCATACTGGATGGTGGGGCTCTTTGTTGTACCTTTTGACATGGTGACCACTCAGGATTTGAAAATGAGATCCATAAACCTGTTGGCAGCCAGAGAGATCGGCATATTGCGTTTGGTCATAATCCCCACATGGGAAGGGGGCAGCGGGACATCAAGTTGAATTTCGAAGAGAGAACCTTCCTCCAGCTCCTTGGAGATAAACTCACGTGTGACATAGGAAATACCCAGTCCTCGACGCGCAAACTCAATCAACAGATCAACGCTACCAACCTCAATCTCAGGTTTCAACGTGTAATTATAGCTGTTAAACAACTCAGTTATAGCCATCCGAACCCGGCTGTTCCGGGAGAAGAGAATCAGTTGATGCTCCAGAAGCATCTCAAGTGTCATGACTTTACCCTTCAACTGAGCATAACGTTCCCCGGCTACAAAACAGTCTTTCAACTGAATGCTTTCCCTGACTTCGAGCTGTGGATCAACAATGGGCATCCGAACAACACCAAGATCGATCTTGCCTTCTTTCAGAAAGGTAATGACTTCCGGCGTGGTTCCATGACTCAGATGTAGCTTGATATTAGGGTACAAGGTGTGGAATTCCTCCAGATACGCCAGCATGTAATGCTTGAACAGGGAGTCACTGCCACCAATTCTCAATTCACCATTGTCGAGATTCTTCAGTGCGGCCATTTTTTCTTCCGCAAGTGAGATCAGAATCTGGGATTGTTCAATATAGGAGTACAGACTGGCACCTTCCTGTGTCAACGCTACACCCTTGGAATTTCGATAAAACAAGGTGAGACCAAAGCTCTCTTCCAATTGCTTAATGGCATGACTGACGCTGGGTTGAGTGATATACAGTGCTTTCGCAGCCTGTGTCAAACTTCCCGTTTTGGCGGCCCAATAAAAGACTTTATATAGTTCGTAATTTGTAGTCATAGATGTGGTCTATAGCTCCTGTGAAATATATTAATTACTTGTATAGCTATAAAACGTATTATAGTGTAACTACAACAAAGAAACCAGAGTTACTTGGAAGGAGAACGGTGAGATGGAACCAACTACCATTGTTTTATTTGGTGCTACTGGCGATTTAGCCAAAAGAAAAATATATCCTGCCTTATATAACTTATATCTTGAGCAGAAGCTTCCTGAAACCTTCTCATTGATTGGTCTGGGGCGTAGAGAGTGGTCTGATGAATTCTTTCAGGCACAAGTGGAAAAATCATTAAATGAATTTTCCAGACGCCAAGCGGATCCTGAAGTTGTGAAGTCATTTGTGAAAGCTTTCCGCTACAGTGTATTGAATATAAGCCATAAGGAAGATTATATAAAGTTGTTGGGATTAGTTGAACAAAGAGAAGCTGAGCTTGGCATTCCGTCCAATCGCTTGTTTTATCTCTCGGTTGGTCCGGAATTTTTCGAACCGATTGCCGAGAATATTCAAGAAAGTGGGCTGGGTTCCACAGAGGGCTGGAAACGCCTCGTCATCGAGAAGCCATTTGGTCACGATCTGCAGTCCGCCAGAGACCTTAATCGCAAATTAAGCGAATCATTCACGGAGGAAGAGATTTATCGGATTGACCATTATTTGGGCAAACCGATGGTACAGCGTCTGGAGACGTTGCACCAGAGTAACCCAATCATGAAGGCGTTATGGAATAACCGTTACATCTCCAATGTGCAAATTACGGCGAATGAGACTGTAGGTGTCGAAGAACGTGCATCCTATTATGATCATGTTGGTGCAGTGCGAGACATGTTCCAGAATCATATGTTGCAATTGCTCATGATGATGGCGATTCAGCTTCCATACAACAGTACTTCCGAAAAGGTTGGATTGAAGAAAAAACACATTATGGAATCGATCCAGCCGTTACAAAAACAAACTGTGGGCGCAAACATCATCCGTGGACAGTATGCAGAAGGCAGCATTCAAGGTAAACCGGTCAATGCTTATGCTGCTGAACCGGGTGTAGCCGAGAATACGATGAATGACACATTCATTGCTGCCAAATTGCAAATTGATGATTTCTTCTGGCGTGGTGTTCCGTTTTACATTCGCACGGGTAAAAGAATGAAGGAGAAATCAACACGTATCGTGATTGAATTCAAAGAACCTTCAGGACAGACAAATGTGCTGAAAAACAAGGGTTCCAAGCCAAACCTGCTCGTCATTGAGATGAGTCCGGATCAGAGCATGACATTGCAACTGAATGCAAGTGATCCTGAGAATAAAGGTGAATTCAAACCGGTTCATATCGATCTTTCTCCGGATAAAGGTGACCTTGCGGAAGCTTACGAGAATCTGATTCGTGATGCTTTGCTGGGTGATCCAACATTCTTTGCCCATTGGGATGAAGTAGAATTGTCATGGGCGTGGGTGCAACCCATTCTGGATGCATTCCAGGAAAATCTGTTGCCACTTCACCTGTATCCTGCAGGTAGCTATGGTCCGGCTGAATCAGATGTTATGCTTGAAGAAGATGGTCACCACTGGTGGTTTGATGAGCCAGCGGATCAGGAGTCTTTAGTTACAAATAGCATACCCTTGGCGGTTAATGCGAATCTCTAAACCATAAAAAAATTATATCTGGAGGTAATTAAATCATGAAATTTTTTATCGATACAGCTAACGTGGAAGATATTCAAAAAGCATACAAAATCGGTGTATTGTCTGGTGTAACAACAAACCCATCTTTGGTAGCCAAAGAAGGCGTGAAATTCGAAGATCGTATTGAAGAAATCTTGCGTTTGGTACCTGAAGTGGAGTCCGTTTCTGCGGAAGTGACACCAGATGCCCTTACTGCTGAAGATATGATTGCACAAGCGAACGAATTGATCAAAATTAACAACAGCGACAAAAACATTACGATCAAATTGCCAATGACACTTGCAGGACTTGAAGCTTGCCGTTACTTGACCAAAAAAGGTGTGAAAACCAACGTAACGTTGATCTTCACTGTGAACCAGGCGCTTCTGGCTGCTCGTGCTGGTGCGACATATGTATCTCCATTCCTGGGACGTCTTGATGATATCTCTGAGGATGGCGTACAATTGGTTACCAAAATTGCTGAATTGTTCCGTACACATAACCTGGATGCACAGATTATTGCGGCTTCCGTAAGACATCCGGATCACGTTACACGTGTAGCGATGGCTGGAGCACATATTGCTACTGTTCCATTCTCCGTTATTGAACAGATCTCCAAACACCCGCTGACAGATCAAGGTATGGACAAATTTGCAGCGGACTGGAAAAAAACAGTACAATAATCTATAACCATTCATTCGTTTCAACTTACTATATAAATAATGGAGTATTGGGAGGACATAATGAGTAAACAACAGATTGGTGTTATTGGATTGGCAGTAATGGGTAAAAACCTGGCTTTGAATATTGAAAGCAAAGGTTTCTCGGTAGCGGTATTTAACCGCTCCCCGGAGAAAACGAACGATCTTCTGAAAGAAGCAGAAGGTAAAAACCTGACAGGTGCGTTCACCATTGAAGAATTCGTGGAATCCCTGGAATCTCCGCGCAAAATTCTGATCATGGTACAAGCAGGTAAAGCAACAGATGCAACGATCGAACAACTGCTTCCTCATCTGGATCAAGGCGACATTATTATCGACGGAGGTAATGCTTACTTCCCTGACACACAACGTCGCAGTAAAGAACTGGAAGAAAAAGGGTTCCGCTTCATCGGAGCAGGTGTATCCGGTGGTGAAGAAGGCGCACTGAAAGGCCCTGCAATCATGCCGGGTGGACAGGAAAGTGCTTATCAGTTGGTAGAACCGATCCTGACAGCGATCTCCGCTAAAGTCGGCGATGACGCTTGCAGCACATATATCGGACCAGACGGTGCCGGACACTATGTGAAAATGGTGCATAACGGTATCGAGTACGGAGATATGCAGTTGATTGGTGAAGCTTATCACTTGCTCAAATCCGTATTGAACGTTTCCGTTGAAGAGTTGCATGAGATCTTCACCGAGTGGAATCAAGGGGAGTTGGACAGCTACCTGATCGAAATCACGGCAGATATCTTCTCCAAATACGATCCAGAAACAGGAAAACCAATGGTTGACGTTATTCTGGATGCGGCTGGACAAAAAGGAACAGGTAAATGGACAAGCCAAAGTGCGCTGGATCTCGGCGTTCCATTGTCCATGATTACGGAATCTGTATTCTCCCGTTTCCTGTCTGCCATGAAGGACGAGCGTGTAGCAGCTAGCAAAATCCTGAGTGGACCAGCAACTGAAGCATTCTCTGGCGACAAAAAAGCGTTCATTGAGAACGTGCGTAAAGCATTGTTTGCAAGTAAAATCGTATCCTATGCACAAGGATTTGCACAAATGCGTGCAGCTTCCGATGAATACGGCTGGGATCTGAAATACGGCAACATTGCCATGATCTTCCGTGGCGGTTGCATCATCCGTTCGCAATTCTTGCAAAACATTAAAGAAGCATATGACAAAGATGCAGAACTCAAAAACCTGCTCTTGGATCCTTACTTCCAAAACATCGTTGAATCTTATCAAGGTGCATGGCGTGAAGTTATAGCGGCTGCTGTAAAACAAGGGATTCCGGTACCTGGCTTCTCCAGCGCTCTTTCTTACTACGACAGCTACCGTACAGAGCGTTTGCCAGCAAACTTGCTGCAAGCTCAACGTGACTACTTCGGTGCTCACACATTCAAACGTGTGGACAAAGAAGGTTCATTCCACTTCCAGTGGATGGACACAAACGAGTAATTTTAATTCCGAAAATATAGCATTCCTGCAGTTGTCCTTGAATTTAGCTATTCAGGGCAGCGGCAGGGATGCTTTTCTCGTTAATGGGTTGAATTTGAATATCATCAAATTGTAATAAAATGTACGAATCTGGGTTTGGCAAACAGATGATCTGACCCTTCAACTACGTTATACTTGTTCAGACGGAATTACATCCGTGATAAAAATTAAGCATACAACTTATTGACGTGGAGGTTAGACCGGGCATGTTTGTATTAGTGGGTATATTGTTTTTAGTGATATACGGTTTATTAGTGTTCTACATAGGCTGGAGCGGTTGGAGTTGGATGAAGCCTATCGTGTCCGCCAGATTTCGATGGTTTTATATTATAGCGCTTGTATTCCTTGCCGTTTCCTTCATTTTGGCACGGGTATTTGGAAGCATTTCGTTCCTCGGAATCATCGGTTCTTACTGGCTGGCGATTTTCTCGTTGTTATTGTTGATCCTGCCCGTCGTCCACCTGACGATGTGGTTGTTAAAGTTAACCCGTATTCCTAGACATCACACACAGAAATGGGCGGGTGTCGTTACGCTGGTGCTGTTAGTGTCCACAATGGGTTATGGGATTTTCAATGCTTACAGCCCGGTAGTGAGAACATATAATATCCAGATTGATAAAAAAGTAGAAGGTGTGGACAAGCTCAACATTGTTATGGCTGCCGATATGCACTTTGGACTTCTATCTGGTCCCGCACATGCCAAACGCATGGTGGAGGAGATTAATGCTTTGAAGCCGGATCTGGTACTGTATCCTGGAGATATTATTGATGACAATCTGGATATGTACCTTAATAGCGGAATTGCCGACATTATCAGTGAAATTCAGGCCCCATACGGTGTTTATGCTTCTCTCGGGAATCACGACAAGTTTGATGGTCCGATTGAAGATCTGATCGCTGCGCTGGAGAAGAGCAACATGCAAGTTCTGTACGATGACAAGATTGTCCTGGATGACAAGATCACTCTCATTGGACGGAAAGACCGGACAGAGAAGGATCGTGCAGAAGTGGCTACTTTAATGCAAAATACGGACTTGAGCCAACCGGTACTTATGATGGATCACCAGCCATATGATCTGGATATTGCGGAACAGAACAATGTAGATTTGGTGGTATCCGGTCATACTCACCGCGGTCAGATTGCACCTGCTCAGTTCATCACACAGGCTATTTACGAGAATGATTGGGGCTATCTGCAAAAGGGTTCCATGCATTCCATCGTAACCTCCGGATTTGGATTCTGGGGACCTCCAATTCGTACAAGCAGTCGTTCGGAGATTGTGCAGATTAATGTGACGTTCCAGTAATGATGAAGGCCCTTCGAGAGAAGGGCCTTTTAATAACTATAGTTTAACCATTTTCTTGGATTTGAAGTTCCATTCGTAGACTTCCCCTGTGTACATGTGGATGTAGTAAAGGCCATAAGTCACTTCATACGTTTCTCTGTCTGAGAATGAACGCATTACATAAAAATCTCCGTCTTTGGATTCCTCTCCAACAGTTAGGCTATACATTTCGATTTCTTTCTTAATTTTTTTATATAACAGTTCAAACGCTTGATTCCCTGTTAGTTTAACTAATGGTTGTTTGCCAATGTACAGATTGTTAGACTTTAAAGCTACGTTCTCACCAAGTGCAGTACTTATGCTTCTAACTGGTACATATGTAGTATTGTTATAAGTTATTGCATTAGCTGTCGACTTCTTTGTTCCATCTACATAAATATTTACTTTCTGTAGTAAAGCTTTTATGGGCGTTCCTGATGCTGCATAAGCTGTAACTCCTGTAAGCATTGATCCAATTGTGATACCAATGAGTAATCCTTTTACTTTGTCCCTCACGAATAAATCCCCTTTATCTAAAATTACTTCCTTCAATTAAATCATTTCTCTATTTAAGGTGAAAAATCCTTCAAAACATTTACTTTAGTTATAATCTCATTCAATTCAAGCGATGAGTCGTTGGGAATATTTCGTTTGAATCTGCTCCAAAATGTGAATACTAAAGCATATGCACCCTTAAACGTGGAAGCTTAGGGAGAAGACTCATGTAAGGGAATGAAGTGTAATAGCAATAGTAGTATTTTTGGGTTGACACCGTTTTCAGGTTATGATAAATTATATCCGAGGCTTGTTACCGGTAATGCGGGCAAAACCACTATGGAAATGATTTTATTATTTCTGTTTTGGTTTTGCCCTTTTTTATTCCTCAAAAAAAACCAGGTGGGTCCATAATGATTATTAAACAGATATTTAATAACAATATTGTCAGTACCGTGGATGACAAAAATCAGGAACTGCTGATCCTCGGCCGGGGTATCGGATTTAAGTTCAAAGCAGGCGATGAGATTGATGAAGAGCGGATTGAGAAGGTATTTCGTCTTCAGGATGCATCGATTTATGAGAAATTCAAATCCATCGTAGCTGAAGTGCCGATTGAGATTCTGCAGGCAACAGATGATATTGTGACACTGGCACGAACGCAATTGAACAAAACCATCAGTGACGGGATCTACGTCTCGCTGTCTGATCACATTCACTTTGCTGTTCAGCGCTTGGAAAAAGGAATGATTACTCGTAATCCACTTTCTTGGGAAGTTCAGCACTTCTATAAGGCGGAGTATGATGTGGCCAGAGAAGCACTGACCTTGCTGAAGGAAAGATTGGATATTGAGTTTCCCAAAGATGAAATCTGTAATATTGCCTTACATTTCATCAATGCGGAAGTCAATGATTCCATGAACGATGTCACCCATCTAATGCAGCTGCTGCAGGAGATTATGAATATCATCAAATATCACTTCAATATCGAATTGGATGAAGATAGCGTTAATTATTTCCGCTTCATCACCCATTTGAAATATTTCTGTCAGCGTGTCATTACGCATTCTTCACATGATGATGCCGAGGAGTATTTGTATGAAGTGGTTCGGAAAAACTATCCGGAGACATTCAAATGTATTGGCAAGATCGAGACTTTTATCCATAAAAACTATCAGTATGACATGACTCACTCTGAGCAGTTATATCTAACGCTCCATCTGGAACGTCTGATGAAAACCAAGCGGGATGCTTAAAGTCCACGCAATAGAATGAAATTACAACTGTATACCCTATGGGCTTGTTACTGTTCAATCAGGCAATACCCGAATGAGATGGCGCCACATTTTGCGCTATATTCGTTCGGGTATTTTTTATTGGAAAAATGAGGAGGAAAACATCATGAAACATCAGGAAACGGCGCAGGAAATTATTAAAGCCGTTGGGGGAACAAACAATATTAACTCAGTTTATCACTGCGTCACACGTTTGCGCTTTGATCTAAAAGACAACGAGAAAGTTGACAACGGCTCACTCAAGAAACTGGATAAGGTCATGGGCACGAATATTTCCGGCGATCAATTCCAAGTCATTATCGGTAATGATGTGGCAAAAGTATTCGATGCCATGGTGGAGGAAAATCCGGCAATCCAGCAAAGTACAGAAAATAAAGAGCCAAAGTCGGATAAAAAACAAAATGTAGTACTGAAAATTTTTGAAACAATCGCAGGTGTCTTTGCCCCAATGCTTCCAGCGATTACTGCGGCAGGTATGCTCAAAGGATTACTTGCACTATTCGTGTCCGTAGGTTGGATGTCCGCCGGAACGGATACGTATCGTATTCTTTCAGCCATCGGTGACGGCGTATTCCATTACCTGCCTTTACTGATAGCAGTCAGCGCTGCTCGTAAATTTGGCAGTAACCCGTTTGTTGCGATTGCACTAGGTACAGCACTCATGTATCCAGACATGACAGCATTGTTATCTAGCGGTGAATCGGTTGGATTTTTGGGAATTCCGGTTACAGCAGTAAGTTATGCTTCATCCGTTATTCCGATTCTTCTTGCAGTATGGTTGATGTCTTATGTTGAGAAATGGGTTGACCGCGTTATCCCTGCTGCACTCAAGCTATTGCTTGTGCCGCTGATTACCTTACTTGTTATGGTTCCGGTAACGCTGATTGCGATCGGTCCATTGGGTACATTTGTAGGTAGCGGATTGTCTGGCGGCATCAACTGGCTGTTGAATGAAGGCGGATTGATTGCAGGTATTGTTCTTGGCGGTGCGATGGCGCTCATTATTATGACAGGAATGCACTATGCACTTGTGCCGATCATCCTGAGTAATATCGCTACACTGGGCTTTGATAAATTCTTGCCACTGACCTTTATCTCCAATATGGGTCAGGCTGGTGCGACACTCGGCGTATTCTTCCGGGCAAAAGATAAAAAACTCAAAACCGTGGCATTATCAACGAGCTTCACAGCACTCATGGGTGTAACGGAGCCGGCTATGTACGGGGTTAACATGAAATACAAAAAACCATTTGCCGCAGCCATGATTGGTAGTGCAGTGGGTGGCGGATTCGCCCTTGCTTTTGGCGCGAAAGCGTATGTACTTGCGGGTAACGGTGGTCTCCCAGGACTTCCTTCCCTGATCGGACAGACATTCTGGTATTCCTTTGGGGGGATGATTTTGGCCTTTATCGTGGGTGCAATCATGTCTACGATATTTGGTATTAAGGAAGAAGAAGGAGACGCAGAGGCGTTAGCTCAATTCTCACCAGGTGCTTCTTCTGCACCAGCGAAAGTAACTTCCAATGACGCCGCAACCGTGAACATGGAAGACATGGGCGATCCAACACCAACGAGTGATGCAGTAGCTGTTGCACCGATGACAGGTAAATCCATCCCACTCAAAGAAGTCAACGATCCAACATTCGGTGATGAATTGATGGGTAAAGGTGTGGCATTTGTTCCAACGGTGGGCGAATTGGTATCTCCAGTGACAGGTA
Organism: Paenibacillus sp. 37; assembly: GCF_008386395.1. NCBI lineage: Bacteria > Bacillati > Bacillota > Bacilli > Caryophanales > Paenibacillaceae > Paenibacillus > Paenibacillus sp. 37. The sequence continues at coordinate 4,274,217 of NZ_CP043761.1, read as the reverse complement.
CCATCATGAATGTGTTCAAAACAAAACATGCGATCGTTGTCCGTAGTGATAACGGAATGGAATTGTTGATTCATGTTGGAATTAACACGGTGAAGCTGCGTGGACAGTACTTCGATGCACATGTTGCTACAGGAGCACGTGTACAAGCTGGAGACAAGTTACTCACATTTGAACTGGCCGAGATTGCCAAAGAATACGATATTACAACCGCTATGGTTGTTACCAATACGGCAGATTACAAGCAGGTTCTACCTGTGAAATTGGGCGAAATCACGATGGGTGAAGACGTCTTGAAAGCTGAAATCTAAACCATCTTAGGACTAATAGACAAATTCAAAAAAAGAAGGAGAGATACGGATGATGAATCGACAAGGGTTTCCGGAAGGTTTTCTGTGGGGCGGCGCTATTGCCGCCAATCAGGCTGAAGGTGGATTCGATGCTGGCGGCAAAGGATGGTCGACGGCCGACATGGTTCCTTATTTTGAGAAAAAGGACTACACCAACCTTAGAGAACTGATGCATGTTACCAGTGCAACGGTTGAGAAAGCAATGGCACATCATAGCGCGGAAGGTTATCCGAAGCGTTACGGGATTGATTTTTACCACCGTTTCAAAGAGGATATTGCGCTGTTTGCCGAGCTGGGCTTCAAGACATTCCGTCTGTCCATCAACTGGCCGCGTATTTTCCCGAATGGTTATGATGCCGAGCCAAATGAAGAGGGACTGCGCTTCTATGACGAAGTGTTCGATGAACTCCGGAAATACGATATCGAACCACTGATAACACTTTCGCATTATGAGATGCCTATGGCACTTGTACTGAAATATAACGGCTGGGCTGGCCGTGAAGTGATTGGACATTTTGTGAGATATGCGGAAACCGTAATGACCCGGTACAAAGACAAAGTAAAATACTGGTTGACGTTTAATGAGATTAACACGACCATTATTGAACCGTTCACAGGCGGAGGTATTATTGAAGACCGGGTGGAGAATACGATGCAGGCTTCCTATCAGGCACTTCACCATCAATTTGTAGCCAGCAGCCTGGTAACAGAAAAAGCACGTCAGATTAACCCGAACTTCCAGATCGGATGTATGCTTGCACGCATGATTCACTACCCGGCGACATCGAAGCCAGAGGATGTGCTGCAAGCACAGATCGATAACCAGCTGAACCTGCTGCATACGGATGTACAAGTTCGTGGTAGTTATCCAACGTTCATGGCTCGGTATTGGGCAGAGAACGGGATTACGATTGCCATGGAACCAGGGGATGAGCAGATCCTGCGTGAGCACACGGTTGATTTCATCTCGTTCAGTTATTACACATCCTTGGTGTCCGCAGTAAATCCAGAGGAATATGGAGTGACGGGTGGTAACCTGTACAGCACGATTAAGAACCCGAATCTCGAGCGTACGGAGTGGGGCTGGCAGCTTGATCCGATTGGTTTGCGCGTTGCATTGAAAGAACTGTATGATCGTTACCAATTGCCATTGTTTGTGGTAGAGAATGGACTTGGAGCGAAAGATACGGTTGAAGCAGACGGTTCCATCAACGATGATTACCGTATTGATTATCTGAGAAAACATATTACCCAAATGAAAGAAGCCGTTATGGATGGTGTGGACCTGATGGGATATACCAACTGGGGAGCGATTGATATTATCAGTGCATCCACTTCGGAAATGTCCAAGCGTTATGGCGTGATTTACGTGGATCAGGACGACAACGGACAAGGCACATTGAATCGATATAAGAAAAAGAGCTTTGGTTGGTACCAAAAAGTCATCGCCTCTAATGGTGAAAACTTGGAATAAATTAATCAAAAGAGGCACCCCAGGCGTAGCTAGTGTTACGTCATCGGGGTGCCTTTTTATTATCATCTCGCAGGATTCTCATCAGCGCTAATGGCACTTCAAAGTAAAAAGGATGACTTCATAACATACTGGATGGTATACTGTGATCGTATTGGGGGAGGGATAACCATGAAGAAGCCTATTATTGCTGTAGATATGGATGACACGATATGTCATCTGGTCAAGCGGGCCATATATCACAACAACCTCAACTTCCCGACCCATCCGTTGCGGTATGAGGATATGATTCATTGGGATACATCTCATTTGCGTCATCCAGAGAGCACGCACGATGTATTTTATGGTCGGCCGGGTCTGTTCGAGGAATTGGAATTATATGACGAGTATGTTGTAGATGAGATGCGAAAGCTGAACGATGCTTATGATGTCATTGTCGTGACGGCAGCAGAACCAAAAACAGTCGTTGAGAAGTGGAACTGGCTTCAGCAGCACATGCCTTTTATAACCGCTGAACAGTTTATTACATGCAAAAGAAAAAACTTGCTCGGTTTCGATCTGCTCATTGATGATGGAGCACATAACCTGATTCCCGCGCATGAGGACGGCAAAAAGGTTATCTGTATCCCGCATCCGTGGAATATACAGGAGCGTGAGCGATACAACTTTCCGTTGATGTCTTCATGGAAAGAAGCCAAGGCATACATAGATGAAGTGTTACAGGTTGTTAATGTCTGAAAGTTAGTTAACCTTATTGTCCAGAGTGCAATGCTCTGGATTTTTTGCGATAGGCGAGAGGTGTTTCGCCTGTTATTTTTTTGAATGCGGCATAGAATGAATCCATATCCCGATATCCGACCAGCTCTGCAATCAGGCTGACTTTGTGCTGTGAATTCTTTAGAATTTCGCAGCTTTTTTGTATGCGCAGATGTTGCAGGTGGCCGCTAAAGGTCTGTCCGGTATGCCGAAGAAACATTCGTCCAATTTGCTTCTCGCTCCAGCCCGATACACGGACCAGATCAGACATCCGAATACGATTGCTTACGTGTTGTTTGAGATAATGAAGAATGTAATCAAAACCGGTGGAATAATTCTCTACATCATGTTCCTTTTGATAAAGTTGTCTGTAGGTCATCAATACCAGCTGGCTCACCAGGGTGTATAACATGGTAGAGGAACCGATTCCCGGAACGGAGGATTCACGGTACAGCTTCACCATTAGTTCTTCAATCCGGTCGTTGTGATCCACAACGGATATATAAGGAACTTGATTTTGTCCCAGATTCATCAGATGTTGAATGATTTCTTTTTCCTGAATGATGGCTGTCAGCGTGTTGATCAAATCAGCATTAAACAGACAATTATATATAATTAATGGATGCTCGGTTACGTTTGTGCTTACAGGACGAAAGACATGAGGAACACCAACAGGAATGACAAACAGCATGCCTTTTGTCACGGGAATGATATCTTCACCGATATGATGAAAGCCCTTTCCTTCGGCAACATAGCTATACTCAATAAATTCATGTGCGTGAAAAGGAAGCACAAAATCTTCAGAGCAACGATTGACAAAAAGTTGCAGATGATTATGTAGAAAGTATTCGCTTTTCATGAGTTGTACAGATGAATTCACAATGCAACCTCCTCGCACAGATGGCTGAATTACCGGATGAAATAGTCCGGATTACCGGGTATTTACGACAGCAGGATCGATATAATTATATCGTAACCCCGAATGGGAAGCCAAGATGGAAAGGATGATCTACTGATGTTCAACGTTAGTCACCTTCGTTGTGAGTATAGGAACAATCCGATAGGCCTTGATGTCAAATCACCGCGTTTAAGCTGGCAGCTGCAATCCGATCGTCGGAACTGCATGCAATCCGCATACCAGATTCAGCTGTCATTGACGGAAGATTTTGATGGAATTGCATGGGATTCTAGCGAGATAACTACGGATCAATCCATACATGTGGAATTAAACCCGTTTCAGCCTTCTCCGCGAACGCGATACTATTACCGGATTCGGGCATGGGATGATGCAGGAAATGATTCGGGATGGTCCGAAACGGCTTATTTCGAGATGGGACTTATGGATCGTCATAACAAGTGGCAAGCAGAATGGATCACAGCTCAACCATCAGATGATGGAGATACGTCATGCCCGCGTATGCGCAAGCAGTTTAATGTAAAACAACCTGTTACGTCTGCCAGAATATACGTAACAGCACTTGGATTATACGAGTTGCATATGAACAACACAAGAGTAGGAGAAGATTATTTTACACCTGGCTGGACCTCTTATCGTAAGCGATTACAATATCAAACTTATGATGTTACCCACCTGCTTCAGGATGGACAGAATACATTAGGTGCTAATCTGGGTGATGGCTGGTACCGAGGATATCTTGGCTGGAACAAAGAACGGGAGATATTTGGTTCAACGTCCGCATTGCTGCTGGAACTGCATATGAAATACGCAGATGGATCAGAGGAATGTATTCTCTCCAATGGGGAGTGGACGGCTGCTTCAAGTGCCATTCGTATGTCGGACATCTATATGGGAGAGACGTATGATGCACGAATGGAGTCTGATTGGTCGGATTCATCTCAGACGAATTGGGCACCTGTGAACGTACTGGATCATCCCAAAGATATCATCGTTGCGCAGGAGAACGTACCCGTCACCCAAGTAGAACAGCTACAGCCAATCGCTTTGTTAACAACCCCACTGGGAGATCGTGTAATAGACATGGGACAGAATATGGTGGGATGGGTTAGATTTAGCATTCAAGGTGAGGTTGGTCAGACGGTTGAGCTGCATCATGCTGAGATATTGGATCATGAAGGCAACTTCTACACCGAAAATCTTCGCGCCGCCAAGCAGTGTATTCGCTACACTTGCAAGGGGGATGAAGTGGAAACATTTGAGCCGCATTTTACGTTCCAAGGGTTCCGTTATGTTAAACTGGTTGGCTTCCCGGAACACGTTAGTCTGGATGAATTCACCGGAATAGTGCTGCACTCGAATATGGAGCAAACAGGTCAGTTCTCATGCTCCAGTCCACTGGTGAACCAACTGCATCACAATATATTGTGGGGGCAAAAAGGGAACTTCCTTGATGTGCCGACAGACTGTCCACAGAGGGATGAACGACTCGGATGGACTGGCGATGCACAGATGTTTGTCCGCACGTCTTCCTACCTGATGAATACGGCACCCTTCTTCACAAAATGGTTGCGGGATCTGGCAGCGGATCAGGGAGAAGATGGAGGTATTCCATTCTTCGTTCCGGATCTGAGAAGTTCCACTTCAGAAGGATGGGGTGACACCAGTCATTCCTCCGCCGCTTGGGGGGATGCAGCAGTCATCTGTCCATGGACCATCTATGAGATGTATGGAGATGCCAGAATACTGGCTGAGCAATATGAGAGTATGAAGCGGTGGATTGAGTACATTCACGGGCAGGGCGATAACCCATATCTGTGGAACACGGGATTCCACTTTGGCGATTGGCTGGGACTAGATTCCAAGCCCGATAGTTATGTTGGCGCAACGGACAAGGACTATGTGGCAACTGCATTCTATGCCTATTCGGTTTCGTTAACTCAAAAAGCGGCTGAGGTACTTGGAAAGACAGATGATGCTGAATATTACAAAAAGTTGCATACAAACATTGTTCTTGCGTTTAATAACGAATTCGTCACTCCAGCCGGCAAAATTGCTGTTCCCACGCAAACAGCACATGTTCTTGCCCTCCAATTTGATCTGTTGGACGCCACTGCCCGAACTCGTGCTGGCGAACAATTGGCAAAACTCGTGAAAGAGGCGGGCAATCATCTTACCACAGGTTTCGTGGGCACACCTTATCTGAATCCGGTATTGAGTGATGCAGGTCTTCACGACCTGGCTTATACATTACTTTTTCAAGAGGATTATCCGTCCTGGTTATATCAGGTGACTCAGGGCGCAACGACTGTCTGGGAACATTGGGATGGGATCAAAGAGGATGGGAGTCTCTGGAGTGCTGATATGAACTCATTTAACCACTATGCGTACGGTGCGATTGGAGAATGGTTGTATCGTTATGTTGCTGGCATCCGGTCCGATGAACATCAGCCAGGATTCCGAATGGTGCATATCGAGCCGCAACCCGGACCTGGACTGGATTGGGTGGAAGCGAGTCTGGAGACGATGTATGGTCAAGTTGCTTCAAGCTGGCACCGGCTGGCGGAGGGTGAAATGGAGGCTCGGGTGCACATTCCCGCCAATACGAGAGGTACTGTTCGTCTTCCTGGAGCAGGTGCACAGATCGTTTTGGAGCAAGGGAAACCGTTGGATCAGTTGGATCAGATGAGTGGAGTTCAGGATATTCAAAACATTGGAGACGATGTTGAAGTCACCCTTGGATCTGGGAGTTACCGATTCACGTACAAAGTCACGGATGCGAAAAAGTAACGAGATATTCAACAGTCTGCATTGACAGAGTCCGTATAATGATAGAATAAGTGGTAAGCTGTACAGTTGAAGAGGATCTGCACACACGCAGGTCCTTTTTCGAACTTGTCTGAGAGTGAATTTGTAGTTTTTGAACAATGAAAGGAGCATGACCATGGCAAAACCTGCATTCAAAGATGCGCCTTTACGTAGTGAAATAGAGGATTTGGCTAAGAAACAGGATCACCATACATTGGCCTATTGGGCTGCGGAGTGTGCGGCACGTGCTTTGTATATATTTGAGAAAAAGACGGAGGATCTCCGCGCCCGTGATGCCATTGATGCAGGAAGAGGTTGGATCCGTGGAGAAATTGCCATGGTTGATGCTCGAAAGGCGGCTTTTGCAGCTCATGCTGCTGCACGAGAATTGGATAATGTCGCTGCCTCTTCTGCATCTCGTGCGGCGGGGCATGCAGCTGCAACGGCCCATGTGAAAGACCATGCGGTGCATGCCGCAACGTATGCAGTGAAAGCTATCTTTTATGACTGTTTGATGGAAGAGCAAGAACGTCGTGTCCTGGAAGAGAGAACGTGGCAATATCAATATCTGTTAGGAGGATGTAATGATCATGGGGAAAGAACAAGTTAGATTAATTAAACCATCACGAGCATATAAGGAAGCATATTTGGCATTTTATGAAGACTGGGTCAGAAGTGGAGAGTTGATGGTACCGTGGGTCATTTCCAAAGATCCTTCTGCGTTTGATGAGATGTTGGCGTTTTTGCAGCGCAATGAACAAGGGATCGACATCCCGGAAGGCTGGGTCAAAGACAGTACATACTGGCTGGTCACGGAGAGTCAACAAATTGTGGGTGCCGTCAATATAAGGCATGAGCTTAACGACAAATTGTTCAACAGTGGAGGGCATGTTGGATATGGCATTCGTCCAGGAGAGCGGCAAAGTGGCTATGGTTTCGAAATTCTCAGGCTGTCTTTGGAGAAAACGAGAGAGCTAGGAATCTCCAAAGTATTGGTTGTATGCGATGCGGTTAATGAGCCATCCAGAAGGGTTATCCTTCGAAATGGTGGCATCAAGGATGTAGACTATGTAGAATCCAATGGCAACGTTGTTGAACGATTCTGGATAGAAAATGTCGAATAATGCAGAATAATGGTGTAATATAACGAAAATAATATGGATTATGATTGTATTACCCTCGTGTGCTGATTAAAATGAAGCATAGAATCTGGATTGCGGCCGGAAACTATCATCCCATATCAGGCACAAGTGAGGTTATCTTTATGAATCAACCGGTTAATCGGCCCCGGCGAATTGAGTATCTGGATCTCTATCGTGCTTTTGCCATTATGGCAGTGGTAGCGATCCATGCGACTTCAACAGCAGTTGCGCATTACCCCAAGAATACATTAGATCATGATGTGTATTATTTCTGGAACACGTTTTTGCAATTTGCCGTTCCAGCGTTCCTGTTCCTGTCATCCCTGGTTTTGTTCTACAACTACAGCTCCAAGGTGAATGAGAAGGGGTGGATGCTCGCTTTTTATAAAAAGCGTTTATTCAATGTATTTGTACCCTATGTGGTGTGGTCCCTTATCTATTTTGCCATTAAACAGTTGCTTGCGGGCAAAGAACCTTTGACCCATGGTGTTCAATTTGCCAAACAATTAGTGATGGGAACCGCTCATACGCACTTGTACTTTTTTCTGATTATTCTTCAATTCTATATCGTTTTTCCGTGGCTTCTGTCCCTTACACGCCATCGTTTGTTTAATCGTTATTTGCCATTATTCTTTATTGCGGGTCAAGCGATCTTTTATGCACTACATTTGCAGTTTCACTTCGAACGGACAGGAAGTTTGTTACCCAGTTATCTGATCGTGATTGGATTTGGCGCATGGGTTGGGCTGAACTTTGAGTGGGCATTAAAGAAACTGTATACTCACCGTTATGTACTTATAGCTGCGTTATTGAGCGGAGGTGCCATTTTTATATATGGTAATGCTTATATCAAAACCGCTTTTGCTGCATATCCGGTGGTAACCTATACCGTGCTGTTCCTGTTCCGAAATCTGTTTACGTTGTCAGCCTGCTTGCTCCTGCTGATCTTTAGTGAACGATTGGGTGCAGGAAAACATACGGAAGTTCGTAAAGCTACGCATGTTCTGGATTCCTTGGGTACAGTTGCGTTTGGTGTGTTTTTAATGCATCCCCTCGTACTGCTCTTCTGGAGACGTGAATTTACAGATGACCTGGCTCGACACTTCAGCGTGGGTATCATCCTATCTTATGTTGTTACTCTCCTGATCTCATGGATCTGCGCAATGGGATTGCGCCGGATGAAGTGGGGATGGGTCCTGATCGGACGGTAAGTATAAGTAAACATATGTAATTTAAGATAAGAGATTTCAAGCCCTCACGCATTGAGGGATTCACTTGAAACCTCTTTTTTATTTGCACTAAAGGAGGTATCATAGAGTTTAATGTCCATAAAATTGAATTAATGGAATGAACGCTACCTTGTCAGGAGTGATCGAAAATGAAATTAGTGATTATTTTTGGCCCACAGGCTGTGGGCAAGATGACGGTGGGGCAAGAGCTGGAGAAGATAACAAAGCTAAAATTGTTTCATAACCACATGACGATTGAAATGGTGTCTCCTTTCTTCAGCTATGGTACACCACAAGGCAAAAGACTGGTGAGTCTGTTCCGTCAGGAGATTTTCGAGGAAGTGGCGAAGAGTGACCTGCCGGGTTTGATTTTCACATTTGTGTGGGCTTTGGACGCGGAGTCAGATGGTGAATACATCCGTAAGATCAGTGAGTTGTTTACATCCCAAGGGGGTCAGGTCTGTTATGTGGAATTGGAGGCCGATGCATCGGAAAGACTAGAGCGCAATAAAAGTCCGCATCGCCTGCTACACAAGCCAACAAAACGTGACATAGCTTGGTCTGAGCGAGATTTACTTGATACGATGAAGCTATATCGACTGAACTCGGAACCGGGAGAAATCAAGCATGAGCACTACATACGGATTGATAACACACACAAGAGCCCGGATGAGGTGGCAAAGTTAATTCAGGAACGATTTAATTTATAACCTGATGAAACGTTTATCTTAGCAGGGTAGATATGTTATATGAGAGGGGCATTACATCATGTACTTTGTTTTATTTTTGCTCATAGGACTTGTTTTATGTTATCTGATCCCATTCGGTCCGATTTTGGCTGGGGGCATTGTTTTCGCCCTTGTGATAGATCATTACCGCCAAACGATGCATATGCGTGAAGATATCCGAGACATCAAGAATCAACTGGGACTAATGAACAAAGGCGAGGCGCAGGAGTATGAGATGGATAAAGAATACACGCAAGTCGATCGTTTGGATTCAGAACAGATGGACATGATTAATCGAAGAATTGAAGCGGAACTGGAGAAAGAAAGCAAAAACAATAAACCGTGAATCCCTGTAAAATAATTCTTGATTTGCTCACTCCTGTGAGTATATATACCTAGATCGGGAGTCATGCTAATACGATATTAACTTTATGTTGCACTGTGTAGAAATTTGTAATAATATGAGGGAAGCGCGTACAACATATCGGGTTGTAACTGTTGAATCAGGCAAAGCCGTATACCTTGAGAAAAGGGATTGGTTTGTCTTTTTCTGTATATTGGAGTGATAAAGTGAAAATCGAGAAGGTGCTGAACAATAATGCTGTAGTTGCGATGAATGCCGAACAACAGGAAGTTATTATCATTGGCCGGGGGATTGCTTATCAGAAGCGGGCGGGTGATATGGTTTCCGAGCAGCATATCGACAAGATATTTACTTTACAGAATGAAGATATTCAGGAAAACTTCAAGGCATTAATCTCAAGCATTCCTTTGGAATACATGAAAGTATCCGAGGAAATCATCGCTTACGCCAAGCTAAAACTTGGCAAGAAATTAAATGAGAGCATCTACTTACATCTCACAGACCATATTCACTTTGCCATTGAGCGGTATCGTAAGAATCTGCCTATACGCAACGGGTTGATCTGGGAGACAAAGCAGTTATACAAAGAGGAATATGAAGTCGGAATGGAAGCGCTCAATATGATCTGTGATCAGTTTGGTGTGATCTTGCCCGAGGACGAAGCCGGATTTATGGCACTTCACTTTGTCAATGCAGCGTTGAATGAGGAAATGCCCAACATCAAGAGTATGACGCAGGTCATGCAAGAAATTTTGACAATCATCAAGTATCATTTCAAAATTGATTTTGATGAGAACTCACTGACATTTTATCGCTTTGTGACGCATTTGAAGTTTTTCGCTCAACGTTTGGTGAAGGGAAAACATTACAAGAGCAACAACGATGATGAACTGTTCCTGATGATTCAGAAAAAGTATCCGGCAGCGCACAAGTGCTCGGAGAAAATCAAGAAATTCATTGAAAGCAACTACACGTATCAACTAACTGACGAAGAATTGATGTACTTAACGATCCATATTGAGAGAGTTGTGAATGCAACTACTGAATAATCCCATAGATCAGCTTGCAGGGTTGCAACCACTAGGGCAAAACCTGAACGCTTGAATGACAGAACATACCGTTAACCGGATGTTCCATACATTCAGATGTTCAGGTTTTTTTATTCTCTCCAATATGCTTTGAATCCGTGTCTAGCCAGAAAGGAAGAAAAGACTTCATGAAACACGAGCAATTAGCCAAGGACATTCTGTCTGGCGTTGGTGGTAAACAGAACATTAACAGCGTAGTGCACTGTGCGACCAGACTTCGTTTCAAATTAAAAAATGACAATAATGCCAAAACAGACGAACTCAAAAATCTACCTGGAGTCATAACGGTAATGCAAAGCGGGGGGCAATACCAGGTAGTTGTGGGTAACGAAGTGTCTGATGTGTATAAAGCCTTGTTACATGTGGGTAATATGAATGCGGATGAACCGGTCTCAACTGATGAGTCAGAATCTTCCGGTAAAAAAGAGAGTCTCTTGGGTCAGTTTATCGACTTGATCTCGGGTGTATTTACACCAATTCTCGGCTTGCTTGCTGCAACAGGGATGATCAAAGGTTTCCTGTCCATGTTTACTTCTCTCGAATGGCTGGACCCGGCTTCAGGAACATATCAATTGTTGAATGCTGCAGGAGACTGTCTGTTCTACTTCTTCCCAATCTTCCTGGGTTACACAGCTATGAAAAAATTCGGTGGATCTCCATTCCTCGGGATGGCCATCGGAGCATCACTTGTATATCCGACCTTATCCGGTCTTAGCGGTGGAGAGCCGCTATATACGTTATTTACAGGCACATTGTTTGAATCTCCGATTCACATCACGTTCCTGGGTATTCCCGTGATCTTGATGAGTTATTCCTCATCCGTAATCCCGATTATTATTGCTGCTTATTTTGGAGCAAAGGTAGAAGCATTCTTCAAAAAGATCATTCCTTCTGTTGTGAGAACGTTCCTCACGCCATTTTTTACCATTCTGATTGTTGTACCTGTAACATTCCTCTTGATTGGTCCAATCGCAACATGGGCAAGTCAGCTGATTGGTGCCGGGGTATCGGGCATCTATGACTTGAGTCCGTTGGTGACTGGTATTGTTGTTGGTGGATTGTGGCAAGTATTGGTTATCTTCGGGTTACACTGGGGTATCGTACCAATCATGTTGCTCAATCTGTCCACTCTGAAAGCAGATCCGATTCTGGCGATGATGTTTGCTGCTTCTTTTGCTCAGATTGGTGCCGTTCTTGGGGTTATGCTTAAAACGAAAAATACCAAACTCAAATCACTGGGTGTTCCTGCCTTTGTGTCCGGGATTTTCGGTGTAACTGAGCCTGCTATTTATGGTCTTACTTTGCCACTGAAAAAACCATTTATTATGAGTTGTATTGCTTCTGCAACCGCTGGTGGTATTATTGGCTTTGCAGGTTCCAAAATGTTTGTATTTGCTTCAGGAATCTTTGGTGTTCCAGCGCTGATTAGTCCCACAGAGGGGATCAACTATGAATTCTGGATGGCCATGATTGCCACTATCATTGCTTTTGTACTAGGTTTTGTTCTCGTTTATTTTGTAGGATTCAAAGATCCTGCTAATCCAGAGGCTGCCAAACAGGCTCCAGAGCCAGTAAAAGAAGAGAAGGCAGCACTTGAGCCTAATCCGAACAATCGTTACGAAATTGCCAGCCCAATGACGGGTGAGGTAGTTCCTTTGCAAGAAATTAATGATGCTACATTTGCTGGTGAACATATGGGTAAAGGGATTGCTATTCGCCCAACCAGTGGGAGAGTTGTATCCCCGATTAATGGTGTGGTACAGACGATTTACCGTACCAAACATGCGATTGGACTTGTAGATGATCAAGGTGTAGAGATTCTGATCCATATTGGTCAGGATACGGTACAGCTCAAAGGTCAGCATTTCACTGCCCATGTGAAAGATGGAGATCGTGTGAGTGTTGGCGATCTGATCGTTGAATTTGATCTGCAAGCCATTATTGAGGCGGGTTATGAGACCGTAACACCGATTATTGTAACTAATACGGCTGATTATTTGGACGTGGTTGCTACAACAAATCGTGAAGTGCAAGAAAAGGATAAATTGGTTACGGTTATTGGTTAATTCTGCTTTAGTGCGTATTTATAAATGTGAACATCATGAAAAAAAAGGGACCATTTCGATACTTTCGAAGGGGTCTCTTTTTTCATTTTTGGTCACTCCAATGTATTTGTGGAATTAATAAAAATAAGTGTTGCAAACGTAGTTCAGATGTACTATGATGAGTTCAAGAAGTAAGCGCATACATCAATCGGATTGTAACTGTTCAATCAGGCAATGCCGACCATCCTTAGTTCATAGGGTATGGAATGTAACTTACTTTCGTTATCCAAATAATTAAATACCAATGTGTACAGCCTTACAGGGTTGCAACCGTTAAGGGCAAAACCTGAATTGCTGAATAACACGACTGATTTCCGGACGATCCGGTATGTTGTGTATGTTCAGTGGTTCAGGTTTTATTTGTTTCAAAAGTCATGGGGAGTCTACTTAGAGAGGGAGAATTACAATGAGCAACTACGATCAATTAGCTAAGGACATTCTGTCAGGTGTAGGTGGTCGAGACAATGTAAACAGCGTATTCCATTGTGTAACAAGACTGCGGTTTAAACTGAAAAATGAAAGCGTAGCCAAAACGGAAGAACTTAAAAATCTGCCAGGTGTTATTACTGTCATGCAAAGTGGTGGACAATATCAGGTCGTTATCGGCAACGAAGTGCCGGATGTATATAAAGCAGTTGTTAAGGCGGGGAATTTCCCAACCGAAGGTCAGTTTGAAGAGGAAGCAGACAACTCAGGCAAGAAAGTTGGATTGTTCAGTCGATTTATCGACATGATCTCCGGTGTGTTCACACCATTACTCGGTTTGCTGGCTGCAACAGGTATGATTAAAGGTTTTACAGCGATGTTTTTATCATTCGGATGGCTTACGGATACTTCCGGAACGTATCAACTGTTGAATGCAACGGGTGACTGTCTGTTCTACTTCTTCCCGATCTTCCTTGGTTACACGGCAATCAAGAAGTTTGGCGGTTCACCGTTCCTGGGTATGGCGATAGGCGCCTCGTTAGTTTATCCTACGTTGTCTGGGTTGACTGCCGGGGATCCATTGTACACTCTGTTTGCAGGTTCATTGTTTGAATCACCGATTCACATCACGTTCCTGGGGATTCCGGTCATTCTGATGAGCTATTCAACATCGGTTATTCCAATCATTATTGCTACTTTCTTCGCTGTTAAAATTGAAAGATTCTTCAAAAATATCATTCCTAAAGTCGTAAGCACGTTCCTTGTTCCATTCTTTACTTTACTCGTTATCGTTCCAGCAACGTTCATTCTTATTGGTCCAGTATCCACATGGGCGGGTCAGTTGATTGGGGCGGGAGCAACAGGTATCTACGAATTAAGCCCAGTTATTACTGGTTTGGTTATTGGTGGATTGTGGCAAGTGTTTGTATTGTTTGGTCTTCACTGGGGACTTGTTCCTGTCATGCTTCTTAACTTGAGTACATCTGGTGCTGACCCAATAATTGCAATGTCATTCGCAGCTTCCTTTGCACAGATTGGTGCTGTGCTTGCAGTGATGTTCAAAACAAAGAATACGAAATTAAAATCTTTAGGTATTCCTGCATTCATATCGGGTATCTTCGGTGTAACTGAGCCAGCCATCTACGGTCTGACACTTCCACTGAAAAAACCGTTTATCATGAGCTGTATTGCAGGTGGTATCGGTGGCGGTATTTTGGGATTAGCTGGTTCGAAATTATACATCTTTGGTGGACTGGGAGTATTCGGGTTCCCAAGCTTCATTAATAAAGCTACAGGTGTTGATTCCGGATTCTATATGGCTCTGGTGGCATGTGGCATTGCATTCATCCTTGGTTTTATTCTGACGTATGTGGTTGGATTCCAAGACAAAGTAGAAGCTAAACCAGCTCCAGTACCTGTACTTGATCCAAATCCGAACAGCAGATACGAAATTGTAAGCCCAATGGCTGGTGAAGTCGTTGCACTGAAAGATATTAATGACGTAACGTTTGCAGGAGAGCACATGGGTAAAGGGATTGCAATTCGTCCAACCAGCGGTAGAGTGGTATCTCCAATTACGGGTATTGTTCAAACGGTATATCGCACGAAACATGCCATTGGTCTTGTAAGCGATGATGGTGTAGAGATGCTGATCCATATTGGTCAGGATACGGTGAAGCTGAAAGGTGAATATTTTACAACCCATGTGAAGGACGGAGACCGTGTTAACGCAGGTGATTTGATTGTTGAGTTTGACCTGCAAGCGATTAAGGATGCAGGATATGAGACGGTTACACCGATCATTGTCACGAATACTTCCAATTATCTGGACGTTGTAGGAACGAAAGATGCATCTGTTCATGAGAAAGATAAATTGATCACGGTATTAAGCTAATTGAAATTACAGATGGTTTAGGAGGTACTCCTCAATGAATGAAAAATTTACAGCCTTCCCGGAGAATTTTCTCTGGGGAGGAGCAACCGCAGCGAATCAATTGGAAGGTGCCTATCTGGAAGGTGGCAAAGGTTTAACAACGGTAGATCTGATTCCGATTGGTGCGAATCGATGGAATATTGCTCTGGGTAATCTGGATTCATATGAGCCAAAAACAGGGGAATTCTATCCTTCACATGAAGCCATTGACTTCTATCATCGATATAAGGAAGATATTGCGTTATTTGCAGAAATGGGATTCAAGTGCCTCAGGCTTTCAATAGCCTGGGCACGGATTTTCCCTAATGGGGATGAAGCGGAACCAAATGAAGCAGGCTTACAATTTTATGATGATGTCTTTGATGAGTTATTGAAATACAACATTGAACCTGTTGTGACGATCTGTCATTTCGATGTACCTGTGCATCTGGTCGAGACTTACGGCGGTTGGAAGAATCGTAATATGATCGGTTTCTTTGAGAAATATGCGACGACGCTATTCAATCTATACAAGAATAAAGTGAAATACTGGATGACGTTTAATGAGATCAACATGTTGCTGCATCTTCCGTACATTGGAGCGGGTATTGTTCTGCAGGATGGTGAAAACAAAGATCAGGTTCTGTATCAGGCAGCACATCATGAATTGGTAGCCAGTGCACTTGCGGTTAAAGCTTGTCATGAGATTATTCCTGGTGCACAGATCGGCTGTATGCTAGCGGCTGGAATGGTCTATCCATATAGCTCTAACCCGGATGACGTATGGAAGGCTATGGAGAAAGACCGCGAGTCGTTCTTCTTCATCGATGTGCAGTCGAAGGGAGCATATCCGGGTTATACCAAAAGATTTTTCAGAGAAAATGACATTCAGATTGAGATGCAACCAGAAGACCAAGATATCTTGATGCAGAATACAGTCGATTATATTGGTTTTAGCTACTATGCAAGCCGTTGTACCAGTACAGACCCTGAGATTTTGAAAGATTCGACAGAAGGCAATGTATTTGGTTCGGTGAAGAACCCTTATCTGCAAGCTTCCGAGTGGGGATGGACCATTGATCCCAAAGGACTCCGTATTACATGTAATCAGCTTCATGACCGCTATGGCAAACCGTTGTTTATCGTAGAAAATGGACTTGGCGCAACCGATGTGTTGTTAGACAATGACTCCGTTGAAGATGACTATCGCATCGAATATTTGAATAGTCATTTTGCCGAGATGGCTGAAGCGATTCAAGATGGTGTCGAGCTGATAGGTTACACAAGCTGGGGACCGATTGACCTGGTCAGTGCGGGTACCGGAGAGATGAAGAAACGTTATGGCTATATCTATGTAGACCGAAATAATGATGGTACGGGCACACTTCGCAGAGTGAAAAAGAAGAGTTTTCACTGGTACAAAGATGTCATTGCAAGTAATGGCGCACAATATTTCTAATACAAGGTGTTCGATGCTATAGAATAAACAAAGAGCAGTCTCGTTATAACGGGATTGCTCTTTGTTTATGAGGGGATGAATTTGACCCCTGATGTGGCTTTCCGATATAATAAAGAAATGAAGAGAAGCTTGTCACTTAAGAAGGGAGGAGCATCCACTCATGAAGAAAAAATCACTTGCGTTTATATCTTCGGGATATGGATACTCCACTGCTGTCTTTTTCTAGAATCTATTCCAAGGGTGAAGTCTGCCCAAAATCGGAAGGAAACTAGGAAATAACGCAGAAAAATCTTAAGAATGATGAGGTAATCCAGATGAATATGGACAAAATTACTAGAACAAATCCAGAAAAAATGCCAGCTCCTGTAGGGCAGTACACGCATATTACAAGAATCCCGAGGAATGCAGAGTTATTTGTGACTTCGGGTCAAATTGGAGCAGATCATAATGGACTTTTTCCAGAGAGTCTGAATGAGCAAGTCACTAATACATTTAATAATATTAAAACAGTGCTCGAATCTGAGCGTTTAGATGCTGAACATATTATCAAAGTGAACGTATGGGCAACCGAGGAAATCGATTGGGATTTCTTATATGCCGAGTGGGGACAATTATTTAGTACGGATTATCCTGCAATGACGATTGGATATATTACGGCGTTAGGTTTACCAGAGATTAAAATTGAAATAGAGCTTTGGGCAGCAAAAGTTTAACCTCGAATACTTTTTAACCAAACGAAGGAGCATCTTACTTACAGATGCCCCTTCGTTTTTTAATTTGTGTAAAAATGGAAAGGATATGCCCTGTGTGCAATCATGAGCGATAGTAGGTGTATTATGGCACCTGTAAGCTCCGATAGGCATTCAATCGTCCATACGTCCAGTAGACTCCGGAGCCGGATACTGGATCAGAAGCAAAGCATAGTGCATCCCGAATCTGGGCATTGGTTTTACCTTGTGCAGCGAGAAGTGCAGCTACTCCAGCCACATGTGGTGCTGCCATGGATGTTCCACTTAGGTAGGCATAGGAACCACCCAGATAGGTGGATAGGATGGTATCTCCTGGTGCAGCCATATCGACCCACGAACCATAGTTGGAGAAATTGGATTTGAGATCGGAAGGATTGGTTGAAGCGACAGCTATGACGTTGGGATACGATGCGGGTACGATCGGGAATGTAGTGTTGTCGTTGCCGGCTGCAGCAATAATTACGGCTCCACGATCCCAGGCATACTGCACAGCAGCTTGGAGGAATGCGTCTCCCATCGGACCACCAAGGCTCAGGTTAACCACCTGTACACCGTTATTGGCAGCATAGACAAGACCGTTACCCACATTACCGACCGTTCCTTGCCCGTTGTTATCCAGGACCCGGAGCGGAACGATGGATGCAAGTGGTGCAGCGCCTGCGATGCCCACCCCATTGTTGGTAACAGAAGCAGCGATCCCTGCTACATGTGTACCATGTCCGTTCCCGTCTTCAGGGATATTATCATAATCAACATAATCGTAACCGGGGATGAGCTTGGAAGCCAATTCTGGGTGGTTTAGCTGTACACCAGTGTCGATAATGGCGATTTTAACAGAGCTGTTACTTTGAGTGATATCCCATGCAGCGGGTGCATTGATTTTGGACAGGTTATACTGGTAAGGGAAGAAAGGGTCGTTAGGGGTGAAGGAAGCCTCAACAAGGTAATTTGGCTCTGCATGTTCAATCAACTCATGATCTTTGTAATGTTTCAGGATCCGGTGCATTTTTTTGCGGGATTCCACACGGTACCAACCCAAATCCTCGTATGTTTCCGCGACTTTACATCTCCCTTTTTTGTGAAGGGTGTGCATCTCATCTGGTGTTGTACCTTCCTTGAATTTGACTAAGAGCTGCTTGGGGGCATGTGGGTGAAACTTGCTCTCGGCACGTTGGTCCAGAAAACGATACACGAACACGATTATTGCTAGCGAAATGAAACCAAAAACACCTAACCATAACCACATTTGCGTTTCTCCCTCCAACATGGATTGTGACACGCCTTATCGTATGCGAACTCTATCAGACTGTGAGGGCATGTTTTTAATTTGGTTAGTAGTGTAGATAGATTGATAGGAAGGGATAAATTCGGTAAGATGATATGAAGTGAGCCGCTTTGGCATGAACAAGATTTAAGGCAGGGCCGAGAGGTAGCTCCTAATACAGAGGATAAGGAATGTGGATTTATTGACACAACTTCAGAGTATACCGACAGTCACACCAGTTCAGGCACACCAGATTCATGATGCCATTGATTTTGCCATGCGTGTACGCAGAGAAGTGTTTCCCATGATGGATCACACGAGGTTACCTGTGGATTTCGAGCAGTTCACAGAACATTATCTGGAATCCAATGAATCGATTTTTCTTGTTGCAATGACAGGGGATGCGGGCATCGTCGGAACGATTGGGATATTACCATATGATGGACGTATTCAGGCCGTGGACGGCCGATATGCAGCCCAGTCCGCAGCCGAAATTGTGAAATGTTATGTAGATCCTGCGTATCGCAGATACGGCATTGGTTCCCTGCTGGTAAAAGAACTGGAGAATGTGGTGAAGGATATGCACTATACGACACTCTACTTGCATACACATCGCTTCTTGCCAGGAGCCGTAGATTTCTGGAAACGTCAAGGGTATACGGTTATTGCTGAGGAAAATGATGACTGGCAAACTGTACATATGGACAAGTTGGGATGAAGGTAATCATAACCAAATGACATTACAATGGTATTGGAGGAGATCTATCCATGTATTCAAGTCTGATTGAGAAACTGGAGCATACCGAGGTTATACGCTGGTTCCCGAATCATCAAGTTCAAGAGAGCTGGATTACCGAAATTGAACAGGAGTTGGGCTTTCCGTTACCTCCGTCCTATCGCTGGTGGCTTCTGAATTATGGCATAGCGATGTTAAGTGGAACCGGAATTCTGACCATATCGCCTCCAGAACACCGAGAGTATGCGGACACTGATATTTTGTATAGATACCGACTTGCCGACGAAGACACGAAGAAGGAAGGGAAGCTGGAACTGTTTGTACCGGACGAAGATGAATATTACTATTTTGATACGCGGACGGCAGATCACCTTGGAGAGTACAAAGTGATGCGTTTGGATTATTTTAATGGGGAACCTGAAGTATACGCGGATTCTTTTGCCGAATTTTTGGAGAAGTTGATCGATCAGCGAACACCACGGAATAGGTAATTTTGTAAAAGGAAAATGCCTGTCGGCACTCGCACGGTTAGACATAAACAACATACATGATGGGGGCTAGGCAGATGAACAAAACGAAGCGAAAAATTGTTTTTATTGATATTGATGGCACATTGGTCGACGATGATGGAAACATTCCGTTGTCAGCACAGAAGGCTTGTAAACAGGCCAGAGAGAACGGATATCTGCTCTATTTATGTACAGGCCGATCCAAAGCAGAAATTTATGATTCCATCTGGGATGTCGGATTCGATGGTCTGATTGGTGCAGGTGGGGGTTATGTTGAGTTTGGCAAGGATGTGTTATATCACAAAAGGGTAACAGCGGAAGATGTTCGACATATGGTCGATTTCTTTAATGAGAATGGCATTGACTTCTACCTTGAATCCAATTCGGCATTGTACGCGAGTAGCAATCTTCAACCTCACCTGGAACGCCGTATCTATGGCGATGTGGAGAATGACCCTGTAGCCAGAGAGAAGAAGGAGCTGAAACCGCACCCGTTTATTGCCGGATTGACGTATGGAGAGGCCGATCTGTACAAGGATGATGTGAACAAAGTATGTTTCTTGGAGAGCTCAGCTATCCCGTTTGAGCGAATCAAGCAAGAGTTTGAAGGGAAATTCGAAGTCATTCAGTGCACTGTGCCGATCTTTGGTGAAGGAAGTGGTGAACTGATGATCCCTGGCATTCACAAAGCCATTGCGATCGCCGATCTGCTGAAGCATCTGGGCATGTCCCAAGAAGATACATTTGCCATCGGTGATGGCATGAATGATGCCGAGATGTTGGAATTTTGTAACATCGGCATTGCCATGGGTAATGCAAAGCCAGGTCTGAAAGCCATTGCAGATGATATTACTGGAACAGTAGAGGAAGATGGATTGTATCATAGTTTTGTGAAGTATGGATTGATCACTTGATAAAGTAATGAGACAATCTGGAAAACGGGTAATACGTACACCCTTTGTCCCAAAACTTATTTTAGATCCTGCATATATTATTGCAGGGTCTTTTTTTCACGTCCGTTGCAGTATAGGATTCCAGGTAAGGAGAATCGTGAGTTTCCGTTCATAGAAATAGATGACCCTCCTTTTGACTTTATTATTGCATAACTCCTAATGAAAGTTTATTATAAATTTTGAAAACAAGGAATTTATTGGTTTTATGTTGTCGAAGTGCATGAAATATAAAGTTGATACATGGAGGATGCTGGATGAGTAATGTAGCTCTGTTGTTTCCTGGACAAGGTTCTCAGATGGTTGGGATGGGTAGAGACTTTTGGAATAACTTCGATGTGGCTAAGAAGTTATTTGAAGAAGCCAGTGATGCCATTTCTTTCGATTTGAGAAAGTTATGTTTTGAAGGTAGCATGGCTGATTTGACAATGACAATGAATGCTCAGCCTGCACTTTTGACTGTTAGTGTCATTGCTTATCAAGTTTATATGCAAGAAATAGGGATGGAACCCGCTTATTTGGCTGGGCATAGTTTGGGAGAATATTCGGCTCTGGTATGCGCAGGTGTTCTCTCATTTCATGACGCCATTAAACTGGTAAGACAACGAGGGAGTATTATGCACAATGCAGACTCGGATCAGAAAGGTACCATGGCCGCCATTTCAGGTATTCATTTAGATACACTTCAAAACATATGCGAACAAGTTTCCACGATCGAGCGTCCTGCTTGTGTGGCTTGTATGAACGCTGGCCAGCAGTTTGTCATTTCGGGACATCGGCACTCTATACAAGAAATTATTAAAAGGACAGAAGTTTTGAGAGCGAAACATTCTTATATCAATGTAAGTGGTCCCTATCATTCTCCCATGATGCAAACCGCAGCAGAACAATTCAAAGTTGAATTGGATCAATATCAATATGCCCATGCAATATACCCGATTATTTCCAATGTTACAGCAGCACCCTATGAGTCTGATCGATCTGTCGTTGATTATTTAAACATGCAGATGACGATGCCTGTAAGATGGTCAGAGTCTATGCTCTATCTGGTTGCAAATGGGGTTACTGAAGTTATAGAGTTGGGTTCTAAACATGTGTTAGTTAGTCTTACGAGCAAAATAACGAAGCGTATTGTACCTTACTCGCTAAGCCAGCCTTCCGATTTACTAATGCTTACCAATACACAAGAAAGGAAAAATAAACGAATATCGATTCGTAAAAAGTTGTTATCAGAACTAACAGTAACCGCACTGATTTCACGGAATTATAACCCAGATTCGATATCATACACCCAAACGGTTGAGCCATTATTTCACCAATTACAACGGGCAAAGGAACAAGTAAACAACAATGAATATGAACTTAGTGAAGAAGAGATAAATGATGCTCTACAGGTATGTCATTCCATTATTATAGCAAAAAAAATTCCATTGGATGGAACCGCGTTGATTGATGCAATCTAGTACTCGTTCTGTTCTTTTGCAAGATCTGTATTACAGCGACAGACTGCCTTTTTATAAGGTAGTCTTTTTGTCTTTTAATGCATCTGAACTTGTTGAAGCTTCAGATATTGGTAATAAATATGTCAATAATCCAAAAATCAATCTCTATTTTTTACCATAAAGTAACAATAAATTGATTGATTTTACATATATTTCTATGGTAAAATTTTGCTTGAAATATGTGTAAATAATTAGATAAGCATGTTAGAGATGATTCATTTGGAGGAGAGATATGTATACTAATCAGTTTCAAACATTAGTGGATATTATCCGCGACAGAGGTAAAATAACGGACCGAGGTATTCGTTTTATCGATGCGGACAAACGTGAAACTTTTATATCTTATCATCAATTATTTACTGAGGCACAAGGGTATTTAGGTTATCTACAAGCCATCGGAATTAAACCTAAACAAGAGATTATTTTTCAGATTCAAGAAAACAAACGGTTTTTAGTCGCATTCTGGGCTTGTATACTCGGTGGAATGATCCCTATCCCTGTAAGTATTGGTGAAGATGAAGAACAAAACTTGAAAGTATGCCGTATTTGGAATTTGCTAAATAACCCTTTCCTGATTGCATCTGAGAAGGTGCTGGATAAAATGAAGAGATTTGTTTTGGAACATGACATGTTTGATTTCCATCATCAATTAGAAGTCAGAACGGATCTGATCCAAGACACCATATATCATTATGAATCTATTAATAATATAGTTGAACCTCAGTCTGATGACTTGGCATTTATTCAATTCTCTTCTGGATCAACCGGGGATCCGAAAGGCGTTATGCTCACCCATAGAAACCTGATTTATAATACTTGTGCTGCTATTAATGGCACACAAATTAGTTCAAACGATAGTTTTCTCTCCTGGATGCCCCTTACCCATGATATGGGTTTGATTGGATTTCATCTCGTACCCCTCGTGGCAGGAATTCATCAGTACTTGCTCCCAACGGAATTATTTATTCGCAAACCGATTCTATGGATGAAAAAAGTAAATGAACATAAAGCAACCATACTGTCTTCCCCTAACTTTGGTTATAAATACTTCCTGAATTTCTTTCGCGAAGACAAAGCGGAGGGATGGGATCTGTCATCTGTCAGAGTCATCTATAATGGGGCGGAACCTATATTACCCGAAGTGTGTGATGAATTCCTAAATGTATTGTCAGCATATCACTTAAAGAAAACAGCCATGTTTACCGTATATGGATTAGCAGAGGCCTCTGTTGCCGTCTCCTTTCCCAAGGTAGAAGAAGAATTTACTGCGGTGTACGTTCACCGGGATCATCTGAACTTAGGGGAGCGTGTCATCGAAGTCGAGAAACATGCTCAACATGTGGCATCATTTGTTGCCGTTGGCGAAGCAATTGATTATTGCCATCTTAGAATTTGCGATGAGGAAATGAACAGTGTTCCCGATTTGGTTATTGGAAAAATTCAAATCAAGGGGGATAACGTCACCCAAGGTTATTATAATAATTCACTAGCAACGGAGAAGTTATTAACGCACGACGGATGGGTGAATACAGGAGATCTGGGTTTCATCATGAACGGAAAACTGGTTGTAACAGGGCGGGAAAAAGACATTATCTTTATCAATGGTAAAAATGTATATCCCCATGACATTGAACGTGTCGCCATCCAATTAGATGATATTGAACTCGGAAGAGTTGCTGCTTGTGGTGTGTATGATTCGAATAGTCAAAGTGAAGAAATTGTTTTGTTTGTCGTGTACAAAAAAAAGATCGAACACTTCCTGCCTCATATTAAAGAAATCAAAAGACACCTATACAAACATGGGGGATGGAGTGTCAAAGAGGTACTGCCCATCAAAAAATTACCCAAAACAACAAGTGGGAAAATCCAGCGGTATCAGTTAGCCAAGCAGTATGAAGCAGGCAAATTCTCAACAGAATCTGCTTTCATCCATGACTGGATCAAGAATGACAATGACAAGGCAAAAGGAAAGGTTGCTGTTTCGGTTCGAGTCATAGAACGTGAATTAACTTCACTATTTTCTGAAGTGCTGGTTGGGAAAAAGGTTGACCTTGAGGATAGCTATTTTGATATGGGTGCAACTTCATTACAGCTGGCCCAAATCGCTGAACGTATAGAACAAAAATACGGAGAAGAACTTGCTGTTACGGACCTCTTTACCTATCCCTCGATAACTGAATTGGCAGCATATCTGTCCAGAGGCTACAGCGAGACCGTGAAAGTCAACCAAACTCAAGAGGATCATACGTCATCCAAAGATATTGCTATTATCGGTATGTCTTTGAATCTCCCTGGTGCATCAAATGCAAGCGAGTTTTGGCGTGTTTTGGAAAATGGAACACATAACATTCGGGACTACCCTGAAAGTAGGATAATAGACGCAGCGGATTATATACAATCCATGCGAAGTGAAATGAGCGAAATTCAATGGATCAAGGGTGGTTACTTGGATCAAATTGATCAATTCGACTACTCTTTCTTTGGCATAACCCCAAAAACCGCTCAATTTATGGACCCGAATCAAAGGATGTTCTTGCAAACGGCATGGCATACGATTGAAGACGCCGGGTATGCAGGGGAAGGAATCAATGGAAGAAATGTGGGCGTGTACGTGGGGTATTCCAAAGTTGGATATGATTACGAACGGCTGGTGACGGCGAGTTACCCCGCAGAACTCAAAAATTATATCATTGGAAATTTACCATCTGTACTGGCGAGCAGGATTGCATATTTCTTGAATTTAAAGGGCCCGGCCTTAACGATTGATACCGCTTGCTCCTCCTCACTTGTTGCTGTCCACATGGCATGTAAAGGATTGCTCGCTGGAGATTGTGAAATGGCAATCGCAGGAGGCATTCGAACGGCATTATTACCAATAAGTATCGGACTGGATATGGAATCTCCAGATGCATTGACCAGAACATTTAGCGAAGATGCCAACGGCACGGGATTTGGCGAAGGTGTTGGATCGATCATGTTGAAGCCAATGCAGCAAGCGATTAAGGACGGAGATCATATCTATGGTGTGATTAAGGGAAGTGCGATTAATCAGGATGGCAAGACGGTAGGAATCACAGCACCTAACCCGGAGTCACAGACCCATGTGATCGAAAAGGCATGGAAAGAAGCCGGCATTTCTCCTGATACGCTTAACTTTATTGAAGCACATGGAACAGGGACAAAATTAGGTGATCCGGTTGAGTTCAATGCTTTGCGTAAAGCTTTTGAGAAATATACGGATCGGAAACAATTTTGTGCAATCGGATCTGCCAAAGCTAACATTGGACATGGCTTTGAAGCGGCGGGAATCGCTGGATTAATTAAATCTATTCTTATGTTTCAACAGAGAAAGATTCCACCATTGGTTCACTTTGACAAGCCTAATCCCTTGCTTAAGTTTGAAGCCTCCCCTTTTTATGTGAATCAGGAATTAATGGCTTTTGGTGAAGAAGAGGGTCCATTACGATGCGGGATTAGTTCTTTTGGTTTCAGTGGTACGAATGCACATGTTGTTCTCGAAGAATATGTTCCTTCCAAAACAGTAGATAAAAGCATGTCCCAAGAGCCTCATCTATTTGTTCTGTCTGCTGCCACCGAACGGGCGCTGGATGAACTGGTCAGAACGTATCAAGAATATCTAACCGATCACACGGATGTTTCCATTCAACAAATCTGTTATACAGCCAGTACGGGAAGGGCTAATCTGGATTATCGGCTTGCCATCGTAGTCACGAGTACACAAGAATTACATGAAAAATTGCAACGAATTGCAAACGGAGAGGGTAAACTGCCCAATGTTTATTTTGGTTATGCCAAAAAAGACAAGACGCTTGTTACCGATCATCTGTATGCTCAGGGCAAGGTAGAATCTTTAAATGAACTCGGCAAGTTATTTACACTGGGGGCAGTGATTGATTGGGAAAGGTTTTATAATCATGAAGTCATTCGGAAAATTCCATTACCTTTATACCCATTTGAACAGAAGCGGTGTTGGATTGAAGTCAAACATCAGATACCAGCGGGACATAGGTCAGAGAGGAATGAGGTTCAAATGGAGATGAATGCAAACGATATTGAATTAAAGATTAAAACAAGTATCAGTCGTGCATCTGGTTTGAAGTTGGAAGAGCTGGATCATCAAGCTCATTTTCTCCAAATGGGATTGGATTCCATTATTCTTGTGCAAATTCAGAAGGAGATCTCAGAGCTGTTCCGTTTGGATATCCCGATGGAAATGTTTTTTGAAACCCTTACAAATATTAATTCCTTAGTTAAATATGTGTCAGAGAATATAAAGCATCATGATGTATCTGAAAATATAAACAATCAAACAGTTCAGGAGCATACTGAACAACGAAATCTGGCATCTGTGAACAATATAAACACGGCAAAATCATCAGGGAATGTGTCGGAACAAATTGTGATGTCTGCCATTCAGCTCATGGAGTCCCAATTAAAAAGTTTGAATGTGTTGTTAGGCGAGCAAATGAATGCTGTTCAATCGCCTCTTTTGGAAATGAAACATCATGAGACCAAACCAACCAAAGAAATCCAACCCAATTCGGAATCGAAGGAAGCCAAACCTTTTATACCGTATCAATCGTTGAAGATTCATGAAGAGAGCGGATTATCACCGCTTCAGAACCAGTATGTTGAACAATTTATAGCCAAGTATACCGCAAGAACCAAAGGTTCAAAATTAAAAACAGGCCAAACACGTTTGGTTCATGCGAATAATCGCAATGTGTCTGGATTTCGCTCGTATTGGAAGGAAATGGTGTATCCCATTATTTCAACACGTGCAGAGGGATCTAAGTTATGGGATCTGGATGGGAATGAGTATTTGGATCTGACGATGGGATTTGGTGTAAATCTATTTGGCCATAATCCAGCTTTTATTCAAAATGTAATAGCAGACAGCCTCCAGGAACAATTGCCTCCATTGGGCCCTATGTCAGACTTGGCAGGAGATGTCGCAGCTAAAATTTCCGAGTTGACAGGTGTAGAGCGTGTCGCATTTTATAATTCAGGAACAGAAGCTGTCATGGTTGCACTTCGTTTAGCGCGGGCGGCAACGGGGCGTTCCAAAGTTGTATTATTTTCCGGATCATATCATGGTACACATGATGGGGTGTTGGGTGTAGCGAATCCTGGGGATGCTTTATCGTCTGCGCTGCCTATGGCTCCTGGTATTGTTAATAGCGCTATGGAAGATTTGATTATTCTTAATTATAACCATCCGCAGTCCCTGGATATAATTCAGAACCTGGGTGATGAATTGGCTGCTGTGCTTGTAGAGCCGGTGCAAAGTCGAAGACCTGATATGCAGCCAACACAATTCTTACGGGAACTTAGAGAAATAACAAATCAATTTGGGATTGCACTTATTTTCGATGAGGTCATCACTGGATTTAGAATTGGTCTGGGTGGAGCACAGGATTGGTTTGGTGTTCAAGCAGATCTGGTTACGTATGGGAAAGTGGTCGGTGGCGGGCTGCCTATTGGCATAGTCGCGGGTAAGGCTGAATTTATGAATCCGGTAGATGGTGGAACCTGGAACTTTGGTGATGATTCTTACCCTTCCGATGCAGATAAGAAAACGTTTGTCGGTGGAACCTTCTGTACACACCCTCTTACGATGAGAGTGATGTTAACGGTACTACAGTATCTTCAATCTGAAGCAGAAACCTTATATAAGGAATTAAATGAAAAAACAGATTATCTTGTTAAAGAATTAAATGCGTTTTTCAAAACAGCGAATGTACCGATGCAAATGGTGAACTATGGATCATTATTTCGATTTATATCATTTGGAGATATGGAATTATTCTTCTACCATTTAATGTATAAAGGTTTATATATTTGGGAAGGCCGTAACTGTTTTATATCGACTGCGCATTCAATGGAAGACATGGATACCATCATCAAGATCGTAAAAGAGACGATCCATGAACTCCGTGAGTGGGAATTTATCCCTGGTAGCACGCCTATTTCGGAATACTCTCTCTCTTTAGAGCAAAAACAATTGTTATTAACTTCATTACATGGGGAAGATGCAAATGCTGCATTAAATCAGAGTGTTATTTTAAAAATGACAGGCGAACTGAAACCTTCTGCGTTGGATAAGGCCGTAAATCAGATTACACAGCGTCATGAAGCTCTGAGAACAGTCATTCATGCCGATCGTGAAACACAACAAATTCAGCCTGTAATGGAGTTTCAGTGCACATGGCTGGATTTCTCAGCACACGATGGTGAGAACCAAGAACATGAAATTTCCAATTGGTTATCTGCCGATGCAAATGAAGCCTTCGATTTACAGTCTGGGGAACCGCTTTTTAGAATCACTTTGCTTAAGCTGGCAGCAAATCAACATTTTATGGTACTGACATTTCATCATATTATTGCTGATGGCTGGTCGATTGCTTTATTTATTCAAGAGTTGGAACATACCTATTCTGCTCTGGTCCGAGGGGTTCCCGTTCGATTGCCTGAAACGACTCCATTTCGTGAATACCTAACGTGGCAACGACTTGAGCATGAAAAAGGGGCATTTACCCAAGGAATTCAGTTCTGGAGGGAGCAATTCTCCTTATCCTATCCCAATTTTACACTTCCATCGGCACCGTCTGATGATGTGCCCAAGGGATTTGCTGGTGAACGATATTCCATCAAGTTGGATAATCAATTAACAGAGTCTTTGCGAACGTTAAGTATCAATAATAAGAGCAGTTTGTTTGTAACGATGTTTGCAGCGTTTCATTTATATTTGCATCAACTAACAGGGCAATCACACCTTGTCATCGGGGTGCCTACAGCGGGTCAGTCTCATATGCAAAAAAATGCGCTGATTGGCAACTGTGTCAACATTGTACCTGTTCATCATGCCTTGTTAACGAAGCAGTCCATTGTAGACCATGTTCTTCAGCTCAAGGAAACGCTGGCTCTTGTCATGAAGCATCAGCATGTTCCATTGACCCTCGTATCCGAACAGCTTGCTCCTATGACTGCACCGGATACCCGGATTTTATTCAATATGGACAGAACGATTCATCATCTTCAATTTGAAAATATCAAGACTGAATTCATGTCGTATCCGATCAAACATATTTCTTACGATTTATTTCTTAATATTACGGATGTTAGCCATGAATTGTACCTGGATTTTGATTACAATACCGATCTCATTGGACCTGAGATGATGAAACTGTGGTCTGAAGGATTTAAAGGTTTGCTGCAACATATGGTGAGTCATCCAGAGGCTGAAATTTCGTCTTTGACGTTGTTCTCATCCGAGCAACAGGACCAATTACAGGGAATGTATAATCGGTTTGTTACGGAGCGTCTTCCTCACGTTAATCATGCAGCCATATTCGAGCCTCCAGTCAATGACGTGGAGAAAAAGCTGGCTTTAATCTGGGAGGACGTATTATCGCTTGATCAAGTGGGGAGACATGATCACTTTTTTGTTCTCGGAGGAAACTCGCTCAAGGCGACAGTAATGCTTTCAAAGGTACATGAGCAGCTTAATCATAAAATTTCAATCGTTCAATTTTTCAACAATCAAAGTCTGAAGGAGCTAGCGAGTCTGATTACAGGCGAGAATAAGGAAACATTCATTCCGATTAAGGCATTGGACGTCAAGGAATTCTATGAGACGTCATCTGCACAACAACGGATCTACTTTTTGGATCAATTTGAGCCAAATAGTGTGTTTCAGAACATGTGCGGCCATATCACGGTCACAGGAAATATCGATGAAGCTAAACTAATTTCGTCATTGGAACAAATCGTGCACCGTCACGAAGCTTTTCGCACCAGTTTCCATCTGATGGATGGAGAGCTTTACCAGCGTATTGCTCCAACGATTGATTTTGAAGTACAACGATCTCAGGAAAGCTCTGCTTCATTCGAACAACATGTTATGACGTTTGCCAAACCATTTGATTGCTCCAAAGCGCCGTTAATACGTGCCGAATTCATTCGTATAGACGATGATCATGTAGAGATCCTCATTGAGATGCATCATATTATATCGGACGGATATTCCGTTGGCATTCTTGCGAATGAACTGATTGATGTGTATGACGGAAGAAACATGTCGGACATTGAGGTTGAATACAAAGACTTTGCAGCTTGGCAGAAAGAATTTCTGGCAGGAGAGTCTTATAAGCAGCAAGAAAAATATTGGCTGGATCAATTCAAAGGAGAACTCCCGAACCTTAATCTGCCTACTGATTTTGTTCGGACAGCTCATTTAACTTCGGCAGGTTCAAGATTGTCATTTGTGTTGGACGCACACTTGAAGCAGTCGCTGGAGAAGCTTGCGAAACAAACGGGAACTACGATGTTTATGGTGTTATTGGCAGCGTATAATGTGCTGCTTCATCAATACACAGCACAAGAAGACATGATTGTAGGCACGCCAACATCAGGAAGGAACCATCCGGATGTCGAGAATATGATAGGTGTCTTTATCCAGACGGTAGCGATTCGATCACAGCCGGTGGGGAATAAGTCGTTTCGATCCTATCTCGAGGAAATAAAAAAACAATCCCTGGATGCATTGGATAACCAGGACTATCTTTTTGACAACCTTGTAGAGAATTTAAACACACATCGGGATACAACCGGGACAGCACTTTTCAATACGATGTATATCTTCTTAAATACCGCGTTGAATCAACGGCAAGAACAGGATTGCAGCTTTAAAGTTAGAGAATTAAATGTCGGTGTATCGTTATATGACCTGATGTTCATCGTTGAGGATGATAACGAGTGTCTGGAAATGCACTTTAATTACAAGACGGAGCTGTTTGAACGGGATACCATCGACAGAATGAAAACACATCTGTTCAACATCCTCAGAGACATTGTGATCGAACCGGATATTGTCTTGTCCGATATTCAAATGCTGTCTGAACATGAGCAGAACGTTCTTTTATATGACTTTAATGAACCCAACATAGAATATTCCCGTGATCAGACCATCCAGGAATTATTTGAAGCACAGGTGGAACGGACACCCGATCAATTAGCCGTTGCTTTTGGAGATGAGCAATGGACGTATCGTCAACTGAACGAACGGGCGAATCAATTGGCATATACGCTTAGAGCTGAGGGAGTGCAGCAGGATCAATTTGTAGGTATTCTGACAGATCGTTCGATTGATATGATCGTTGGCATCTTTGGCATTCTAAAAGCAGGCGGGGCGTATGTACCGATTGATCCGGATTCTCCTGACGAGCGTATCCGCTATATCCTGCATGATTCGGGGGCCACGTTGTTAGTCACGCAAAAGCATTTGAAGCAGTTGGTATCGTTTAATGGAAAAATGATTGATTTGGACGATAAAGAAACCTATGCAGCTAATCTGTCGAATCTGGAACCAGCGGGGAATTCCGAGCAGTTGGCTTATGTGATCTATACTTCAGGCACAACAGGCATGCCAAAAGGTGTGATGATCGAACATCGTCAGGTTCATCACTTGGTTAAAGCGTTGTACAGTCAAGTGATAGATGATCAGCATAGTAGTATGCATGTTGCTTTACTTGCGCCTTACTATTTCGATGCATCTGTGAAGCAGATTTTTGGCGCACTGCTGTCAGGACATGCCTTGTTTATTGTAGACAAGGACACAGTACTGGATGGACAAGATTTAATGAATTATTATCAGCACCACCAAATTGATTTGACAGACGGTACGCCTGCGCACCTGAAATTACTTTCGAAGGCAAAAAACGTTCAAGGCATATCGCTAAAATATATGCTCATTGGCGGTGAAGCTCTTTCTCAGCAAAGTGTAAATGAAATCACATCCTTATTTGCTCTCAATCATAAAACGCCTCCAACCATAATTAATGTGTACGGTCCAACAGAATGTTGTGTGGATGTTGCGACATACCGTGTACTTCCAGAACACCTGGATACAGCGAATCAACGAGCTCACCTACCGATTGGTCGAACATTAGGAAATAATCGCCTGTATGTATTGAACAAACATGGCAAAGTTCAGCCTGTAGGCGTCATAGGGGAATTATGTATCTCTGGCGATGGGGTGGGGAGAGGATACTTGAATTTACCTGAGCTGACAGCAGAAAAATTTGTACGTGATCCGTTTGTCCAGGGAGCGACAATGTACAAAACGGGAGATTTGGTGAGATGGCTTCCCGGTGGCCATATCGAGTATTTGGGAAGAATGGATCACCAAATTAAGATTCGCGGATACCGGATCGAAGTAGGAGAAGTCGAAGCGGCGCTGTTAGATCTAGAGTGTGTGAAAGAAGTTATCGTCATTGCACATGAGGATGATCACGGGGACAAATCGTTATGTGCATACTTTACAGCGGATTCCACGCTGACGGTGGGAGAGCTAAAACAAAGCCTCTCTAAGGTGTTGCCGAATTACATGGTTCCAGCCTACTTTATACACTTGGATCACATGCCTCTGACATCGAACGGGAAAATCGATCGCAAATCGCTTCCGAGTCCAGAAGAAAACATACAAACGGGAAGTGAATATATAGAACCCCAAACTGGGGTGGAAAAACAGTTGCTGCCTATTTGGCAGGCTGTGCTTGCCGTGAAAAAAATCAGTGTAAAAGACAGTTTTTTTGATGTAGGAGGCAACTCTTTACGTGCGACCAAGCTGGCCGCCAAAATCAATCAAAAGCTGAATATCCGTATATCGGTTAGAAACGTCTTTGAATGGCAGACCATTGAACAGATGGCTCAATCTATTGAACAAATGGAACAGGATGTAGTAGTGTCCATTCCTCAAGTAGAGGAAAAAGAGTATTATCCTATTTCTTCGGCCCAAATGAGAATGTACATTATGAGCATCAAAGCTGGCAAGGAACTCATGTACAACATGTCAGGTATGTTTATGCTGGAAGGATCGCTTGATCGGATCCGATTGGAAAAAGCATTCCAACAATTGATTCATCGTCATGAATCGCTTCGGACCGCATTCAAAGTCATACACGGAGAACCGAAACAGATCGTATACCCTAAAGTGAACTTTGGAATTGAATTGATCGAGTCAACGGAAGAAGAG
Source organism: Paenibacillus sp. 37 (assembly GCF_008386395.1). Taxonomy (NCBI): domain Bacteria; kingdom Bacillati; phylum Bacillota; class Bacilli; order Caryophanales; family Paenibacillaceae; genus Paenibacillus; species Paenibacillus sp. 37. The sequence continues at coordinate 4,240,700 of NZ_CP043761.1, read as the reverse complement.
ATCGAAGATCGCATTGAACAGTTTGTTCGCACATTTGATCTCGGGCAAGCACCTCTTATGAGGGTGGGACTTATTGAACTTCAGCAGGAGCGTCATGTATTGCTGGTAGATCTCCACCATATCATTGCAGACGGACTATCCGTGCATCTTCTGATGACTGAACTTAGCCAGTTCTATAAGGGAGAGGAGCTATCTCCTCTTCGAATTCAATATAAGGACTATGCTGAATGGCAGCAAATACAGCTTCATAGTGAGCGGATGAAAAAGCAGGAGAAGTATTGGCTTACTGTGTTTGATGAGAGTATCCCGCTATTGGATCTGCCAACAGACTATGAAAGACCTGAAACCCTAAGTTATGCGGGAGATGTATTGGACATTGTTTTGCAAGAAGACATCCTTCCAGGCTTAAGGAACGTGGAAGCACGGACAGGAACAACGTTATATATGACTCTATTAGCCGCCTATACCATTCTATTATCTAAATACAGCGGGCAAGAAGATATCATCGTGGGTACGCCGATTGCAGGCAGGACACATGCTGAGCTGGAGCCGGTCATGGGCATGTTTGTGAATACACTGGCTATTCGAAATTATCCTGCCGCGGATAAAACTTTTACGGAGTATCTGCTGGAAGTCAAAGAAAATATGTTGAACGCATATGAGAATCAGGATTATCCGTTTGAAGAATTGATTGAGAAAGTGAATGTAACCAAAGATGCTCGGCGGAATCCGTTGTTTGACACCATGTTTGTATTGCAGAATACAGATGCTTCAGAGATTCAGATGGATGGGGTAACCTGTAAGCCTTATGCTCCAAATACGAGAGTATCCAAATTCGATTTAACGTTGTATGTTACCGAATTGCAACACAAGTTAGAAGTGGCCTTTGAATACAGTACGATTTTATTTGAGAAAACAACGATTGAAGCGATGTCACAAAATCTGTTGGTCATATTAACAACGATTGTCAACGACCCTCATATTGAAATCAAGAAGATTCAATTGGTTGAAGAATTAATAGATGAGGATACGCTGGCTGATCTAATTGAAGTAGATTTCTTCTAAGCTAACCTAAAAATATAAAGTGATCGGGGTGCCGTATGTCTATTTTTAAGAAACAGGAATCGTATTGGGCAAGCCGATTTGAAGATGAGGATCATCTTGTTCATTTGCCTTATTGCAAGACAACCTCCAAACACCCAGACGATACGCAGCACCAGAATGATATATATAAGTCTTTGTCAGCCGATGTTTCACATAAAATCAAGTCCATGTCGCGAAATGCTCCTATGGCCATTTACACGATATTATTAACCGGAGTTCAGTGCCTGTTATATAAATACACGAATGAAACCAAGATGATTATTGGCATACCAACGATGGAAGAAAAGAACAATGATCTATCGCTCTCGAATAAGGTTCTTGTCTTAAAAAATAATATCAATCATGTAATGTCATTCAAATCCTTATTTAATCAAGTGAAGATCAGTTTAACGGAAGCCATTCAGCATCAACGAATCCCTTTCAGAAAAATGGTTGAACGTTTAAATGTTCAGTATGATTCGAACCATGTACCTCTAATTCACACCTTGGTTTCGTTGAATGAAATTCATCCTGCCCTTGATGAAAATCACGTAAAAGCGACGACAATGTTCCACTTTGATCTGGAGAACGACTCCATTCAGTTAAGATTAGTTTATGATGATGATCGTTATGATCGGGATTATATGGTACAAATTGTTGAACATCTTGACCAATTATTTTCCGTAGTTCTAAACCAACCTGATCTGGAGCTATGTCAAGTTGATATGTTATCAGAGTTTCATCGAAACAAGCTGTTATATGACTTTAACGATACAAGGGTTGAGTATCCACAGAACAAGACGATTCATCAATTATTTGAAGAACAGGTGGAACGAACACCGGACCATCCGGCAGTCGTATTTGAGAATAGACAGTTAACGTACAGAGAGTTAAATCAAAAATCCAACCAATTGGCCCGATTGCTTCAAGCTAAGGGGGTGCAGGCGGGTCAGTTCGTTGGCATTATGGCAGAGCGCTCACTTGAGATGATCATAGGTTTATTCGGTATTTTAAAAGCTGGCGGGGCATATGTCCCAATCGATCCGGAATATCCGGCAGACCGTATTCACTATATCCTTGAGGATTCAAAAGTGGCTTGGTTGCTGCATCAAAGTCATATACAGAAACCTGAACATTTTGCAGGGACATGTGTCATTCTGGATTTTGAAATAAATCACCATGATCATCATTTAAATTTGGTAGATGGAGCGATCTCCAGTGATTTGGCATACATGATCTACACGTCTGGAACAACAGGTCATCCCAAAGGCGTGATGATTGAACATGCCAGCATTGTGAACTCCCTGCAATGGAAATCGGATTTTTATCATTTTACCGGAGATGATCGGGTATTAATGCTGAATCCTTTCGTTTTTGATTCATTTATTACTCATTTCTTTGGTCCGATGATATCTGGCTCGACCGTGTATTTGTTAAACCAGCAACAGTGCAAAGATGCTATAGCCATCAATACGATGGTCAAAAAACAGCAAATCACGCACATCCAAAGTCCACCCAGTTTCTTGATGACCCTTTTGGAACAAGTAAGCTCGGAAGATTGGGTATCCATGAAAAATGTGGTGGCTGCGGGTGAGAAGATTGTTCCTGCCTTAATACACAAATTGCAGCGCATCAATCCACGTATCGAAGTGTGTAATGAGTACGGGCCCACCGAAAACAGTGTTGTATCCACAGTTCTGTCGATCAAGTCGGCAGATCAAAATATCTCAATCGGGAAGCCTATTGCGAACAATAGAGTCTACATTTTAGGAGAACGGAATGAATTGCAGCCTATTGGAGTTCAGGGAGAGTTATGTGTAGCCGGAGCAGGGCTATCCAGAGGTTACTTGAACCGTCCAGAACTGACGGCGGAGAAATTCGTGGATGATCCATTTGTTTCGGGAACAAAAATGTACAAGACAGGTGACTTCGCAAGATGGCTGCCCGATGGGAACATAGAGTATATAGGAAGGGTAGATCATCAAGAGAAAATTCGTGGACACCGGATTGAACTTGGTGAAGTGGAGACGGCTCTTCTAAATAGTACCCAGATAAAAGAGGCCATCGTCATAGCCAGAGAAGATGAAACGGGAACCAAACAATTATGTGCATACCTGGTAGGAGAGGATGCAATCACGATCGGGGAACTGCGGGAGGCGCTGTCCCAGCAGCTGCCAAACTACATGATTCCGTCCTATTTTATACAGCTGGATCAGATGCCGCTCACGTCTAACGGGAAAATAGATCGCAAAGCGCTGCCTGCTCCCAAAGAACATATGTTAAAGGGAAAGGAGTACGAAGCACCCCGAACGATGGTGGAACAACAACTTGTATCGATCTGGGAAGAGGTACTTGGGGTAGAGAACATTGGGATTTTGGATAATTTCTTCGAGCTTGGAGGAGATTCGATTAAATCCATTCAGGTTTCTTCAAGATTATATCAAGCAGGTTACCAGGTGCAGATGGATCATCTGTTTAAAAATCCAACCATAGCAAGCTTGATTCCCTATGTTCAACCCATAAGTACCCTGTCAGAACAGGGAATCATCACTGGTAAAGTAATGCTGACTCCAATCCAGCATTGGTTTTTTGAGCAATACAAGGTGGACGCCCATCATTATAATCAGTCCGTGATGCTGTATCGGAAAGAAGGTTTTCACGAAGCCACACTTCGCCGTGTATTCGATAAACTGAGTGAGCATCATGATGCACTTCGTACGGCATATCGCCTTACAGAACAGGGTTATGAGGCGTGGAATGAAGGGCAGGAAAAGGACCCCTTATATACACTTGAAGTGATGGACTTCCAGTCATTGGAAGATCCGTCTCAAGAAATCGAGAAGAAGGCAAATGAAATGCAAAGCATGTTCACTTTGGAACGTGGACCTTTGATGAAGCTGGGCGTATTTCAATGTGCAGACGGAGACCATTTACTCATCGTTATTCACCATCTAGTCATCGACGGGGTTTCATGGCGAATTTTGATCGAAGACCTATCGAGGGGCTATGAACAATTAAGTGATGGACAACCCATTCAACTACCGCAAAAAACGGCTTCATTCCAATTATGGGCAGAACAGCTCCAGTTGTATGCGAACAGTGATGCGATAACGCAAGAAATTGCATATTGGAACGAAATTGAAAAAGTAACCTATAAGCCGTTACCTACAGATTTTGAAGCGGATCATGCACTGGAAAAAGACAGTGAAGAGATCACGATGGAATGGTCAGCGGCAGAAACGGAACAATTATTAAAACAAGCGAATCGTGCTTATAAAACGGAGATTAGCGATTTGCTGCTCCATGCATTAGGCATGTCTATTCACCAATGGACGGGCATGGATAAAGTGCTGGTCAATCTGGAGGGACATGGAAGAGAACAAATTTTACCGGATCTCGATATTACACGAACGATTGGATGGTTTACGAGCCAGTATCCGGTTGTACTTGATATGGAAGCAAGTTCTAATATGTCTTTTCTCATCAAAACAAACAAAGAAATGATTCGTCAAATCCCTAAAAAAGGGATTGGTTATGGTATTTTAAGATATTTAAGTGCACATCAGCAAGAAACTCCATATACCTTGAATCCTGAAATTAGTTTTAACTATCTGGGACAATTTGATCAGGATCTTCAGAATAGTGGGATGCAGATCTCTCCCTATCCAGGCGGAATAACAGCAAGCGACAATCACAGAAGAAATGTTCTTATCGATATGAATGCTTTAATTGTGGAAGGCAAATTGACGTTGTCCCTTCGGTATAGTCGCACACAATATCAAAAAGAAACGATGGAGCGAGTGGCAACATATTTTAGAGATCATCTGCAAGAAATCGTGAAACATTGTGTGACAAAAGAGAGGCCGGAATGTACACCAAGTGATCTAACGTTAAAAGGAATTACGATTGAAGAATTAGAAGGATTTGTTCAAGAATCTGAGCATATTGGTGAAATCGAAGATATATATGCTTTGTCACCGATGCAAAATGGCATGTTCTTTCATCATTTGCTTCATTCAAAATCGGAAGCGTATTTCCTTCAAACGACGCTCGATCTTCATGGCTCGTTAGACGTGGAAGCTTTTACGAAGAGTCTGGATCAGTTGATGCAGCGTAATTCCATTCTCAGAACAAATTTTCATAGCAAATGGAAGAATGGCCCCCTGCAAGTGGTATACCGTCATAAACGGAATGGGCTAGTATACGAAGATTTGCGTGAGATGAATGAAAAAGATCGTGAAGCATACGTGGCAGAATATACAAGAGCAGATAAAATAAAAGGTTTCGACCTGTCTCAGGATGTGTTAATGCGTATTTCGATCTTGCAAACGCATGACCAAACCTATCGTTTCATTTGGAATTATCATCATATTTTGATGGATGGCTGGTGCCTATCTCTTGTAATCCAAGAGTTGTTTGATGGATACTTTGCTATTCAGGAACAACGAAAACTGGAGGCAAAGAGTACAATTCCATACAAACACTATATTGAATGGCTGGACAACCAAGATCATGAAGAGTCCCTGAAATACTGGCGTGACTATTTGCAAGGTTATGATGAGCAGACTACTTTGCCAAAAGAACATTCCATTACGAAGAGTAATGAATATCATTCAGAGCATATGATTTGTACACTTAGTCAGGAATTAACCGGACAGATCGCACAAGTGGCCAGTCAGAATCAGGTGACGCTGAATACGTTCATGCAGACAGCCTGGGGAATGTTACTACAGATCTATAACGGCAGTGAGGATGTTGTATTCGGAAGCGTGGTGTCGGGCAGACCTGCGGCGATTGTTGGAGTGGAGCGAATCATTGGTTTATTCATCAATACCATTCCTGTACGTATTCAGACTCAAGGTAACGAGACATTTGCAGCGATTATGAAGCGGAATCAGGAATATGCTGTCGCTTCGCATCCACATGACACGTATCCGCTATACGAGATTCAAGCGGAAACATCGCAAAAGCAAAATTTGATTGATCACATCCTGATATTTGAGAATTATCCTGTACAGGGCATTATGGAACAGTTTGGGGATCAGGAAGAGACAGCCCTTCGGATTACGAATGTAGAAGCAGATGAACAAACGAACTATGATTTTAACCTGATTATTAAACCAGGCCAATCCATGAAATTCATGTTCTATTACAATGCTAACGTCTATGATCGGGCAAGCGTAGAACGCATTCAAGGTCACTTGATTCAGATGTTGGAGCAAGTGGTCAACAATCCGCTTATCCCTATCCATGACATTGACTTGACTACAACACAGGAGAAAAAACAAATTTTGGAGCAGTTTAATGATTCTATGGCTGAATACCCAATGGACAAGACAATTCATGGACTGTTTGAGGATCAAGCGGCAAGAACTCCTGAACACGTTGCGGTTGTATTCGAGGATCAACATTTGACCTATCAAGCGCTGAACGAGAAAGCCAACCAATTGGCAAGAATGCTGAAGGCTAAAGGCATTCAAAATGATCAGTTAACCGGGATCATCGCTGATCGTTCGCTAGACATGGTTGTAGGAATCCTTGCGATTTTGAAAGCGGGGGGCGCATACGTGCCGATTGATCCTGAATATCCAGAGGATCGTATAAACTACATGCTACAGGATTCGGGTGTACATGTATTATTAATGCAAAGTCATTTGCAAGAACGCATCTCTTTTGCAGGAGAGGTCGTTTGCATGGATCTACCTGAGTCCTATCATGAAGATCATTCCAACTTGGGAATGACTGCTGTACCAACAGGCCTGGCATATGTAATTTATACCTCAGGAACGACAGGTAAACCAAAAGGGACATGTATTGAACATAAAAATGTGGTGCGATTGTTGTTCAATAGTAAGAATTTGTTTGATTTTAACGCATCAGATACATGGACATTATTCCATTCTTTTTGTTTTGATTTTTCGGTATGGGAAATGTACGGGGCATTACTCTATGGAGGAAAACTGGTTATCGTACCTCAAATGACGGCCAAAAGTCCGGAACAATTTCTACAATTGTTAAAAGACAAGCAAGTGACGATTTTGAATCAAACGCCAACGTATTTCTATCATCTTCTTCAGGAAGAACTGTCAGATCATGAAGCAGATTTGGAATTAAGAAAAGTGATTTTTGGAGGAGAAGCCCTCAATCCCTTGTTATTGAAGGACTGGAAGCTGAAATATCCATTTATCCAGTTAATTAATATGTATGGGATAACCGAAACAACGGTTCATGTAACGTATAAGGAAATAACCGACATTGAAATACATGCTGGAAAGAGCAATATTGGCAAACCAATCCCGACGTTGCAGACCTATATTTTGGATCAACATCAACGCCTTCAACCAATCGGTGTTCAGGGAGAATTAGTTGTAGCTGGTGAGGGCCTTGCCAGAGGTTATCTGAACCGACCTGATTTAACCGCAGAGAAATTTGTTGATCATCCCTGGATTACAGATGGGAAAATGTATCGCACTGGAGATGCCGCAAGATGGCTGCCGGATGGAAATATTGAATATCTGGGACGAATCGATCATCAAGTGAAAATTCGCGGTTACCGAATTGAGCTTGGCGAAGTGGAGACTGCGCTTTTGCAAATAGATTCCATTCAGGAAGCGGTCGTTATTGCCCGTGAGCATGAGGATGGTTCGAAGCAGTTGTGTGCGTACTGGAAAGGCGACAGCTCACTGACAGCGAAGAAAATCAGAATGGTGTTAGCAGATGAAATTCCGGATTATATGATCCCGTCTTATTTTGTTCACTTAGAGCATATACCGTTAACTTCCAATGGGAAGGTTGACCGAAAGGCATTGCCATCTCCACAAGAACGTATGCAAAAAGGTACCGAGTATATGGCGCCACAAAACGCTGTAGAACAAGCGATCGTCGCTGCCTGGGAAGCTGTGCTTGGTGTTCAAAAGGTTAGCACATCTGATCATTTCTTTGAACTCGGGGGCGATTCGATTAAATGTATTCAAGTTTCCTCACGACTGCTCCAAGCAGGGTATAAAGTGGAAATGAAGCATTTCTTCACCTATCCAACAGTAGCAGAGTTGAGTGAACACGTTACATCTGTGAGCACTATTTCTGACCAAGGGGAAGTTACGGGACAAGTGAAGCTGACACCTGTTCAGCGCTGGTTTTTTGATCAAAATATGGTGGACGCACATCATTACAATCAGGAAATGATGTTCTTTCGTGAAAAAGGGTTTGATGTTCGCTTTATTCACAGCATCATGAATAAGATCGTTAAACAGCATGATGCTCTCCGTATCCTTTATCGACAAGCGCCTGAAGGCGGATATGAAGCGTGGAATCGAGGGGCAGACGAAGAAGGATTATACAGTCTGGAGATCATTGACCTGAAGAATGAGGTTGATCCTGCATCATTCATTGAAAATAAAGCAAAAGAAATTCAGAGTGGTATGGATCTGTCTCACGGACCTTTGATCAAACTTGGGTTGTTCCAATGTACTGAAGGGGATCACCTGCTTATTGCCATCCATCATTTATTGGTAGACGGGGTATCATGGCGTATTTTATATGAAGATATTCAGACAGGGCAAGATCAGTTCTTGAGAGGTCAAGAAATCCGGCTTCCTCAAAAAACGATCTCGTTTAAACAATGGGCAGAACAATTGTCTGCGTTTGCAGATAGCGCAGTGATGAAGCAAGAGAATCAGTATTGGAGAAATGTGGAGCATGCCCAGCTAAGCCCGTTGCCTAAAGATATGGCTCGTACTGAGACGATTGGCAAAGATAGTGAAACGATCACTATTCATTGGACAGCAGCGGAAACCGAGCAATTATTAAAGCAAACACATCATGCGTATCATACGGAAATTAATGATCTATTGCTGACGGCATTGGGAATGGCTGTTCATGATTGGACAGGCGTGGGAGAAATCCTCGTAAATCTGGAAGGGCATGGTAGAGAAGACATCCTGCCAGAGCTGGACATTACGCGTACAGTAGGATGGTTTACGAGCATGTACCCCGTTATGATTACGATGGAGTCCGGGGCTGACTTATCAAGGAAGATTAAGACCGTCAAGGAAGGACTGCGCCAGATTCCAACCAAGGGCATTGGTTACGGGATTTCGAGGTATTTGTCACATGGAAATGAAGGATTCAAGTTAGAGAAAAATCCCGAAATTAGTTTCAACTATATGGGACAGGTGAATCAGGATTCGGGCCAAGATGGCATTAAATTCTCGCCTTATTCCAGCGGACCATCCGTAAGTGAAAACAACAAGAGACCTTTTGTGCTGAATATCAATGGCATTGTTACAGAGGGTCGGTTGTCGCTGTCCATTAACTATAGTTCAAAACAATATCGCCGGGAAACGATGGAGCAATTGGCCTATCTCTATAAAGAAGGTCTTAATAGAGTCGTTGAACATTGTGTAACGAAGGAACAAACCGCGCTTACGCCAAGTGATATTTCATGCAAGTCATTAACCATTGATCAATTGGATCAAATCGTGGAACAAACCGGGCACATCGGTCGAATCGAAAATGTGTATCCACTTACACCATTACAGAAGGAAATGTTGTACGAAAGTGAACGGAATCCAATTTCCGGCGCTTACTTTGTACAAATCATGTTTGACATGCGTGGAGATTTGGATGTGACTTCTTTTGCGCGAAGCTTGGATCAATTAATGCAAAGGCATGCGATATTAAGAACTAATTTTTACAGTGATTTCGCGGACCTCCCTCTTCAAATCGTGTATCAAGAGAAGAAATTTGAATTTCACTATGAAGATGTAGCTGGCACAAGTGAGCTGCAACGTAAAACGTATGTTGACGAGTATATCGAGCAAGACAAGGCCAGAGGATTTGACTTACAACGAGATTCGCTAATACGTATGTCTGTTTTACGAACAAAGCATGAGGAATACCGCGTCATATGGAGTTTTCATCATATTTTGATGGACGGCTGGTGTATGTCTCTGGTAAGCAAAGAAATATTTGAGAATTACTTTGCGATTCGGGAGAATAGAAAGCCTCAAGTGACGCTATTGACACCTTATAGTCAATTCATTGAATGGTTGGAACAGCAAAATCATCAAGGAGCAATAACCTATTGGAGTCATTACTTGGATGGTTATGAGGGGCAAACGAAACTGCCTGGAGAAAAAATCAAACCAAAACATGAAAGACAGGATTCCAGAACACTGAACTGTTATTTGGATGATGTACTAATCGAACAAATGAAACAGATTGCGGAACAGCAGCATGTAACGCTCCATACATTAGTGCAGACTGCCTGGGGTGTATTGTTGCAGCAATACAATGAAAGCAACGATGTTGTATTCGGAAGTGTTGTGTCAGGCAGACCTCCTGTTATTCCTGGGATCGAGAGCATGATTGGATTATTTATTAATGCGATTCCTGTTCGTATCCAGGCTCAGGGCGATGAATCATTCACATCCCTAATGAAGAGGACCCAAGGACAGGCTGTGGATTCACATGCATATGATACGTTTTCGTTGTATGATATTCAAAATCTGACCGAGCAGAAACAATCTCTGATTAACCATGTTGTGGTGTATCAGAATTTCCCGGTGAATGATCAGATGGAGGATTTGGGCAAAAAAGGTGAAGTACCACTGGAGATTACGAATGTTGGGGGGACAGAACACAATAGTTTTGATTTTACTTTGATCATCAAGCCCCATGAGAACATGAAGGTCATATTGATGTACAATGCCAAAGTGTATGACCTATCAACCGTTGAACAGATTCAAAAACACTATATTTCCATGATTCAACAAGTGACAAGTAACCCCGAAGTTAAAATAAACGAACTTGGATTGATTACATCGTCCAGTTATTAGAGCATTCGTAAACCCCAATGTCTTCGTTTCCAACGAATCGAAGACATTGGGGTTATTTTTTAACAAATACTCCATGCTAACCGATATATAATAAGTACACCTAAGTGACCCGAATTGAAAGGAGTGAAGATCATGGATATTGCAGCATTATCAATGGCAATGAGCCAAGCTTCAGTCGTACAGTCGGCAAGCTTGCAAGTGATGTCAATTACAAAAGACATGGCACAGCAGCAAGGCCAGCAGATGACGGAAATGTTGAAGTCTGTGCCTGCTCCTCATCCCAATCTGGGTGGAAGTCTCGATCTTTCGGTTTAGTTGATATTACAGCATGTGTTTTAATGTAACACCCATTGCAGCAAGCAAAACCCGACCCGCTCCAATTCGAAAGAATGGAAGCGGGTCGGGTTGTTTTTTCCATAGATATGTTTAGGCGTTTACTTCCAGACTTACTTCGGCTAGCGTAGCTTCGCCAGGCTTGGCAATCTGCCTTCAAAGGACAACGTATCCTTCAAGGTCCATAACTCATCGTAACTGGAAATCTGAAGATCGGCTTTGGATAAGTCTTGGTTGCCTGATCCCGGATTGTGATAACCGATGCAGCGCATGCCTGCACTTTTGGCCGCCTGAACACCATTACGAGAGTCCTCAATCACCAGACAATTGGACGGGGATGCGCCAATCATTTCAGCTGTGGTCAGGAAAATATCCGGTGCCGGCTTGCCGTTCTCGACTTCCTCTCCGGTCATTCGTACCTCAAAGTATCGCCCAAGTCCAGTCTTGTTCATGATCAAATCAATCAGTGCACGTGGAGAGGAAGAAGCAACGGCTATGGGAATGTGTTGTTCGTGCAGCCAGCTTAACCAGCGTTCCACGGAAGGCATTGCCGTCAAGTTGGAATGAGCCAGCATGGTTTGCATCACATTATGCTGATGATAAGCCAATACTTCATCTAACGTACCTGTCAGTTGATGTTTGTCCAATACTTGCTGCCACATGGACTCCAGCGTAACTCCAACATAAGTATGGTGTTCTTCTTCGGTCATCACTGCGCCAAAATGGGCAAAAGAGCTGCGCTCAATCTCGAAATATATCGGTTCGCTGTCAATCAGTACACCATCCATATCAAAAATGACTGCTTGAATGATGTCATCATCGGCCGCTCCCAGTCCGCCAAACTCTTGGTTTGCTACCATGTTGTATTCCTCCTCAAGGATTGTGTATACCTATGTCTCTAATCTAATCCATTCATGGTGAGCTTTCGACTTTAGAAACTGGAACCGCTGGATTGCAGCACAACTTTAATGGCATGTGAAGAGGCTTGAAGTGTACGTCCCTGAATATCGCAGCCAAGTGTGCGGAATGCCTCTTCGTAATCCTCTAACGGAAAGGAGTGGGTGATGATTTTTTTCGCCGGAATGATCTCTTGCTCAATCATATAATGTGCTGTTGCGAATGTGCCCAGAGAATCGATGGAGCCAATAATTTTCAGACTGCGGTCCACGACTTCTTTTGGATTAAAGGACGTATTTCCATCTCTCAGACCTACCAGCATCAGATAACCGCCACTGGCGAGCTGGGAGAGTACTTGTGTACCTACAACACCTGTTGTATCCACAATCATATCGACCTGATGGGTTGCGGGTGAAAGCGATTCTATTGCATTTTCGAAGGAAGAATGAACCTGCCAACGATCTGGTGCAATGGAGCCGGCAATCGCTAAGCGTTCCTCCGAGATGTCGACCAGACAGCCAGTAACACCTTTGGAAGCGAGCGCGTAGCTGTACAGAATGCCAATCGGGCCTGCGCCGAGGATGATCGTTCTGAAATTCGGCAGTAGATGGATCTGATTGATCCCCGTCAGCATACAACTGAGCGGTTCAGTCAATGTCGCTTCCTCATAGCTCACATGATCCTTTAATTTGTACAAAAAGCGATCTTCGGTCACATAATAATCTGTAAATGTCCCGTCAGCACTTACACCTGTCTCCGTTACAGACTTATGTGTACAATGATTTTGTCTGCCTGTTCTGCACATGTCACATTGTCCGCAATAGTAGGTTGGGTCGATCACAACCCGGTCGCCCGGTTGCAATGTCGTTACCGCAGAGCCAACATCAATGACTTCGCCAGCAGACTCATGGCCGAGAATGACCGAAGGGACCGCGTGATATTTGCCGCTAACAATACCGAGATCGGTACCGCATACACCTGTCGCACGAATACGAACCAACACCTGATTATCTCTTGTAATTTCCGGGACAGGTCGTTCCTCAAGTGCAACATCCCATGCCGATTTGTATACCAATGCAAGCATGATATAACCTCCTTGTAATTATATAAAATATAAATATAGCGATTCATCTTAAAGCAGTTTCTGACAAGCTACAAAAGTAGTGAAGGGGACGAAATCGATTCTGGAGAAGCAGAGCGTTCGCCTCAAAGCTTTCTGAAAGAAAGCTGCTTCGGAAGCATACGCTATCAACGGATTTTCCCCTTGGGAAAAGGGGAATCAAAAAAATCCGGGGATAACAGCGATCATAAGAACGATTCGTAACCGAAACGACCACTTCGAACAGTTGCATTGAAATGTTTTAATGAACGCTGGCAAGCACAGAATCCAGCCGCTCCACAATCTCAACCAGTTCGTCTTCGGTTGTGGTAAGGGAAGGCCGGACCTTAACAACGTTGCCAAATCCATATCTTGAACTTCTCAAGATTAGATGCTCATCTGTAAAAGCGCGGTCAACAATGGCATTGGTTTTTAGCATATCCGGCTCATTACCGTCACCTACAATCTCCAACCCCCACATTAACCCGACACCACGAGCTTCCCCGATACTTGGGTATTTCATAGCCAATTCATGCAGCAATTCACCCAGAATTTCACCTTTGCGTTTCACGGCATCGAGAAATCCAGGTTCAGATACCACCTCCAGGGTAGATTTGGCAGCGGTTACGGAGATCAGATTGCTTCCTGAGGTGAAGGAGTGTTCATGCTTTTCGAGCACATTCAATCGGGATTGCATTAATACAGCAGCAACAGGTACGCCAATTCCGCCAAGACCTTTGGCAAGGGTAATCATATCAGGCTGGATATCAAACAGTTCGCTGGCAAACATGGTTCCGGTACGACCGATTCCTGTCTGTACTTCGTCAGCAATGAGAATAATATTGTACTCATCACACAGTTTACGCAGTCGTTTGAAATATCCGGCGGGAGGGATGATATTGCCGCCATTCCCGAGAATGGGTTCAATAATCATACAGGCGACTGAGCCGGAACTTGCATATTCTATCGCATCAGATATAGCTTCAACACATTGATAGCCGCAGTCTCCATTTGAGGATTTGAATGGGCAACGATAACAGTATGGGGCAGGTACATGGACAGCGTTAGCCACAGCCGAATTGGGGAAGCGTTTCCGCCGGAAGGCATTCCCCGAAATCCCGGTGGCAAATTGGGTCTGCCCATGATGGGACAGATACAGGCTGATGATGTCTGTCGATTCGGTATACTTCTGTGCAATTTTGGTTGCACATTCGTTGGCAGTTGAACCAGTGATATCCCGCATCCATCCGGCATTAATGTCGTTTGGAGCATATTCGATTAAGTGATCAAGTACTTCATTTACGTACGGTTCGGTGAAGGAGGAAGACATATGCGTCAGATTGCCGACTTGTTCCTGAATTTTGCTGACAACATGTGGGTGATTATAGCCCAGTGACAGATTGAACGTGCCCGACACGCCATCCAGGTATTCAACACCTGAATCGTCAATCAACTTAATCCCTTTTCCGGCTATGAAGCGGTTGTTGGTTAAAGTTTGCATACGATTTCCTCCAATATAATGGTGTACTAGCTCGAACGAAGCTCAACAATCCCGGATGATGCGGGCATCACCTCCCTTAAGAAAGGATGTTTACATTTCCTTGCTATGTTGTGCGAGAGCAGCACGTACTGCATTATTTTTTACAGTCCATAGATGAGAGACCATCAATGTGAGCAGCAGGATCAGACAGAATCCAGCCAAAATCCAGATTGTATTCACGACAGGTCCTGTACTCATACTCCATCCAGTCACATACTGCAAGATGGCACCTCCAATACCACCCGATGCGATCAGGATACTGGTTGTCCGCTCGGTCATACCGGGAATCAGAACATTTGCGTAGACCAGTGCGATACAGAACAGCCCTGACATGAACAGACCGGTTCCGAAGATGAGCACATACGTTGCCCACTGTCCAGTTACAAATACCATAGCGACCGTAAACAAAAGCGTGCCAACCGTACTCCAGATCAGGAAAGGCATATAGTTGACCGATTCGGCTATTTTTCCGGAGAAAAGACGACCGATGATCATCGCAATCCACAGGATGGAGACACTTAGCGATGCGACAGATTCCTGAAGTTGCAGTCGTTCTACGAGTATGGAGGGCAGGAAGTTCATCAATCCCAATTCCAATCCCATGTAGATGAAAAAGAAGATGACAAAGATCGTCAGCAGACCCAGATGTTTTCTCGAATATTGGGCTTTACCTGCTGCATGTGTCACTGTATTCTCGCCAGCCTGTTCCAGATAAAGTGCGGCTGGCCGGGGCATAGTGATCCACAGCAGCATGAGAACCAGTGACAACACGGCCACCGTATAAAAAGTAAGATGCCACAGATCCATCCAGATGAATAAAGCAGCAACAGCCGGGATGAGAAGTGCTCCAAGAGCAAAGAAGACATCCAGCTTGGACATGGCGACCGCCTTTTGATTCTCAGTGAATTCGATTGTGAATGCACCTACAGAGGGTTCGATGATACCTGAACCGAAACCTACGATAATCGTGAGAAGAAGAACTACAGACCAGGATGGTAAAAAACCGAGTAATGTATAAGCGGCTACAATACAGATCAGGGCAAGGGTCAGCATAGCTTTTCTTCCGATACGGGCTGTCAGGGCAGGAGCTACAATTACACCGACAAGAAATCCAAGAAACTGCAGAAACAACAAAAATCCGCCATCACTGTAACCGCGTTCATAATGTGACAATAAAACAGGGAGAAGTGCACCGAGCACAACGCTGGTTATGCCGATTAACAGATAAAAACCACAGCTTAGAGCGAATATTCTTTTCAAAAGCCCACCTCCTAGTTGGATAAAAATTTTATATTATGTAATTAATGTTTATTTCATATATAACTTATACCATAAATGCCCAAATGTACATGCTTTTTATTGTAAAATAATGTTAAGTTTTGAAGGTTGGAAATATTTTTTGTGTTATATTTTTTTCTAAAACGATTTCGTGTCGAAAGGATACATATGATCCAATCCATATGACCTTTTAACAGGGTTTGGCATCTGTATTGATCGAGAATAGTAAAACGTGCATATATAAAAAAACGTTCCCTGTCTGAGTAGACGGGAAACGTTCTGATTAGCCGTTTTATATGATGATACCTGACTTCCACGTATCGCTATTAAGCAGTCTGTACAAAGAAAATTCCATCGAATGGTGCGTGAACAGACGCCGGACCACTTCGCAAAAATAAATAACCGTTTGCATCGGGAAGACCCAATATATCCCGATAAGGCTCAGGAAAATCTCCGGAATATATTTGACACACCAGTTGATGTTCCTCTAGCAGATGGTCAATTCCTTTCACACCGTTTGGTAAATTGGGAGAGAAAAATGAGAATGCAGGGAATTCCTGATCGTCTAACTCCATTTCAATCAAACGTACGCGGCTTAACGGAATGGGTGGAACGGGACATACGGAAGTGAGTGGATGCGAAGTTACCGAGACATAAGTGCATCCGGCGAGAATATTCTCGTTCCATTCCAGCTCATCTCCCGTATAGGTTACCTGATCCAGAAAGTATTCGGAGGCGGAGTAGGTTGAGAAGACCGAGATATATTTATCTTGTGGTAAAGAAGGGATATGGACCTGCTGTGAAAGTGTATTGCAATTGATGGAGAACAGATGTAATAAAGGCTGCCCCTCAGGGTTGAGAGGCCAGTCTGCAACGTATGCCATTTCTCCACCAATCCACATGCCAGAGTTTTGGATTGGATCATCGGGGTCAACTATAAATCGAGTAACTTTGTACATGAGAAACTCCTTCCAGTGTGTATTTTGGCTTTCCTAGGTAACGTTGTATGTGTTTTTATATAACCATTCATTGCTTCGTTTCAGTATAAATGAGATGATGTGGAATGAAAATCAGTACAAGGTACTAACTCATTGCACGAAGCGAATGAACGTACCAGCACTCTAAGCACCAGTGGCAATACTATAGATGAGAAGTGGTGACACATGTTAATTAACAAATACATAAGTGAAACGGGATTCTGCTCCCGCAGGGAAACGAACCGTTTAATTGCAGCCGGACGCATAACGATCAATGGCAGGATATGTGAAAAAGGGGCGGAAGTTGAACCTAACGATGTGGTACTCATTGATGGCAAGCAGATTCCTCGTAATGACAGCGAACCTGTCTACATTGCTCTGAATAAACCCATCGGTATTGTCTGCACAGCAGCAGAACATGTGAAGGGGAACATCATTCAATATATGAATTATCCTTCTCGCATATTTGCGATAGGCAGGCTGGATAAGGCATCTGAGGGGTTGATTTTGCTTACGAATGACGGAGGCATTGTGAACAAGATGATGCGTTCGGAGCATAATCATGATAAAGAATATGTAGTGACTTTAGACAAACCCGTAACTGACGAATTTGTAAAGTCCATGTCTGAAGGCGTTGAAATTCTGGACGTGGTGACCAAGCCCTGCGAAGTGTATAGGCAAAGTGACAATGTATTTCGTATTATTCTGACACAGGGTCTCAATCTGCAGATCCGCAGAATGTGCAAAGCCTTGGGGTACCGAGTCCTGAAGCTGGAGCGCGTGCGAATTATGAATATTACGCTGGATCAACTGGAGCGGGGACAATGGCGTCATCTGGAGCAAGAGGAACTGGAGATTCTGATGTCTCAATTAAATGAGATAAAATGAATGAATTCTGCGCATGTCAACGGTGGCCAACCACGATATATCAGTGAAAAATGAAGCAAACACTAACCCCTATGCGGATTAGTGTTTTTGTTGTTAAGCTTGTGTCCTTTGCGCTCTGAAATGTAAGAGCCAAATAGGGTTAAGAACGCCCCAATTACAATCACCCAAGTGATCTGTTCCCGAAGAATGAGTGCAGATGACACGACAGTAATGACAGGTACCAGATAGATATATACACTCGTTTTGATAGCTCCGAGAAGATTCACAGCCTGGTTCCAGGTCACGAAACACAGCGCGGAGGCACCCAGACCGAGGTAGAGAATATTGGAGAGATTGGTCATGTTCGTGAAGCGTCCGAGTTCCCAATGGAATTCAAACAGGAATAGAGCTGGCAGCATGAAGATCAGGCCATAGAAGAATACCTTGCGGGTCGCACCAATGGTGTGATAACAAAGTTCGCCAATTTTCCGCATTAACACAGAGTAGATCGCCCATACCGCAGGTGCTATGAAAGCAAGTAGATCACCTATCGGATTCAGTTGCAGAATGAAACTGCCGTTCAGTGCGATAAGTAGGATGCCGCTCAAGGCAATCCCGAATCCGATAATGAAGCGGCGAGTTAACTTCTCACCATCTAAGAAGAAATGTGCGAGCACGGCAGTGAAGAACGGGGCAATGGAGACAATAACACCCACGTTGGAAGCAGTCGTATACACCAGTGCAATATTTTCAATGAGAAAATATAGAGTTACTCCACATATTCCTGCTCCGATAAATAACCATTCTTCTCTGAATGAGGCGGTCCGCAGTGAACGCGGATAGATTAGTACGAGTACCAAATAGCCGATCAGAAAGCGAAAAAATAAAATTTCTACAGGAGTGAAATCAATCAACAGGACCTTCGTCGAGACAAAGGTAGTTCCCCAGATCAATATGGTAAATAAGGCGAGCAAATGTCCGGTAGCGGCATTGGTGTTATGATGACTCGTCATACGAGGTTATCTATAGTTCGTTTCAATTCCGCATCATGGTTGAAGATACGTCTATATTGCTTCGGCGTCAGGCCGATCAGTTTTTTGAAAAAATTCGTGAAATGGCTCTGGTCACTGAATCCGGTCTGTGCGGCTACTTCAATCGGAAGCAGGCCTTGTCCCAGCAGACGTTTAGCTTGATTAATGCGAATGGTTTCCAGGTAGCGGTAAGGGGTTATCCCTTTCTGGCGAGTGAATAAACGCAGCAGGTGATACTTACTCATCTCCGTCAAATCGGCTAACTCGTTCAGCGAAATGCTCTCCATGTAATGCGCTTCTATGTAATCACATATGTGCCTGACCTCTGTGGTTACATCCTGCGTGGATACAGGCGGTTCAGCATCCGAATAATCTCGCAGCAATTGATCCAGTAGTAAGAGTAATAATTCTTCTTTGCAGAAATCCGATTGCTCTTCCAGAATCATCTGATGCAGCTCGTGCAAGGAACCCACAAGTTCACTTTGGTAGAGAACGGGGGATGTAAACCGTGGCAAGTAAGCTTGTCCAGTAATCTCTCTCGCATACTCTCGCATAACCTCAGGCTGGACGTTGATACAGCGATAATCGAGGGTTCTGCCATCGACCTGTTCGCAGGCATGTGGATCATGTGGATTAAAAACAATCATATCACCACTATTCAAAATGTATTCTTCGTTGTTGCAGACGAGGTGTCGCTTGCCTTGTTCAATAAATCCAATGACGTAATAGTCATGAAAATGATTGGGAAACTTCTGCATAATGCCTTCAAATTGATAAGCTTCTAGATGTAAGTCGGTATCAAAAACGACAGTCCGGACTTCCCGAGTCATGATGCACCTTCTTTCTGGTATGTTAAGGTCATTATAGGTTGCAAAGAAGGAATTTTCTTGAACGATATTGCTATTGCTCGAAGTGTTTAAACGGACAGATATCTCTAAAAACAAAATACCCGCAATCCCGGAGGAAAGCGAGCCCTTTGCTTAGTATAGTTTATTTATGAGTTCAAACCTATATATAGGGGAGAAAAAATCTCTTGAACAATAAGAAATTGTTCTTAGTGTAACGTAGCGAGTGCTTCAGGTGTAAAAGCCTGTATCTCGGATACGCGTCCTTCACGTATTTTGGCAGCCCATGCCGGATCGCCAAGGAGTGCACGTCCCACAGCTACCAGATCAAATTCCTGCTGCTCATATCGCTTCATGAGTTCGCCCATACCTGGATGTGTTGTTTCATCTGCTCCTGCTTCAGGCTCATCTGGCATACCCACAGAACCAACGGTAATTGTGGTTCGGCCACTCAGTTTTCTTACCCAACCTGCAAATCCAAGATCAGATCCTTCGAACTCGGGCTCCCAGAAGCGTCGTGTCGAGCAGTGAAAGATATCTACACCTGCGTCAACTAACAAACGAAGGAATTGTTCCAATTGTTCGGGGGTTTCGAACAGTCTGGCTTGATAATCATTCATCTTCCATTGGGAAATCCGCATCGCAATAGGGAAATCAGGACCTACCGCAGCACGAACTGCCATGACAAGTTCAACCGCGAATTGAGTTCGTTTTTGAAGGTCACCGCCATAGCGATCCGTTCTCCTATTCGTTGTTTTCCAGAAAAACTGATCGATCAGAAACCCGTGTGCACCGTGAAGCTCAATTCCGTCAAAACCGATGCGTTGCGCATTAACTGCTGCATCAGCATAAGCTTGAATCACCGTTGCGATCTCTGTCTCCGTCATAGGCGCACCTACTTGCGTACCTTCCATATCAACTCCCGATGGACTCAGTGATGCAGCTTCCGGGTGTGGGTTAGATCCTGAAGGACGAACGATTCCCATGTGTAAAATCTGCGGAAAAATCTTGCCGCCGGCTTCATGGACTTGTTCGACCACTTCAGCCCAGCCTTGAAGAGCTGCTTCTCCATACATATGAGGGATTCTAGGCTCACTTGATGCTGATGGATGCTCAATGGTCGCACCTTCGGTAATAATGAGTCCAACACCATGCTTGGCACGCCGACGATAATATGCGGCTACATCGGGGCCAGGGACACCATCCGGGGAGAAGGCACGAGCCATGGGGGACATGACGATGCGTGAGGACAGGGTTAATTTTTGAACAGTGTATGGTTGGAACAGAAACTCCGTAGAAATAACGTTATGTTGTTGATTACTCAAACTAAGCACCTCCATTATTATGCACCTTCAAGCGGGTACGAGTGCAATCTTAACAAGGTGTATAGGCGTGCTCAACCAACAATCGGAGCATTTTGTTGCTTAAGCGAAAGACACTGATTATTGTATGATGTCTGTGCACCCACTTTCACTTGTTGAACAAATAACACTTATCTATAATGAAGGAGTCTAACCAAATATTTTGTGTACAAAGGAGGATTGGGACATGTCTGGTGTATTGTCTCCAAACTCGAATGATCCGCGTGTAATTCGCACGCGTCAATTAATTCTGGATGCGTTTTTAAACCAATTGAATCTTAAAAATTTCAACAGCATTACGATTCAAAACATTACAGAACAAGCCACAATTAACAGGGCTACATTTTACGCCCATTTTCAGGATAAATATGCACTGCTTGAAGCCTTGTTATCGGATGCTTTTATGGAATATGTAACCAAAAGGGTGGACCCGGATGCCCGGTTATCAGCCGAAACCATAGAGCAGCTTATATTTTCATTATGTGATTATCACGTCTCAAGTAATGGATGCATCAAAAAATATGAGACAGTTGCACCAATTATTGAAGAAAACATCAAGACACAGCTGGAGCAATTCCTTCTTGAATTAATGAGTAAAGTAGCGGGGGATGTAGATCACAAAACGCTGAAAATTACTGCAACGATGCTAAGCTGGTCGATCTATGGAATGACGTATCGATGGAATATTGAAGGCGGGCAGGAATCTCCGGTTGAATTAGCCAACAGAGTGGTCCCCTATATGATGGGCGGATTGGAATTGTTGAATTGACTTCATTTAACGAAATTACATTTACTATTCGAATGGACATAGGAGGAATAACAAGATGTTTGAACATTTGGTTGTTTTTAAATTTAACGATAAAACCACATTAACCAAACAGCAGGAATTGGTGGACCAATTACTCGCGTTACAGGATCAAATCCCGGGGATTGTCGGGCTGACCGCAGGGATCAATGTCACGGAAGAAACGGACCGTATTCAAGGTTACACAATTGGCTTGCGAGTGACGTTTGAAGATCAGGAGGCATTGCGCGCTTATGGCCCGCATCCTGCTCATCAGGCATTTGTGGCTTCCCTGGATGGTTGGGTGGAAGATGTAATTGTCGTTGATTATGCGATATAAAGTGGAAATTATAGAGGTTTAACCAATATAGGAGTTGAAGATTTCTATGTGTTTAATTTTATTAGCTTACAACATGCATCCAACGTATCCGCTTATACTGGGATCAAATAGGGATGAATTCTATAACAGACCTACGGCTCAAGCACACTATTGGGAAGACCATCCTCATATATTGGCTGGCCGGGATTTGTCGAAAATGGGAACCTGGATGGGCGTAACCAAAGGTGGGCGTCTGGCTGCTGTTACGAATTATCGTGATCCGAATGAAGAGGTACATGCCAAGGGCTCAAGAGGAGATCTGGTTGCTGATTTTTTGAAGGGAACGTCCACACCTGAGCAATATATGCACCGTGCGGAGCAAAGTCGCAATGATTTTCCTGGCTACAATTTGTTAGTGGGTGATCCTGACGACCTCTATTATTATTCTAATGTGGGCAATGTTGTGATGAAGTTGAAACCGGGAATATACGGGATTAGTAATCACTTGATCAATACAGATTGGCCCAAGGTAAAACGTGGAAAAGAAGGGCTGGAGAAAATCATCCAAGGGGAGGACGAAGCTACCCTGACAGAACAAATATTAGTTTTGCTGCAAATGGCTGACCCTTCAGTGGATGAGCTTCTCCCCCATACAGGTGTTCCAATGGAATGGGAGCGTTTGCTTTCTCCCATCTTCGTTAAAAGTGAAAAATTCGACTATGGGACCAGAGCTTCATCCGTTGTTCTGATGAATAGAGAAGAAGTGTTTTTTACGGAGATGGTTCACCAGAACGGAGAAGTAATGGAGCAACGATTTAACATCAATCTTCTCAACTGACAAGCTGAGAAGATGAAACAAGTGATGTTCAGAAATATGTATTAAACATTGAAGTACTGAAGTTAAATCTCACGTTCATGTTTCTTTTCTTCGGAGAGTCAAAGAGGGCTATCCAACCTTATGTGTCAACTAATATAACCTGAATAATCGGTATGAGAGTACCTTTTGTATAACACGCCCAATTTTAGTTGGGCTCTTTATCTCTGATCACAATTCTATGTTATGAATCATGGAACTTCCCTGAATAATTTATATAATGTGAATCAACATAACATGATTTTGCAGTGGTTCTGTTGATTCTAATTTCAGGGGGGCAACGTGGGATGAAAGAAACCAAAAAGATGAGAGTTTTTTCACTGGGGATTCAGCACGTACTCGCGATGTATGCGGGAGCGATTCTGGTGCCTTTGCTTGTGGGCAGAGCACTAAATCTGACTGCAGAGCAGTTGGCGTATCTGGTATCCATTGACCTGTTAACGTGTGGGATTGCCACATGGCTTCAGGCACGAAAAGGGAAGTACTTGGGGATTGGTTTGCCAGCGGTGCTCGGAAGTTCTTTTGTAGCGGTGACACCGATGATTGCGATTGGATCGCAATACGGAATTCCTGCCATATATGGGTCGATCATCGCAGCGGGGTTATTTATCGTCATCTTTGCCGTATTTTTTAGCAAAATCGTCAAATTGTTTCCGCCAGTCGTGATCGGTACAGTGGTAACCATTATCGGTCTTGCGCTAATCCCAACCGGCATTAAAAACATGGCGGGTGGAGCAAACAGTGAGAATTTCGGAAGTTTGGATAATTTGGCGCTTTCATTTGGTGTATTACTTTTTATTCTAATCCTGAATCGATATGCTCGCGGGTTTGTTAAATCCCTGGCTGTTCTCCTTGGAATTATCGTGGGAACCCTCATCGCAGCCATCATGGGAAAAGTGAATTTTGCCTCTGTACAGGAAGCCTCCTGGTTCCATTTACCTCAACCCTTTTACTTTGGATGGCCTACCTTCGAAATCGGCCCAATCATTACAATGATTATTGTAGGTACGGTGGTTATCATCGAATCAACAGGTGTATTTATGGCTTTGAGCAAAATCTGTGATCAACCGATCAACGAAAACGATCTGGCACGGGGATATCGTGCAGAAGGTCTCGCGTTTGTCCTTGGCGGCATATTCAATGCTTTTCCATACAATACATTTGCACAGAATGTTGGTTTGGTTCAGCTCTCCAAAGTGAAAACGACCAATGTTGTTGTTGCAGCTGGAGGTATTCTGGTCTTTCTGGGGCTCATTCCGAAGGTAGCTGCTTTTGCAACCATTATTCCAAGTGCTGTCCTCGGGGGAGCGACTGTTATCCTGTTCGGAATGGTTGTTTCATCCGGGATCAAAATGCTGCAAAACGTCGACTTTGGCAAACAATCCAATCTGTTGATCGTGGCTTGCTCCGTTTCACTTGGGCTCGGTGTTACTGCTGTACCCGACCTGTTTGCCCAGCTTCCTCAAAGTATTCGGATTATTGTTAGTGATGGTATTATTACGGGAAGCCTGTCAGCGATCCTGCTCAATGTCTTCTTTAACCTCGGTTTCAAAAAAGAAAGCTTGCCTGTACAACCCGTACAGGTTCAGGAAGCACATACGTAATTCTTGTAATAACATACATGTCATCGGGTAAACGGAACAGATCCAAGAAGGTTTCTCTGGGAAGTGGAATGAAAGGAAATGACTCCACTTGGCCAAAAAACTTCTTGGATTTTTTTGCGCGAAACCAACAATGTGGTGGTTCCCTTATCAAAGTGACTATTCATGAGGAATGCAAAAGGAATGCAAATATGCTAAAGTTTCATCAAGAACATTTTAGATGTTCGTTTAAGTCAACATCCTCTTGAATTGAATTTCCATGCGACTACATAAATGAGCATTGGTTCACAAGGCTACAATATAACCAAGGGATATCTCTGGTACAGAAAAGGAGTTGTGATCACATGCAACAAGAAACGTTGAACAAAGGGTGGAACTTGGAGAATAGTTATGCGCAGTTACCGCAACCCTTTTTTACAAGTCAGGGTGCGGTGCCTGTTGAATCACCAAAGCTGATCATTTTCAATAGACTGCTTGCATCCGGCTTGGGACTGGATGTGGAGTCTCTTGACAGTGATGAAGGGGCGCAAATTTTTGCAGGTAATTCGATTCCGGAAGGAGCCGAGCCTTTGGCTCAGGCCTATGCAGGACATCAATTTGGCAATTTTAACATGCTTGGTGATGGTCGTGCTTTGCTGCTGGGAGAACAGATTACGCCACAGGGCGAGCGAGTGGATATCCAGCTGAAAGGTTCAGGAAGAACACCCTACTCCCGTGGAGGAGATGGACGTGCTGCTGTAGGGCCAATGTTGCGAGAGTATATTATTAGTGAAGCAATGTATGCACTGGGGATCCCAACGACACGCAGTCTGGCTGTGGTATCAACAGGTGAAAACATTATCCGCGAAACAGAGCGGCCAGGGGCTATCTTGACCCGTGTTGCTTCTAGTCACATCAGGGTGGCAACCTTTCAGTACGCAGCAAGATGGGGGTCTATTGAAGATCTTCGGGCGTTGGCTGAGTACACGTTGCATCGACATTTCCCCGAGGTTGCTCAAGCCGAAAATCGTTATCTTTTGCTCCTTCAGGAAGTGATTAAACGGCAGGCGGCTCTCATTGCCCAATGGCAGCGTATTGGTTTCATTCATGGTGTGATGAACACGGATAACATGGCCATTAGTGGTGAGACCATTGATTACGGTCCATGTGCCTTTATGGATGCTTACAATCCTGGGACCGTATTTAGCTCCATTGACAGACAAGGTCGCTATGCATATGGCAATCAACCTTATATTGCCGGGTGGAATTTGGCTCGATTTGCCGAGACACTTCTGCCGTTGTTGCATGAAGATGAAGAGCAGGCAGTGCAACTTGCGCAGGATGCTATCGCACAATTTTCTGAATTGTACCATCAGCACTGGCTTAAGGGGATGCGTGCCAAACTGGGCTTGTTGGATGAAGAAGCCGAAGATGAAGCGCTGATCAAGGATCTCCTCGAACTCATGGAGAAGCATAGTGCGGATTACACCAATACGTTCCTGGCGTTGACCATTGACACATTGGAAGGGATAACAATGTATGCCTCGACAGAATTTTCGGAATGGCATGAACGTTGGCAAGCAAGATTGGAAAGACAGCATGAGGGGAAGGAAGTCTCTCGGCAGTTGATGAGAACAAGCAATCCAGCCGTCATTCCCCGCAATCATCGGGTCGAGGAAGCCCTTGAGCGAGCGGAGAACCACGGAGATCTTAGCGTGATGCAGAAGCTTTTGAAGGTTCTTTCAGACCCGTTCGCATACTCACCTGAGCAGGCTGAATATGCCGAACTACCTGCACAATGCAATACTTCGTATCAGACTTTTTGTGGGACCTGATTGAACAGTATGGAATGAGGAGGCTGCCTTGGGCAGTCTTTTCATTTTTTCATTCTGTCATCGATGTTAAAATCCATCATGGGAATTGAATTCGGAGATTATCATGCAATAATTAGAGAAATAGAGATTTACTTTTATAGAGGCAGGTGCATTCATGTCCAACATGTTAAGCAAACAACAATTGGCAGACATCCTTATACAGCTTTTAAAGCTTACATTCTTCCCTAGAGAACAGATGCAGAACTATGTTAACCGCTTGTTTGAGACCTTTAAATGGGATGGTGTACCCTATGTAGAGTGTGGAAAAGATACGTATATTGTTCGAATATACGAACGTGGTCTCGTCTCGTTAGAGAAACGAGTAAAACAGCCAGAGGAAGTCATCTATTGGCTGCTGGAAGATATTATTTTCACCGCGACGCATGTAGGATTGTTGGAACGACATGGCGTGGATAATAAACAGACGCATTTGAACTATACAGATGAAGTCATGAAGGAACTGAACAGGGGTGTTCAGGAAGCTTTCCAGCAGATCGGTGATCCGTATTTACATTGGCATCAGACGGGTAAACGTCAGGAGTTAGAGAGCATGGCATAAAGAAAAGTGAGGTGTGTAACGTGAGTGAGCAAGATATTAATGATGTATGGCATGACTATGCTGTGTTATTTGTCGAAAAAAAGAATGAATCTGAACAGGGCTGGGCATCGTTAACTTCGAACGAGCAGGACGTTGCTGCTTTATGGCTGTTAGAGGCGGATGTCTTTAATGGTGGTTTTATACAGTTTTTCTGCAACTGGGGGGAAGAAGTATACCGTTACGCGTTGCGGGCATTACATATCATTGGTGCGACTCAAGTTGTGGAGATTATAACGTCACCATACGGCTGCATTGAGCATCTGAAAGAGGATGAAAGGCTTACTGAACTATGGGACATTCCTAAATTACTGACAAAGGAACAAGAGCACCAGTTAGATGAACTGGATCAGCAATTTTGGAACAATGAGGATCAGATCGCGGAGAAAGCCTATGGTTATTATCACGGAAAATTGAACATGATGATTATATAATCTGGTTTCAACTACGCATCCGTTGTTCTGTTCGAAGATTAATACTTGGTCTTGCAATGACTGAAACGTTCGGCTATACTTGCTATAAATTGAATACATGAATCACGTTGATAGAGCGCAGTAGCGGCTTTGTCCCTGTTACAGAAAGTCAGGGGTTGATGGAACCTGATACATACAAGGGCTGCGAATTACACTCTGGAGTACTTGGGTAATGCCAAGCGGATGGGCAAACGATATATTGCCAAAAGTGGTATGGATAGCGTGTTAAGGTTATGTGTTATCCATGCAATTTGGGTGGTACCACGGTTATGATAATCGTCCCTGTGTCTAATGAAGACAAGGAGGCGATTTTTTTGTGTCCAAAAAAGCCGTTCCAGTGTGTTTTTTGTAAATTAACGTAGATCATGACTGAATTTTGAGGATAGAAAAGGGGTTATACGAATGAATATTATTGATGAACTACAGTGGCGTGACGCCATTAACCAGCAAACGGATGCAGAGGGATTACGTGAATTGACTGAAACGAAGTCCGTTTCTTTGTACTGCGGTGTTGACCCTACGGGGGATAGCATGCATATCGGACATTTAATTCCCTTCATGATGCTGAAACGTTTTCAACTGGCAGGACACCGTCCGGTTATTTTGATTGGTGGAGCTACAGGCACGATTGGTGATCCAAGTGGTCGTCAGGCAGAGCGTTCTTTGCAAACGATGGAGCAAGTGCAGGAGAACGTGGATGCACTGACCGCGCAGATGAAGAAGTTGTTCGTAACAGACGGGGATAATCAGGTACGCATGGTGAACAACTACGATTGGACACACAAAATCAATGTCATTGAATTCTTGCGTGACTACGGCAAAAACTTTAACCTCAACACAATGCTTGCTAAGGATGTAGTTGCGAGCAGACTGGAAGGCGGAATCTCGTTCACTGAGTTCTCCTACCAGATTCTTCAATCACTCGACTACCTGCACCTGTTCCAGAACGAAGATGTACAGCTTCAAATTGGCGGTTCCGATCAATGGGGGAATATCACGAGTGGTCTTGATCTGATTCGTAAAAAAGAAGGATCTGAAGCGAAGGCGTACGGTCTGACCATTCCACTTATGCTTAAATCCGATGGAACCAAATTCGGTAAAACAGCTGGCGGCGCAATCTGGCTTGATCCGAACAAAACGACACCATTTGAATTCTACCAGTTCTGGGCGAACACAGATGACCGTGATGTGATCAAATACTTGAAATACTTTACCTTCCTGAGCAAAGAAGAAATTGAAGCTTTGGCTGAAAAGGTAGAGACAGAGCCGCACAGACGTGAAGCACAGAAAGCACTTGCGGAAGAAATGACAAAATTCGTACACGGCGAAGAAATGCTTGAACAGGCTAAACGTATTACAGCGGCGCTGTTCAGTGGTGATATCCGTTCCCTGACCGCAGACGAAATCGAGCAGGGCTTCAAGGAAATGCCTACCTTTGAAACGGACGGCGAAGCCAAAAATATTGTGGATTGGCTCGTAGATCTGGGTCTGGAGCCATCCAAGCGCCAAGCGCGGGAGGATGTCACCAAAGGTGCAATTTCCATGAATGGTGAGAAAATCACGGAGCTTGAATTCACGGTGTCGGCAGAACACGCCATTGGCGGTAAATTCATCATTATCCGTAAAGGTAAGAAGAACTACAGCCTGGTTAAACTTCAATCGTAGTTTCCAAGAAGTAGAATGTAACACAGACACATATAGAGACTGCATTAGAGTACAAATAAAGCTACAAATAAAGAAACAAAAAGACCGCCTTCCATCTCTGTCAGGCGACAGAGGGGAGGCGGTCTTTCGTATATCAGGCCAGTGACTGACCTATCTTATTGATTAACGATCGCTGTGATCTCTTCATCCAGATCAAGTCGTACGTTCTCACGGTACGCCCGGATGTTGTATTCACTGTGCAGGTAACGAAGAATCGCTTCAATCATATTGGACTCCACCAGATATTGACTACGGCCTTGGATCCAAACTTCAGCGGAATAACCTGTATCTTCTTCCCAGCTCAGTTCTACATTCACATCGGTTGGACGTACACCCTTACGTTCTGCCATATGAATACAGATTGCATTCACAATTTCATCCATGCTCAGAACCATAGAGATTAGTACCGTCCGTTTCTGTTACGGTCGTCATCACGATCATTGCGACGGTCATAACGACCATCCGCTGCAGGTTTGCGACGATTGGAGATGGCTCTGAAGAGTGCCATAGCCAGCATAACAATCAACATAATTGCTGCAACGTTCACGAGCAATCCAAGGATGTTACCCAGAGCGCCCATGCCACCGAACAATCCGCCGAACATCATACCAGCAAGACCACCAAGCATCATGCCTTTCATGAATCCTCCGCCACCGCCGAAGAATCCACCACGAGTTGCAGCTGCACCAGTACCGGAATTATTACCGGAATTGGATTTATTCACGTTACTGTTGGAGTCGGATTTCTTAGGTGTATTGCTATAACTTTTTGTACCGGATTTGAATCCGCCACCACGTCTTGCATCCGCAGAATCCGGATTCGTTACTCCCACTGTTGCGAACAATAATGTAAAGGCCATAAATACCATCATTAGATGTTTAAATCCAAATTTTTTCTTCATTGTAAAGATCGTAACCCCCCGATTAATTTGTTTGAATCGCCCAAAAATGGGCCTTACTCATGTAATACGGTCAACTTGCAGGAACGTTTCAAATTTTATTAAACTTCCGAAACGCTTGGACTTGGGTCTTGAATTGCAGCTTGGCCATCAAGCAATTGGGTAACCCAATGACACCATTCCAGGCCTGTTTGTGCGTGCATTAACCCTTTTTGTACCAGGATGTAGCTTCCAAAATCTCGGTTGCCTACACGAAGATTATCCTGAGGTATACGTGACTTCAGATCCTCGAAATAACGTATGCGTTCCATGAACCAGCTTTTACGCTCATTCAGAATGCGTCTCATGCTTCCGTCTTCCGCTATGCCAACACACAAAATACGCAAATTAAATTCATCGCGTGTAACCGGTGCGGTAACAGGAGTAATCATCCATTCCAAGAGCTTTTCAATGCCTTTTTCCGTAACTGCGTACATTTTCTTGTCCGGTTTGTCAGACTGTTGTACCCAGCGGGAGGCCAATAACTCATCGTTTTCCATCTTGGACAGGAGGGGATAGATCTGGCTGTGTTTCGCCTGCCAATGAGGCTGGATTTTCAGCATCAGATCATAGCCCGATGACTCCTCGCGGGTAAGCAGCCCGAGTAATCCGTAGGAAAGTATGTTCATGCACATGTCTCCTTAATATTAGGGCTAGGTCAGAGAGAACAATCGTTTTTACTTTCTTTGACCGCTTTCATAAAAAGTGTACACTGAAACTGTATGGTTTGACAACCTGACAGAACAACTGCCTTAATTTAGACAAAAAAAGTGCGAACCATAAGGTCCGCACTCCAAACCATTTAGAGAGATGCCTGTTGTCTATACCCCTCAGCGACAAGATCAAGCTCACCTGTGGCAGAATCGATAACCATGCCGTGGACGGGTACATTGGGAGGAAGTAAAGGATGCTTCTTGATCACTTCCACAGTATGCTTTACCCCTTCTTCGACGCTGTCAAACCCGCGCAACCATTTTTGCAAACGGATCCCCGAATTCTCCAGAGTAGTCATGACTTCTTCCGATACACCACGCTCTACCATATGTCCAATCATGGTTTCTGCGTGAAGGGAAGCCATACCACATTCCGTATGCCCCACTACCAGGACTTCATCTGCACCCAGTTCATAGATGGCGACAAGTACACTACGCATTACACTCCCGAAAGGCTGAGAGATAATTGCGCCTGCGTTTTTGATGATTTTCACATCACCGTTTTTCAGGTTCATAGCCTTGGGCAGCAATTCCACCAGACGTGTATCCATACAAGTGATGATAACCATCTTTTTGGTTGGAAACTTGCCAGCCGTATACTTTTCGTATTCTTTGGTCTCGACAAATGATTTGTTGTAAGCCAAAATCTCTTGAATGTTGTTCATGTCCATTGCCTCCTGTTATCCAATACGACGAGCACGGCCACTTGCATATGATGCAGCTTGTCCTACGCGCCTTTGCTTTAATAGTATTTCACGGTCAGCAGATGGCATTACTCGAACCCTTTAGAGGTTGTTCAAAAAGTCCACTTTTGATTACAAATCATGCCTAAGGGCATCATCAGCATCGAAGTTAAATTCAATTACTATCTTCTCGGTAATGAAAACCAGACTTTTGGAACACGTATCTTTAGGAGAACAATGCAATTTTCATCTGTTAAAAGTTGATTATACGCAATGCAAAAAGTATCATCAATAGGGTATAACATTTTTTTTGAAGAGGTGAACGATAACAATGGATAAACAAACACAGGAACATTTGGAATCCTTCCGTAATCTGGCTCGTAAAATTAAGAGCTATCATGAAGCCATTGGTTTGCTTCACTGGGATCTGCGCACAGGTGCGCCGAAAAAAGGCGTTCCGACACGTTCGGAGACGCTGGGTATGTTGTCCACCGAAGCATTCAAGCTGCAAACCTCGGCTGACATGAAGACTTACCTGGATGCATTAACGACTCCAGCGGTATTGGAACAGCTCGAAGATATAGATCGTCGTCAGGTTGAAGATTGCAAGAAAGAATATGATCGCAGTCAGTCTGTACCGCCTGAGAAAGTGCAAGCATATACCGTGCTCACGGCCAAGTCAGAAACGGCATGGGAAGATGCCAAGCATAACAGTGATTTTGCCGGGTTCTCCCCATATCTGACAGATATCGTTAAGCTCAAACAGGAGTTTATTGATTATTGGGGTGTGAAGGATACACGTTATGATACGTTGCTTGATATGTATGAACCAGATCTGACGGTTGAGAAAGTGGACGCTGTGTTCGCTCGCCTCAAAGCACGTTTGGTACCTTTGCAAGAGAAGATCAATGCTTCAGAAAACAAGCCAAATACAGAGTTCCTGAATCAGTTGTTTGACACCGAACAGCAGGAAAAATTCAGTCTGTTCATCTTGGAACAAATGGGCTATGACTTTGAAGCTGGACGATTGGACGAGAGTGTTCATCCTTTTGCAACGGGTCTTAACCCGGGTGATGTGCGGATCACAACACATTATCTGCAAGATGATGTAGCAAGCGCAGTCTTCAGTTCACTGCATGAGGGCGGACATGCCCTGTACGAGCAAAATATTGATGACAGTCTGGCGGGTACCCTTCTTGCCGAAGGAACGTCCATGGGGATTCATGAGTCACAGTCCCGTCTTTGGGAAAACATGATTGGTCGCAGCCTGCCATTCTGGACACGTTATTATAAAGATTTGCAGCAGCATTTCCCGCAACTGAGCGAGGTTGAACTGGAAGATTTCTATCGTGCAATCAATCGGGTGGAGAGTTCACTCATTCGGATTGAAGCGGATGAACTGACCTATAACCTGCATATTATTATCCGGTATGAGATCGAGAAAATGTTATTCAACGATGGTCTGGAAGTGAAAGACCTCCCGGAGACCTGGAATGCAAAATACAAGGAATACCTCGGTATTATGCCAACGAATGATGGAGACGGCGTTCTTCAGGATGTTCACTGGTCTGGTGGTGACTTTGGTTACTTTGCTTCGTATTCTCTGGGTAATATGTATGCAGCTCAAATTCTACATACATTGCGCAAGGAAATGCCGGAGTTTGATACTCTTATTGCCGAAGGTAATCTGATTCCAATTAAGGAATGGCTTACAGACAAGATCTATCGGTATGGCAAAAGTCGCACACCTTCCGAATTGATTGTTGCCGTAACGGGTGAAGAGTTGAACCCGGATTATCTGGCCGATTATCTGGAAGCCAAATACGCCGAGATTTACAAGCTGTAGGTAACCCATATATAACATATTGAATAACATTTCGAAGAGCTGAAGAGTCGGGCATCATTGCCCGGCTCTTTTTTGCATTTAAGTTCTTAACCTTTTGTTGGGCATCGGCATATCCATAATAGAGAGAAACTGCTGAAACCAGTGAAGGAGGGAAACAACATGAAATACACGCCATGGTTCGTCCGGGGCATCGTTATTCTGCTGATTATCATTGTGGCGCTCACCAGCTGTAATAAGGAAGAGAATGAAGCCAAGATTACGATTGGCGAAGTGACTCGTTCGGTATTTTACGCACCGGAATATGTGGCTGTGGCTCAAGGTTTTTTTGAAGAGCAGGGACTTGAGGTGGATATTCAGACGACTGCTGGCGGTGACAAAACGATGGCGGCATTACTCGCAGGTTCAGTGGATATCGCACTGGTAGGAGCGGAGACGTCCATATATGTCTATCAGCAGGGAGCGGAAGATCCGGTCATTAACTTTGCCCAGCTCACCCAGACGGATGGTACATTTCTGTTCGCTCGTAACACAGAAGGTAGCTTCGATTGGGAGCAACTGAGGGATTCGACATTTCTCGGTCAGCGCAAAGGCGGTATGCCGCAAATGGCAGGGGAGTTCGCACTGAACAAACATGGCATTGATCCGCAAAGTGATCTAGAGCTGATTCAAAATGTGGACTTTGCCAACATTGCGTCTGCTTTCGCCTCAGGTACGGGAGATTATGTTCAACTGTTTGAGCCCCAGGCATCCATCTTTGAACAAGAAGATCGGGGCAAGGTTGTTGCATCGTTTGGAACAGAAAGTGGTCGTCTGCCTTATACCGTCTTCATGACGAAACAGAGTTATCTGAATGACAATAAGGATATCGTACAGAAATTTACGAATGGTCTGCACAAAGCGCAGGCATGGGTAGATTCCCACAGTGCTGAAGAGATTGCGGAGGTCATTTCTCCTTTTTTCAAAGACATCGATTCAGCCATTTTGATCAGTAGTGTAAACCGTTATAAGGAACAGGGCAGCTATGCAACGGACCCGATCATTGATGAGGAAGAGTGGAACAATCTGCTGGATGTCATGAGTGCTGCGGGAGAGTTGAAAGAACGCGTGGATTTGAATGCCATTGTGGATAATGCCTATGCGGAAGAAGCCACGAAATCAAAGTAATGGGTATTCAGGAAAGGAAGTGAGCAGAATGCCTGAATCCGAAAGTGTGATCCGACTGGAGGGGATCTCTCAAGTATACGTCAGTGAGCGGGAAGCTTCCTTGGTGATTGAGGACTTGAGTCTGGAGATCCAAAAAGGAGAGTTCGTCAGTCTGGTTGGACCGAGTGGATGCGGTAAAACGACATTGTTGTCGATCATCGCCGGGCTGCTCACACCCACCCGAGGAGAGGTTAAGGTTAAAGGGAAACTCGTTGGCGGTCCCTCATCACAGATTGGTTATATGCTTCAACAGGACTATCTGTTTCCATGGCGGACCATTCTCGATAACGCATTGATCGGTCTTGAACTGACAGGCAGATTGGATGAACGGAGTCGTGAACGTGTACGGGAACTGCTGATAAGTATGGGCTTGGCCGGAACAGAGAATCAGTACCCTTCAGAGCTTTCAGGAGGCATGAGACAGCGAGTGGCTCTGGTGCGCACGCTGGCAACCGATCCGGGAATTTTATTGTTGGATGAACCATTCTCGGCACTTGATTATCAAACCAAGCTGCAATTGGAGGATCTGGTCTCGGACACGTTAAAACAGTTTGGCAAAACTTCTGTTCTCGTCACCCATGATTTGTCTGAAGCCATTGCGGTCAGTGACCGCGTCATTGTACTGGATCGCAATCCGGGCCGCATCCGTCGTGAATTTATCATTCCCGATGGAATTCGTAAATCTCAGCCGTTTCATGCCAGGGAGCAAGAAGGATTCAATGCGTTGTTTCAGGCATTGTGGAGTGAACTGGATCAGTCCGGGGGAGGTGAAGAAGACGCGTGAATCCAATGAATCCGAAGCAGGAAAAGCGTGACGAATGGATGGGACAGCTGCATCGGAATCATATTCAGCAGGTGGCCAGATGGCGACATCAAGTGCTTGCCGTACAGTTATCTATGCTAGTATGTATGTTTTTGCTATGGGAAGTGGCAGGCAGACTTCGCTGGATTGATGTGTTGTTGTTCAGTTATCCGAGTAAAGTTTTTGTCCAGATTGGCAAGGACATCGCTAGTGGCGAGTTGTGGGCACATGTTGGGGTAACCGTAGGGGAAACGGCAGTTGGTTTTTTATTGGGAACACTCGTTGGAACCTTGCTTGCGGTTTTAATTTGGTGGTCTCCTTTTTTGTCCAAAGTGTTGGACCCCTATATGGTTGTGTTCAACAGTATGCCAAAGGTAGCACTTGGCCCGATCTTTATTGTGATGTTCGGCGCGGGTTTTACAGCGATTGTCATGACCACATTGTCCATCACGGTCATTATCACGACACTGGTGGTGTATAACAGCTTCAATGAAGTCGATCCCAATTATATTAAAGTCATTCGTACGTTTGGTGGGGACCGTTCCGAGATTTTTACAAAAGTTGTATTACCTGCTTCTTTTCCGGCGATTGTATCCACCTTGAAAGTGAATGTTGGCATGGCTTGGGTGGGTGTAATTGTGGGTGAGTTTCTGGTCGCCAAACAAGGGCTCGGTTATCTCATTATCTACGGATTTCAGGTATTCAACTTCACACTTGTATTATCGAGTCTGTTAATTATTGCTGCAGTTGCAACAGCCATGTACCAACTTGTTGTCTATGCAGAACGCAAAATGCTGGCTGGCCGCAGGTGATTCGGAAGTGTTTTACTCGTAATGTGACCGGGTATGGTATGTATACAATTTCACAAGGGGTGTCACGTTGCCCGATACTGTAAAATCAAGTACCATATTTAGTATGATTATTCCGCGCAGATCCGGAATGAATGCGATGATTGGAGAAGAGGGCCTTGAGGTTCTGTCGCAACGATCTAACTTGCCAGCGTCCCTCATTCGGGGCGTGTTGCTGTGACCGGCATGCATGCGCATGTCGGTTGATGTCGTCTAGTTTACATTTGGATGAGACATACTAGTCATCATAAATGAATGAGGCGACGAGCTGGCTAAGAATTTTTTTGCAGCTTAGAGGAGATGGAATGTTAAATGGGTTTTAGGGTAATTAAAACTGCAATCGCCGCATTAATGGCTGTATTGATTGCAGACTGGTGTCGCTTGCCGGGACCAACATCAGCGGGATTGCTTGCCATTCTTGGCGTGGATGTAACGAGAAAACGAAGTATTCGCACCATATCGGCGCGGTTCTTTGCTTCCGTAGTTGGACTTTTATTTGCAAGTGTAC
The DNA here is from genome assembly GCF_008386395.1 of Paenibacillus sp. 37. Lineage (NCBI taxonomy): Bacteria > Bacillati > Bacillota > Bacilli > Caryophanales > Paenibacillaceae > Paenibacillus > Paenibacillus sp. 37. Next base: position 4,203,807 of record NZ_CP043761.1, on the reverse strand, counting down.
TTTTTCACTTTCTAGGCTTCCATTATTGGGTGCTGGCGGTATACATATTGATCGCATTCCCGGCTATTGTCCGGGTAGGCTTCAAAGAAGGTATTGTTACAGGTTCTGTTGTTGTGTTTCGGGTGTTCGGCGGCGGGGAGATGGACGTGCATGTCGTCCTCGTACAAATTGCTTTGTTGTTAATTGGTCTTGGTTCCGCAATGGTGGTTAACCTGGCCTATATGCCGGCAGCGGATCCACAGATGCTACGCATTCGCAAACGAATCGATGAACTCTTCTCGAAGATTTTCAAGGAATTTGCGGCCACGCTGCGTAATCCCAATGAAGCATGGGCGGGGAGAGAGCTGATTGAAGCAGATCAAGCGATCCTTGGCGGTATTGATGCTGCCAAGCGTTCTCTGGAGAATCAGGTGATTCATCCGAATGAGGAATGGAGTGTCTACTTCTATATGCGCAAAACGCAGCTGGACTCCATCCAGCACATGATGCATCTGGTGTCCCAGATCTATCAGAAGATGCCACATGCGGAAATGGTATCGGAACTGTTCGATCAGCTTAGTCAGGATGTACTTACTGAATCCTACACCGGACGAACTGAAAAACTTCTTGCGAATGTGCAAGAAGAATTCAAACGTATGGAGCTGCCGGATACAAGGGAAGAATTCGAGATTCGTTCCGCAATTCTCCAGTTGTGCCGTGAACTCGCGCTGTATCTGAAAGTCGCGAAGAAGGACAAAGCACCGTCCCCAATCTCGGACCGGTCCCAATCTACAAACGAATAATAGAAAATAGTTGTCACCCTAGACGAATGCCCTGCATACACTTGTAGTGAATGATTGTATGGAGGAGGTTTAAAGATGTCATTGAGTCATAAACATCAATGTAGAGAGATTATCACGAAGGCGATCTGCGGCAAAGGTCGTAAGTTCTCTACCGTAACACATACCGTGACTCCGCCAAATGGTCCGACAAGTATTTTGGGGGCTTGGATTATCAACCACCAATATGAAGCCGTATCAGCGGGTGACGGAATTGAAGTTATTGGTACTTACGATATCAACATTTGGTATTCCTACGACAAGAATTCGCAGACGGATGTAGCCAAAGAAACGGTCTCGTATGTAGAACATGTGCCTTTGTCCTATCTGGACCCGAAACACCGGACTTCCACAGTGGAGGTATCTGCGGATGCAACGCAGGAACCCAGCTGTGTGGAAGCCACAGTATCAGCAGGTGGAAGCAGTGTAATTATCCGGGTTGAACGGGAATTCGCTGTGGAACTCGTTGCCGAAACCAAAGTTTGTGTGAAGGTCTGCACAGATGGTTGCGGTGATTACGAAGACAAGGACTATGACTTTGGCAGTGGCGATGGAGATTATGACGATCTCGATCCCGATCTGCTCGACGATGAACTGTGAGTTTGACGCCTGTAATGGATAACCTAAGGTATCATATGCGCCAGAAGGCGCGGTGAAGAGGGCGTAAGCCCTCTTTCTTCTTAAATATTGAAAAATGGGTGGTAACGAGCCTCGCAATGTGCCTGGAATACCTTTCACGGGAAGGCTCCGCATTGCGGGGTTATTTTTATTTTTGGTTGCATGATCCGGGAGGGGGGACGTAATGAATGTGATGGAACAAGCGGAGGAAGCGCTGCGACGATATGAAAGGATGACTTCTGGACAACGTGCAGAACGGTTGAAACAGGCAGGCATTGAAGTATTGTCACTGCACGATCGGCGCAAACGTGAACCAGGCTTGCGTGTACGCTATGACGTAGAGATAAGTTGTCTGCAGGCGATCCGGATCAAACGCAAGGATACTAGTGGCATGGGAGGGGCACAGGAAACTCTGGTGGAGCGTGAAGGGAGTTCAACCTTGTTCAAGCGCGTAGAACGACTTGCGATCAAAACGCTGTATACGTTAGGACTGGATCATGGAGCTGTTCGAATGGAATCCTCAGGGAATGGCGGCTGTGCAGTGATTTCGATTGACCCGTGTCCCTGGAAAGGGGTGACCAACCTTGCTGCTACCTATAGGGAAAGCTGGAAGCAGCATCAGGAACTGCTGGATGAGGAGCAGAGTCACAGACCCACTCCGATACTCGGCATGGACCCGGAGTTTCTTCTGGTGCAGATGCCGGAATCCAAAATCGTACCCGCCTCCAGATTTCTTGAACGTACAGGAATGGCAGGCTGTGATTCCGTGACGATTGGTGGACGGCGCATATATCCGGTTGCCGAATTGCGGCCTGCTCCCAGCTCCGAACCACGAGAACTGCTGGCTCATCTGATGAGGGCATTCGCAGCCGCTTCCCGCAGCATCAGTGATCACTCGCTCATCTGGCAGGCAGGAGGGATGCCACAACGGGGGTTACCTCTGGGTGGTCATATTCATTTTAGCGGGGTGAATCTTACCGGGGAACTGCTTCGTGCACTGGACAATTATCTGGCATTGCCACTGGCATTTCTGCAAGACCCACGTGGATCGGGAAGACGACCCCGTTATGGAGCGCTTGGTGATTTTCGCCTGAAATCCTATGGTGGGTTTGAGTACCGTACGTTACCCAGCTTTCTTGTGTCGCCCCTTGTTGCGAAAGGTGTTGTGGCCTTGGCAGGTCTGATCGCGAGCGGGTATACTCAATTACGGCAGCGTCCGTTGGCGAAAGCTGAGGTTCATGCCGCTTTTTATGAGGGAAAGCGCGAAGTGATTCAGGAACACATTCCAACTCTGGTAGATGATCTGAAGAGGTTGGATGGATATGCACGTTATGAACGGTACGCGTGTCCGTTACTCCTTCAATTAAAACTGGGAAGAACTTGGGATGAGAGCCGCGATATTCGCAAACTCTGGAATATTCGGGCAGGTTCATGAAGTACGGACGTTTTTTTGATATAATAAGAAACAAGTCTTTTTAAGTGCGAGTTCAAAAAGAACGGTTTTTAGTACCGAGAAGATTGGATGAAGCTAGAAATGGAGTAGCGGAGCGTAGGAAAACTACGTGAGCAACGGACATTTCGGCTGAATGCCATATTCGACGCTGATGATGCCACTAGGCATCCTTCGTAATCAAAAGCGGACTTTTTGAACAACCTTTATAAGTGAGAGCTACGGAAGATATGGAGCAGCAACCTTTGAAGGAAGTGGCGATTAGCCAACACATAAGGCGGAGGCGCAAACACAGTGCCTGACCGTCTTATTGTCCTTCCAGGACGCGTTTCTTCCTGACATTATAGGAACGGGATGGAGGATATTCATCATGGCTCAGTATACGCCAATGATTCAACAATATTTGCAAGTGAAGGCCGAAGCACAAGATGCTTTTTTATTTTTTAGACTGGGTGACTTCTATGAAATGTTCTTCGAGGATGCGATTAATGCTGCTCGTGAACTTGAGATCACGCTGACTGCACGTAACGGGGGCACGGATGACAAAATCCCGATGTGCGGTGTACCTTATCATTCGGCTGACAATTACATACAGCGTCTGATTGAAAAAGGATATAAAGTTGCGATATGTGAACAGATGGAAGATGCCAGTGTAACCAAAGGCATGGTACGACGTGAAATTGTTCGTGTGGTTACACCCGGAACGGTAATGGAAGGCAAAACACTAGGGGACAAGTCCAATAACTACATGGTGTGTCTTACAGGTAATCAAAATACGCTGGCGCTCGCGGCCTGTGATCTGTCAACGGGTGAGTTGTATGTGACTTCGGTACCATATTCCAAGGAATGGCTTAAGGATGAAATCGGCATCTATGAACCATCGGAGCTGGTGGGGGATGCAGCGCTGCTCGAAACGGTAGAAGCCGAGGCATCTCCAATCGGTCGCCCTGTGGTCTACACGGCGTGGACAAAGAATAAGGAAGAACTGGTCCGTCAGCAGTTTGGTGAGGCTGTATGGGCAAGATTAGAGCCTGAACGTCAAGCGTGCATTGCACGTCTTTTCTCCTATCTGAGTGAGACACAGAAACGTTCTCTGGGACAATTAACCCAAATCTCAACGTATGAGCCGGATCATTATATGATCTTGGACCCGTTTACCCGCCGGAACCTGGAATTGGTTGAAACCGTGCGTGAACGCTCCAAAAAAGGTTCATTGCTCTGGTTGCTTGATCGGACCGAGACGTCCATGGGTGCAAGAATGCTGCGTCGCTGGGTCGATAAGCCATTATTGCAAAAAGGGAAGATTAATGAGCGTCTTGAAGCAGTGGATACGTTGTACAACCAGTTTATATTGCGTGAGGACCTGCGTGCAGAACTCAAAGACATCTATGATTTGGAGCGCTTGGTAGGCCGAATTGCGTTTGGTAATGCCAATGGTCGTGACCTGAATGCGCTCAAATCATCGCTGGAGAAAATTCCAGGACTCCGTCAGCATTGCGCAGGATCATCTTCCGCAACACTGCAACATATTGCCGAAACGATGGATGATTGCAATGATCTGCGTGAAGCGATCGGGCAAGCCATTGTGGACGAGCCGCCTGTATCGGTAAGGGACGGAGGCCTGATTCGTGAAGGGTATCATGAACGTCTGGATGAATTGCGTGAGGCTTCGGTCAACGGGAAACAGTGGATTGCAGAGCTGGAAGCGCGAGAGCGTGAGGCGACGGGCATTCGATCGCTGAAGATTGGATATAACAAAGTGTTTGGTTATTATATCGAGATCACCAAGTCCAATCTGTCCGCGCTGCCAGAGGGACGTTATGAACGTAAACAGACACTTGCCAATGCAGAACGATATATTACGCCGGAGTTGAAGGAAAAAGAGACGCTGATTCTCGAAGCTCAGGACAAAATGGTTGATATTGAGTATGGACTATTCGCAGAGCTGCGCGAGCGGCTGAACAAAGAGATTGCAAGATTGCAGAAGCTGGCTGAACAGGTAGCGGAAATTGATGTGTATCAATCTTTTGCGGTGATCAGTGCTGAGCGCAACTTTGTACGGCCCACGTTGACCGACGGTTATGATCTGGTTGTGGAAGAAGGACGCCATCCGGTCGTTGAGGCGGTCATGCGAGATGGCGCATTTATTGCCAATCACACGGCAATGACCAAGGAAGAGGCACGTATTCTGCTGATTACTGGACCAAATATGGCTGGTAAGAGTACGTATATGCGACAGGTCGCTTTAATCTCCATTTTGGCACAAGTGGGTTGTTTTGTACCTGCAGCTCAGGCGGAAGTGCCGATCATGGATCGTATTTTCACACGGATCGGTGCCGCGGATGATCTCATTGGTGGACAAAGCACATTCATGGTGGAGATGGCCGACATTCAGGTCATGACGGACAAAGCCACACCACGCAGTCTGATTATAATCGATGAATTGGGACGGGGAACGTCAACCAGCGAAGGCATGGCTATTGCTCAGTCTGTTATTGAATATGTACATGATATCATCGGCTGTAAAGCCCTTGTATCAACTCATTTCCATGAGCTTGCTCATCTGGAGGAGAGTCTGGACAAGCTGGCCAACTACTCCATGGCGGTACAGGAGAGTGGTGACAAAGTTAATTTCCTGCGCAAATTGATTGCCGGGGCAGCCAGCAGCAGTTATGGTATCTATTGTGCGCGCCTTGCAGGTCTGCCTGATAGTATTATTGAGCGGGCGAATGGACTTTTGCATGGGTTTGAACATGCGGCAGCTCAGGTTGCGGTGGGCAGTGAATATATCGGAAACGAGAAGCAGGAAGAAGGCTTGAAATTAAAAGATGGAGAGCTCCAACACACGGATTCAGCGTCTATGCTCCGGGAGCATGATACTGCGGAAAGTGCAGATTACACATCTCCTATTGAAGATTCGACCGGGGCTGGGAAGCAGCATGCCAAGAAATCAAACAGCAAAGCACAGTCCAGCGCAAACCATTCGGATGTGGTTCAACTGTCCATCTTTGGGGATGATGAGCCGAATGTGGCAACGAAACCGGATGTAGTTGCGGTGGATAAACCAGCGCGAGAATTCATCCGTACGATGAAAGATATCGATGTCATGAATATGACGCCTCTTCAGGCGATGCAGATATTGAATGAACTCAAATTGAAGGCACAGCAATTATCCTGAGTATAAGGGAGGGGAAAACCTGTGGCGAAAATACATGTGCTTGATGAACATATTGCCAACCAGATCGCGGCGGGTGAAGTGGTCGAACGGCCTGCTTCAGTTGTCAAAGAGTTGCTCGAAAACTCGGTGGATGCAGGCGCCACCAAGATTGAAGTGACGGTGGAAGAGGGCGGACTCCTCAGTATTCGTGTCAAAGACAATGGTTCAGGTATCGAGCCAGAGGATATGGAAACCGCCTTTTATCGTCACGCGACCAGCAAAATAGCTCATGGCCGAGATCTGTTCCAGATCACAAGTCTTGGATTCCGTGGAGAAGCCTTGGCGAGTATCGCGGCAGTATCCAAGGTAGAGGTATTGTCGGCAAGTGACAATGACGGGCGAGGACGCCGCATCGTGATTGAAGGCGGGAACCTTGTCTCTCATGAAGATGCAACCTCACCCCAAGGTACAGATTTTGCAGTGAGAGAACTATTTTACAATACACCTGCCAGACTCAAATATATGAAAACGATCCAGACGGAACTGGGACATATATCAGATGTCCTTTACCGAATGGCGATGTCTCACCCAAACATTTCGTTCCGACTGCGCCATAATGAGAATGTGTTGCTTCAGACATTGGGTAATGGCGATCTGCTGCAAGTGGTTGCAGCGATCTATGGGACAAGTGCTGCCAAAGCGATGCTTCCCATCCGGGGTGAAAGTCTGGATTACCGGGTGAGCGGGCTGATCAGCCTGCCAGAATGGACACGAGCGAATCGTAATGGTATGTCAACGATTGTTAATGGGCGATTTGTTCGCAATTACGGTCTCAATCAGGCGATTCTCAAAGCCTACCATACCTTGCTGCCCATTAATCGCTTTCCACTTGTCGTGGTGCAGTTGGAGATGCACCCCTCTCTTGTGGATGTGAACGTGCATCCAGCCAAGTTGGAGGTTCGCTTCAGCAAGGAACCAGAACTGTATGAATTTATAGAGACGACGTTGCGGGGTATACTCCGGCAGGAGGTATTAATTCCACAGGTCAAAAAACAGCAGATTCGACGTGGAGACGATAGTTCCTTTATTCAGGAACAATTTCTCTTTCCACGTGGTCCGCTGAAAGACCAGTCTGATGCAGAAGGGTATGGGCAAGAAGGTCCACTCGGGAAACCTTCTAATGCATTGTTAAAGTTGACTACGGAAGATGATGATCTGGATTTGGATGCTCCGGCGGATGTGTCCGCAGTACAGCCGGTATCTGAACAGAAACAAACCGTGCCTTTGCCCGAAGCTCCACCTGAGGTTACACACCCCCCTGAGCAGTTAGAAAGTTGGAACGAGGATATTTTGCAGAAGGGGGCGAGTAATGATGGGGGGCAGACAATCTCTAAAGTGCAGGAAGGTACTAAGGATGTAAGTACAAGTTCAAGTACAAGTTCTACCGAAACTGTTCCCAAATCTGACCTCTCTTCTCAAGATGGTGGGGATCGTGGAGCAACAGAAAAACCGTTGGCTGAAGGTAAACCAGCTACGTATCGCTCCGAATCTGTAAATTCACCGGTTAGGGAAGCTCGGTCAACCTACAACCCGTCTTCGATTGCAAGAGGCGAACGGACGTGGAAAACCTCAGGTCTACCTGATGCCACTAAACTTGCTGCAGCCATTAAATCGGATGCATCCATGCCCGAATTTCCTGAGCTGAGTCTGATTGGACAGCATCATGGTACGTATTTGATCGCGCAAAATGATCAAGGTTTATATTTGATTGATCAGCATGCCGCTCATGAACGTGTGAATTATGAATACTATTACGAGAAATTCGGTAACCCTGCCCAGGCCTCACAAGAGTTACTGCTGCCGATTACGCTGGAGTTTACACCTTCGGAGACGGAAAAGCTGAAAACAAGACTGGCCTGGTTCGAACAGGCGGGTGTATATTTGGAGCATTTTGGTGGACAGACGTTCCGTGTGCGCTCCCATCCGTTTTGGTTCCCCAAAGGGGATGAGAAAGACATTATCGAAGAGATGTCCGAATGGGTTCTAAGCGAACGCAGCATAGATGTAGCCAAAATGCGAGAAGCTGCATCCATCATGTGTTCCTGCAAGGCGTCTATCAAAGCTAACCAGAAGCTGACGGATCAGGAAGCAGAAGTGCTGATTCAGCGTCTGGGTTCTTGTCGGCAGCCGTACACTTGTCCGCATGGGCGGCCGATTGTGGTTTCATTTTCAACGTATGATCTGGAAAAATTATTTAAACGAGTGATGTAGCTATTTAGGGGGACATTATGTACATTACAACCGGTGACAAGGAGATAGCCTCTCAGGTGGAGCGTGCACGTAAGCTCGCCGAAACGACAGGAGGTACCTACGTTCCGCGCAATAGAACATCTTTACCCAAACTGATTGAACATTATGGTATCAACGAAATCCTGGTCGTGCTCAATGGCAGAGCGCGTTTGTTTCGCAAAGATGCGACGGAGCTTGAGTTTCACCCCAGTATGGGATTTGTTCGCGCTAAACGTGTTCTGAGAGGTGAAGCCGATCCTATGCTGGAAGCTGGTGCAGTACTCGAAGGAGACACCATTGTTGATTGTACCGCTGGACTCGGTTCAGATGCGCTGGTATTTTCGGTTGCGGCTGGGAAGAGTGGACAAGTCATCGCCTGTGAAAGTTCTCAACCGCTCTATACCCTGTTGCTGGAGGGCATGTCTCATTATAAGAGCAATCAGCCCTTGGTGGATGAGGCTTTCCGGCGCATAGATCTGCGGCATGTGGATCATCTTGAGTTACTCCGGTCCATGCCGGATCGAAGCTGTGACACCGTATATTTTGACCCCATGTTCCGTGAACCAATGATGGATTCAAGTGCTATACAGCCCTTGCGAGATTATGCAAATGCTCACGCGCTGGATGAACAGAGCATTATGGAAGCGAAACGGGTTGCCCGTAAACGGGTAGTGATGAAAGAAAAGCGCGGCAGCGCGGAGTTTGACAGGCTCGGATTTGAAATACTTGATCGGGCGAATGCAAAAACCCTGTACGGAGTGATTAATGTTGAACGTGGAAGTTAAACCAAAACCCAAACTGCTTGTGTTGGTTGGACCAACAGCAGTAGGCAAAACAAGAATGAGCATCGAGCTTGCCCAAGCTTTCAATTGTGAAATTATCTCAGGGGATTCAATGCAGGTATATCGTGAAATGGATATCGGAACAGCCAAGATTACCTCTGAAGAAATGAAGGGTGTACCTCATCATCTCATTGATATTCATGAACCGGAGTACCCGTATTCTGTGGCAGAGTTTCAGGAGAGTTGCACCCGATTGATTAGTGAAATCCATGAACGTGGTAAAATGCCTTTTATTGTAGGTGGCACCGGTCTGTATGTGGAATCGGTATGTTACGGCTTCCAATTTTCCGATAGTGGTTCGGATGAAGCATTTAGGGAGCAACAATTCAGCTATGCGGAGCAACATGGCGCACAGGCCCTTCATGATCGATTGAGGGAAGTTGATCCGGTCAGTGCAGATCGTCTGCATCCGAATGACCAAAGGCGAATTGTACGTGCGCTTGAGATCCATCACCTCACAGGCGAGAAGTGGTCTGATCAGCTGGCAGTACAGAAGAAAGAGTCACCTTATGACCTTCTTATTGTTGGTTTGACAATGGATCGCCAGAAGTTGTATGCCCGGGTAGAAGAACGGATTGATCTGATGATCGAACAAGGTCTGGTAGATGAAGTGAAATGTTTGTTGGAACGAGGAGTGGCCAGAGGTCATATTTCCATGCAAGGACTGGGATATAAGGAGATTGCAGCGTTCCTGCAAGGGGAAGTGAGTTGGGAAGCTGCGGTGGAGTGGTTGAAGAGGGATACGCGCCGGTTTGCCAAACGGCAGCTTTCCTGGTTCCGCCATATGAAGGATATTAAATGGGTGGACATGACGGATACCCAGGATTTTGAAGGAAAATACAAGCAGATAAGTGAATTGATTACACGGAAATTTGATTGATTTGAGCGATGATTAGTATTCTTCTGACAGGCATCGAATAGATCAAGATATGTAAACCTCTACCTTTTGGTTATCAAAAGGATAGAGGTTTTTATTTATCACTAGAATAGGTTGTTGAGATTAAGGATTCGCTAAACAATGAATAAATGAGCTTTAAAATGAAGAGTTTGTCCCTCTTTTGCAAAACTGGCAAGCGGTGTATAATGGATAAGTCTTCTATTTGTTCGCCTCGCCAAGAATGGGTGTAAAATAGCAGACAAGGGGTTTTTGTGGATTATATGAAACTGTTCATGATATAATAGCACGAAAGCTACTCAGCGATATTGAATATTACTTGAACACGAATTCAAATGAACCAATGGGGGTACGGCTAATGAACAAGTCCATCAACATCCAAGATACGTTCTTGAACCAACTGCGGAAAGAAAATATTCCTGCTACGGTCTATCTGACCAACGGCTTCCAAATCCGCGGGACGATCAAGGCATTTGACAATTTTACGATCGTCATTGACAGCGACGGACGCCAGCAAATGGTCTACAAGCATGCCATCTCCACGTTCACGCCGCAACGCAGCGTATCGCTGATGCAGCAAGATAACAGTGGCGAAGCTTAAAAAAATTACGAAACCTTTTCACCAACCATTTCGTCTACAAGTATAGGTATTGAAACAGAGCAACCTGAATAAAGGGTTGTTCTTTTCATTCCGGGCAAAATATGTTTAATATATGCCTGAGCCTACAGACGATTAGAAATTATGCAACCGAAAGGGAGTCAGGAGGTAACATGCCAAACGATCCGTTGTCGAGGTCTAACAATCGCAACAACAATAACAAGTCACCCAAAAAAGCGAAGCCGAAGACCTCTAAAAAGAAAAAAATTACGGGTAAACGCGTTGGATGGACACTGTTTTTCACAATGGCAATCGCCATATTCTGTGCACTAGGCGGATATTTATTTATTATGGTGAGTGGTGAAAATCTGCTCAAAGCCAACAAGGACAAAACTACAATTAATGAAACTTCAAAAGTATATGATCGCAATGGCCAATTAATGGGGGAGCTATCCATTCAGAAGCTTGACCCCGTCAAAGAAGATGATATTCCTGAGCTGGTGAAGCAAGCCTTTGTTGCAACAGAGGATAAGCGATTCTACGATCATCAGGGCGTGGATATCTGGTCCATTGGGCGTGCGGCGGTTAAGGACGTCATGGCTCGTTCCATGGTGGAAGGTGGTAGTACATTAACCCAACAGCTTGCCAAGAACATGTTCTTGTCCCGTGACAAAACGTTCTTCCGTAAAGCAACGGAAGTATCGATTGCCATGGCATTAGAGCGCAAGTACACAAAAGACGAAATCCTGACGATGTATCTGAACCGGATTTTCTTCGGTCATCAGCGTTACGGGATTAAAGCAGCATCTGAATTTTATTTTGGAGAAAAAGATTTGAATAAGCTTGAATTGTGGGAAATTGCCACACTCGCCGCGATGCCCAAGGGGCCTTCTGCCTACAATCCGGTGAGCAATCCAAACGATTCCAAGGCACGGCGTGGTGTTGTACTCCAGCTAATGTATGAACAAGGCTACATCACGAAGGAAGAGATGGATAAAGCTAAAGCAGTAGATTATAACTACAAGCGACCAGAAAAAGATCAGAAATATCAAGCCTTTATCGATTATGTGCTCCGTGAAGCTGAACGTGTAACAGGCAAAACGGAAGATGATTTGAATATCGGCGGATACAAAATCTATACAACTATGGATGCTCAGGCTCAAACAGCCATGGAAACTGCTTTTACAGATGATAATCTGTTCGAGGCAAGTAAAGACGATCAACAGGTCCAAGGCTCCATGGTTATCATGAACCATGAGAATGGTAGCCTCGTTGCCCTCTTGGGTGGACGGGATTATCAGACTAAAGGTTATAGCCGTGTAACGCAGAGTCGAAGACAACCAGGTTCAGCTTTTAAACCGATTGTGTCTTATGCACCGGCGCTTGAATCAGGCAATTACAGTGCCAACTCCTCGCTGAGTAATGCGAAGCAATGTTTTGGTAACTACTGTCCTGGTAACTTGCATGGATATTCTTCAACGATCAGTATGACGGAAGCCATTACGAAGTCGGAAAATATTCCTGCGGTTTGGCTGCTTGATAAAATAGGCGTTAACACAGGCATTAATTTTGCCAAGAGTGTAGGTATACAGCTGACAGATGAAGACAAAAACTTGGCGATTGCCCTCGGTGGTCTAAGTAAAGGTACAAATACACTGGAAATGGCGCAAGCCTATAGTGCATTTGCTAACCTTGGAGAATACCGTCAAGCCTATTCGATTAAGGAAATTAAGGATAGCGCAGGCAAAACCACGTACAAACACGATAATTCGGACACAACGCGTGTCATGAGTGAGCAAAATGCGTATCAGCTTACACAGATGCTGCAGAACGTTGTTAATGACGGTACAGGGCGTTCAGCGCGTCTGGATCGTCCGGTAGCGGGTAAAACAGGAACTGTTCAAAGTGGTATCTCTGGCAACAGTGCCAACCGTGATGTATGGTTTGTTGGATACACGCCGGAATGGACTGCCGCAGTCTGGATGGGCTACGACAATCCGGATGCTAATCATATGCTTAAGAACAGCAGTAAGCTGTCGGCAGCTTTCTTTGCCAAAGTCATGGGAGATGCTTTAAAAGGCGTTCCAGTGAAGCAATTCAAAGCACCAGCTGGAGGGCAGGCACCTCCGCCAGTGGAAGAACCAGAAAAGCCGGCTCTGTCCGTTAGTGGGCTGAGTGGATCATACGATCCAAATGCACAAACCGTCTCTCTGAGTTGGACTGGAACGGGTGACGCGAGTACGCAATATCGGATTTATCGGAAAGAAACATCGGAAGCCCAGTTCACTCATCTCATTGATGCAATAGGAGCGACCAATGCACAAGATTTAAGTGCGTTGCCTGGTCTAACCTATGAGTACTATGTGACAGCTTACGACCTGGCATCAGGACTTGAGACGGATCCTTCCAACACCATTTCCTTGATGATTGAAGCACAGGAAATGCCGCCGGAGGAACCTGATCCTGGTATAGACCCTGGAACAGAGATAGATCCTGAGCAGCCAGGTACGGAGAATCCGGACAATGGTTCACCGGATAATGGCAACTCGAACGGTAATAACGGTAATGGAAATGAAAATGGCAACAACGGAAATGGTAATGGTAATAACGGAAACAATGGCAACGGTGGCAATAACGGTGGACCCGGCCAAGGAAACGGTCAACCTGGGGGAGGAAACACGACCCCACCTGGTCAGGGCACAACAGAGCCAGGCGGTACCGATGAAGGCTCCGATGATGGGGGCGTAACAACGCCGGGCGAGGTTGTAACTCCGGACAGCGGAACAAGTGGGGATACTGGAGGAACAGATGCACCTGTAGATTCTCAAGCTGGTACCGGCGGCTAAGCCATTAAATCACTAAATAACTACATTGAAAAAACTGCTTCCCGGAAAACCGGTGAAGCAGTTTTTTTGTTATACGGAACAACTCTCAATGGAAGCTGATTTGATGAATAGGTGGGACAAAGCTTGATTTTGAGTGTAAACCTTAAATATGGTAAGCTGTAACTATTCGTAATACGTTGTGCAAGGGCGGGCCCAGAGCGCTGGAATCCATCAGGCGGACGTTATTACATTGTTCACCAATAACATCAGAGCAGGTCACGGACCTGTAGTCGGCAAAGAGGGGTTCGTATGAAACGGAAATTCGGGGACCGCGCGAACTGGCGCCGGATTACGAACCGACAATTCACATGCCGGTTCGTTCAATCCAAAATTTTCACAGGTTATATTACGTTGTACACCATACAGGATTTAAAAGAACCTTTGTGGAAAACTTATGGAGGCAGTACCTTCTGTATCGCAGATAAAGGTTATTCCTGGCTGCAATACTATCCGAAGGGAGAGCACTTTGTTGTTACGGCGATGTTTGACGATCAGGAACGGATTGTAGAGTGGTACATTGATACATGTCGTAGTCAGGGGATAACCGATCAGGGCGTTCCTTGGTTTGATGACCTGTATCTGGATGTCGTTGTACTGAAAGATGGAGAAGTATTTTTGCTGGATGAAGATGAGCTTGAAGATGCACTGTCACGTAAGCATATTACGACCGGTGATTATGACTTGGCTAACAAGACTGCAAAGGAACTGCTACATGCCATTGATGCCCATGTATTCCCATACTTTCAGTTATCACTGAAGCATAGGCCGAGTTTGTTTGAGAACGGAGAGTTTCGAAAAAACATTCAGATTTGAGACATCTACTTATCCGTAGAATTCTTCATGATCCTTCTAATATTGGAGCACCTGATAGAATACATTAATAATCAGGAGAGTTCAGCCCGATAAAATAGAGGTGATGGCGAATGAACGGACGGGTCATGGCTGCAGGAGAGCAACCAGGAGGCAGACCATCCAGACAAATTAATATTGTGTTGCGTAACCAGGAACCTCAGATGTTGGTCAAAGATGAAGCAGCGGCAGTACAGGCAGCCAAGAGTATAACCAAACATGCGCACTTTCAGGAGATACAGGGTGAATTGGAGCAATTGGTTGGACTTGAAAATATCAAAGACTTGGTATTTGAGATCTATGCTTTTCTACAGATTGCTCAGATGCGTACTGAAGCAGGTTTACTTAGTGGTGCGCACGTGTATCATATGATCTTCAAAGGCAATCCGGGGACCGGTAAGACCACCGTGGCGAGGATCGTTGCCAAACTCTTTCAGAAGATGGGTGTGTTGAGTAAAGGGCATCTTATTGAAGTAGAGCGTGCGGATCTGGTTGGGGAATATATCGGTCACACGGCGCAGAAAACAAGAGATTTGGTCAAGAAGGCACTCGGTGGGATATTGTTCATTGATGAAGCTTACAGTTTGGCCCGCGGGGGAGAGAAGGATTTTGGCAAGGAAGCTATTGATACGCTTGTAAAGTCCATGGAAGATAACAAAAATCAGTTTATACTGATTCTTGCCGGGTATTCGGAAGAAATTGATTTTTTTCTCCAGACGAACCCTGGATTACCTTCCCGTTTCCCCATTCAAGTGGAGTTTCCAGACTATAGCATTGATCAGTTGATTCAAATCTCTGAGATTATGGCCAAAGAGCGTGATTATATTCTAATGCCTCAGACCATACTCAAGCTAAAGCAACATTTGCTTCAGGAAAAAAATGATTCGCTGCATGCGTTCAGTAACGCCAGATACGTTCGTAATGCCATTGAGCGTTCGATCAGGCATCAGGCGGTTCGTTTGTTGGAACAATACACGGAAGGCAGCCCAGGAAAACTGGAGCTGATGACAATCCGTACAGAGGATTTGAACTTTGAGCGAAAGTAAGCGATAATATAGTTTTTACACCAGCCGGCCGGGCCAACCGGTTCGGCTTAAGGCATGCCATGGCATATTCGTGGAAATGAATATCAACGGAATAGTAATTAGAGGGAGTGAACATATACATGACAAATGGCACACATGATACTGATATGGTCAAAAAAGATCGCGCCGTCTTGGTGAGTCTTGTTACGGATGATGTAAAACGTACAGGTATCAACCCTGAGTACTCTTTAGAGGAACTGGTGAAACTTGCCGAGACAGCTGGAGTGGAAGTGCTAAGTGTACTTTCTCAGAACAGGGAAAAACGTGATACCAAATGGTTCATTGGTAAAGGTAAGGTGGAAGAGCTCCGTGCAATCGCGGAGGAACTCGGAGCAACTACGGCTATTTTTGATCAGGAATTGTCAGGTGCGCAGGTTCGTAATCTGGAAGAAACCCTTGATCTCAAAATTATTGACCGTACCCAACTGATTTTGGATATCTTTGCACAACGGGCCAACACTAGAGAAGGTATTATTCAAGTGGAATTGGCTCAACATAGTTACTTGCTGCCACGGTTGTCTGGTCATGGCAAGAACCTGTCCAGACTCGGGGGCGGAATTGGAACAAGAGGCCCGGGTGAAAGCAAGCTGGAGACAGACCGCCGTCACATTCGTGGTCGTATCGATGATCTGAAGCGTCATTTGGAAGAATTGACTCGTCATCGTAAATTGCATCGTGAACGCCGCAAAAAAACAGGTATTGTACAGGTGGCACTTGTTGGTTATACCAATGCTGGCAAATCGACCTTGCTCAAGCAGTTGACGGCTGCAGATGTGTATATTCAAGATCAGCTATTCGCTACTCTGGATCCAACATCACGTACCATGGAACTTCCAAGTGGTAAAGAAATCGTCCTTACCGATACGGTTGGTTTTATTCAAAATCTGCCACATGATCTGATTGCAGCTTTCCGGGCAACGCTGGAGGAAGTGAATGAAGCAGATCTCATCCTGCATGTTGTGGACGCCTCATCAGCTATGCGCGAAGATCAAATGCGGACGGTTAACACAATTTTGCAAGAACTTGGTTCAGGGGACAAGCCGCAGTTAGTACTGTATAACAAAAAAGATGCATGTACACCAGAGCAGCTTGAGATGCTTCCATTGGATAAAGGCCATATTAAAGTAAGCGCATTAGACTCTGAGGATCTGCTTAAAATCCGTGAATTAATTCAGATAGAGCTGACAGGTGATACGAAACGCTTCCGTATTCCAGCAGAACGTGGTGATCTAACGTCCATACTCTACAAAATTGGTGATGTGGTGGATACCAGCTTTGAAGAGAATGATGTCATTTATGAAGTTGAATTGCAAAAAGGTGAATATGAGAAATTTGGTTATATGCTCGAAAATTTTATTGAAGCGTAATACTCATGACATATTGATGTGATAAGTTACACGATAATGGCTATTCAACGTCAGATTCGTGCTATGAAGGGGAATGAAGTAAGATGGTAAGCTTTGATTCAGAAATATCTGAACTTCAACATCAAGTGGAGCGTCAGATTGAAGGAAAACTGCAACAGATTGATCGGATCACAGATCACAATCAATGGAAGGTGATTAATGCTTTTCAACAGCGAAAAGTAAGTGATTTTCACTTTGCAGGTTCAACAGGTTATGCCTATAACGATCGTGGGCGTGAAGTGCTTGATGAAGTATATGCTGATGTTTTCGGCGCGGAGGCCGCGTTGGTGCGTCCTCATTTTGCTTCAGGTACTCATACGATTAGTACAGCTCTCTTTGGCGTTTTGCGTCCAGGTGACGAATTATTGTACATCACGGGTAAGCCTTATGACACTTTGCATAAAGTTATTGGCAAACCCGGTGATGGCACAGGTTCATTACGCGATTTTGGCATCGGTTACCGTGAGACGGCCTTAACTGATGAAGGTGGAGTGGACTGGGCAGCAGTTGAAAAAAGCATTACACCAGCTACAAAAGTCATTGGGATTCAACGTTCACGGGGTTATGACTGGCGCTCCTCTTTCTGCGTTGCTGAGATCGCTGAGATGGTTACGCGTGTTAAAGCGATGAAGGAAGATGTTATCGTATTCGTAGATAATTGTTACGGTGAATTCACGGAGGAACGTGAACCGACAGAAGTCGGAGTTGATCTGATGGCCGGGTCACTGATCAAGAACCCTGGTGGAGGCATTGCGGAAACTGGTGGATACATATGTGGGAAGGAACAATACGTACAGTTGGCAGCTTATCGTCTGACAGCCCCTGGAATTGGGGGAGAGGTGGGAGCAATGCTGGGGACAACACGTGGCATCTACCAAGGACTTTACATGGCACCGACAATTGTAGGACAAGCTATCAAAGGAAGTACGTTTGCTGCTGCGATGTTTGCTGAAACCGGATTTGTAACCAAACCCGCCTGGAATGAAGCTCGCACAGATCTGATCCAGGCTGTTAAGTTTAGCTCTGCTGAGCATCTGATCGCCTTCGTGCAAGGGATTCAGCGTGCAGCAGCTGTGGATAGTCATGTGGTTCCTGAACCGTGGGATATGCCGGGTTATGAGCACCCTGTCATTATGGCGGCAGGTACGTTCATTCAGGGTGGAAGTCTGGAATTATCAGCCGATGCGCCTATTCGGGAGCCGTATATCGGGTATATGCAAGGCGGATTAACGTACTCTCATGTCAAATATGGCGTTTTAATGGCGTTACAGACGATGAAAGATCGTAAATTATTGTGAGTTTATCTAACACGTCATTGACACTTGGTAATAACTAAATGTACAATAGGGTGAAGAATAGATGACTGGAAGGTTGATGAACATGGGTGATGAAATCCGCAGAAATATGGCCTTATTCCCAATTGGTATTGTAATGAAACTTACGGATCTGTCTGCACGTCAGATTCGTTACTATGAGCAGCACAGCTTGATCGTTCCTGCGAGAACGTCAGGTAATCAACGGTTATTCTCTTTTAATGACGTAGAGAGATTGCTAGAGATCAAGGCTTTGATTGAAAAAGGAGTTAACATCGCGGGCATCAAACAAGTGATGAATCCTGTTTCGAAAGAATCCGAGGAAGCTACAGTTATCACGCCAGATACTGAAGTTAAACGCAGAGAGCTGTCCGATACGCAGTTGCACCGCTTGCTGAAGCAGCAGCTTGTATCAGGTAAGAGACCAGGACAAGTATCTCTCATTCAGGGAGAGCTTTCCCGATTCTTTAATAAAAACTAAATTCGCATAACTTGGCGAGTGAGGGGAAAACATGCACTTTTGGTGTGAGACTCCTTGACCCGTGGAACTTTCTAATGTACAAATATAACAGGCAAGCCAAATACGCAGATAAGAAAGGGAGAGGTTATAGTGAGTTATACAAAAGAAGACATTCTCCGCATTTCGAAAGAAGAAAACGTACGATTCATTCGATTGCAATTTACTGATTTGCTTGGAGCTATCAAAAACGTTGAGATTCCTGTGAGTCAGTTGACTAAGGCTCTGGATAACAAAATGATGTTCGATGGATCTTCCATTGAAGGTTATGTACGTATTGAAGAGTCCGACATGTACCTCTATCCAGATCTAGATTCTTGGCTTATTTTCCCATGGGTTGCAGAGAACCGTGTTGCACGTCTGATTTGCGACGTATATCTTCCGGATGGTAATCCGTTCCCAGGAGATCCACGTGGCATCTTGAAACGAAACCTGAAGGAAGCCCAAGATATGGGATTCACTTCCTTTAACGTTGGTCCTGAACCCGAGTTCTTCTTGTTCAAAACAGACGAAAAAGGAAATCCAACTAACGAACTGAATGACCAAGGTGGTTATTTCGACCTTGCGCCTACGGATCTTGGTGAAAACTGTCGTCGTGACATCGTTATCACACTTGAAGAAATGGGCTTTGAGATCGAAGCTTCCCACCATGAGGTAGCTCCAGGTCAGCATGAGATCGACTTCAAATATGCTGATGCTCTGAAAGCAGCTGACCAGATCCAAACGTTCAAACTCGTTGTTAAAACGATTGCACGTCAGCATGGTTTACATGCTACATTCATGCCGAAACCACTGTTTGGTATGAACGGATCCGGTATGCACTGTAACCAATCCTTGTTCAAAGGCAATGAGAACGCATTCGTTGATGAGTCGGACGAGTTGGGTCTGAGCAAAACTGCTCGTCACTTCATGGCTGGAACTCTGAAGCACGCACGTGCGTTTGCAGCAATTACTAACCCAACTGTGAACTCATACAAACGTCTTGTACCAGGTTATGAAGCACCTTGTTATGTAGCATGGTCTGCTAGTAACCGTAGCCCAATGATTCGTATTCCAGCTTCCCGTGGTCTGAGTACACGTGTTGAGGTTCGTAACCCGGATCCGGCTGCTAACCCTTACCTGGCTTTGTCTGTTCTGTTGAAAGCAGGTCTGGACGGAATCAAACGTGAGCTTTCCTTACCAACTCCGATTGACCGTAACATTTACATCATGTCAGAAGAAGAGCGTGTGGAAGAAGGCATTCCAAGCTTGCCAGCTGACCTGAAAGAAGCATTGAATGAATTGATCCGCAGCGAAGTAATCTGTGATGCTCTCGGCGACCACGCCTTGGCTCACTTCTATGAGCTGAAAGAAATTGAGTGGGATATGTATAGAACACAAGTCCACCAATGGGAACGCGATCAATATATCACGTTGTACTAATAGCTCAATCCCTTGGCGCTCTAGCGCTGAGGGGTTTTTCTTTTTGTGGGCAAGTACCTATATATTTAAAGAAAAATCAAAGTGCCCACAAAATGCCCACAAAATATTTTTCTATTCGAAAATTTCTTCAGTGAATTTCATATCTTCCCCGCACTCAAGTAAAAGAACCACGCAGGTATGAGATAGTGAACGGAAAGGGAGGGAAGATCACAATGTTGTAAAATTCTGATAACTTTAGATTCAATAACGAACCTTAAAATATTCTATTGAATTCTGTTTCCTAACCATGAGTAAAAAATCTTCGTTCAAACTTTGAAAATGATAAAATATGATGCATAGCTATTCCGAGAATTTGATGGAAAATGTCAATCAGAGAGAATAAATTGATTCGATCACTAAATTATTACTTCATTTAAATAGTAGATAATAAAGCTCTTCTCAATCTGAATAAGCAATATTGACTCGATGAAAAATTCTCTTGAGTTACAATTCAACAAATTAAAGGGCATTCTCTCTGGAAAACGAAAAATGAATGTTTCACTGTACTCATCCTTATTGACAAAGTATAAAAAAATGGCCACCCATTAATATAGCGGGGAGCCATTGAATATCTACTAAAATATTATTTAGCTGGTTTTTGTGAATTGAATTGTATAAGGCTCGTTATAGTTGTTGATACCGTTATCCATAATTCTGAAGTAAACCTTCTCACCAGGTTTAGCATTCCAACTAATTGCCTCAGGGTATCCCCGTCCATTCCAGTTATCCATTTGAATGGACAGGATCGCCCCGCTTGCATTCATTTTAATAACACCCATAACAATGTCGAAGTTAGCTGGTGGAGTGGCTATAACAGAATATGTGATTTCGGATGAACCGTTTGTGTTGTCGACTACATAAAAATCGTTGTCGCTCATGCTATCTAAATACTGTGTTGCGCTAAATCCAGAAGACTGGTTTACACTTGAGTACATCACTTCTGCTGTCTCAAATGAATCAGCCCAACCAGTTTTAGCGAATGCAGAGCTGGAACCGAATGCTAATAGACAAGCAGTTGCCATAACAGAAATAGAGAATTTTCTTAATCTTTTCATATTCAAACCTCCCAAATATACTAGAACCAATAGAGTAAGATTCTGTTTTAAGTTGTTATTTGAAATTAAAGATATCGAGTAGATCTCACATAATTAGGTTGGCCAACCATGGTTAAATATACCATATAAGATCGTTATTTGTAAATGATATAGTTGTAAAATGTTGGATTTATGGATATTCTTTTGGAATGCTAAGGTTGACTAATTGATAGTAATGATCTATTTTTGCAACAAACATGCCTTTTATCGAACTAATAGGTTTGGTTGATAATAAGATAAAAATATATAAGACATTATTATAAAAGATGATTTCCTCCCGGTAGCCTTATGTAGGTTCGGGTATCTATCTGGTATGTACTAAAACATTGACTATGGAGGAGTAGTAGAAGCGTAGCGCACAGTATCCATTAAGAACATGGGAAAGAGAAACTTTCGTGATACATTCGAGTATAGGGTGCAAAAATAGGAGCCATCTTCACCGGCTCCTTTGTTTACTATGCAAACAAACCCAATGATAAAATCACAAATCATTGAATTAGAGAAACCACTTCTCCTCGTCCGCGATGTTATCCGCAATTAGGACATATGTTGGCAGATGTTGACATTGAATGCGTAAGATCTACAAGGCTACATCTATCTCTTCAGATCTCAGTACATATAATCTTCTGTGGAAATAAAGATGAATTCTAATAATGCCAATAATTCGCTATAATCACTGGATACCTGCATTAAAAAGAATAATAGCTTTCTCATATCTTAAAACTTCTACCAAATTTCAGATAGTTTCAAATCAATGTTTCAACTATATGTTGAAAGTTTCATATAAAAGAGGTATACTTTAATTAAATTTTGAACAATTTAATTTTAAATAATTAATTGGAGATGTTATTATGGATCAGACAAAACAACTAGTGACAGAACAACGTACATTTTTTTATACAGGACAAACTAAAAATATCGAGTATCGGATTAATGCGCTGCAACAGCTTAGAAAGGGAATTGAAAAGTATCAACAACGGATTCAAGATGCACTTCGGGCTGATCTGAACAAATCTGAGGCGGAAGCATACGGTTCCGAGATTCGCATTGTTCTGGGTGAACTGGATTTTGCATTAGAACACCTGCAGGAATGGGCTGCACCCAAACAAGTCCCAACCAATTCGGCTATGCCGGATGGGGTGAGTACCATTTACCCGGAACCATACGGAGTGGCGCTTATTATTGCACCTTGGAATTATCCGTTCCAACTGGCCTTTGGCCCACTTATTGGAGCAATTGCGGCCGGTAACTGTGCAGTTATCAAGCCTTCTGAATTAACACCAGCCGTATCTCGTCTAACGTATGATCTGATTCGGGAGATCTTCCCTCAGGAGTATATTGCGGTTATGGAAGGAGAAGTTGAGGCCAGTACAGCATTGTTGAAAGAGAAGTTTGATTATATTTTCTTCACAGGAAGCACAGGTGTTGGTCGCATTGTGATGAAGGCAGCTGCGGAGCACTTGACTCCTGTAACTCTTGAGTTGGGTGGTAAGAGTCCGGCTATTGTGCATAGTGATGCAGATCTGAAGCTGGTGGCCCAGCGTATTGTTCGTGGTAAGTTCCTGAATGCAGGCCAAACTTGCGTTGCTCCGGATTATTTGCTTGTACATGAACAAGTTCATGACGAATTGATCAATCTGATTGGCGCAGAGATCAAAGATAAATTTGGGGATGATGTGTTACAAAACGCTGATTTCCCGCATATTGTCAACGAACGTAACTTTAATCGGTTGTCGAAATTCCTCACAGATGGCAAAACGCTAATTGGTGGGCGTTCTGTACGTGAGCAGTTGCTCATTGAGCCGACTGTACTTGGAGATGTGAAATGGGAATCAGCTGTGATGCAAGAAGAGATCTTCGGTCCGATTCTTCCTGTGTTTACGTACAGTGACCTGAATCCTATGCTGGATGAGATTGTTCGCCGGCCAAAACCATTGGCGCTATATCTCTTCACACAGGATGAGCAACTGCAGGATCAGGTTCTGAATCAAGTATCCTTCGGTGGGGGATGTATTAATGACACACTTTCTCATATGACTTCACACTATCTCCCGTTTGGTGGTGTCGGAGAGAGTGGTATGGGCTCATACCACGGACAACAGAGCTTTGATGTGTTCTCGCATCACAAGAGTGTTCTGAAACGCAGTGAATAATTAGCCGCATAAATAACATAAACATGAAAAAAAGAGGTTGCCCTGTTCATCAGGGCAACCTCTTTCGTATTTCATTACATCTAGTTTTGTTACTCAAGTTAAATATTAATGAATATCTCGGAAAAGGCCAATGACTTTACCCAGAATACTAACATGTTTCAAACGTAAAGGTTCGAAGGTCGCATTCTCCGGTTGAAGGCGAATATGATCTTTCTCTTTATAGAACGTTTTCACTGTAGCTTCATCGTCTTCAGTCATTGCAACGACGATATCACCGTTATCAGCAGTTTGCTGTTGACGGACAATAACGTAATCTCCGTTAACGATTCCAGCTTCCACCATACTATCTCCGACTACCGAAAGCATAAACACTTTCTGTTCGCCTACATAATGTGTAGGAAGAGGGAAGTAGTCTTCAATGTTCTCGGTTGCAGTGATTGGAACC
Organism: Paenibacillus sp. 37; assembly: GCF_008386395.1. Taxonomy (NCBI): domain Bacteria; kingdom Bacillati; phylum Bacillota; class Bacilli; order Caryophanales; family Paenibacillaceae; genus Paenibacillus; species Paenibacillus sp. 37. Next base: position 4,179,932 of record NZ_CP043761.1, on the reverse strand, counting down.
CCGGCTGTAACCTTACCAACAACAGGAATACGTGCAACGCTATGAGCAAATTGATGAGAATGCTCAGACTCTTCCTGGCTCAGAAGCTCAATGGCTCTTGGCTTGGTAGGGTCGCGTCGGATCAAACCTTTTTTCTCCAAACGATCCAAATGTCCATGTACTGTTGAGCTGGAAGCCAGTCCAACCGCTTCACCAATTTCCCGTACGGAAGGAGGATACCCCTTCAACCGGACTTCATTTCGTATAAACTCCAGAATAGCCTGCTGCCTGCTGGATATCTTCGACATACCGTATCAACCCCATTTTAGTAACGTTTGGGAAAATTATAACATAGAACCTCCGTTCGTACAAACATAAGTTCTAAATAAAATAGCATTAAATCAGTGTTTTTTAACTTATAGAACAGTAATTGTCCAAAAGTCAGAGCATAATACTGCAAATGCTTTGCAAAAGGAAGTGAAATAAGAAATTTCTCCTTCTAAAAAAGAAGCGAACAATTGTTCTGAAAATCTATTGAACAAAACAAGTGTTCGTGTTATATTGATTTCAACAGATAGGAACAAACGTTTGGAGGCGGGTATTTAATGAGATATTCTACTTATCAAAGCATTTATGAACCAATGAATTCGGAACTGGTGAAGTCTAACATAGGGAACTACAAGAAGGTTTTAGCGCGTTTCAAGATTTCTTCATGGATGTTAAAGGTAGCAATTACCTCTATGATTATATTTATTGGATGCAGCACCGTTTTAACTGTATTTGCTGGCAATGAGAATGATGTTCTGCCTGGAGGGAAGATTGCCGTTTCACAAGGGGAAACCTTATGGAGTATTTCTTTGGAACATAAACCGACGAATATGGATACACGTATTTATATAGAAGCAATTAAGAAAGTGAATCAACTTCATACGACTTCCATCCAAGTGGGTCAAGTACTAGCTCTACCGCAATTTGCAGAATAAAATGCACGTCAATGAGTGTTAGCGCGTGTCAGCTTGACAAGCAGCCTTTATAATGGCAAAGTTAATATGACTTTGTATTTTTGGAGGGGACAAGCTTGGATATAGATAGTCTGGTAGCACGCATTAACGAATTGGCTCGTAAGCAAAAGTCCACTGGATTGTCAGAGGAAGAACTTGCTGAACGTGCCGAGCTAAGAGAGATTTATTTGAGCAATATTCGCAGCAATTTCAGACAACAACTGGATACCATTGAGATTGTTGATGATGAGAATGACAAAGGCCACCAAGGCAAACTCAAACACTAACGAAACCTAATGATATCATTATGATATTTAGGTTTCTTCCTGTTATTTTGAGTGTGCAATTTATAGGGGGAAATGTTGGTTTGCAATTATGTAAGCCGATACAAAGACACATAAGGGGGATTCACATGTCGCGTTCGTTCGAGAGAACGGTTAAGAAAAATTCCAAGCAGTTAAATCAGCAACGCAAAAAAAGTGGTCAACCAATCACTGGTACACCAGGTGAAGAAGTCTTTAAGGGACGCAGCTTGTTGTTCCCAATATTTTTGATCGGTCTCGCCTTTTTGTATCTGTTTATGAGCACATTCCTTGTGCAAGCTCCAATGACAACTTGGGACTGGGTGACCATGCTGCTTTACGTATTTTTGGCAGTCATCTTCATGCTTCGCCGTCCATACATCAAGATTAGCAGTAATCGGATTATAACGACGAAGGGTAATCGTGAACGTTCAATCGGGGTTGAAGATATCGTCAAATTCAGAATTGAACCGGGTACAGTTGTTATCGAACATAACAGTCGCGGGAAAAGATGGGTGTTCACCAAGTTATTGAACCGTTACGATACAGATGCGATTGCAGAACGTTTGCTGAAATTTGCAAAAGCACACCAGATCACCGTGGAAACAGTCGAAAAGTAATTATTTCATAAAGGGGTAGATGATCGGAATGGCGTTAAAAGCGATTTTGTTCGACCTGGATGATACTTTATTATGGGATGAGCGTAGTGTTCGAGAAGCTTTTCATGAGACTTGTCTAATTGCAGCACAAGAGACTGGGGTCAAACCGGAGGAACTTGAAGAAGCTGTTCGTAACGAGGCACGTGCACTGTATGAATCTTATGAGACCTTTCCTTTTACCAAAATGATTGGAATCAATCCGTTTGAAGGCCTTTGGGCCAACTTTACAGGTGGGGATCAAGCTGAGTTCCGTCAGTTGGAACAACTTGCTCCAGTTTACCGTAAAGAATCCTGGCGTCGTGGCTTGTTGAAGTTGGGTATAGATCGGGAAGATCTTGCTGAACAACTGGCCGCACAGTTTGGAGTAGAACGTAGATCCAGACCTCATGTGTACGAAGAAACGATGGATACTTTGCGTCAATTACAAGGGAAATACAAACTGTTGCTGTTAACGAACGGTTGTCCTGCTTTGCAACAAGAGAAGTTGGATGGTGTACCTGAATTGACTCCTTTCTTTGATGAGATTATTATCTCGGGTAACTTTGGAAAAGGAAAACCAGATCCGTCCATATTTGAGCATGCTTTGAGTAAACTGGGTGTTAAACCCGAAGAGAGCATGATGGTTGGGGACAAGTTGACGACGGATATTCGTGGTGCTCTATCAGCAGGCATCCAAGCCGTATGGATTAACCGTGAGCATAAGACCAACAATGAAACGTATGCGCCCGACCATGAAATCACGCATTTATCCGAATTAGATCAACTTATTGCTAAGTTCTGAGCAGATCAGCTATAACATCTTACCTCAGCACCCTGAAACATTGGAAGCTTCAATGAACGATGATATCGTTCTTGAAGTTACCAATGTTTTTTTATTTGATTTTATCGACTAAGTTACCTTGTTAAATGAGATTTTCATTTATTTTGCTAAAAGTTATTGAAATTAGGGGGGAGCTGGATTAAAATATAACTAACATACTAGTATGACTAGTATTTAGATTGTCCTAAGCAATTTCTTTTTGACTTACTTCATTAAAGGGAAGCAGGGAGTTATTGCTTATTATTTTCGATTAATTGTAAGCGCTTAATATTTTAGAATAGCTTCTTTCGATTTGGAGATCACACCACTTATTAAGTGCTAATGAATGATGTAAAGCACCTTGGATTGTGTGATTCTACATAATACATCAAATTGATATCGCTTACATTTGGCAATTATCTATTTCGTAGTGGGGGTGAAGTTAAAGGAGCTGTTGTCTTCTATAAGAGGAGAAACGATGGGAAATGTACATGAATTACTCTTACTTATCAAGTCCTGGATCGGAGTGAAAACACATGGAGTCGGAAACCGCTAAAACAACGTTAACCATGACATCTTTACGTAAAGAGAGCAGATTACGAACGGCAGCAACTTTGTTCCGCAAAGACTGGCAGCTGTATTCACTATTAATCCTTCCCATCATTTATCTCCTTATTTTCAAATATGGACCGATGATTGGTAATGTGATTGCGTTCAGACGTTTTGTTCCCGGGGGAAGTATATTTGGAGAAAAGTGGGTTGGATTAAGGTACTTCAGAATGTTCATTGAGGACCCTACCTTCTGGAGAGTATTCGGTAATACGCTGATGTTAGGCGGACTTGCGTTACTCTTTACATTCCCGGTTCCAATCATTTTTGCCTTGATGCTTAACGAAGTGAAAAGTAAACGATTCAAGAAGTTTGTACAGACTGCGTCTTATCTGCCTCATTTTCTGTCTATCGTTATCGTTGCAGGTATGATCCTGCAGCTGACAGCAGTGAATGGTTCCATTAATGGACTGGTGGCTTTCTTCACCGGAGACAATATTCCTTTTATGCAGCGGGCTGAGTGGTTCAGAACAATCTATATCACGTCTGAGGTATGGCAGGGTATGGGTTGGGGAGCGATTTTGTATCTGGCTGCACTGACAACCATTGATGATTCTTTGTATGAAGCTGCACGTATCGATGGTGCCAACCGGTGGAAGCAGACGATTCATGTAACGTTACCAGGGATCTTGCCAACGATTGTGACGTTATTGATTTTGAACATGGGTAATTTCCTGGCTGTTGGATTTGAAAAAATCTTGCTCTTGTACAACCCGCTGATCTACGAGACATCTGATGTGATCTCCACTTACCTGTATCGGGTCGGACTGGAATCCAGTAACTTCAGTTATGCTACCGCAATTGGCTTGTTCGAATCGCTGATCGGTCTGATTCTGGTGTTCTCCGTAAATGCCATCTCACGCAGACTGACACAAAGAAGCTTATGGTAAAGGAGGAGCATCATGCAGGAATCCAGATCTTATAAGGTATTTAAAGTATTCAATGTCATCTTTCTGCTGTTCGTGGTATTTATAACGCTCTATCCATTCTTAAATGTCGTGGCACAATCCTTCAGTAGTGAGTCGTATATTAATTCGGGTAAGGTTAGTTTGTTCCCAAGAGGATTCAATGTGGAGACGTATAAGACCATCTCGCGTGACAGCATGTTCTGGACTAATTATAAAAATACAATTATTTACACTGTAGTAGGTACGTTAATCTCCATGTTCATGACGACTATTTTCGCCTATGCCCTGTCCAAAAAGAGGTTGATGGGTCGCAAGTTTTTGACGATGTTCGCCGTGTTCACGATGTTCTTCAGTGGTGGATTGATTCCAAACTATGTGTTGATTAATTCCCTTGGGTTCAACAACACCATGTGGGCACTTGTTGTTCCTGGCGCAATTAGCATATACAACATGCTGATCATGAAGTCATTTTTTGAAAATATGCCTGAAGAATTGGAGGAAGCTGCCTCCATTGACGGTTTGAACACCTACGGGATCTTGCTACGCATTATATTGCCGCTAAGTAAAGCAGTTATGGCAACCATGGTGCTGTTCTACGCAGTAGGTCATTGGAATTCATGGTTCCCAGCCTTTCTGTATTTGGACAAAAAAGAACTGTTCCCGGTCACCATTTATTTGCGCAATATGATTGCAGGAGCGACTAGCGGGGCGACTGCCGGTGCAACCTCAGCTGATAACCTGACACAGATTGCTGCCAATATTAAGTCAGTAACGATGGTACTCACCATCTTGCCGATACTCACCATCTATCCATTTGTCCAAAGATACTTTGTAACCGGTATCATGTTAGGGTCTGTTAAGCAGTAAGGTCAACCTAAACCAAATTCAGGGGGATAACCTAAATGAATCAAAAACCACGTAAGTTTGTTGGTAAAATGGTGTTGGCATCAATGATGACCGTTGTTCTGGCAGCATGTAGCAGCGGTACTGGAGCTGGAGGTGACGTCACTGAAGTTCAAACCAAGGCAGCGATGGAGACGTACAATGTAGGGGATACATTCAAGGCGAGTGAGCCGTTTAATCTATCGATACTGTATAGTGATCAACCTACCTATCCGTACAAAAAAGACTGGTTGCTTTTCGAAAAGATGACTGAAATGACTGGTGTTACACTTGAGCCAACGATTGTTCCTATGAGTGACTATTCTCAGAAGAGATCTCTTCTAATCAGTTCTGGTGATGCACCGCTGGTTATTCCAAAGACCTATCCTGGTGAAGAATCTGCTTTTGTATCCTCCGGTGCGATTCTGCCCGTTAGTGATTATATTGATTTGATGCCCAACTTCAAGGATAAAGTGGAAAAATGGGGATTGGAAGAAGAAATCGAAGGACTTCGACAGGAAGATGGCAAGTATTATGTACTCCCGGGTCTGCATGAAGAAGTATGGCCAGATTATACATTAATCGTAAGAACAGATGTTTTTGAAGAAAATAACATTGCTATCCCAACCACATGGGATGAACTGTATGACGCAGCAAAGAAACTCAAAGAGCTGTACCCGGATTCCACTCCGTTCTCGGACCGTTTCAAATTTAATAGCACATTAGGTATTGCGGCTACCGGCTTTGGTACCAAGGCTGGATGGGGTTTTGGTAACGGATTGACGTATAAGGAAGATCAGGATCAATTTGTGTACACGGCTACAACACCAGAATACAAAGAGATGCTAACGTACTTTAACAAGTTGGTATCCGAAGGATTGCTGGACAAAGAAAGTTTCACACAGGATGATGATCAGGCTGTACAGAAATTTGTATCCGGCAAATCATTCATGATTAATGGTAATTCCCAAACGGTGGTGCTGCACCGAAATGATATGAACAAAACGCTGGGAGAAGGTAAATACTCAGTTGCAAAGATTACAGTACCTGGTGGACCAAAAGGGCAATTAATGTCTGGCTCCAGACTTGAAAACGGTGTCATGATATCCGGAAAAATTAAAAAAAGCGAAAACTTCAAAGCTATTATGCAATTTATTGATTGGTTATACTACAGCGATGAGGGTCAAGAGTTCGCCAAATGGGGCGTTGAAGGCGAAACATTTACCAAAGAGGGCGGAACACGTAAATTGGTAGAAGACGTGAACTACAATGGCTTGAATCCGAAAGGAACGAAAGATCTGCGTATTGACTTTGGTTTCTCTGGTGGAGTATTTGCCTATGGTGGTACCACAGATCTGCTGCAATCGATGTTTAGTGAAGAAGAGTTGAAATTCCAACAAGACATGAAGGATACCAAGGAAGTGATCCCGGCAGAACCACCGATTCCTTACTCTTCTGAGGACCGTGAACGGGTGACGCTTCTGAGTACACCACTTAAAGATTATTCGGATCAAAATACGCTTAAATTTATCTTGGGTGAGCGGGACTTGTCTGAATTCGATACGTTTGCCAAAGAGCTGGATAGCCAAGGGTTGTCTAATTATCTGAAACTGGCAAATGATACGTACAAAGCCTACAAAGAAAACAAGCAATAATATAGTTGATGCTGGCCAGATTACCGTTTCACACCGATATATAAGTGGAACGGTAATTTGTGCTAAGATGAATGAATACGGCTGATAGAAAGAGGTCTAGGCATGTCACTTAATCAAAAAATTAGAGGCTCGACCCGGGCATATTCATATAACCTGTTAAAAGAACGGATTCTTCATCTGGAACTTAAGCCGGGTACCAAGATTTCGGAGAAAGAGATTGCAGATGAACTGCAGGTGAGCAGAACACCCGTGAGAGAAGCATTTATGAAGCTTGCTGAAGAAGAACTGCTGGACATTATTCCCCAGAGTGGGACGATCGTCTCTCATATTAATCTGGAGCATGTGGAAGAAGGCAGGTTTATGCGGGAGAAGATGGAGAAGGAAATCGTGACTTTGGCTTGTGTTTCTTTTCCTGAAGAGTTCAGATTTCGACTTGAAACCAACATTGCAATGCAGGAAGTCTGTATAGGGAAAAACAATTTCTATCGGCTTTTTGAACTGGATGAAGAGTTTCATCAGATTTTGTTCCAGGGCACGGGTAAGCTGAGAACATGGAAAATGTTGCAACAACTGAATATTCCGTTTAATCGGTTGCGTTTATTACGTCTAGCGGAAGACTCCAACCTGGAGGTCATTATCTCCCAGCACAAAGAGATTTATCGTCTTATCACAGAACGTCAGACCGAGCAAGCTGTTCAGGTGATGGAAGCTCACCTTAGACTAGTTGTTATTGAACAGGAATCGATTAAGGCGAAATACCCGCATTATTTTATATAATGCACCGATGTTGTATACTACTCTCCATATGAATAAGCGAAAACCCCTGTTCAATTGAACAGGGGTTTTGGTTAAGCAAGTTGTAACACGAGAGTGTTAGGCTTGTTTGATAAAAGTAGGATCAGGGTATGGATCTGCAATCCAGCCATCTTTTTCGATGAACAGACGTACAGCAATTATTTGTTTGTTCTCCATTAAAGTGAAGAAGTGCGGTGTATTCTCAGGTACAGAGATAACGTCTCCAGGAGACAGTTCTACATTAAAGTAGCCCACATCATCTGTAGCTTTGATAACAAAGATTCCTTTACCAGCGACAATTGCACGGATCTCATCTTCAGCGTGGGTGTGGATCTCTTCGAACTTGGCCAGCTTTTCTTCGATATCGGGTGTTTGTTCGGACAGCGTGATGACATCCCAGATCTGGTACCCGCGACGTGCAGCCAAATCTCTGATTTCGTAATCGTAAGTTTCCAAAACCTCGGTTTTCTGTTCATCAGTTAATCCAAAGTTATTTTGCAGATCAGTGTTCAGTTTGGAAGCGTCCCACTTCTCATATAATACTTCGTATTTGTTCAAGAAATTTCGAACATTTTCGTCACCAGTGATGCGTTCGTTCGTATTTCGGATAACAATTTCAGCCATGTTCTTTCCCTCTTTTCCACTTGGTTTAATTGAATTATATCGGATTGCTTTGTTTTTGTCGATTCTCAAATTCCGTTCATATTCGCGCAAACCCGCCATGTTTCGGGACCAAACCCGATCTTTCACATTAAGTTAGTTTCTGTTAAACTAAGATCTAACGTTTTGCGGGGGTGAAGATATTGGATAAGATTAGTCTACACGATGCATTAAAACAACGAATATTAATCCTCGACGGTGCAATGGGGACCATGATTCAACAAGTTGATCTGACTGGCGAAGATTTTGGCGGCGAAGATCTGGATGGATGTAATGAAATGTTAGTGCTTACTCGTCCAGAGCTGATCCAGCGCATTCATGAAGAATATCTGGAGGCTGGCGCCGATTTAATTGAAACTAATACATTTGGTGCGACATCCGTTGTGCTTGCTGAGTACGATATTCAGGATCGGGCACGCGAGATTAACCTGGAAGCAGCCAGAATTGCGAAAGCTGCGGTTGATCGTTTCTCTACACCTGAATCTCCACGTTATGTGGTAGGTGCGATGGGACCAACAACCAAAACACTGTCTGTAACTGGGGGAGTAACGTTCCAGGAACTTATCGACAGTTATTTGGAGCAAGCGCTTGCTTTAATAGAGGGAGGCGTTGATGCGCTACTACTCGAAACCTCACAGGATACCCTCAATGTAAAAGCAGGCAGCATTGGAATTCAGCAGGCCTTCGAACAGAGTGGCGTTACACTGCCCCTGATGATATCAGGAACGATAGAACCGATGGGAACGACCCTTGCAGGTCAGAACATCGAATCCTTTTATATATCCTTAGAACACCTTAACCCAATTTCGGTAGGACTAAACTGTGCTACAGGTCCGGAGTTCATGCGTGATCACATTCGCTCACTTTCCGCTATGGCATCGGTTGCCGTTAGTTGTTACCCGAACGCGGGTCTTCCGGATGAGAATGGTAATTACCATGAGTCACCAGACTCGCTTGCTCAGAAGATTGGTGCTTTTGCCGAACAGGGCTGGTTGAATATCGCTGGTGGGTGTTGCGGGACAACCCCTGCACATATTCGGGCGATGCGCGATACACTTGCCCAGTATCCCCCAAGAGAAATGAACGGAACACATCCACCGGCATTGTCTGGTATAGAACCAATCTACATTGAACAGGACAATCGTCCATACATGGTTGGTGAGCGTACGAACGTGCTGGGATCACGGAAATTCAAACGACTCATTGTAGAGGGCAAATATGAAGAAGCTTCGGAAATTGCACGTGCTCAAGTGAAAAATGGAGCGCACATTGTTGACGTTTGTGTACAAGACCCAGACCGCGAAGAGTCTGAAGACATGGTGAAGTTCCTTGAACTTGTTGTGAAAAAAGTTAAGGTTCCTCTCATGATTGATACGACAGATGCTTCAGTAATTGATCTGGCCCTTCAGTACTCACAAGGTAAAGCGATAATTAACTCCATTAACCTTGAGGATGGCGAAGAGAAATTTGAGCTGATTACGCCGTTGCTTCATAAATATGGTGGTGCGGTTGTTGTCGGAACGATTGACGAACGGGGTCAGGCGATTAGTCGGGAAGACAAGCTTGACGTAGCGAAGCGCTCTTACGATTTGCTGGTGAACAAATATGGTCTCAAACCAGAAGACCTCATTTTCGATACGTTGGTGTTCCCGGTTGGTACGGGAGATGAACAGTACATCGGTTCAGCCAAAGAAACTATTGAAGGTATAAGAGTGATTAAGGAAGCGATGCCTGAATGTCATACGATACTCGGGATCAGTAACATTTCATTCGGACTGCCTGAAGCAGGTCGTGAAGTGCTGAACTCTGTATTCTTGTATGAATGTACCAAAGCAGGTCTCGACTATGCCATCGTGAACACAGAGAAACTGGAGCGTTATGCGTCCATTCCAGAAGAAGAACGCAGGCTCTCGGAAGAGCTTTTATATAACACAAATGATGAAACTTTGGCGGCGTTCGTAGCGGCGTTCCGTAACAAGAAGGTTGAGAAGAAGGAAAAAATCTCGAACCTTTCATTAGAAGAGCGTCTCGCTTCATATGTAGTAGAAGGAAGTAAAGAAGGATTGCTGCCAGATCTCGAACAGGCACTTGCCAAATACACAGCACTTCAAGTGATTAACGGTCCACTGATGCGGGGGATGGAGGAAGTAGGTCGTCTCTTTAACAACAATGAGTTAATTGTAGCTGAGGTGTTGCAGAGTGCGGAGGTTATGAAGGCTTCTGTAGCATATCTGGAGCAATTCATGGAGAAGAACGAGACTTCGGTTAAAGGCAAGATCATTCTGGCCACTGTCAAGGGCGATGTGCATGACATCGGTAAAAACCTGGTTGAGATCATCCTGTCCAATAACGGTTACCAGATCATTAATTTGGGTATAAAAGTACCACCAGAACGTATCATTGAGGCGTACCGAGAAGAAAAAGTCGATGCTATCGGCCTCTCGGGGCTATTGGTAAAATCAGCGCAACAGATGATTCTTACCGCTCAGGATTTGCGAACAGCAGGTATTGATGTGCCTATTATGGTTGGTGGAGCGGCGCTAACACGTAAATTCACCAAAAATCGCATTCGTCCTGAATATAACGGAATGGTTGTATACGCTAAAGACGCGATGGACGGTCTGGATCTGGCGAACAAATTGATGAACCCCGTTTCACGTGAAGCGATGCAACTGGAGATGGAAGCAGAAAAAGAAGCTGATGCTTCAAGTGCTGTAGCTGTTCAGACTCTTCCAGCCCTTACGCGAGTGGAACGTTCGGATATCGCTGTAGATAACCCGGTTCTTGTCCCGCCTGATCTGGAGCGGCATACGATGCGTAACTACCCATTATCACATATCTTGCCATATGTGAACATGCAGATGTTGCTTGGACATCATCTGGGGTTGCGCGGTTCAGTAGAACAACTGCTTGCTTCAGGTGATAAGAAGGCTACTAACCTGAAAGCAGTCGTGGATGATATCATGCAAGAGGCTGTTCGTGACGGGATTATTCAGGCGCATGCCATGTATCGTTTCTTCCCGGCTCAGTCCAGTGGTAATAGCGTCATCATCTATGATCCAAAGGACACCAGCAATATTTTGCATACTTTTACGTTCCCACGTCAAAAAGTCGAGCCGTTCCTGTGCCTGTCCGACTTCCTGAAACCTGTTGAATCTGGTCAGATGGATTACGTTGGTTTCATGGTTGTTACGGCCGGACACGGTGTACGTGAACTATCCACGGCGTGGAAAGATCAAGGGGATTATCTTCGCTCGCATGCTCTGCAATCCGTAGCGCTTGAAGTAGCAGAGGGATTAGCTGAACGTGTGCATCATATGATGAGAGATATCTGGGGATTCCCGGATTCTGCCCAGATGACCATGAAGCAACGTCACGGTGCACGTTATCAAGGGATCAGGGTATCTTTTGGATATCCAGCTTGTCCGGATCTGGAAGACCAAGGACCGCTGTTCAAGTTGCTGCAGCCTGAGGATATCGGTGTGGAATTGACGGAAGGTTTCATGATGGAACCTGAAGCTTCCGTATCAGCGATGGTATTCAGCCATCCGCAAGCTAAGTATTTTAATGTAGAGAAGGCATAAATTCAGTAGAGTGTCAGGCAAAGCCCTCCGCATTGTCGGAGGTTTTTTGCTGGCAACAGAAAGAGGTGCGATCCAGAATGGAACTATATTTCCTGGGAACTAATGCTGGTGTACCTACGCTTCAACGGAATGTAACTTCCATTGGGCTACGCATGTTGGATGAGCGCAGAGCTTTGTGGTTGTTTGACTGCGGGGAAGGAACGCAGCACCAGATATTAAGTTCTCCGCTTAAACTAAGTAAATTGGAGAAAATATTCATTACTCACCTGCATGGTGATCATGTATTTGGACTTCCAGGACTGCTTTCAAGCAGAGCCTATCAAGGTGGCACCACACCATTAACCGTATATGGTCCGCCAGGTACGGAACGAATGATCAGTACAACAATGGAGCTTAGCCAATCCCGGGTTAACTATGATTTGAATATCGTGGAACATACGGGCGGCGTCCTGTTCGAGGATGACAGTTTTATCGTGGAAGCTGCTTTGCTTGAGCATCGGATTGACAGCTATGGATACCGGATTACGGAAAAAGATCGTCCAGGAAGCCTGGACCCAGCCAAACTGGCGGAATACGGTTTGAAACCAGGCCCATTGTTCGGCCGGCTGAAACGTGGAGAAACCATTACGCTGGATAACGGTGATTCGCTTCGTCCAGAAGATGTATTGGGAGCGCCAAAACGAGGCATGGTTATCACCATATTGGGTGATACACGTCCATGTGACAACGTACAGCCACTTTCCATCAATGCAGATGTACTTGTGCATGAAGCTACATTCATGCATGACTTGGCTGATACAGCGCATGAGTACTATCATAGTACATCTAAACAAGCGGCAGAAGCGGCTAGAGCAGCCAATGTAGGGCAACTAATCATGACTCACTTCAGTTCACGCTATAAGGATGAGGATCAACTTCAGCCACTTTTGGAAGAGGCGCAGTCCGTATTCCCGAATACCAGACTTGCAAACGAACACCAGCTTATTCCTGTCGTGCATCGCAAGCAAGAATCTTAACCCTGATTGCGAACCAGTTCACGGTTAAACACGTCATATAAAGATCCGGGTAATTGCACGGGACTGAGGGAGAGGAACTCCCGCGGTCCCTTTTGCAATCTGGCCAGAAAGCGTGTAGGATGGGCAATATGAAGAGGGAAATGATTCAAATTATTTTCCGGGAAAGCGCAGGAAATGACAAGCTTGTACAGAAGACGCGCGAGTTAAACCGTCGGTGTTCGATCCGGTTCGACTTGTTGCGTGCATATGCCAGCAAGCCATTATTTTTTGCCTGAATACATAGGTTCGCGTTCAAGTTCGAGGTAAATGATTAAGGACATGAAACGTTAATGGAATGAAGAAAGGAAGTGCTGTGTGTGATTAAGGCCTATCTGATTGACTTGGATGGTACGCTCTATCATGGCAGACATCGTATCGAAGGAGCCGATCAGCTTATTCGAACACTGCAAGAGCTAGGAAAGCCGTATTTATTCGTAACAAATAATTCTTCCCGTACACCACAAGGTGTGGCAGATCATTTGAACGGGATGGGCATACCTGCCGACGCGTCTCAAGTATGTACTTCTGCTGTGGCGGCTGCTGAATATGTTGCTGAAGAGTCCCCGGGTGCAAAAGTGGCATGTATTGGAGAAGCAGGACTGCTGGAAGCCATAGAAGAAGCAGGACTTCAGCTGACGGAAGATGCACCAGATTACGTGATACAGGGGATTGATCGTGAATTTTCCTATCATAAACTGACCAAGGCGCTAAGGTGGATTAATGCGGGATCAAAATTCATCATGACCAACCCGGATCTGCAGCTTCCTTCCGATGATGGACTGACACCTGGAGCGGGGACTATTGGAGCAGCAATTGAAGCCGCGACCGGAGTCCATCCTACAGTCATAGGCAAGCCATCGAGTGTTATAATGAAGTCGGCCATTAGCCGGCTAAACCTGGCGTCTCATGAAGTGGCAGTGATCGGAGATAATATGCGAACCGATATTGCAGCTGGAGTGGCAGCAGGTTGTGAGACGCTGTTGGTACTTACCGGTGTGACAACCCGGGATAATATGGATGGACACATTCAAGCAGCGAAGGCTCGACCTGATCATGTGTTTGAAGATTTGCATAAATTGATGGAGTGGCTGTCGCAAGAGGCAGACCAAGCTTCCAAAAAGGGGTAATGTACGATGCCGGAACTGCCGGAAATGGAAAATTACCGGACCTTGCTGTCCGAGGAAATACTTGATCTACTGATTACAGGTGTTGTAATTAACCGCGATAAAACGATAAATACGGAGCCTGATCTGTTCATCAATGAACTTACAGGTAATCGCATCATATTTGTTGAGCGCCGCGCGAAGCATCTGATTTTCCACTTGGCTAATGGCAAACGTCTGGTGCTGCACCTCATGTTGGGCGGTATGATTTTCTGGGGCACGGAAGAGGAACGCCCTGATCGTTCCACACAAGTGGAAATCCAGTTTGGCGATCACATTTTGTTCTTCATTGGTCTGCGCTTGGGTTATTTACATCTGCTTACTTCGAAAGAAACCGAAGAGGCGATGTCTGATCTTGGACCTGAACCTTTGGATCGACGGATGAACGTGGAACGTTTTGCTTCTTTGTTGAAAGGTCGTCGGGGTACACTTAAGACAACATTGGTAAACCAGCATATCATTGCAGGAATTGGCAACTGTTATTCGGATGAGATTGCTTTTGCTGCCGGCCTGAGACCAAGCTCTAAAACGCAGAACATCGCGACTTCACCAGAGTTGACGGAGCGCTTGTTCCATTCGATGCAGTCCGTGTTGCGTGAAGCAGCTTCTGAGGGTGGCTATATGGAAATGCCACTGATGCAAGGGGATACGAAGACAGGAAGTTTTGACGAGCAATGTCGCGTATACGATCGGGAAGGCGAGACTTGTCCGCGCTGCGGGGGAACAATTGAACGAGTGGAAATTACGGGCAAGAAGGCATTCTTCTGTCCGAAATGCCAGCATGAAGCCTAAAACCGGAATTGGGGCACATGTCAGCACCAGAGGTGGATTTCTTCAGGCAGCCAAAAGAGCACATGCGATGGGGGCTACGGCGTTTCAGTATTTTCCGAAGAACCCGCGTAGTCTCAGCCTGAAAAGTCTGGACCTCAAGGATGCTGAGCAGTGCAGGGATTGGTGTGAACAGCATGGACTTGCTTCGATTGCCCATTCACCCTATCCCACGAATCCGGCGTTGGGCATGACCCGTGGAGAGGCGGGGTTTCATGCCACAATAGCTTCTATTCGCAATGATCTTGAAATTTCGAATGCTTGCGGTTCCGTTGGGACGGTGGTCCATTTTGGACATATCAAAACAAACGATCCGTTGGAGGGTTATCAGAACCTCATTCATTGTCTGGATACCGCCTTGGAGAATTGGAATGGTCATTCGAAGGTGCTGCTTGAGAATCAGGCAGGTGATCATGGCCCCATGGGCACGACAATGGAAGAAATGATACAGATTCGCAAATTAAGCCGATATCCGGAGCATATTGCTTTTTGTTTTGACACATGCCATGCTTTTGCTTCAGGTTTGTGGTCGTCAGGAAACGAAGCGGCGATGCTCGATAAGGGCAGGATGCTCGGATATTGGGATAATGTTGCTGCTATACATTTTAATGATTCCAAATATGCATCTGGTTTGTCTAAGGATAGACATGCAAGGATCGGACAGGGATATATAGGAAATGAATCAATGAAAGCATTGTTAAAGGCGCCTGAGTTCCAAAATGCGGTTGTTGTGCTCGAGACAGAAACGGGCGAAGATGGAACGCACCGTGATGATATAGCGCTCATGCGTTCCTGGCTATAATGGGGAGAGGAGCGATTGTATGCATGTTTTTTTGGATGACTATCGGGCATGTCCGAAAGGTTTTGTTCTGGCAACGAATGCAGAAGAGTGCCTGATGCTGCTAAGAGAAGGTGACGTGGACATTTTGTCTCTGGATTATGAGCTTGGTCCAGATTCGCCCAATGGCGGTGAGGTCGCGGCATCTATTGTACGAGAAGGTTTATTTCCGCGCGAGATCTATTTGCATACGTCCAGTATGTTTGGGAAACGCCAGATGTACGAGGTGTTATATAGCAATAAACCGGATTCGGTAACCATTCATAATGGACCAATGACGGGTGAGGTCATGCTGCGTGTTGCTGCGGGAGAAGAAAGTTAATGAAGCCAATTACATCCAAAATGTTAATGCGTAGTGTATGGGAAGGCATGCCACAGGCTGTATTTATATATACCCCTTTATGTGGGACATGTGCGGCAGCACGGCGTATGTTAGAGGTCGTTGAGCACATGCTGCCAGAAGGTATTTTATCTGAAATGAACATTCATGATATTCCTGAACTTGTACAACAATTTCAAATTTCAAGCGTTCCAGCAGTGATGCTTTTTGATGGCCAACAAGATGTTCCAAAAATGGTTTATCGGATGAGCTCTGTGGAGCATTTGCTCTCGGAGATCCGGAAGGTGGTGCTGAAATGAGTATAATCTCGATGGAACATGTCTCACTTAGACGAGAAGAGAATCAGATTTTGGATAACGTACATTTGCACATTGAACAAGGCGAACATTGGGTTATTCTGGGTCGGAATGGTTCTGGCAAAACAACGTTGTTGGAGATGATGAATGGATATATGTTTCCAAGCCAGGGACGTATTGAAGTACTCGGTAATCTGTATGGGCAATGTGACGTCAGGGAAGTACGTAAGGAAATCGGTTATATCAGCCAAACGTTGATTGAGAAACTCACACCCAGAGATCCGGTATGGGAAGTCGTCGCTACAGGAGCTTATGCTTTTTTGCGTTTTTATCAGACAATTCCTGATGAAGTAAAAGCAAAGGCAATGAGTTTGTTAGATGACATGGGCTTTGCCAACTTGGCCAACAACCCGCTTGGAACGTTATCCCAAGGGGAGCGCAAAAAAGTCATGCTTGCTCGTTCATTAATGGTTGAGCCCAAATTGCTGATTATGGACGAGCCTTGTGCCGGACTAGACTTATATGAACGTGAGAAAATGCTGGCTGAGATTGATCGTCTGCGCCAGCGTAACATTACAGTTGTGTATGTAACACATCATGTTGAAGAGATCGTACCTTTATTTACGCATGTGGCCTTGATCCGCGATGGACGTATCGCGGCAGCTGGCCCCAAGTATGAAGTTTTGACACAAGATACAATTAAGCATACGTACGATGTTCCGGTCGATATCCAGTGGGATAATGGTCGTCCGTGGATACGCGTACGTTCTGGAGGGTAACACAATTTGAGTACACAATCGTCTTGGGAAGAAGGCAACTTCTCCCGTTTTATCTGCACGGCCAATCATGGCTTTGCCCCTTATGCTCAGGAAGAGTTGCGCCGTACGTTTGGAGCGGTGAAGAGCACGGTACTCGTACCAGGAGAAATACTGCTTGCGGGTCTGCCTGTAGCGGAGGAAGAAGTTGCAGATAAGCTGTGGGCAGAGTATCCAACGTTTTTACGTCATATTCAACCTGTTCAGTTTCAGGAGAATACAGAAGATTCGGAGAAGTCTATTGAGAAATTGATTGCATTTGTGTTGAATCATAAGGAACTGACCGGTACCCCTGTCGTGCTGCAGGTGCGGAAGACAGAAGGGTCCTTTTGGCAAGAAAATGCAGCCTCATTGAAGCAACTGCTAACTGAAAAGCTGGATGAGCTAGGCTGTGAGTGGGTTGTACGTGATGCTGAATATGTCATTTCTGTATTTGCTGCGAATGATATGTTGTATGCTGGCATATCCAGACCTGAACAGAACCTGTCAGACTGGAGCGGGGGAGCCGTACGTTTTCAAAAAGAAGATGGGCAGATCTCGCGTGCTAAGTTCAAATTGCTTGAAGCCGAGCAAACGTTTGGCATTGACTTTACTTCATTTCATAAGGCACTTGATATCGGTGCAGCACCAGGTGGATGGACCTCCTTCCTGCTTGAACGTGGGCTTGAAGTAACGGCGGTAGATCCGGCGAAGATGGACGCAACGCTGCTGGCATCACCAAAACTAACTTTTTTGAAGAAAAATGCAGGGGATGTGCGCTTCCGCGAAGGAGAGTTCGATCTGCTCGTATGTGATATGAGTTGGAGTCCGAAGCTGATGAGCCGACTTGTGTCGGATCTTCTATATAGCCTTCAGCCTGGGGGAACAGCGATTGTTACCGTGAAGTTATTGCATAAAAAACCGCTCGCACTTATTAAGGATGTTATCGATACGTTTGAGCGTTCGCGGATGCAGATTCAACGTTCCAAGCAGTTGTTCCATAACCGGGAAGAGATTACACTTTATATGGTCAAATATTAAGAGATCTAGCCTTGATTAAAGCAGTTAGGGTATTATGAAATTGATTCGATAAAGCACATTAAATTTTGTGCTTTACAATCTATTCCTGCCTGTACTATAATGATACCAATATTAACCATAACAAACCTGAGGGAAAGCATCCCGAAGTGAACGAAACCGGATATCCGGTCTGTTCTTCTTCGGTGAAGCTTTCCCTTTTTTGTTGTGTATTGAAGGAGGAATTGGTATGAGACATCCGGCCAGGCTGGAACGCGGAAGCCTGCTGGGAGGTAGATATCGTATCGTATCCATTCTGGGAACAGGCGGAATGAGCCATGTATACGAGGCGGAGGATCTGAAGTTGCCGGGCAAGATATGGGCAATTAAAGAAAGCGTAACGATTATGCCATATGAAGGCAGTATGGAGACGGAAGCCGCTCTTCTGACATCACTTTGCCATCCAAGATTGCCGCAAATTGTTGATTTTTTTGTCCCGGATGAAGACGGGTACACATACTTGGTGATGGAATACATCGACGGGTTAACGCTCAGTGAGTATTTCAAGCAGTGTCGTGGGAAGATCCCGATGGAGCAATTGACTGAGCTTGTACTTCAATTGCTGGATGTGTTGAGTTATTTGCATAATCTGAATCCACCTGTGATCTATAGGGATCTGAAACCATCAAATATCATGATCACCCCGGAACATGAAGTAAGATTAATTGATTTTGGCATCGCCAGAAGTTACAAACCGCACAATGCTGAAGATACCGTTAAGTTGGGAACCGTTGGTTTTGCCGCTCCAGAACAATATGGCTCGGGTCAGACCGATGCGCGTTCAGATCTATATGGACTCGGAGCATTGCTGCTGTATCTTATGACAAGTGGGGCGTATACGGAATGGATTCAGGGTGTAGAAAGCTCTATCCGGAGTGATGTTCCGAGGACATACATCCCTGTGGCGAGAAGACTGTTAAGGTATAATGCCGAGGAGCGATTCCAATCTGCCGATGAGGTAAGGAAGGAACTGCTCCGAATACCCGGCGGAACAATGCCCGGTGGAGATGCAACGATGACATTGAATGGGGGAACAAGAGTTATTGCCCTGACTGGTGCTTCATCTGGTGTAGGGGTTACCCACACGGCTATAGCTATCAGTCATTATCTCGAAAGGCAAAACTTCAAAGTAGCTGTGATAGAAATGTCACCTCGCTCTCAATCCTTTGCAAGGATTCAACAAATCGCTCAAGCGGGTAAACCGGTGCCAGCAGGCAGACAGTTTGCAGTGGATGGTGTGCATTATTGGAAACAATCCGGGCGAGCGGATATTTTGTCTTTGCTTGGGGGGAGTTATCAATTCATCGTGATGGATCTTGGTAGTGGTCAGGACCAGAACCGGCTTGAAGAATTCCTGCGTGCAGATCTGCCTATTGTTATAGGCTCAGGTGCCGAATGGAGACAGGCGGAGATTGGTGCTTTTGTTCGAACACATCATCGGTATCCACGAGAGAAATGGATATATTGTCTGCCTCTGGCAGCAAGTGAAGCAGTTCAGCGCATTCGGAAAGCTCTGGATACATCGAGTGTATATGGGCTGCCGTTACATATTGACCCTTTTGACAAGGACGCACAGATGGATAAAGTGTTTTCTCATATTTTAACGCACATGATGGCACAGCAGCCCAAGAAACGTTCGTTCTTTTCACGAAGGAAAGTACATGATTAGAAGAGATTACGAAAGGAGAGCCTCTTTTGTCTAAATTAAGAAAACAAAGCCGTCAACTGATCTATGCCGGACTTATCGGAGCAGGAGCTGTAGGGTTGGTGTTCGGAGGATATGTTATCTACAATGTCAAAACGATGAGTGATGTCAAGTCAGCCGTAGAAGCCCGTTATTTATCGGCATATGAGGAAAAGGAAGCTGAATTAAAGCAACAATGGGATTCGGGAGCACAAGGATGGATTACGATTCGGGATATTGAAGCAGGTGAACCGATATTACCGGAGGATCTGAAGCTCATTGCTGTTCCGGATGCACAAGCACCGCGAAATCTCTGGTCCAGTACTAAGCAGATGGAAGGCCAAGTGGCCAAAATAGAGTTAAAAAAAGGAACAGCCATTACCACTGAGATGGTGTATGAGGATACACCGGCTCCGCCCGATTTAAGAAATCGAGAGCTGCAAGTTGTATTACTGCCGTCCTCCCTTGTTAAGGGAGATATTATTGATGTTCGTATCCAATTCCCTACCGGACAGGACTATGTTCTCTTATCGAAGAAAAAAGTGGAACGACTTAATGCAGCTACCTTATGGATTACGATGACGGAGGAAGAGATTCTGTCACTCTCAAGTGCAATTGTAGATGCCTATTTACATAAAGCTTCAATCTATGCCTTAACCTATGTAGAACCACAGTTTCAGACACCTGCAATCGCGACGTATCCTGCCAATTCAGAAGTATTAAAACTGCTGGAGAGTGATCCGAATATTGTTCGACGAGCCGAGCAGGAGTTATCCAGACAGGTGCGAAGTTCGCTTGAAAGTTCACTGGCCGCCTCCATGACAGCACCATCAAAAGGGGTTGAACAGGATGTGGCACAATCCTCAGTTACATATAACAGTCGTCCATCATCAAATAATCCGGCAACGTCGGATGGAGTGATGTGGAATGATGGTTCAGGAAACGGAGCAGGAGCTAATTCTGGAAGCATAAATGATCCTGCTGAAGCTTTACAAACAGAACAGCAGCGCTTGCTAACGGGTGGAGAATAGAGCGAAATCCGAGGTTTACTTTAGAATAATTCAGATAACAAGGAGTTTTGGAATAAGAAAGGAGTTGTAACATCTATGCATACATGGATCTTTGCGGGTTTATGTGAGAAAAATGATCTGATGTTATATCTATGCAAGATATTGGCTTCGACAGGCAACAAGGTCTTGCTCGTAGATGGAACCTTACAACAGAAGTATGGGTACGGTGTAGGTGACAGTAAGCAGTCTTTGCGAATTACGGAATTTGAAGGATTTGATATCGCTTGTCATTTTGTCACTTCAGCAGCTGTAGAGAATCATCTTGAAGTAAATGGAGAGCGATTAGACAGTTATGACTATGTGTTATATGACATGGAGACCTCACACTTTGCTTCCCGTAATCTCTGGCTGAATGCTGATGTAAGAGTCTGGGTGAGTGATTATGAGCGTTACAATCTGGAACGTGGCAAGGGCTGGTTGAAGCGGTTGCTTGAAGAACAATCATTACCTGGTGAGCTGTCATTTCAGCGGATCTTAATTAACGGGGTTGACTGCAAGCTTGAAGCTCGTTATCTGTGGGCGTATCTGGAGGGCAGTCCGTTTGTATGGACAGGAGAATCCTTAGTGCTTCCGTGGGATGAGTTAACAGCTGCGGTTAAGCTTGAGAATGAGCATCATCGCCGAGTTCATCTTGGACCTTTGTCACGAAATTACAAAAATTCGTTGTGTCGCGTGGTCGAGCAGTTAACAGGTTGGGAAAGTGTTCGCAGTCGCCGTGCGATGAAAGAAGCAGAGAGGATGAGAGCATGAGCACCATTACCTTTTGGAGCCCTTTTGCAGGAACAGGTTGCACTTCGAGCACATTAATTAGTGCTTATGCGATGGCGCTTCACTACAGGACAAGAGTGTTACTTGTTAATGCAGGCCTCGCCGGAACTGGCACAGAAGCTGCTCTACCGTCCAAAGATACGGATTCAGAGGATTTTATGTTCTCCTTCGAAGAGGGTGGCTGGGATGCGATTGAACGGCTGCATTCGAGCGGAAGTCTGAATAAGCACAATCTCAGGGATTATACCAAGCCACTTCTGAAGGAAAGACTTGATTTCCTAACCGGAAGAACTGATGAGATGGAACGTTCCCCGCAGGAACATGGTGAGACTGTGAAAAAGCTGCTAAATGTAGCTAACGAGTATTATGATCTGGTTCTTCTGGATGCGGATCATGCTGGTGTTGACTCACAGCTCAAGCTGCAACAAGCGGACTATGTTGTCATTAATCTCGATCAAAATATGCGAAATCTGGAGTTGTTCTTTGAAGAGATCCTGCCAGAACGAATGAACAATAAGAATATACATGTTGTAATTAACAAATACGATTTGCATTCCCGTGCAACGCTTTCCAATATTCGGCGCCAGTTCAGATACAAAGGCACGATATCTGCGATACCGTACACAACCGGATACCTGGATGCAATGAATCGGCGAGATGTTGCTAGATATTTGCAGTTGGAAAGTTTGACTGAGGATAAGGATATTCGTAAAGGGAGTTTTGCTGCAAGCATGAGCGAACTCGCTCGCCTGATTATGGACGGTGCAGGTATGCGCACAGTTCTGAAGAGGCTGGAAAGGGGAGCCTGAACCTCCGATGCTCTGGAATACCATATGGATAAGTTTGATTTTGATTCTGTGCCTGACTTATATCTGGTTCAAGTATAGAACGTTTCTTCGTGAAAAGAATGCTCGTGTTCCTGAACAGGAATCTTTCACGATTGACATGTTGATTGAGAAGGTGAAGAACTCACTTCATGAGCTTAGTCATAGTCAGCTCGCGGATGCGGGTCTGCATGAAGAAGAATATCGTCGAAGAATTAATCAACGTGCCGAGATGAGAAAAGCACTGAAGGGCTGTGTCTCAGGCAGTATCAGCGACAAAACGTATGTCAAAAATCTGATAGGGGATCTCCTGACCCGAAGCATAGGGCTGAACAAATCCAATGTAGATGAAGTTATTTTGTTTGCAGAACCAGATTTGTTGACGATTCAGGACCGATTCGAAATTGTGTTTTATCTGTACCGACAGCAATTCGGTGTGGATGCACTCTCCCGAATGATTGATACCTACGATCTGGGAAGGCTGAGAATGGAGGAAGGTACGGAGGACGGAGGGAGTTATTATATTTCCGAGGAAGACATTCACTATGTTTTCGAGTGCGAATATCGAGAGCTTGGATTCAGAGAAAAGACGGATATCATCGTGCAACGTATCTATCAGCATTATAAAGGATTCTCGGTTGTTGATGAGATAAGGGACCAACGTATTGACGGCGTTAGTGGTGGTGTTAGCGGTATGCTTGATGCTGTTCATAATATGGGACTTCGAAAACCGGCATCATGGAATGATTTGCTGGATCAGGGACTGGAGGATGCTACACATGTAGAACCGCTTAGCGGCATGGAAAGTGTCTGGATTTTCTATAAAGGTAAGTCCATTCATCTATCCTTTCTGTCCTTCGGCAGTATTCGTGAACTGAAAAGGGTATGCCAGAATATATACAAATACAATTATCCCGGACAGTTGTCGGAAGCAAGTGGCTACAAGGTGAACGAGATGAAAGACGGCTCCCGTGTCGTAGTTGTTAGACCTCCTTTCGCAGAATCGTGGGCGTTCTTCGTTAGGAAGTTCGATATCCCGAATGCTTCACTTGAACAGTTGATTACGGGTAACAACGCAGATCTGCCAATTATATTGCTTCAATATTTGATGAAAGGAAGTCGGATCACAGCTGTAACCGGAGCACAGGGTTCTGGCAAAACGACGCTGCTTATGGCTATGGTCAAACACATCTATGCATCGTACACCCTTCGGGTGCAGGAGATGGCGTTTGAACTTCAATTAAGACGGATCTATAGCCGACGTAATATTTTGAGTTTCCGAGAGACTGAACACATTTCAGGTCAACAAGGGCTTGATTTGCAGAAAAAAACGGATGGTACCGTCAATATTCTCGGTGAAGTTGCGAGTGATGAGGTGGCCGCATGGATGATTCAAATGTCTCAGGTTGCCAGTCTGTTCACCCTGTTTACCCACCATGCCAAAACGTTTCGTGATCTGGTCTTCTCCCTCCGTAATTCCTTGCTCAAGACAGGTATGTTCCAGCATGAGCATATTGCTGAGGAGCAGGTTGTGAGTGTAATTAACTTTGATGTTCATATGAAGAAAGATGCTGAGGGACGAAGATATATCGAACGAATTACGGAGTGTCTTCCTCGTGCGAATCAAGGTGATAGCGTGGAAGAGAGGGCAGGTTTTACATTTCATAATGTTGTGGAGTACAGAGATGGAGAGTATGTTGCAACAGCTCCAATCTCCTCTGGAAGCATGGTGGATATGCGAGAACAGATGACATTACAGGATGCCGAGAAGTTTGAACAGTTTATGAAGCAACACTGGGGTGATCAGCATGACAATTAAATGGATTTTGCTCCTCGTATTAAGTATTTGTGCAGGAGGTTTGCTGATCACACTTCTGGTTTTAAGTATGTTACGTCATAGAGGAGGTGGTTCAACAAGTCAATCCGGCGTGATTTTTGCTCCTAGCGGGAAGGGATTTAAGGGACTGGGATCAATCTTGTTGCAGTCCTACCGTCTTGGAATGAAAGTGCCACTGCTATCAGCTTATATTCTACAGGTGCAGAAACGTATTTCATTCCGCCATGTTGGGGATGAGCCTTCACTTCGCAGGCTGACGATGACAGTGGTTCTGATTATTCTTGGAGGTTATGGAGGCATAAGTGTCATTCTGTTTCTTCTGCAGCCGGGTATCGCTTTTGTAATACTTTCCGTACTCTGTGCTGTGGTACTAAACAGCCTGGTATTGGATATGTGCCTCAGTCGTATGGAAAAAAGGTTGCTGGTGCAGATGTTGGATCTCTTTGCAGATGTAAGGCATCGGTATCACCAGCATGGCATGGTTGAGGAAGCGCTCTATGAAGCCGCTGAAGCAGGTACGGGAGAAGCAGCAGAACAAGTAAGACTGATCTACGAAGCTCTAACTTCTCCAGATCCGAATGAAGCACTTGAGCGTTATTATGAAGTGGCTCCCAACCGTTTTCTCAAAGGATTCGCCGGCGTTTCCTATATGGTCATGGAGTTTGGGGATAAGGACAGAGCACAAGGCTCTATTTATCTTAAAGGACTGGGTAACCTGACTCAGGAGATTCATCTGGAGATTTTGCGGCGTGATAAATTGGATTACCTGCTCAAAGGACTTAATATCATCGCGCTCGCTCCGGTATTATTCACCGCTCCGATCGAACGCTGGGCCAGAGTCAGTTTTCCAACGATGGATGAATTTTATCGCAGCAAAATTGGTTTTATTACCAAAATATCAATCTATGTCATCATCATCCTTGCTTATTTGCTTCTGCAAAGGCTCCAGCAATACGATGAGACACCTTACCGGTCAGGGCATAAGCATTCATGGTTGGATCAGTTTCTGTACAGGCAGACCTTCATACGGAAATTGGCGATGTTGTTTGCAGCGAAACCTGGCAGTGCACAGTACAGTCAAACGATACGGCTCATGAGGGAGAGCAGCTCAGAGTTGAAATACGAATGGTTTGCCATTCGACGAGTGATGTTATTCGCAGGTTGTTTGGTCCTTACAATGGGTTGCATCTTGCTGTTGCACCAGGTTGAACGGAACCACATCTTGTATGATCCGATCCGAGATGATCGAATGTTTGGTGCAATGGCTGAAGCGGATCTCAGGAAAGCTGAGGAAAAAACAGCGTTAGATCAATCCGTGTTGGCAAGTGTAGAAATGAACCGAGGAGCTACATACGAAGAAGTCTCCAAAGCATTACAGCAGTTATCTCCAGTTCAGTTAGACCATGATGCCCAGAATGAGACCATCACGCGCATTATGCAGAAACTTGAGGTGTATAACAAACAATATGTACGCTGGTGGGAGATGATTATAGCCATTCTTATGGGTGTAACAGGGTATTACATGCCTGTATGGCTCATGTTATTTCAACGGAAAATGCGAAGGTTGGATATGCGACATGAAATCTATCAATTCCAGACAGTGATATCCATTTTGCGTGAGATGGACCGAATGTCCGTCGAGGAGATATTGGAATGGCTTAATCGATT
The DNA here is from genome assembly GCF_008386395.1 of Paenibacillus sp. 37. NCBI lineage: Bacteria > Bacillati > Bacillota > Bacilli > Caryophanales > Paenibacillaceae > Paenibacillus > Paenibacillus sp. 37. Next base: position 4,153,857 of record NZ_CP043761.1, on the reverse strand, counting down.
TGCCGTCATTTTCAAGCGTCCGCTGCAAAAATGTTTGTTGCATTTTGAACATGGTCCAGAGCTTGCACTTGAACAATTAAAGGAAGAGGCGGGCTTGCCCGAGTTCCAGCGACTGGTTGATAAATTACAGCTTGCCCTTGGCAAAATCTCAATACGTGAAGCCTTCGATGATCTTGAGAGCATGATGGCATTCTATTTTGAACAACGAAAGCAAGAGTACAGCAAGATGATTGATGTCAAAGCATCATGGGGGAGAACCATCGGATTTACTCCTATGTATGCCCTAATCTTTTTGTACCTTGTCATTCCATTGGTTGGTATGAGCTTCTTGCAGATGAACATTTATTATGAACAAATTCAGAAACTTTAGCACAATTCATCTGTGTGACAGTCTGAAATAATTTAATAACTTATAACTTGGGAGGATTTATCATGAACAATGCATCAAGCGCTTTAAAGGTGGCGGCAGGGATATTCTTAACAATCGCTTTGATCACAATTGTAGTTCTGTTGTTTATTTCGGCTCAGGAGGCAACCAAGACGGCCCAGAACAATTTTGCTGATATCCAGACCGAGTTGTCTCAGGCTGCATTTACCGTGTATGACGGAACAACCATCAGTGGATCACAGGTAACGAATGCGTTGCGTAAATATGCGGACAAGGATCAGTTCGGTATTCAAGTCATTACAGGTAAAAATAAAGGGGGTCAATGGTACGGCAATCAATTGAACATTTCACAGGATCTCAATAATGCGGACTACGGCTCGGTTATTGCTCCTGACGATAAAGTGGGGATTATTAACCAGACCATGAGTGAAAAGGACAATCAATATGTCAATCCAAGTGGTAAATTCAAAGCCATTATCGTAAAAGACCGATCCAACGTGGTAAGAGGGCTGATCTTCCAGCAATCCTGACAGGAGTTGGTTTAACATGTCCCGGAATACACAGCATCTCATGTTGTTTTGTACGGCGGTTGTCCTGTTTGTGACAGCCTGCCTGTACGGGCAACAGAATGTTAAGATTTTATCAGCTTCATTGAATGACAGAGTACGGACAACAGCAGGTATGGAAGGTCGGCTGGCAACAACACTGCATACCACCAATCCGTATCAGTATAGTGGTGCGGAAGTGTTGCATACTGTGAGACAGATGACAGGCACTAGCATTCCTGTGGAGGTAGATGGGACATCGTATGTGATCGATCCACTTGTCAGCAAAACAGCGACTATTCCTGTCCAGCTCGATGCTACCTACAGACCGGAGTTTATACGAAATGAAACTGGAGAACTGCTCAAGATTGTTTTTTTGAAGGAGGCCAGTATGAATTGATTAATGCCGCATCCAAGCTGCTTGCCGTATTGCTCGCAGTCCTTCTGCTCTATGTGTATCCAGCTGCTGAAACAGCCGATCGGCAGGATGATATAACACGTATGACGGCTGTTCAGAATGTAACACGTTTTGTTGATGCTGTCCGCACGAAAGGATATATCTCACCTCGAATGTTGACTGAGTTTGAGGAGCAACTGGCACAGACGGGCAATCTGTATGAGGTGTCGATGGAACATTTACATAAAAAATATGTACCTCATTATACGGACCCGATGGACAATAACAGTTTTAACGGGACCTATGAGGTAGTGCAGGATGGATATTATGCAGCTCAGATTCGAGAAAGACTATTCCCATCCTCAGGGGTGATACCGGTTGATGATCCCGGCCGAAGATATACGATGATGACAGGGGATTTTTTCACCGTGACGCTCCAGAATACAAATCGTACACCTTCCATGCTCATTCGTGAATGGTTGAGTGGCACGGCTCAGGCTTCAGCAGTATTTGTAACATACGGAGGTATGGTCCTCAATGAAGATTACTGAGCTATCCATTGTATTTGTGCTGATCTTCTTCCCGCTCTTCTGGATCATCTCACTCCATACCCAAGATGCCGAAGAGGCTCAATATCTTGGCCAACGATACAGATCTGCACTTCAAACTGCAGTCATGGATGCAGGTGCAGTCATGCATCAGAATGAGAAACAAAATGATGAAGCAGGTTATGATTCAACCAAGTTTGTTAAAGCGGACAAGGAGCTTGCCTTGTTGACATTTACGCAGACGATGGCTTTGAATATGGGGATTCAGGATGATCCCGCAGCTATTCGAAACATGTTTAATTACATTCCTGCCGTGGTTATTCTGGATTATGATGGATATTATATGTTGTCCACAGAAACAGAGATGACGGGTCACCGTGAAGATTCTTTCAGGCAAGTGTGGAGTCCCAAGAAACCTTATACATATTCAGATTCTGATGGTAACAGTATTAACTTTACAATGGACGACTACGTACATGCTTTTGACGCAAGCGCAGGGAAATGGATTGAGGGATTCCAAAAAGAACTGGCTTCAACCACACAGATTCCTTTAATTCAGAATACCAGCGTATTTGAGCAAGTTAGACAAAGCCGGATTGTGACTACTGTTCAGGGTGATCTGGCTGATGTGATTAACCGCCATAATGAGTTTGCCAGAAAGAACGGTATTTCCTATACGTTTACGATGCCCCTGATTGCGCAGGAAGATTGGTACAACTCCATTAACGATACAGGGATTATGGCCTTTGTCCAAGGTATAGGTGTGGGTGACCAGAAGATCAACAATTACGCAATTGGTGGAGGCAGACTTGTGAAGAAAACCGCCATCGTAGGTGGGGTAGATCCTTTAACGGGTATCAAGTACTACTATCCCTCCACATGTGGTAATGGTTACCGTGCTGAAGAGGTGTTTACAGACGCAAGACAAGCAGCTACACAGGGCTATTTCGAATATAAATGCTCTAATCGTTAGGGTAGCCTGCATGACAAAATCATGTAAGAGGTTCCTGAACTGTTTACATTACTTTCAGAAAAGACGGGACCTGTGCTAGAATAGGGTTTCGGAACAATAACAAAAGTAATGTCTAATAGATAGGAGCAACCTCATCTTATGAGTTTATTGTCAGTAGAGAACGTAAGTCACAATTTTGGAGATCGCACGTTATTTAAAAATGTATCGTTTCGTTTACTTGCCGGAGAGCGCGTAGGACTTGTTGGTGCCAATGGTGTGGGTAAATCAACATTAATGAACATCCTTACCGGTAAATTGCTTAAAGATAGTGGAAAAGTGGAATGGACACCTAAGGTCCGTTATGGATATCTGGATCAGCACACGAAGCTTACGCCAGGCAAAACCATTCGTGACGTCCTTAAGGATGCATTCCTTCCGTTGCTTGAATTGGAAAAAGAAATGATGAATATTACGGACCAGATGGCAGATGCAGATCCAGATAAGCTGGAGCAGTTGCTGGAAGAGATGGGCGATATTCAGGAACAACTGGAACAGGGCGACTTTTATCTGATTGACGTAAAAGTGGAAGAGATGGCCAATGGTCTTGGTTTGTCCGCAATTGGTCTTGATCGAGATGTCGCAGCTCTAAGTGGTGGACAACGTACCAAGGTGCTTCTTGCCAAGCTTTTGCTCGAGAAACCTACAGCGCTTTTGCTGGATGAGCCGACCAACTATCTGGATGTAGAACACATTGAATGGTTGTCACGTTACCTGAAGGACTACCCGCACGCGTTCCTCTTAATCTCCCATGACACGGAATTCATGAATGAAGTCGTAAATGTCATTTATCATTTGGAATTTGCCAAATTAACGAGATATGCAGCGAACTATAACAAGTTCCTCGAGATGGCTGATATGAATAAAGCCCAGCATATTGATGCATACGAGAAGCAGCAAGAGTACATCAAGAAACAGGAAGATTTCATTCAGCGTAACAAGGCACGTGCTTCAACTTCAGGTCGAGCGAAGAGCCGGGAGAAACAGCTGGACAGAATTGAACGTATTGATCGTCCGGATGAAGCAGCTAAACCAACGTTCAAATTCAAGGATGCCCGCGCGAGCAGCAAAACGGTCTTTGAGGGCATTGATTTTGAAATTGGATATACGTATCCTTTGCTGCCCAAAATGACGATGACAATTGAACGTGGTGAGAAAATTGCCATCGTAGGTTGTAATGGTGTGGGTAAATCGACACTGCTGAAAACTATCCTAGGCAAAATATCTCCACTCAGTGGAAAGACCTTTTTGGGAGATTATCTCGAAACGGCCTATTTTGAGCAGGAAGTTCGTGCTGGAAATATCACGCCTATCGAGGACGTCTGGAATGAGTTTTCACATTTGACCCAGAATGAGGTCCGGGGTCATCTCGCTCGCTGTGGGTTGAAAAATGAGCACATTACCCGTCCGCTTAACATGCTGAGTGGTGGAGAACAAGCCAAGGTTCGTTTATGCAAACTTTTGATGCGTGAAAGCAACTGGATTTTATTCGATGAGCCGACAAACCATCTCGATGTCACAGCCAAAGCGGAGTTGCAGCGTGCTTTGCAAGAATTCAAGGGAACGGTGTTACTTGTATCTCATGAACCTGATTTCTACGAGGGTTGGGTTACCAAAACATGGAATGTCGAAGAATGGTCTGAGAAAAACTAGAAGATTCAAGACCATGTTTAACAGAAATGACGGTGACAAAAAAATCCGTCTATGGTAACATAGGCTACAACTTCATATGAACACTAGGGGGGCCGCACGATGCGGCTGAGATGGAAGAATGCGATTCCGGACCCTTTGCACCTGATCTGGATCATACCAGCGTAGGGAAGTGGCGAGCGCGTTTCAGTGAATGACGTGAGCAACGGCAATTCGAAAGGATTTCAACCGTCTGCTTAACGAATTGAAACATGCAGTTGCGTGTATAACGTTAAGGCTATAAGGTCTATAGCTTTATTACACGAAATGAACTGTATGCTTCAGTCAGTCATCTGGTCCTATAATTAACACGCAGCCACTCCCCTACGGGAGTGGCTTTTTTGTGTTTTCATAGCATTCACGCCTGGAAGGAGATGAACAGTACGGTAATTTCTCATGAACGTGTACACGGATCATTTGAACTGCATGTTGTATCTACGGGTGTAGGGAATCAAGCATCTTTTGTAAAAGCTGCAAAGGACGTTTGGCCATGGGTGGACTACATCCATATACGAGAGAAACAACTCTCATGGCAACAAAAGATCGGTTGGGCTGAAAGTCTGCGTGGTGTTGGCGTTCCATCTTGTCGCATCGTTATCAATGGTTCAGAACTGCCACCACAGAATGACATCTATGGCGGTGTACATTGGGGGCAAGAGGCTATACGTAACTACAACCCTGCTGTTATAAGCAATGTCCAGCGAATTCGTCTGGGTGTATCTGTTCATTCAATCGATGAGGCAAAAATCGCTGAAGAACGGGGAGCCGATTACCTTTTCTTCGGGCATGTCTACTCAACCAACAGTAAGCCTGATCTTGAACCAAGAGGATTATATGCTCTGGCTGAAGTGTGCTCTGGTGTCTCCATTCCTGTCATGGGGATTGGGGGAATCAAACCGGGAAACATTCACGCTATTCGCTCTGCAGGCGCACAGGGAGTTGCTGTGATCTCGAATGTATGGGCGAGCGTTTCCCCGGATCGGGCGGCTGCATTATTAAGGCAGGGTATCGTTGCTACAGAAGGTCTGAGCCGCTGAATCAAGGAGATGAGAGGATGAAAAAGATCATTACTGATAGACCGGATAAGATTCATGCAGAAACGATTATTGTAGGCGGAGGCGTTGTTGGATGTGCCATCGCATATGAGCTTGCTTCCCGTGGACAGGATGTGCTGTTGCTGGAGCGTTCGGCGATTGCAGGAGGCACTTCTTGCGCGGCGGCTGGAATGCTGGCGGCAGATAGTGAGGATTTTGCTCATCCTTTGATGGCTAAGCTCGCCAGGCAGAGTAGACAGTTACTTATCGAACAACAGGTGCTAATGGCTACACTCAGTGAGGTAGAGACTGGCCTGCAACGCCAGGGATTCCTAACTCCTTTTCGTTCATACAGTGAATTAAGTAGGTATAAGGACAATCGGAAGTCTGCGTTGTCTGCTTCTACTGATGAGGTATGGTGGGATCGTTCCGTTGTGCAACAGGAGGCATCATGGCTCAACAGAGATACGTATGGAGCCTATTACAGACCTTACGAGAGTGAAATTCTTCCAATCCATCTAACGAAGGCATACGCCGAATCCGCTCAAGCATTGGGAGCACGGGTTATGGAGGACATACAGGATATACGTGTGCAAGCAAACGAACACGGCGTTCAGGGGATCACCACATCGATCGGTGAGATGAAATGCAAACATGTCATTATAGCGGCTGGATTACAGAGTGAAGAGTTGATGAGACATGTAAATCTGAGCTTGCCTGTGTGGTCGGTGAAAGGTGAAATAGCTGCCGTTCAGTTCTCAGATGAACATGCAGGGTACAGACCTGACAGAACGGTTTATGCAGAGGATATCTATATTGTTCCCAAAGCCAATGGCGAAGTTTGGCTTGGGGCAACCAGTCTGCCAGGCAGAACGGATTTGAACGTTTCTGTACAGGGTGTTCAAAAGCTGCTAACAGCGGCTACCCACTGGGTGCCTGGGATGAAGGAAGCGCAATTTATACGAGCGTGGGCAGGCGTAAGACCAGCAACTCCAGATGGATTGCCTTATATAGGTGCTTGCAAGAGTATACCCGGGCTGTTCGCCGCCTTTGGGCATTACCGCAACGGTATCTTGCTTAGTGCGATAACAGGCAGGCTTATCGCTGAGTTGCTCGCTGGCAAAATCTCAGAAGAACTCGGAATTGAGGCGCTGAGTCCGGAGCGATTGAACAGAAAGGGAGTGGTGCAGTGAATATCATCGTTAATGGTCAACGGATGGAGATTGAAGACAGATTGAATCGTGTGGATAAACTGCTTAAATCTTTTGATCTGCAAGTCAAGACTGTAGTTGTAGAGCTGAACAAGCATATTTTAACCCGTGAGTATCATGAAACGACGGCATTAAGAGAAGGCGATCGAATTGAGATTGTACATTTTGTAGGAGGCGGTTGATGATGTTGAACATTGGTAAATATACGTTTGAGTCCAGATTGTTGCTCGGAACAGGCAAGTTTTCGGATCTGGAAGTGCAAAGTCAGGCTGTGGAAGCATCTGAAACGGAAGTTTTGACTTTTGCTGTTCGTCGTCTGAATTTGGAGGAACGTAATCAGAAGCATTTCCTGGATACGTTGGATCTGGACAAATACACACTTCTTCCGAATACGGCAGGGGCTTCCACTGCGGAAGAGGCGGTGCGGATTGCCGAGCTTGCGCGGGCTTCAGGACTTTGTGATATGATAAAAGTTGAAGTCATCGGAGATGGAATGACGTTACTCCCAGATCCAATTGAAACGTACAAGGCTTGCGAAATTTTGCTTGAAAATGGCTTCACGGTATTGCCTTATATTTCAGATGATGTCATTCTGGCCAAAAGGCTACAATTGCTTGGCGTACATGCTGTAATGCCTGGCGCTTCTCCCATCGGAGCTGGCAGAGGCATTATCAATCCCTATAACCTTGAGATCATCATTGAGCAGGCCGTTGTGCCTGTGATTGTGGATGCAGGGTTGCGCTCCCCAAAAGATGCTGCTTATGCGATGGAACTTGGTGCAGATGGCGTATTGTTAAATACAGCCGTATCCGGATCAGGGGATCCAGTGAGCATGGCTAAAGCGATGCGATTGGGGGTAGAAGCGGGTAGACTGGCATATGAGGCAGGCATGATTCCAGTAAAGCGTTATGCAGCAGCCAGTAGTCCGGTGGAAGGAATGGTTCATACATGACAGATCAATTAACATCTTCATCCTCAGAACAGGCCGATCGTTATTCCAGACAGGAACGGTACGCGCCACTTGGCAAGGAAGGCCAGGCCAGATTAAAGGGCAGCAGAGTTTTAATTGTAGGGGCTGGCGCACTCGGAACAGGAATTGCAGAAACGTTAGTTCGTTCAGGAGTCGGACACTTAACGATTGTGGATCGTGATTATGTGGAGTGGAGTAACCTGCAGCGGCAGCAATTATATGTAGAACAGGACGCGCTTGAGCGGATACCGAAGGCAATGGCGGCGGAAAAACGTTTATCTGCCATTAATTCCACGGTTCATGTGGAAGGGAAAGTTTTGGACGTCAGAGTAGATGAATTGGAAGAACTCGTTCAGCATACCGACTTGATCATGGATGCAACGGATAACTTTGATACCCGACTACTCATTAACGACATGGCACAGAAGCACCGTGTTCCCTGGATTTATGGTGGATGCGTAGGTAGTTACGGTATTACCTATACATTTATGCCTGGAGATACGCCATGTTTAAATTGTTTGCTGGGTGAAGTCCCTCTGGGTGGAGATACCTGTGATACGTCTGGCATCATACCTCAAGCAGTACAGATGGTAACGGCGAATCAGACCGCAGAGGCGATGAAGTTACTTAGCGGCAATGCAAATGCATTGAGACGTAAGTTATTGTCATTTGACGTGTGGAGGAACGAATACATATCCATTAATGTGGATGGTGCGAAAAAGCAAAACTGTCCTTCCTGCGGCACTTCAGCAACGTATCCATATCTTTCTGCGTCCAATCTGGAGAAAACCGATGTGTTGTGTGGCAGGGACACCGTTCAGATCCGACCTGCACGGCGTATGAATCTGGATCTTCAACATACAGCGGATCGTCTGAACAGGCTTCAAGAAGGAAAAGTGGAATCCAATCCGTTTCTGGTTTCTTTTACAACAGGAGTCCATAGAATGGTCATTTTCCAAGATGGACGTGTCCTCGTACACGGAACAAAAGACACAGCTGAAGCACGTACGCTCGTCCATCGTTACTTTGGTTAAAGCAAGAAAGAAGCAAAGTCTGTTCCCTTGAGGGAATGGACTTTTTCATTTTACGGCATGCTATCTGTACCAACCATTGGTACGAGCAGTGGGGATAGAGACAGGCCGGGTGAAAAAGAGTGAAAACAGCCATTTTGCTGATTGGAGCAGGAGAGCGGGTCAGCCTTATTCAGGATGTTTTATGTAGCGAAGGGTATGAAGTGCAACGAATGGAGTGGTCTGAACTAAACCAATCCGTCGAGCCTTCGTTGCTGCATATTAACCTGATCATCCTGGTAGACCGGGAAGAGGGGAAGGAACATTGTGGCCAGGCTCAGAAATTAGAGTTAAAACGATGGATAGATAAAGGTCAAGTTATACCTCTACTGGTTATCACGTCTAACGCATCTCCTCAATTCATCGTGGAGTGGCTGGATTACGGAGCTAATGACGTGATGGAGGAACCCATTCACTTGAACGTGATGCTTGCCAGAATACGAAACTTATTGCGTGTTTTTGCGAATGCATCACCAGAGGGTGAAGAAGTAATTGTAGTCCATGATCTTAAAGTGAATTTGCGTTCGAGGCGGGTAAATCGTGCGGGGGAATACCTGACATTAACGCCAAAAGAATACGAATTGCTGGAATATCTGGCCCTGCATGTGAATGAAGCATGTACCCGGAGTGATATTTTGCGGGAAGTATGGGGATATGAGTATGCGATGGATACCAACGTTGTGGATGTGTATATCAAACATCTGAGGGTTAAGGTGGATAAAGGAAGGAGTGTAAAACTGATTCATACTGTGCGTGGGATCGGTTATATGCTGCATGATAAAAATTAGATTACGCAGTTAGTTCCATGAATCACCAGTTTAGAGTGTGGCAAAAAGAGGGTAAAAATAAAAGACCGGATAGTAACCTCCGGTCCTTACTGATTAGCTATGATAAGTTCTAGAGTACACGGCGAGCTTTAACATACGTTCTCTTCCAAGTACCGGAGTTTAGATCTGAGATGGTTACGCCTGGAGATCCATACGTATGCAGAATCTTGCCGTTCCCGGCATATACGCCTACGTGAGTGACATTGGAACCAGTAGAACGGCTACCACTGGAGAAGAATACCAGATCTCCGACACGCAGATTAGCTTTAGACACAGCTTTACCTTCTTTGGATTGTTTCACGGAAGTGCGCGGCAAATCTACACCATACTTTTTGAAAATATATTTCATAAAAGAAGAGCAGTCAAAAACCTTGGTTGTTGATGTTGAAGCACCAAATTTATATGGAGTTCCAGTGAATTTTTTGCCATAGTTAACAATTTGTTGACCTGTGGATACAGAAGCAGTTGCTGCCTGTGCAACAGGTGCGTTAGTCATTAATACAGCTCCAAAACCTAGTGTAGCGCACAACCCGACGGTTACGGCCTTTTGGACAAAGATGTTTGTTTTCATGTTAGTTAGTACCTCCAAAATTCGTTTTCGTTAAGTTGCTAGAGCGAGTATAACAGCTTTGTAACAGCCTAGAAATTGGATAGGGAAGTGTAATCCCTTGCGCCACAATGGTTTGGGTATGTTTATTAAAATATGATTAAAAATGTCAAAAAATTAATCATTGACGGATGAAGAATAATGATGAAACAACAAAGACCCTTGAAGATCAAGGGTCTTTATTATGTGTGAACCTATTTTTTTCATTGAATCACTGGTTACAAAAACGTAATAAATAACTATGAAGCATACGAATAGATTCAATCTTTGCTCTGAATAATCAGTAATAAGCCACTATCAATAGTGACTGTACCGGAGGAACCTAAGAGCTTGTTGCTTACACCCAGGGATTGTCCCATGCGAATGGTGGCTTGATCTAGCGGATACATAAAACCATCTAGAGTTATTCCTGTAACTTCATGAGTCAAGGGCAGCAGAGAAACATATTTATAGTCTCGGTGCTCAACCACAGCGTTGGATGTTGTCAGTGTCATGTAGTTGTGCTTGTCCTGAATGGCACAGGAGATATGATGTTGCATCGCGCGAACCATGATATGTACATTAGCGAGAGTGTGATCCATACGTGTACCTGTAGCACCTAACATTAAGATGTGAGAAGGTTCGTAATCTAGCGCTGTCTCAAAAGCCATTTCTGTATCAGTAAGATCCTTATGAACAGGGTCACATGTAATGAACCGAATGCTATTGTTGCTTACAATGATACGTTCCTCTTCAGTAATGGAGTCGAAGTCTCCAACTGCAATGTGAGGCTGAATGCCGTGTTCAATTAAAAATAATGCACCGCGATCGGCCGCGATGATCATATCATCTTCTCGTATTTCCTGAAGTAATTCTACAGATAAGTTTCCGCCTGTAAAAATAACTATCCGTTTCACCGTCATTTTATTTCATCCTTCCTAATTCAGAGAAAAATAGTTCATTGTTCAAATATAATGTTGGAACCTGTACAAATATATTCACCAAACCAGTATAATCCACAAAATGTGGTTGCACAATTTCAGTGCTCGCGGATACAATGGGTAGAGCGACATGGAGATGACTTGAAAAGTGAGGTTTGAACAGGTTGGACTTACACATTTTTGAAGTATTCAGCATTATAGGCACTATCGCATTTGCAATGTCCGGCGCTTTCGTGGCAATGGAAGAGGAGTATGACATTCTGGGTGTACTAGTGCTTGGACTTGTCACGGCATTCGGAGGCGGGATTATCCGGAATGTACTTATAGGTATACCTGTAACGACACTGTGGAGCCAGGGATCACTTATTATGTTAGCCTTAGTATCTGTAGCGATTGCGTTTATATTACCTCTCAAGTGGATTAGTCACTGGAAGCGAACAGAGGCGTTGTTTGATGCAATCGGACTCGCAGCATTTGCAATTCAAGGGGCGCTGTACGCTGCGAACATGGGACATCCCATTAGCGCAGTTATCGTTGCAGCAGTAATGACCGGTATTGGTGGGGGCGTTATTCGTGATGTGCTTGCTGGACGTAAACCGCTTGTATTGCGTGACGAAATTTATGCTGTATGGGCAATGACAGCTGGTTTTGTCATAGGTATGGGCTGGTTAACAACGAATGCTGGATTATTATTTTGTTTTGCGGCAGTTGTGTTCTTCCGGATGTGTTCTGTACATTATAAATGGAAACTGCCACGTCGTTCGCTCGTACCATCTGAGACCGGGAACGTCAGTCATCAGCCGGAGAGCATTGTGACACAGCCAACATCGTCGGTACTTCAAGGTACGTTAAGCAAGGGGGATTAATATGATTAATGTTTTGTTTGTATGTCTGGGCAATATATGTAGATCACCAATGGCTGAGGCCGTTTTGCGTCACAAAGTCCTGGAGAAGGGGCTAGAACACCAGATTCGCGTGGACTCAGCGGGTACAGGCGACTGGCACGTTGGTAAACCTCCACATGAAGGGACTCGGAAATTGCTGGATTCGTACCAGATTTCTTATGCCAACATGGCAGCGAGACAATTCGCCAGCGAAGACTTTACTCAGTTTGATTACATTGTGGTTATGGATAATTCTAATGCAGATAATATACGCAATGTTCCAGGCGGAGCTGATGCAGACATCATCAAGTTCATGGACATGCTTCCTGATGAAAAACTCAGAGAAGTACCTGACCCATATTACACAGGCAATTTTGAAGAGGTGTACGAGCTGGTTAACGCAGGCTGCGATGTTCTGTTGAAAAAGATTGAAGCCGAACATTCCTTAGCCTAAAAAGTAAACGAAATTCATGCTTAATTTGTAATTCGACAAAGAAGCAGGATTAGAGCACTTAAAGCAAGCAGGATATCCTGCTTCTTTTTCAGATTACAATTGTAAGCGGTATCATTGCGGTGGAAAACAATAGCGGCATTTCAGCCGCCTGTTAGTGTGGTCCTGTTATCTTTCCTGGAGAAAATAAAGTAATGCTTCTGGCAATTCCTTCTGCCAAAAACCCCATTGGTGTTTTCCGTCTTTCTCCTGGTAGGAGACGAGGGCACCACGTTTTTCCAGCAATTCTCGAGTATCCCGGTTTAATTGAACAAAATCATACGTACCCGTGTCTGCCTCAAAATCAGTCTCCTGCAAACCAACAATCATCCAGATCGAGAGCCAAGACAGATCTTCAGCTGCGGCATAGATTTCCTGAGAAGCAGAGTAGAAAGCGCCAGACATGCTGATCACACGTGTGAACAGATCCGGATATAACAGAGCAAGATGAAGCGAAACACTGCCACCGAGCGAGTCTCCGGCAAGAATGCGTTCCTGCGGAGAACGGCGCACAGGATATTTCTCTTCTATATAGGGAATAATCTCTTCAGCGAAGCAAGCGGTATATGCCTTGAACCGATCACCAAATGGAGCATATTCCTGCGTTCTCACAGACACATCGACCTGAACCCCTACAATAATGAAAGGTTCGGCTCCTTCGTCCAGAATAATTTGGTTAGCTGTTGTAGCAATTCGTCCGAAATTAAAAAATTCTTCGCCATCCTGACAATATACGACAGGGTAGCTAAGCAATTCGTTATAGCCCGGAGGGAGGTAAATACGGAGCGTTCGCTTCTCTCCGAGATAGCGACTTTCAATCTCTTCCTTCACAATCGTGCGTTTCAAATAGCGGGAATCCGTCATAAAACGTCACCTTTCTCGGTTAATTTTTTGCATTCGACCGCGCAATACGGTAAGATTACCCTTGTGCGGGGTTAGGTCAAACACGCAATCATGTATTATGCTGTTATACCAATATTAAGCCCCTGTTATACATACAATCCGGCAGGAAACATAAAAAAATTACGGATTTCTTTGACGTATGGAGTGAAACAGGTGTATAATAATATTATAACAGCGGAACTTGATATTCAAATTTTTTGTTGAGGTGAAGAAAAAAATGAGCAAGGTTCCTTATGAAGTGTATACAGAGGATGTAGAAGCTCTGTCCGTGCTGTCTCCTGACGGCGAAATTGTTAACAAAGACATGATGCCTACACTTTCCGATGATCAATTAAAAGAAATTATGTACCGCATGGTATTTACCCGTACTTGGGATGACCGTGCAGTAAACCTGGGCCGTCAAGGTCGTCTTGGTTTCTATGCTCCAGTATCTGGTCAAGAAGCTACAATGGTTGGTAGTGAATTTGCAATTGAAAAAGAAGACTTTGTATGTCCTGGCTATCGTGACATTCCGCAACTCGTATGGCATGGACTTCCTCTTTATCAAGCATTCTTGTACTCCCGTGGACACCAACATGGTGGACAAATTCCAGATGGCGTTAATGTATTGATGCCACAAATCATCATTGGTGCACAAATTCTGCATGCAATGGGTATCGCTATGGGTTACAAATTGAAGAAACAAAAACAAGTTGTTATCACGTACACAGGTGATGGCGGTTCTTCTGAAGGTGACTTCTACGAAGGTCTGAACTACGCTGGTGTATACAAACTGCCTGTTATCTTCTTTGTACAAAACAATGGTTATGCCATCACAACTCCTTTTGCTAAACAAACAGCAGCTCTGTCCATCGCTCACAAAGCGGTAGCAGCAGGTATCAAAGGTGTTAAAGTTGACGGTATGGACATCTTCGCTGTTATCAAAGCTGTTCAGGAAGCTGCTGAACGTGGACGTAACGGAGAAGGCGCAACATTGATCGAAGCAGTAACTTACCGTTTCCGTCCTCACTCCCTTTCGGATGATGCTTCCAAGTATCGTACAAAAGAAGAAGAGGCAGAATGGTCTGCTAAAGATCCTATCGCACGTTTCGCTAAATATCTGGAGAAAAAAGGTCTTTGGACTGAAGAAGATACAGCACGTGTGAAAGAAGAAGCAAAAGCTAAAGTGAACGAAGAGATCAAAAAAGCGGAAAAAACCGAGAAAATGACGATTTCAGGCTTGATCGACAGCATGTTCGAACAAACGCCTAAGCACTTGGAAGAGCAAAAAGCTGATTTCCAATAAGTTTTTTCCGATAAAGCATAAACATCCGCGACTTTAATGTCCCGGTATACATGTACGAATTCAAATGTGAACTGTCAATGTTTAAGGAGGAAATGAAGCAAATGGCACAAATGAACATGAAAGAAGCAATCCGTGATGCGCTTCGCGTGGAGTTGAAACGTGATCCTAACGTTCTGCTTTTCGGTGAAGACGTAGGTAATGTAGGCGGCGTTTTCCGTGTAACGGAAGGTCTGCAAAAAGAGTTTGGCGAAGAGCGTGTATTTGATACACCACTGGCTGAGTCCGCTATTGGTGGTCTGGCTGTAGGTCTGGGTGTTCAAGGCTTCCGTCCGGTTGCTGAGATCCAATTCGTTGGTTTTATCTTTGAAGCCCTTGACCAAATGGTAGTGCAAGCTGCTCGTATGCGTTTCCGCTCCGGTGGAAAATACAATTCTCCAATCGTATTCCGTACACCATTCGGTGGCGGTGTAAAAGCGGCAGAATTGCATACAGATTCCCTGGAAGGTCTGCTAACGCAAACACCAGGTATCAAAGTCGTTGTTCCTTCTAACCCTTACGATGCAAAAGGTCTGATGATCGCTTCTATTCGCGATAACGATCCTGTATTCTTCATGGAGCACTTGAACCTGTACCATGCTTTCCGTGCAGAAGTGCCTGAAGAAGATTACGTTGTTGAGTTGGGTAAAGCGAACGTTGTTCGTGAAGGTTCTGATGTAACAATCATTACTTACGGTATGATGGTTCACACTTCTGTGAAAGCAGCAGATGAACTCGAAAAACAAGGAATCAAAGTTGAAGTTATCGACCTTCGTACGGTTAGCCCGATCGACATCGATACTATCGTTGCTTCCGTTAAGAAAACAAACCGTGCAATTGTTGTACAGGAAGCTCAAAAGAGCGCAGGTGTTGCAGCTGAAGTCATTGCCCAAATCAATGAAAAAGCAATCCTGCACTTGGAAGCACCGGTTCTGCGTGTAGCTGGTCCGGACACTGTATATCCATTTGCACAAATCGAAGATACATGGCTGCCTAACCCGGCGCGTATCGTTGCTGCGGTTAACAAAGTCGTAAATTTCTAATTTAATCATCTGACATGCCGCAAGGCGCAGTATGGTGATTCACACCGCAGCGCAAGCTGCACTGTAAACAGCCATTAGCCCCTTGAGTAACAGTTATTTGCATTAGCAGTAACAGTTGTTTCTTGGAGTTAAGGGTTGTTTTCAGGATTGAGCACATAATCAAGGAGGTTTTTCAGTTGGCTAAATTTGAATATAAATTCCCTGAATTGGGCGAAGGCCTGCACGAAGGCGAAATCATCAAGATGCACATCAAAGTCGGTGACAAAGTAACTGACGACGACATCATCATGGAAGTACAGAACGACAAAGCGGTTGTAGAAGTACCTTGTCCGGTTAACGGAACAGTTACAGAAGTATTCGCTAAAGACGGTCAAGTCTGCCACGTTGGTGAAGTTGTAGCGATCATCGATGCAGAAGGCGAACTTCCTGAGCAAGACGACGCTCCTGCTGGCGATCAAGGCGAGCAAGAGAAAGATGCAGCGCAAGGCGGAGCTGACACAAGCGGTTCTTCTGCAGCAGCTTCCAGCTCGGATGCAGCTAAAGAAGGCGGCAACAACAGCGTTCCGGCAGTACCTGCCAAAGACGTTCTGGCAACACCAAGCGTGCGTAAATTTGCTCGCGAACAAGGTGTAGACATCGCACAGGTTAACGGAACTGGCAACAACGGTAAAGTAACCAAAGAAGATGTTGAATCCTTCAAAAACGGTGGCGGTTCTTCCGCAGCGGCATCTTCCGAAACTCCGGCTCAAGAAGAGAAAAAATCCGCACCAGCAGCGGCTGCAGCTGATCAATACCTTGAAGAAGAGCGCGTACCATTCAAAGGTATCCGTAAAGCAATCTCTAATGCAATGGTTAAATCGGCTTACACAGCACCTCACGTTACAATCATGGACGAAGTGGACGTAACTGAATTGGTTGCTTTCCGTACTCGCATGAAACCAATTGCAGAGAAAAAAGGAACAAAAGTTACTTATCTGCCATTCATCGTTAAAGCACTGGTTGCGGCTTCCCGCCAATTCCCGGCTCTGAACGCTATGATTGATGAAGAAGCTAACGAAATTGTTTACAAAAAATACTACAACATCGGTATCGCTACAGATACAGACAACGGCTTGATCGTTCCTGTTATCAAAGATGCTGATCGTAAATCCATCTGGATGATTGCTGATTCTATCCGTGATTTGGCTGCTCGTGGTCGTGAGGGCAAATTGAGCGCGAATGAAATGAGAGGAAGCACAATCTCCATCAGTAACATTGGTTCTGCTGGCGGTATGTTCTTCACTCCAATCATCAACTTCCCTGAAGTTGCTATTCTCGGAACAGGACGCATCAGCGAAAAAGCAGTGATCAAAAACGGCGAAGTAGTTGCAGCACCTGTAATGGCTCTTTCCCTGAGCTTTGACCACCGTATCATCGATGGCGCAACAGCACAAAACTTTATGAATTACATTAAACAGCTGCTCGCTAACCCTGAGCTGCTTGTTATGGAGGTGTAAGATATGGTAGTAGGCGACGCTTCTCTCAATATCGACACATTAGTAATTGGTGCGGGTCCTGGCGGCTATGTAGCTGCCATCCGCGCTGCTCAACTGGGCCAAAGCGTATTGATCGTAGACAAATCCGAACTGGGCGGTGTTTGTTTGAACCGTGGATGTATTCCATCCAAAGCCCTGATCTCTGCTGCACACCAATATGAGTCTGCACTTCACGGTGAAGCTTTTGGTATCTCTGCTGAGAACGTAAAAGTGGACTTCAGCAAAACTCAAGAGTTCAAAAACGGTGTTGTTAAGAAAATGACTGGCGGCGTAGCTGGTTTGCTCAAAGGCAACAAAGTTGAAGTTTTCAACGGTGAGTGCATGTTCATCAACGAAAACGAAGCTCGTGTATTCAATGACCACGAGTCTCCGCGTTACAAATTTAAAAATGCAATTATTGCAACAGGTTCCCGTCCAATCGAACTGAAACCTTTCCCATTTGGCGGACGTATTCTGTCTTCGACAGAAGCTCTGAACTTGCCTGAAGTACCAAAAAGCATGATCGTTATTGGTGGCGGATATATCGGTGCTGAGCTTGGTCAAATGTACTCCAAATTCGGTGCGAAAGTAACAATAATCGAAGGTTTGGATACAGTACTGCCAGGTTTCGATAAAGACATGACTAGCCTCGTGGCTAAAAACATGAAGAAAACAGGCATCGAAATCGTAACGGGTGCAAAAGCTGAAAGTGCTGAGCAAACGGATAAAGATGTAACTGTTAAGTACTCTGTAAATGGTGAGTCCAAAGAAGTAACTGCAGATTACCTGCTGGTAACTGTTGGACGTCGTCCAAACACAGATGGAGAACTTGGTCTCGACATGATTGGTGTTGACGTTGACGAGCGTGGATTTGTCAAAGTTGACCACCAAGGTCGTACCAGCATTCCTCACATCTTCGCTATCGGTGACATCGTATCTGGTCTGGCTCTGGCACACAAAGCTTCTTATGAAGGTAAAGTGGCTGCTGAAGCAATCGCAGGACAACCATCTGTAGTTGACTACAAATGTATGCCAGCTGTTGTTTTCACAGATCCAGAGTGTTCCAGCGTAGGTTACACTGAGAAAGAAGCTAAAGAAAAAGGTTACAAAGTAAAAGCTGGCAAATTCCCTTATGCGGGTAACGGCCGTGCTGTATCTTTGAACCACGCTGAAGGCTTCGTGAAAATCGTAGCTGACGAAGAAAGCGGCCTTGTATTGGGTTGCCAAATCGTAGGTCTGGAAGCTTCCAACCTGATTGCTGAGCTTGGTTTGGCAATTGAGATGGGCGCTACTTTGGAAGATCTGGCTCTCACAATTCACGCTCACCCAACTTTGGGCGAAATCGTGATGGAAGCTGCGGAATTGGTTATGGGTCACCCGATCCACATCATCTCCCGTTAAGATCATCTAAGCTTCAGATCCGTCCGGCATTATACGTATATCAGAAGAGACGAATGACGTTAACGCGTTATTCGTCTCTTTTTTCTGAGCAAGAGCCGAGAAATTTAAGATACTCATGTATGTAATATGATGAAAATTTACACGCTCACAAGTTTTAGTGAATTGATTTTATCCAACAACTTAATTGTGGTACACTGTAGTAATGATCAGTTATGATGTGGCTCCAAGCCAATCACGGTCTATGTATTTAGTATTTAAGTTAAATTAATCTTTTACACGAGAACGTAGAGGACAGAAAGAACCTGAAGAAGCGGAGCTAAAAGCTTTCTGAAAGAAAGCTGCATCGGAAGCATACGCTGCGCCTTTATCACCGGATTTTACCTTTGGAAAAGGAAATCAAAAAAAATCTGGGGATAACAGCGATCGGAAGGTTGTTCTGTCATCGGAGTGGTAAGTGTAAATAATCTTTAGTTTAGTACGAATAAAAGTGTGAGGAGATATCAACATGAAAAACTATCTCGATTTATTGCAGGATATTCTGAACAACGGCGTGCATAAAGGAGACCGTACAGGAACAGGAACACAATCTGTATTTGGCAGACAGCTCCGTTATGATCTCTCCGAAGGATTTCCGCTGGTAACAACCAAGCGAATTCATCTCAAATCGGTTATTCATGAACTGTTGTGGTTTTTGAGTGGCGATACCAATATATCTTATTTGAAAGAAAACGGTGTGAAGATCTGGGACGACTGGGCGGACGAAAATGGCGACCTCGGTCCGGTATATGGTTCACAATGGCGTACTTGGGAAGCACCTAATGGGGAGAAGATCGATCAGATCTCTGCAGTCATTGATTCGATCAAAAATAATCCGGATTCGCGTCGTCACCTTGTCAGCGCATGGAATGTGGCTGAGATCAACCATATGAAGCTTCCACCTTGTCATTTTGCGTTTCAGTTTTACGTTGCAGAGGGTAAATTATCATGTATGCTTACGATGCGTTCCGTAGATACGTTCCTCGGATTGCCGTTTAACATCGCGAGTTATGCGCTCTTGACTCATATGATCGCGCAGCAATGTGACCTTGAGGTGGGTGATTTCATCTGGTCTGGTGGGGATGTTCACATCTATTCCAACCATGTTGATCAGGTCAAAACTCAGCTGGAGCGTGAACCTTATGCTTTACCTAAGCTGGTAATCAAACGTAAGCCGGATTCTATTTTTGATTATAAGTTTGAAGATTTCGAGTTTGAGAACTATCAGCATCATCCGGGCATTAAAGCTCCAATTGCAGTCTAATTATGTGTTCAATCTCGACAAGAGACTTGGATTGAAGGAGTGTATTACCCATGAGTATTGAATTGGTATGGGCAATGGGGGAGAACGGCGTGATCGGATTAAATAATTCGATTCCATGGCGTTTACCCAAGGATATGGCCTTTTTCAAACAACGTACATTAAACAAAACGATTATCATGGGACGTAATACGTGGGAATCTTTTGGCGGTAAGCCGCTTCCTCAGCGTCGTAATATCGTAGTGACAAGAGATCTGAACTACAAGGTGGAACAGGCTGAAATCGTACATACGATTGAAGAGGGTCTGAGTGTAACCAAAGGTGAGGAACTGTGCGTAATTGGAGGTTCCCAAGTGTATCGTGAGTTCCTGCCACTTGCAGATCGTCTTGTGGTGACCAAAATTCATGAGAATTTTGAGGGAGATACGTTTTTCCCTGAAGTGGACTGGTCCGAATGGGAACTGATTGAACAGATTGAAGGCGAACAGGATGAAAAAAATGTTCATGCGTATACATTTGAATTTTACGAACGTAAACGGTAAATGTGGCATAAGAAATTCCTGACTTCGGTCGTATTTGTATGATGAGAGGCGCTGATTGCGAAATATTCGTGAACAGCGTCTTTTCTTTTATAAAAAAAAGAGTCACTTGTTTAAATTGGAATACATATAACATTAATATAACATGATTAATTGGTATTTATGTATAATATACATACGACCAAGCATTAAACAGTAAAAAAGTGTAAAAGTTTTGAGGTTTTAACGTTGTGAAGCCCTAAAACGAGTCTGATATTCGGAATTGAGAACGATTTATAGCAAAATATGTTGGATATGATGATAAATTATCTAACATTCACTTAACGTTTCGACCTTTTGTTTCTTTAACACACACCAGATTCCGCAGTTCAGAACCGCATTTAACACCAAAATAAGGGTATTGACCATGGGTAGACTTGAAAGATATGATGTATAAAATACAAATAATTATGCGGATAATCCATTTAATATTCAGTACAGTAAATGCTACTATAATTGAAATATCTTCGAGAAGATTTTGTGATACAATAGACAAAAACTCAAGTAATGAGTAATCCATTTCATATAGAACCATGCACATGAAGGGATTAAGACAAGAACGGATGGGGGAAAACGTAAGATGTCTACACCTACTGGATTTATGGAATACAAACGTCAACTGCCAACAGATCGTGAGCCAGCGGAGCGGATTAAGGATTGGGAAGAGTTTCATAAACACATGGCTGAAGAAGAGCTCAGAACACAAGGTGCACGATGCATGGATTGTGGTACCCCGTATTGCCATACAGGTATAGATATGATTGGTGGCACGTCAGGTTGCCCCGTGCATAACCTGATTCCAGAATGGAATAATCTTGTATATCGCGGACTGTGGAGAGAAGCACTTGAACGCCTTCACAAAACGAATAATTTCCCAGAGTTTACAGGTCGCATCTGTCCAGCTCCTTGCGAAGGATCATGTACAGTTGGCTTAATTGGTCAGCCTGTAACCATCAAAACGATTGAAGAAGCAATTATTGAAAAAGGTTTCGAAGAAGGATGGGTGGTTCCGGAGCCTCCTGAAAAACGTACGGGTAAACGTGTAGCTGTGGTAGGTTCAGGTCCAGCGGGACTAGCTACTGCGGCTCAGTTGAATAAGGCAGGACATTCGGTAACCGTATATGAGCGTTCGGACCGTGTCGGCGGATTGCTGATGTACGGTATCCCAACAATGAAATTGGATAAAAAGGTAGTTCAACGTCGTGTTGATCTGCTCGAAGCAGAAGGCATTCAATTCATTACGAACACCGAGATTGGTAAAGATATTGCAGCACAACAACTGGTGGATGAATATGACGCTGTTGTATTGTGCGGTGGTGCAACGAAGCCGCGTGAATTCAATATTGAAGGCAGCGACTTGAAAGGCGTTCATTACGCCATGGATTTCCTGAATGGCAGCATTAAGAGTTATCTGGACTCCAATCTGGAAGATGGTCAATATCTGTCCGCTAAAGATAAAGATATTATCGTCATTGGTGGCGGTGATACAGGATCTGACTGTGTGGCTACATCGCTGCGCCATGGTTGTCGTACGATCACTCAATTCGGTACGCATACACAAGCGCCTATGGAACGTGATCGCATTAACAACCCTTGGCCGCAATTCCCGAACGTATACACACTTGATTATGCGCAAGAGGAAGCCAAAGCGTTGTTTGGTCAAGATCCGCGTGAGTTCTCCATCATGACAACGAAATTTGTCGGAGACGATGAGGGGAACCTCAAAGAATTGCATACAGTACAGATCGAGCGTATTGTGGATGAGACTGGTCGCAAGATTTATCAGCCGATTCCAGGTACAGAGCGTGTATTCCCGGCTCAGATGGCCATGATTGCCATTGGTTTTGATGGACCGGAACAAACGTTGGTAGAGCAACTGGGACTTGCAACAGATCGTCGCACAAACGTTAAGGCACGTTACGGCAAATACAACACCAATGTGGATAAAGTATTTGCAGCAGGTGACATGCGTCGTGGTCAAAGCTTGGTTGTATGGGCAATTAATGAAGGCCGTGAGGCTGCTCGTGAAGTGGACAAATACTTGATGGGTGCTTCGGTTTTGGTGTAAAAGTATAGAACAAGATATCATTGACAACCTTCGCGATCAGCGAGGGTTGTTTGCTGTTATTTTAACCAATCTGACTACATATTTCATGTAAGTGTGAGCAATATCATTGCTTTTTAAGTGATAAAGATTTATTATTATATTATAATGATTATAAATAAGGATTAACTGAAACCATGAATTCGTACGATAAACGTAAATTTCAATGAATATAAATCGGAGGTGCGACCTGCTATGGCAAGTAACCGGGACAAGTCCATTTCAGAACAGATTTTTCACATTAAAAATCAATTGGTTGAAAAAGGATATAAGTTAACACAACAACGGGAAGTTACTGTACGTGTATTGCTTGAACATGAAAAGGATCATTTTAGCGCAGAGGAAGTATTTCTCCTGGTTAAGGAGCAGTTCCCTGAGATTGGATTGGCTACCGTATACCGCACTCTCGAACTGCTGAGTGACCTTCAGGTCGTTGAAAAGATTAACTTTGGTGACGGCGCTGCGCGCTTTGATCTGCGAAGTACAGACGGTTCCCATCACCACCATCATTTGATCTGTACAGAATGTGGTAAAGTGGAAGAGATTATGGAAGATGGTCTGCTTCGTTTGGAACAACAAATCGAGCGTCAGTATGGCTTTGCTGTTACGGATCATCGTCTGGATTTCCAGGGTGTATGTAAAGAGTGCAGACAAAAGCATGTACTAAAGGAACAAGCAGCAGGATAATTCATTTCGGGAAGGTGCTCCCGAATCCAAAATCTGATATAATGAGTTTCAGAAGCAAGGGGCTTCCGTCGGCGGAATGCCCCTTTTTGCCGTCATGCGGACGGTGAAGGAGGAGAGATGGACGGATGAAGACACTGGTTATAGCGGAAAAACCCGACATGGGTCGAACCATTGCCGCCGTCATAGAACCAAAGGCCAAGAACAATCGCACGTATCTGGAGGGTGAGCATTACATCATCACTTGGGCGATAGGGCATTTGCTTGGACTGGCTGAACCGGATGCCTATGATACAAAGTACAAACGCTGGAATATAGCGGACCTGCCAATCATACCCGATCAGTTCAAGATTGTACCCAATCCGAGGACAAAAGATCAGCTTAAAATGATTGGAGAACTGGCAAAACGGGCTTCAGCGATCGTTAATGCTTGCGATGCAGGGAGAGAAGGTCAGTACATCTTCGCCCTCATACAACAGCAATTGAAGCTGCGTCAGCCTGTAAAGCGTTTATGGATATCGGATTTGACGGCAGAGAGCATTAGACGTGGTTTTGATGGTCTGAAGGATGCCTCTGAATTTGAAAATTTGACCCATGCTGCTCGCGCCAGAAGTGAAGCCGATTGGCTGATCGGAATGAATGCCTCACGGGCGTTTACAACCCGCCATAATGCATTGTTGTCTGTAGGTCGTGTTCAGACGCCGGTACTCGCGCTAATCTATGATCGTGAAATAGAGATTGAAGCGTTCCAGTCACAGACCTTTTATGAAGTAGCTGCCTGGTTTCGGCAGGAAGGTGTCGAGTACCGGGGACTGCGTCAGGGAGATAAGTTGACCGATGCGGAGGCAGCAGAGGCCATTGCAGCCAGTGTGAAGGGCAAGACAGGGCAGATTACCAAATACGAAGCAAAGCAGACGAAGGAGTATCCGTATCGTTTGTATGACCTGACCCTTTTACAGCGTGAAGCCAATGCCAAGTTCGGATATGGAGCAAAAAAAACACTGGATATTGCACAGGCCTTGTATGAAAAACACAAGGTGATTTCGTATCCGCGGACAAACTCCAACTATGTTACAGAACAGAATATTGAAGGTATGCACAAAACACTAAACCTGCTTAAAAATGGTACCTATAGTGAGCTTGCGCAAGGGGCCAAGCCAGAGCTTGTTCATAAGAATAATAAAGGGGTATGTAATCCGAGCAGGGTTGAGGATCACCATGCGATCCTACCTACTTTGAAGCGACCAGGTACCTTATCCAAGGATGAGCAGAACATCTATGATTTGATTGTCAGGCGTTTCTTGTCTCACTTTTATCCTCCGGCGGAGTATAAGCAACATACCGTGCTCACCGAAGTGGAGAAACATCAGTTTAAGACATCTGTCAAAGAGCTGCTGTCCCTCGGATGGAAAGTGGTTCTTGGTTCTGGAGATCAGGAACAGAGCGGTGCAGGCAAGAAAAAGACCAAGAAAAACGGCAATGAGGATGAGGAAGCTGAAGAGTGGACGGACAAGGCTTTTGCTGTACAACCTGAATTGCCTGTTCAATGTACGAAGAGTGAGTTCAAGGAGAAGGCGACCCAGCCTCCCAAAAGTTATACCGAGGGAACATTGCTCAAAGCGATGGAGAGTGCAGGCAAGCAGATCGAGAATGAAGAGCTACGAGATGCGATGAAAGATAGTGGTCTGGGTACTCCGGCTACACGTGCGGCTACAATTGAACGCCTCAAAAACGTAGGTTACATTACGCTGCAAGGGAAGAAAATGCAGTTAACGCTCAAAGGCAGAACAGCTATTGAGTTGATTCGCCGTGCGGGTGTAGATCTGTTAACTTCACCTGAGATGACCGGGCAATGGGAAAGAAGATTATATCAGATTTCCAAAGGTGAGGCGGGTCAGGACAAGTTCATGGAGAACGTCAAGAAATTCACCTTGTCCATCATTGAGAAAGTGCGTGTACAAGCTCCTGCTCCAGCAGATGCTTTTGGAGAAGATTCACGGGCAGGCAGGGGGAAAGGCAAGGGAGCCAGAACCCAAGCCAGCAATACAAGGACATCTGCCAAGACGGCTAGTGGCAGTTCAACTGTAAAAACGTCCCGTCAGACTTCGGCATCTTCGTCCAGAGCTGGCAGTGGGAAAAGCACGACCACCAAGGCACCTTCCTCAACTGCGAGCCCAACCGGAGTGAGAGAGTTACTGGCACCTTGTCCTTCTCCCGGCTGTACGGGTCAGATTATAGAGGGCAAGAAGGGTTATGGATGCTCACGTTTCAAGGAAGGCTGTTCATTTGTGGTCTGGAAAGAGTATGCAGGCAAGAAAATCACCAGTACGATGTTAAAATCGCTGATTGAGAAGGGCAGTACCCAAGTACTGTCGTTCAAACGAAAAGACGGGAGTACGGTGAAGGCACGGATTATTTTGCAGGACGTAGTAACAGGCAAGTTATCTGGTGAGAAACAGGATGCTTGATGTTAGTTAACAGTTAACATACAGTAAAAGGACCCTTATCCAAGGGTCCTTTTTTGTTGCTGCTGTTGTATATTTTCGTGTATGACTTTTGGTACCTCTTCCAGTGCAGTGATGGTATACATCGATGTTTCCGGATTAGGTTGAAGTTCCACGATGTTGTATTGCCATTCATTTGGTTGTTTGATATAAATGCTGTGAATTCCGGCTTTTACCGCAGGCATAATGTCTGTCCGCAGTGAGTTACCGATCATCCAAGTTGCACGACGATCAAACGGACCGTTAGACAGAATGCCTTCCAGTGCTTCAACGTTTTTGTGTTGTCGGATATAGATCCGATCATCAAAATAAGCCGAGAGTTTCATCTGATCAATCTTGCGCTGTTGGATCACGGTTTCGCCGCCCGTATATAAGTAGAGGGAATGTCCGGCACCTTTGAGGTTCTCAAGCGTTTCAACCATATGAGGGTAGGGTTCAACCTCCTGATCGTACACACTCATACCCAATTTACTCAGATAAGACTCTTCTCTGGGAGAGGTTAATCTGGCGAACTTGCTGGAGAAATAACGATAGGTATCAATCAGGGATTGCGGGAAATGATGACTCGCAAAACCAAGCTTGTTCACTCCGGTTACATCGATCTCCAGCTGTTTTTCCCGAATCTCTTGTGTTGTCAGAGAATGTCCATCAAACCACTCTTGCATATTCTCAAAGAATTCTCCCAAAATCAGGTTGAAGTACTTGTTGCAATATACGAGTGTATCATCAAGGTCAAACAAAATATGTTGTTTCATTATTTTCATGATCTAACTCACTCCTTGTAGCCAGTAAATCCACAATGGTTCAACTAAATTAAATGCGAATATAGGATTCCAGGAACATATTCAACTCAGATACGCCATCCGGCCGAATACTGTATTTCTCTTTACGGTTACTTCCGAGCAGATGGGTCCGTAGCAGACCTGCGATGCGAAGCGCCATCACCTGGTCTTTAACCGTGTCTTCGTCTTTACCCAGTTCTTCACACATCTCAGCGAGGGATTTGGGTTCATCCGATACGTAACGAAGCAGGCGAAGTCTTTCGGGATCAGCTAGTGCATGGGTAAAACGTAAAAGACATGTTGGGGGCTGGTCTTCATTCTCTTCTGGTGCATCTACGGGATACTGCATGATCATCATACCCTCATAGAAACAGTACATATTAATAGGGCGATTGTGCACCGTTGGAAACAGGATGACTTCGTTCAGTCCAGGCATCGGTTCAACAAGAACGCCCGCTGTAGCATATTCAATAAGAAGTTCAGGTCCCATTTTATCAAGCAAAATGCGTTTTTCTTCGGCATCTTCTTCAAGCCACACACGCTGATCTTCGCTCATATTCTGACAGTAGTTTTCATCCCATAGTCGCAATAATGGGACATAACTGTTCCGAATGCGCGTAGATTCTTCTATTGTAAGAGCCGGCAGAAGAGGAGACACGCGTGCAAACAGGTCTTCCGCTGTCATTCCGGCAAGCATGTCCAGGAAATCACGATTCTCCGATGTATCATTTTGATAGGCTGCCCATGCAAACAAAACATCAAAATCATCAAAAGGCCAAGTGGCAGCAGGTGCGAGAGCAGCTCGTACATTGGAACTTAGTTTGCCTTCCACCTCCAGAATCCATTCAGGACCAATATCCAGATGCTGAATCCATTTTTTCGTGACATAAACCAGAAAGCTGTTAAGCATTTCATATATCGGTGAAACATCAATTTTCACATGATAAGCCATATGTTGCAGAATCCTCCCGTCACATCTAAATGTACGCAGCGACTTAACCTCTATTATGGCTTGTTTTGCAGGGCGTTGTCCACTATAATGTTCAAGTCCGGGGCAAAGCCCTGATCTTTGAATAGCAGTTTAAAACCATATGTATACCATACAAAAGTCGTCAGCGATGGCGATTTTTCTTTGTGTGCTCGCAGGAGGAATGAATTCGTGTCATCGATTACTCGTCCCAAACTATCACACTCGACAGCCAACTATCTCATTTTGATTACGGTTATTGTGGTGGCGGGAATAAGTCAGGGGCTTTTGCTGCCTGTGCTTTCGATTTTTTTGGAGCAAAAAGGGGTTTCGCCAGGTTTAAACGGATTAAACGCCGCCGCGTTGTACATTGGGTCTTTTGCCATGACTCTCGTTGCGGAACGGTTATTGGGAGCATTAGGGTTCAAAAAGCTGATTGTAGGTGGCCTGATATTAGTCATGGTCCCATTAATACTATTTCCGTATTTTCCAGATATTAAAATATGGTTCATATTGCGTCTGATCGTTGGAATAGGAGACAGCGCACTTCATTATGCGGCTCAGCTCTGGGTGCTACTTGTTACCGCTCCTGAAAAGCGTGGACGCTACATATCACTATATGGCATGTCCTACGGTCTTGGATTCAGTATTGGTCCACTGGGAATTAAGCTGCTTGGCTTTGGTGATGCTGTCCCTTTCTGGGTCTTGTTCATATGTATCGCAGCAGTACTTATACTGGTATTAATGAAGCTTCCGAATACGAAACCGGAAAAAGCAGAGCATGGCCAACTGCCGGAACGTCGCTTCCGTCGAAGTCTGGCATGGGCCTGGTATGCACTTTTACCAGCACTCTTATACGGATATATGGAGGCTGGCATGAATAGTAACTTCCCCGTGTATGGCCTGCGTATTGGGTTCGACACTGATCAGATTTCGTCGTTGCTTCCCTTTATCGGGATTGGAGGTTTGTTCCTTCAATTGCCTTTGGGTATGTTGAGTGACCGATATGGGCGAAAGAAGGTATTAATGTTTGCGGGCATCAGCGGAGGAATCATCTTCATGCTGGTTCCAGTCGCAGGTACGCATTTCTGGTGGACGCTTGTATTGTTAACAATCGCAGGTGGCCTGGTCGGTTCCTTTTTCTCACTGGGCCTGGCTTATGCCGCAGACATTTTGCCTAAAGTGTTGCTGCCTGCAGCCAACGTTGTGGCTTCCTTTCATTTCACGATTGGAAGTATTATTGGACCGAATCTGGGCGGTCAGATGATCAACTGGATTTCACCAGGAAGCATGTTCACATTGCTGGGAATCATGTACCTTCTTTTCGGCGTGGCAGGTTTATTATTTCGTCGTAAACCTGAGTTCGAATCTGTGTTAAAATAGAAGCTGGTGTTCGCATGGAAATTGATGTCCATTTCCGAGTACACTAGTGGTAGGGAAAAACATGGACAAGAGGAGACATCGCGATGATCAGAGTAGAGAACTTGAGTAAATCCGTTGGCGTGGACCGCGTTCCCGTTCTACGGGATATTCGATTTGATATGCAACAGGGTGAGATGATAGCTGTAGTTGGCTCAAGCGGTAGTGGTAAAAGCATGTTACTTAAATGTTTGGCCATGATGGAAAAATGGGATTCCGGCCGGTTTACGGTGGATGGTGCTGAGATTTTGAAAGAAGGCTGGTCTGGAAAACGAAAAATCAAACGGGAATGGGCATACTTGGAACAGAATCCAGAATTATTTCCGAGACGTACGGCTCTTAAAAATGTATTAATCGGACGATCGGGTCAGACTCCCGTATGGAGAATGGTAACCGGTATGGTACGTTCCGATGATTATATGGGTGCTATGGATTATCTCGAAGGATTGGGATTACTCGATAAAGCACATCAAATCGCAGAGAAGCTCAGTGGTGGCGAGAAGCAGCGTGTTGCCATTGCAAGAGCACTTGCTCATGGTGCCAAAGTGGTTTTGGCCGACGAACCTGTAATTGGTCTTGACCCTCATACAGCAGATTCGGTGCTGGAAACGCTGCGCAAATTATGTGAAGAAGAACGTGCAACGGTCATTGCAGTATTGCCTATTGAACTTGCTGAGAAACATGCCACGCGAATCTGGGGACTGGCAGACGGCAAAATCGCTTTTGATATTCGTGGACGAAGACTGACACAGCAAGAAAAAAACCAGATTTAAACTATTGAAAAGAGTGATGAGATTGTTTAATTCACGGTGGGGACGCTTCATTGCAGCAGGAACTATGGCAATTATGCTTGGTTCTGTTCTGAGCGGATGCACAGTCATAAGTGACCCCAAGGGTTTGATGAGAAAACCAATGATGTCCACCGATAAGGAGAAACTGTACAACGTGGTTCAGGTTAAACTGCCGCCAGAGAGTACATTGATTCGTCCCAAGGATATGAATAATACCAGCATGATTCGGGTGGAAGACCTGAACGGGGATGGAACTCGGGAAGCGATTGTTTTTTATGAGACACCAAATGAGAATGTACGAATCCATGGCATGATTTTGGAAGAGCAGGGAGGCACTTGGGTTAAAAAACTTACATTTGATGTGCCGGGAAATGAGCTGCAATCCTTTAAAGTATTGGATATTACGAATGACGGAAATCCGGATATTATTCTTGGTGTAAGTCTGCAGGAGCAGAAGGCCCTGACTGCATATTCGTACAAGGGCGGGGCACTGGAGCAGGTCTTGGGTGGAGTTCCGTATAATCAATATATCATTGATGATGCGCAGGGGAACACGCTGGATTTGAGCGGAGATGGTAAGAGTGATTTTGTTATCATTTCGCTGAACAACAGCGGTTTTGCAACGATTGCGTTATATCAGTACGAAGATGGCAGCTTCAAGGAAGTTGATCGGGTACAGACCGATTATACCGTTAAAGAAGTTTATAATGCTCTGGGCGGAGAGATCGCCAAAGGACAGATGGGCATTGTACTGGATGCCGAGCTGGATGATCGGAGTTCCTTCTCGCAAATTATGTATGTTAAAGATAACAAGTTAGTCAATGCTTTCAAATCACCGGATCAAACGTATAGAGATGACAAAATTTTAAGCGGTGATGTTGATAATGATGGTATTATTGAGTTTGGACTTAAAGAGACTCCGAAAGGCTGGGAGCATTACGTATTTGACTCTCGGTTGTGGTTTTACACCTATTATCAATGGGATGGCAAAGACAGCAAGAAATTTGTCTCATTCCAATTCCGGGATGATGCTGATTTATTTCATCTAAATCTCAAACCAGAGTGGTACGGTAAGATCACTATTGATACCAAATCGGAAAAGGAAAAATATATTCGATTTAAAATGATTGATACGGACGAAACCGTAGCAGAGATCAAATATTTCACCCTTTCCAAGTGGGAACAGGAGAAGGGTAAAAGCTGGAAGGAAATTACGCGTACCAAAGATCGGGTTATTGCTTCACGGGTAGCACAATCAGAGGCGGGTAAAGATGCACTGAGCAATACTTCTCAGCTGAATAGAAAGGGAGAACTTAATGAGTAAAGTACTTATTCTTGAGGATGAAGAATCCATCCGCAGTTTTATAGTGATTAATTTAAAGAGAAACGGATTCGAAGTGCTTGAAGCGGGTGACGGTCATGAAGCGCTTCGCATACTGCAGACAGTACCGGATATTGATCTGGCTCTGCTGGATGTCATGGTACCAGGTATTGATGGATTCGAGGTGTGTCGACGGATCCGTGAAACCAATGAACGTTTGGGCATCATCTTTCTGACCGCGAAAGTTCAGGAACAGGATAAAGTGTACGCACTCTCCGTTGGTGCAGATGATCACGTCAGCAAGCCTTTCAGCCCAACAGAGTTGATTGCACGTATTCAGTCATTGTTGCGTCGTGTGAACGTGCATCGGGAAACTGCGGCGAAGGTTACGTTCCAGTCCGGACCATTTTCACTGGACCTTATCTCGAAGCAATTCAAGAAACAGAATGAAGCCATTGAGCTGACTCCAACGGAGTTTTCCTTGATTCAATTTTTCCTGGAAAAAGAAAATACACCGCTCAGCCGCGATGTATTGTTAGATCATGTATGGGGAAAAGAGTACATGGGTGATCCAAAAATTGTGGATGTCAACATTCGTCGTCTGCGCCAAAAAATTGAGAACAATCCTTCCGAGCCCGAATACCTGCAGACAGTATGGGGTCACGGGTACAAATGGAAGGGCCGGGAGCAATGATTAAAAAAGGCATTACACGGCAGATCGTACTACATTATTTCTTTGTAGTTTTTCTCGCTCTGCTGTTGGTCGAATTCGTATTTATGTTGGCAGTTCAAAGGTATTATTATGAGAGTATCTACAATACGATTAGTACCCACATTTCTAATTCAAAGGACTTTTTCGAGCCGATCGCTCGTGAGAATACTACGGAGGATGGCAATAATCTGTCCAGACTCCTTGTGAACTTGGCATTGTCCAATACTGAATTGGAAATTTTGGATCTGAACGGGCGCGTATTGGCGAGTTCGACTGCTTTTGAATCTGACCGTGCTGTGTTGCAAACCAGTGATATTATGCAGGCTCTGAATGGGGATATGGGACGCTGGATTGGAAGACAACCAGGTACTGGAGAATCCGTCATGGCCGTTTCACACAAGTTTGATCTGGGCGGCGAAAATACTTATGTTATTCGATATCTGACATCACTCGAAGATGTGAATTCAAAGCTGTTGAATATGGGGCTACTTGCCGCTGCGGTCGGTGTTGGCGTGCTTGCTATAGTGTTGATCATCAGCATTGGTATGGCAAATTCCATTGTACGTCCAATCAACAACATCACCGCAGTATCTGCCCAAATGGCCAGAGGACGGCTGGATGTCAGGGTTAAAGGGAATTATAAGCACGAACTGGGCGAATTGGCATCAACACTTAACTTCATGGCACATGAGATTGTGCGGAGTAATCAGATCAAGGATGATTTTATCTCTTCCATCTCACATGAATTAAGAACACCTTTGACCAGTATCAAAGGCTGGAGCGAGACACTGGATTCAGGCGGTTATGATCCGGAAGAAACCCGTATCGGTATGAGTATTATCTCCAAGGAAACCGAACGACTGATTGGACTTGTTGAAGAGATGCTGGATTTCTCCAAATTGCAGCAGAATCAGATGAAGCTGGTCAAAGGAACCGTCAACATTCGTGAAATTGTACAGGAAACGATGTTGAATGTCTGGGCCAAAGCGGAACAAAAACAGGTCCATCTCAAGTTGGAAACGGACGAGACTCGTGCTTATAATGTCCATGGAGACGGCAACAGACTGAAACAAGTCTTTTTAAACGTTGTGGATAATGCGATCAAATTTTCACATGAGAATTCCTGGATCTTCTTGTCGGTCAAAGAG
The DNA here is from genome assembly GCF_008386395.1 of Paenibacillus sp. 37. NCBI lineage: Bacteria > Bacillati > Bacillota > Bacilli > Caryophanales > Paenibacillaceae > Paenibacillus > Paenibacillus sp. 37. The sequence continues at coordinate 4,120,779 of NZ_CP043761.1, read as the reverse complement.
GAGAATGGTCAGATCATTGCAGCTGTTCAGGACACCGGTATCGGCATCAGTGAGGAACACTTAATTAAAGTGCGGGACCGCTTCTTCCAGGTGAATCATCAGAATGGGGGAACGGGACTGGGGCTTGCGATTACGCAGGAACTGGTAGAACTGCATGAGGGAACCATCACGATGCAGAGTGAACTTGGATCTGGTACAACCGTGACGGTTACATTACCGGCTGTGGCTGAGGAGATGGGTCCAGAAGAACCTGTAACCGCGTCTGGTGATGCTGAAGTCACAGATGAGCGAACAGCAAGCGATACAAAATCGGATCTAGAAAAGTCTTAAGGTTTTAAAAGATAAGCGATTTTTCTACCTGATGATCGAACATGTACACTTTATAACATCCATAACACAAAAAAAGGCGAGCCATCTGAGGCTCGCCTTTTACATATTATGTTTACTTCATTATGAAGAAAGTTCACCAGTGCGCAGGCGTCCACTTTTTTCATATACTTCTTTCAACATACGAACAGGTTGTGTACGGACTGCAGGTTTGGCAGAGATGATCTCGTTAGGTCCAACGACTACAATTTCATCCGCCGTACCTTTAACGATTGCACCGTCCTTGATTATTGCACCTTCACCGATGATGGCACGTTCGATGTGAACCCCACGGCCTATGCGTGCGTTAGGCATAACAACACTGTCTTTAACCTCAGAGCTTTTACCCACTTCTGCGCCGCAGAAGATAACGGAACGTTCTGAACGACCTTCGATTGCACAAGAGTCGTGAATCATGGAAGTAACATGTTCGATCTTTGTATGTCTTGCTTTGTAAGCACTTGGTTTGGAGCGCCAGTCGCGAGTAAACATCGGCCAGTTTTCTTTTTGCAGACTCCAGTCTTCCTCGTTGTGTAACAGATCCATATGTGCATCCCATAGGCTCTTAACCGTACCTACGTCTTTCCAATAACCATTAAAGTTATAGACAAAGAGGGGATTATTTTCGTTCAACATTTGAGGAATGACATCTTTACCGAAGTCATGGCTGGATTCAGGGTTAGCGGCATCTTCCATGAGATGGCGTTTCAGATAATCCCATTTGAACATGTAAATGCCCATTGAAGCCAGATTACTTTTTGGTTCAGCCGGTTTCTCGGCAAACTCGGTTACACGCAAATCAGCATCGGCAGCCATGATCCCAAAGCGATGTGCTTCATCCCATGGAACTTCCATAACTGAAATCGTTGCTGCGGCATTATTGGCTTGATGAGCCTCCAACATATCACGATAATTCATATGATAAATATGGTCACCCGACAAAATTAGAACATTTTCGGGGTTTTGTTGATCAATATAGTCGATATTTTTATAAATAGCATCCGCCGTTCCCAAGTATTCGTCATTTCCTGTATGATAAGATGGAAGCAAGGAGATTCCTGCCTCACTTGAGTTACCGTGTCCCCATGGTTCTCCTCCACCGATATGATCGTGTAAAGATTCCGCCTGGTACTGCGTCAATACTCCTACAGTATCGATCCCTGAGTTTACGCAGTTACTGAGAGGAAAATCGATGATCCGGTAGTGCCCGCCAAACGGTACAGCGGGTTTTGCGATACTTGAGGTTAAAGGGGCTAATCGCTTCCCTTCTCCTCCCGCCAACAGCATAGCGATGCAATCTTTATTAAACATAATCGTTTCCCTCCCAAAATATTGTGCATTGTAGTACATCATTAACGCAAAGTAGAGCAGATGAAACGATTGTTACTGTAAAAATTCTGAAAATGTACAACATTTTCTAATTCACCGCATTTTTCTTTTCAACTTGGCTAGACTGGGGTAATGGTTACTGTTATATCTATTTTCTTGAGAAGAAGGTGATCTCTTGGCCATTCAACCGTTAGCACACCCGGACATATTGCCGGAGCATATTTATTTATTTCATGAAGGTAACCTTCATCACAGTTATCGAATGTTGGGCGCGCAGCCTGAGACTTGCGATGGCCTTCAGGGGTATCGCTTTACCGTGTGGGCACCAAATGCCGTAGAAGTAGGACTGGCTCTGGACCGCAATGAATGGAAAGGCGAAAAGGAACCTTTATATAAGATACCCGAATCAGGATTTTGGAGTCGTTTTTTTCCGGAAATCAGCGAAGGAACTTTATACAAGTTCCGTATATTAACGGAAGATGGAACAGAATTGCTCAAAGCGGACCCATATGCGTTTCAAGCAGAGGTTCGACCTCAGACAGCCTCTGTCACCAGTTCGATCGAAGGGTACAAATGGAATGATGGAGCCTGGAGACGCAAACAACGTGCCATGTATAACAAACCTCTACATATTTACGAAATGCACATGGGAACCTGGAAGCGCAAAGAAGACGGAAGCCTCTATAGTTATCGAGAGATGGCTGATTTGCTTGTTCCTTACTTATTAGAAATGAAATATACACATGTTGAAATGATGCCCCTCAGTGAGCATCCATATGACCTTTCGTGGGGCTACCAAAACACAGGGTTTTATGCGCCGACTAGTCGTTATGGGCATCCAAAAGATCTGATGTATCTGGTGGATACACTACATCAGGCTGGGATTGGCGTATTGCTTGATTGGGTACCTGCACATTTTGCCAAAGACGCTCATGGGTTGCGTATGTTTGATGGTACGCCTTTGTATGAGTATGCAGATCCGATGTTAGCAGAGAAGCCAGGCTGGGGTACACTTAGCTTTGACTATTCGAAACCTGAGATTCGTTCATTTCTGATCTCCAATGCATTATATTGGATGGAGATGTATCATTTTGACGGACTCCGTGTTGATGCGGTTACGAGTATGCTTCGGCTTGATTTTGAGAAGCAGCCAGGACAATATCGTACCAATGATGAAGGTGGTCTTGAGAACAAGGAAGCTGTAGCCTTTTTGCAGCAGCTGAATGAGACAGTGTTCAAGTATTTCCCTTATGCATTGATGATGGCTGAAGAATCCAGTGCATGGCCAATGGTGACTTTACCTGTAGATGAAGGTGGTCTGGGCTTTAACTACAAATGGAACATGGGCTGGATGAACGATACGCTTGATTACATGGAATCTGATTTTCATGAGCGTCCTTCCAAACATCATTTGCTGACTTTCCCGGTCGTATACTCCTTTGCTGAAAATTATGTGCTACCTCTGTCACATGACGAGGTTGTTCATGGCAAAAAGTCGCTCCTCGACAAGATGCCAGGAACTTATGAGCAGAAATTTGCCGGCATGCGTGCTTTTCTGGGCTATTTTATGACTTTCCCAGGGAAAAAGCTGTTGTTTATGGGTGGAGACTTTGGCCAGTTCATCGAATGGAAAGATGAGGATCAACTGGATTGGTTCTTGCTGGATTATGACAGTCACCGCAATTTGCATAAGTTTGAGCGTGAGCTGTCTAACCTGTACTTGAGTGAAAAAGCTTTGTGGGAGCTTGATCATTCCTTGGACGGTTATGAATGGATCACTCCGGATGATCAGGACCAGAGTGTCATTTCATACGTACGCAAAGGAAAAAAACCTGCGGATACACTCCTTGTGCTCATTAACTTTCAGCCGGTCAAGCGGGAGCGTTACCGGATTGGTGTCATGCGTCCCGGTATGTATACCGAAGTACTGAACAGTGACCATTACGTTTACGGCGGTTCAGGCATTACTAATGATATGCAACTGCCTACCGAAAAGATTCCTTTTCATGGGCATCCGCATAGTCTCGAATTGGTATTGCCTCCGCTTAGCATCGTGATTCTAAAAAAGAACACACGTCGGAAAACGGATGAATCACCTGCGAGCATAACTTCCGTCAGTTCAAAAACGAAGAATAAAAATGAAAGCAACACGCTCAAACCGAAGAGGAGGACAAAGGCATGAATATTCTATTTGCTGCTGCTGAAGTACATCCATTTATCAAAACAGGAGGCCTTGCTGACGTAATTGGTGCTCTCCCGTTTGCATTGAAGAAGAACGGGGCAGATGTGCGGGTGATTATGCCTAAGTACAAGGGTATTCCCGATGAATATAAAGACGCATTACAGCCCGTAATTACAACGGATGTGCCTCTTGGCTGGCGCAGACCCTATTGTGGAATAGAAATGCTGGTTCATGATGGGATTCCAGTATATTTTGTGGATAATGAGTATTATTTTGGGCGTGATGGAGTGTACGGTTATATGGATGATGGCGAGCGTTTCGCCTTCTTCAACCGTGCAGTTCTCGAAGTGTTGCCACAGATTGAGTTCAAGCCTGACGTGTTGCACAGTCATGACTGGCATGCAGGAATGATTCCTTTAGTGCTTGAAGCCCATTACAGACATGATTCATTCTACAGTGATATTCGTACGGTATTCACCATACATAACTTGTTGTACCAAGGGGTATTCCCGCATGAGTTATTCAGTGATATCCTTGAACTGGACGATCGATATTTCACCGTGGATGGAGCCGAATATTACGGTAACGTCAATTTCTTGAAAGCAGGAATTGTGTATGCTGACCATGTGACAACCGTAAGCCCAACATACGCACAGGAAGTGCAAACGTCTTATTATGGTTACGGACTAGACGGACTGCTCAGTTCGCTTGGAGATCGTTTCAGCGGGATTGTGAACGGGATTGATACCAAGAGTTACAACCCGGCAACGGACAACAAAATTCCAGTGAAGTACAGAACAAGTCTGTCCAAGAAAACGGAGAACAAAATTGAGCTGCAAAAGGAACTTGGACTTCCTGTTCGTCCTGATGTACCACTTATGGTGATGGTGACAAGGCTCGTGGACTCTAAAGGACTTGACCTGGTCTGCCGTATCCTGGATGAATTGCTGTACTATGATGACATTCAATTCGCGGTACTGGGAACAGGAGAGCCGATGTATGAACACTGGTTCCGTGAAGCCGCTAATCGTTATCCACTCAAAATGTCTGCCCAGATCACGTTTAACGATGGGTTATCCCGCCGTTTCTATGCAGGCAGTGATATCTTCCTGATGCCATCGAGGTTCGAACCATGTGGTATTAGTCAGCTACTGGCTCTGCGATATGGTAGTGTGCCTCTCGTAAGGGAAACAGGCGGTCTGAACGATACTGTGCAGGCATACAATGAGTTTACTGGAGAAGGGAATGGTTTCTCATTCACAAGCTTTAACGCACATGACATGATGAGTACCATTCGGCGTGCTGAGGAGATCTACAAACAGCCAGAACACTGGAAGAAAATCGTGAAAAATGCAATGGGCGGAGAATACAGCTGGAACGTCTCAGCTGAAGAATATATGGACATTTATCGTCGGATCACACTTGACCCTGTAAATTGATGTAGTTTTGAATGAGTCACAGCATTCCTGCTGTGGCTTTTTTTAATTAAAAAACAAAACACTTCCAAAGTTCAGAATGAAGTATCATCTGAGACGGTGGAAGTGTTTTTCTTTTTTTAAGATGACTGTCTGAATTCAAACCTCAGTTGTGTAGGATGGTTGTAGGGTCAAGCTGTCTATACAAAATGCGGTACCCATAGGGGTCAAGCTTAATATTCATCATTCCATCGGTTGGAAACACAGGCTCTTCAGTTAATGCATCTTTCCAGTCTTTCGTTTCCATGGGATGAGAAAGCGTTCGATCTTGAGGTGTATTATTCATCCATACGGTAAAGTGAAGGTTGTCATCCACACGTTCGTACACAATACAGGGATCATGGTGATCAGCCTTAAGGAATCGGAAGCGTCCTTTGCGCAGGGCTTCATTGCTTTTGCGTAAATCGATCATCAGACGATAGAAATCATACAATTCTCTGTCTTGCTTGGCGGGGTCCCATTCCATACATTTTCGACAATCCGGGTCAGCATCACCACTAATCCCAACTTCGTCGCCGTAGAAGATACAAGGTGTACCGATATAGGTGAAAAGAAATACAACAGACAACTTTAATCGGCGTTTGTCTTCTCCTAACCGGGTGAGCAGTCGTGGGGTATCATGGCTGCACAGCATATTAAAGATCACTTCGTTGGTTTGTTGCGGATAGCGCATAATCAGTGAACCCATCTCGTTGGCAAAGTTATAACCGTCCATTGAACCACAGAAGAACTGAAGTACTTTGTCGGCAAATGGATAATTCATGACGGAATCGAATTGATCTCCCATAAGCCAGGTCAAGGAGTCGCTCCATACTTCACCAACAATATAGGCTTCAGGATTCGCTGCTTTAACAACCTTGCGAAAATCACGCCAGAAATGGTTGTCCACTTCATTCGCTACATCCAGACGCCACCCATCCAGCTTAATTTCCTTGATCCAGTACTCAGCTACATCCAGTAGATATGCCTTAACCTCAGGGTTGGCTGTATTGAACTTGGGCATGTTGCCATAGAACCCAAATGTATCGTAGGTTGGTATACCGTCCTTGATCTGAACCGGATATTCATTGATGTGGAACCAATCGGCATACTTAGAGTTTTTTCCATTCTGGAGTACGTCTTGAAAAGGAGGGAAGTCTTCGCTGCAATGGTTAAACACCGCATCAAGCATGACACGTATACCCAGGCGATGACATTCTTCTGTCAATTGTTTGAGCAGGGCATTATCGCCGAAATGAGGGTCGACTTTTTTATAATCAATCGTGTCGTATTTGTGGTAAGAATTGGCCTGGAATAACGGGGTAAAGTAAATGGCGTTCACGCCAAGTTCAGTTAAGTCATACAGATGATCCAGCACACCTTGCAGATCTCCACCAAAATAATTGTCCAACTCAGGTTTGCCACCCCAGTCATGAGTTTCTTTTGGATTCAGCTTTGGATCTCCATTAGCAAACCGTTCCGTCATGATCTGATAAAAGACAGCTTCTTTGGCCCACTCGGGCACCTTAAACACATCAATTTCATGTATATACGAGAATTCATAATATCCTCCAGTTGGATAGGGGGTTTCATAATGAATTCCATTATCCGCAAGAAAAACATCTTCTGAACCGGCAGTTATCCGAAATATATAGGTGAGACGTTTGAATTGTGGCTTGACGGCAGCCTCCCAATAATCAAACATGTTATCCGAAGCAGCCTTCTCCAATTGAATTTCCTTGTATGTTCCGTTCCAATCGTACTTATCTCCGGTCAGTGCAGTCACGTATTGCACATCATTACGTTTGGTTCGTACGCGCAGATGTATGGTAGACGAATTATAAGCATAAGCCCATTTGTCACGAGGAACATGATACATGGCTTCGAGCAGCATGACAGCACCTCCTGAATATAGGATAAGTTATAAAAACAGGTCTTTAGAACACGCACTTATAGTTATAATTAACCAAGTTAGCCAGCAAATGAATCACATTTACTGTAATAAAATGTATTGTTTTCATCGTTTTCAAAGGTTTCTTTCACAGCATTTCCAGCTTTGTGCTGAATATACTTACAGCTAATTTAGAAAAAAGGGTGCCCTGAACAGCTTGGAATTCAAGATTGTTCAGGGCACCCCTATATAACATGTTGAAAGTGAATTTTAGCGAATAGCTTGCTCAAACTCCGTGCGGATGGTTTGAAGCAGCTCTGGCTGACTCAGTACGTCATAGGCTGTTGTAGCAAGTGCCTTTGCTCCCAGAATCATGCCATCCAGCGCGCGCTCCTGAAGTGCAAGGTCACGGAAGGCTATGGAGTGCAGGGTATGAACCTCATCCACAACACGAATGTAGGGATGGATTGCAGGACATTTCAGGGAAACGTTACCGATGTCCATAGAGCCGTGATCATTACCACTCACAATCTCTTCTTGGGGGATACCAAGTTCCATCAGATTTTGACTAAACGCAGCTGAGAATGCTTCATTGGTAACCATCTCGTCATAGGACGTTTCATAGTTGGATGTCACCAGCTTGCATCCTGTCTGGAGAGCAGAACCTTCAGCGATCTGAATCACACGTTCTGTGAGGATATTCAGTTCTTTGCGAGTTGCTGCCCGTACATAAAATTGTGCTGAAGCATAGTCGGGAATGATATTAGCTGCCTGACCTCCGTTGTTGATCACTCCATGAATGCGAACGGTACTTTTCACTTGTTGCCTGAATGCATTGATTCCGTTGAACGTTTGAATGACGGCATCAAGAGCATTAATACCTTCGTGCGGACTTGCAGCAGCATGTGAAGATCGGCCATGGAATTCAAATTGCACTGCATCAATAGCCAGCGAGCTGCCTGACTTTTCGTAGGCATAATATGGATGCGCCATGAGAGCGACATCACAGTCATCGAACAAACCTGCTTCAGCCATCGGTACTTTGGCACCACGTGTCTCTTCAGCGGGGGTGCCAAACACTTTAATCGTTCCACCTACTTCATCCAGAATGGATTTCAGCCCAACAGCAGCTCCAAGACTCATCATGCAGATCAGATGGTGACCACAAGCATGACCAATCTCCGGCAAGGCGTCATATTCACACAATAATGCAATGGTAGGGCCGGGTTTGGCCGCTGAATAGGTTCCGATAAAGGCTGTCTCCAGTCCAAGGATTGGAGCCTCTACAGTGAAACCGTGGAAGACCAGTTCTTCTTTCAAACGGGCAGAAGCGAGATACTCTTCATTTCCCAGTTCGGGGTTGGCACCGATATATGATGAAATGGCTTTAAAACGGGAAGCATATTGATCAATAACCGTCAGAATTTGTGATTTGTTAGCTGTCATTAGTAAACTCCTTATGCAAAAATGAAAATAATTCATTGATTATATCATGTTTGCTTCAATTTTTCAGAAACAAGTCAAGATTTGTAATGCCAAAATGCATTGCATAATCATGCATTGTACTTTATAATGACTCAGTCATCAACATGAGAAGCATACAAAGTATTGTAAGGGGAGAGAACAAGGTTGAAATTAATAAGTCGTTACACCATAATGCTGCTGACCTTTGTCGTTCTGCTGACAACTGCCGTTCCTGTGGCACTTGCAAGTGGGACTACAGACAATTCAAGCAGTAAAAAGCTGGTGCTCGGTACAAGTGCCGATTTTGCACCCTATGAATTCCATAAAGTGATTAATGGCAAAGATGAAATCGTCGGTTTCGATATTGAGATCGCCAAAGAGATTGCCAAAGATCTTGGCGCAGAACTTGTGATTGAGGATATGGGCTTCGACGGTCTTCTGCCTTCATTGCAGAGCGGGCGTGTTGATCTGGTAATTTCAGGTATGACGCCGACGGATGAGCGGAAGAAAAGTATCGATTTTTCCGACACCTATTATAAATCAAAACAAGTGATTATGGTTCGCAATGTGGATAAAGACAAATATCCAACCATGGCAGAACTTGAAAATGCGAAAATTGGCGTTCAGAAAGGCTCCATTCAGGAAACGATCGGACAGAGTATTCCAGGAGCGAAGCTTACTGCGCTTGATAAAATCTCGGATATTGTGCTTCAACTGCAAACAAAACGCATTGACGCGGCAATCGTTGAAGATACCGTTGCTGCAGGTTATCTGGACGATATCATTGGACTTGCTGCTGCTGTTCCGGACGAAGAGCAAGCAGAAGCGGCAATCGGGATTCGCAAAGGTAATACCGAGCTGCTAGCTGCAGTAAATGGAACACTGGAGCGATTGAAAAGTGAAGATAAAATCAATCAGATGGTGACGGACGCCAGCCTCTTAATGGCGGATAAAGCGAACAAATCACAAAATATTTTCCAAGTATTCTGGGAATATAAAAGTTTCTATGCTACAGGTGTAGGATACACACTTCTGTTGTCTGCACTTGGGGTTATCTTCGGGGTAATTATTGGATTGATCATCTGTTTGTTCCGTTTGCATGACGCTGCAATCTTGCGCTGGATCGGTACAGCTTACGTTGAAGTGATCCGTGGCACACCGATGCTGGTACAATTGATGATTATTTACTATGGTTTTTCCCTGAGCTTTGGCATTAACTTCACTGCACTTCAGGCAGGTATCATTACACTTTCAATCAACAGTGGTGCCTATCTGGCGGAGATTTTCCGTGCGGGTATCCAAGGTGTGGATCGTGGTCAGTTGGAGGCAGCGCGTTCATTAGGTATGGGAAGAGGCGCCGCGATGCGTTATATCATATTGCCACAAGCCTTCAAAGCTGTATTACCAGCGATTGGTAATGAATTCATAACTATCATTAAAGAATCCTCCATTATCTCCGTTATCGGTATGGTGGATATTATGTATCAGGCAAGTGTTGTCAAAAACATTACGTACCAAGGATTGAGTCCATTTTTGATTGCAGCAGCCATCTACTTTGTAATGACGTTCATTTTGTCCAAGCTGCTGGGACGACTGGAAAGGAAGTTGAGTGCAAGTGATAGACGTTAGACAATTACACAAATCTTATGGTAATAACGATGTGCTTAAGGGCATAAACGTGACGATTGGCAAAGGTGAGGTTGTCGTGGTCATCGGTCCTTCCGGTTCAGGTAAAAGTACATTCTTGCGTTGTTTGAACCTACTGGAACAGCCTACCTCAGGAGAGATTGATTTTGAAGGCGTGTCAATCACGGACCCCAAGCATAACATTAACGCAACTCGTGAGAAAATGGGCATGGTGTTCCAGCACTTCAACCTGTTCCCACACAAAACGGTAGAGCAAAACATTACGATTGCTCCGATTAAAGTGAAGAAACAATCCACTCTGGAAGCGGAGAAAATTGCTGCTGATTTGCTTAATACCGTGGGCTTGTATGATAAAAAAGATACATTCCCGAATCAGCTGTCCGGTGGACAGAAGCAGCGGATCGCCATTGCTAGAGCATTGGCCATGCAGCCTCATGTCATGCTGTTTGACGAGCCTACGTCGGCATTGGACCCCGAGATGGTCGGTGAGGTACTGGATGTCATGAAACGTCTTGCAGAAGGCGGGATGACGATGGTCATCGTAACCCATGAGATGGGTTTTGCACGTGAAGTGGGAGACCGGATCCTGTTCATGGATGGCGGGGTTATTGTGGAAGAGGGAACACCTGATGAGGTGTTTGGAGCACCGAAAAATTCACGCACACGTGATTTTCTTGCGAAAGTACTCTAAATGAAGTGATTAAATAGCGTTACTGACCTCGAGTCGGTGACGCTATTTTTTGTTTGAAAATAATCAAATATAGGATTCGGAAAAGTAACTATTCTGTTACCAAATATATAGGGGACATCTCGCCCAACAGTTTTAGAGTATTCAGTATTCTTACACGTGCTTACACATGTTAAAACCATTTGGTAAGAATTACTACAAGTTCAGGTTACAAAATTGTGATATATTGAACTCTGCCGAAACTTCCGGACAGGGAGTGCGGGGGATGTAACGATGCAGATTGTGCAGGGGAAGATCTACAGCACACTGCTTGGGGTGAATTAGGGGTACATATCGTTTCAAATGTAATGATGAACCTATAGGGTGGGCTCCTCATCCGAATCCGACAACTAACTTCGCAGGCACAATGAGGGAGGAAGACCATGATTAACAAGAAACGTATAGCCAAAACAGCAGTAGCATTAATGACAACAGCAATGCTCATTCAAGCCGTTCCGGCTCACGCCGATTCAGTTCATGTGGCCAAAGAGGGGGATACCTTCTACACCTTATCGAAACAATACGGAGTAGCAATTAACACGTTAGTTAAAGCAAACAACGACATTTCGCCTTACAACATTTATGGTGGTTTGAAAATTACGATTCCCGGTAAGTCAAACAATGTAGCAGCCGCTGCGGCAGCGGAGAGCAAGACCCAAGCGAAGACTGTTACTACAGCGAGCTTGGACGTTAACGCAGATAACAAAGTTGTTCAAGCCTGGGGTAAAACATTCGATTACAGCAAAGCTGTGAACGTAAAAGCAACGGCATACTCTGCAGATCCGTCTGAAAATGGAGGCTGGGGTGCAGTCGATTATTTCGGAAATGATCTTGAACTGGGCACGATTGCAGTTGATCCTAGTGTAATTCCACTCGGAACCAAAGTACTGGTAACTGGTCATAGCCATCCAGGATTGCCAAAACAGGCTTTTGTAGCCACAGCGCGAGATGTGGGCGGTGCAATCAAAGGTCACCGGATTGATATCTTTATCCCGGGTAGCAAACAGTCTGTAAGCTCATTTGGTTTTCAGGATATCGAGCTGTACATTCTGAAGTAGAGAGAAAATAACATTTAAAATGAATTCAAACAGGGTGTCTGCCAGTCGCTAATTCGCGATTGAACAGCACCCTTTTAATATTCTCATTATTTGGTATCACGGTCATCCTAATCTTTGGCCTTTGGCAATCCCAACATTTCGTCCAAGGTGACCAGTTCATATCCCCGATTACGCAATTCTTCAATGATTTCAGGCAAAGCCTCAACCGTGCCGTTCAGGTTTGATCCTACACCGCCTCCAGCATGTTGCAGAACGATGGAGCCGGGTTTCACGGCAGACAGGATGTTATCTTTCACCTGTTCTTTTGAAAGGCCTTTCCAGTCCAGGGAGTCTACGTTCCAGTTCACAATGCTATAGTGTTGTTTGGCAGCCCATCTCAGCTGTTCTTCATTAATGTCTCCATAAGGCGGCCGAATCATCTTGGGCGTATATCCCGCCAAACGTCGAATAATATCCTCGGTATGTAAAATTTGTTTGCGAAAGGCATTCATCGACAGTTTACTGAATTCAGGATGATTGTAGCTGTGATTACCAACCATATGCCCTTCCTTAACGATGCGTTTCACAAGATCCGGATGTTTCTCAGCACGACTACCCACGATGAAGAATGTAGCTCTGACATTGTATTTCTTCAATACATCCAGTACTTGTGGAGTAAACCGTGGATCAGGTACATCATCGAAAGTCAGTGCAACCTTCTTGGTTGAAGGACCATTGGTTTTGAACGTATCGGCATATTTTTGACGTAACTGTCCCAATGTCAGTTGTTCTTCTTCCGCAGAATCCGAACCTGATACTGATTCACTTGGCGGGCTTGAAACTTCCCGCGCTGAAACTGGAGCATGATATCCTCCGAGAAAAATAACGATAACCATCAGCATAATGAGGCGTACGCGCATAATATCGGCCTCCTTTTCCAAAATGACGTTCTCCTTGGTATACCCGGGGGTTCCATAAAATATGCGCAGTGTGAGAAGTTTCATTGCCGATTTAGCTCATGACAGCCATAATTCCTCCATATATAACATATATAGAAAAGGATAGGTGGATGGGTATGAGTACATATGATTTGAAATCCATACGTTTACAGGTGATTGAAGCAGGAGAAGATAAGGTTTTTCTCGTTACCGGAGGAAAGGCGCATATTGGCGCCGTAGCTACGTTCTACGTGGATCATGAGCGCGTCAGCGGGACGACGGTACATATTCCTGGGCATAAGGAACAAGAACTGTGTGAGCGGCTTGCCCGAAAGGCTGCTCTGCAGCTGAAAGTAACTGTTACGGTGATCATGGGTATTCATTTTGATTCCATCACGCGGATGCAGATCGACGAAATCGTGCAGACTGCAGAGAGGTTGATGGAGGATCATCTGAACAAAGATAAACGGTCTTCCTGACATAAGAGCCATCGAATGTTTTGATTTTATTTGCTAAAATTGAAACGAGTTGTAGATTGTTACGTATGTATGTTTATATACGATGTAATATCGACTAGGAGGAATAACATAATGTCCATTTTCAAACGTTTGCGTGATTTAACCATGTCTAACATCAACGCCATTATTGACAAGGCGGAAGATCCAATCAAGATGACGGACCAATATATCCGTGACATGCAAGAGGATTTGGAAGATGCAGAGAAGGCAGTAGCTCAACAGATCGCCATTGAGAAGAAATTCAAGCAGTTATTCGAAGAGCAGGAAGCTCTTGTGAAGAAACGTGAAGAGCAGGCGCATACGGCGGCACGTGCTCAGAATCTGGATTTGGCTCGACGTGCCCTGGAAGAGAAAAAGGCTGCTGAGGAGAAGATGGTTGAGTACAAAACCAGCTATGACCAAAACAAGGCTTCGGCAGATAACCTGCGTGGCAAGCTCGACGAGATGCGTAAGCAACTGACTCAAATGAAGAACAAACGCGAAACACTGGTAGCACGTTACAATGCAGCAAAAGCCCAAACTGAAATCAACAAAGCGTTGAATGGGTTTGGTTCTGATACTGCAAGTGCTGGTATGAAGCGTATGGAAGAGAAAATGATGCAGATGGAAGCACAGGCGGAAGCAAGTAACGAAATGTCTTCCAAAGGCAAGTCTTTGGATGAAGAGTTCGAGAAGTTGGGTAAAGATCAGGCTGTTGAAGACGAACTCGCAGCATTGATGAAACAGTACGATAATAAGAACTAATACCTTGGTTGTCAGCAGGGTTAACCAGCGGAGGAGAAGAGTATTTCTCCTTCGCTTTTAAATGCGGTTCATGTTGATATGTGGGGGCTGTGTAAATGGATTTGAATATTTTGGCGATGCTGGTCTGGACCGGATCTGGTTCGGTTTTGCTGTTTGTCTTGATGTATGTAGATTCACTGTTCACGAAATATAAGGATTTTGCTGAAGTTAAGGCTGGCAATATGGCCGTTACTACACGGATGGTTATGAAATTATTTGCACAAGGGTATGTACTCGCTACGTCCATTTCTACGGCTGGTCATCTTGGAGAAGCATTGTTGGTCTCCGTTGTATCCTTTATCATTTTGTTGATTTTGGAGAGTGTTGTACACTTTATGATTCGCAAATGGGCCAATCTGGATCTGGATACAGGAATTCAACAAGGGAAGACAGGATACGGATTGTTCTCTGGCGCTTTACATATCGTGGGCGCACTGATTATTGCAGCTTGTTTATAAGATAAGGAACAGGAGTAATTCTCATGAGTGTATGGAAACGAATTAAAGGAATACTAACAAAACCTGAACCACCGCAGGCAGAGAAAACGATGCTTCAGCTTGCACCTGGTGATATCTGTGAGGTTTCTCTGGTTACTTATGAAGTCGTTGGTCGGGTACAAAATCGCGCTCGAAATGCAGTTGTGCTCACGCTGCAGGATGGTACCGCATTTCGATATTTGCATATCGAAGAACGGGAACTCACACGTTACGCTCTATATACACCCATTGATGGCAGGCTTGATGCACCTGATGAGGTGCCCACATTGCTGGACCTGGATGGACGCGCATATCATCTGGAGGAAGAGTATGGAGGCATGGTATCAACGGCAGGTAGAACTCCATATGGCCAGGCTGGAGAACAATTGGTATGGCAGTATCAGTCGGATGATAATATGCTTCTTCGGGTGGAGTGGCAAGACAGAAGATTTACACTGTATGAGGGTGAGTCCATTCTTCCTGCGGATATCAAAGTGATTCGTTCGAGCTAGGAGAGGTTCCCAATGAAAAAACGCTTGGCACATGGATTAAAATTAATGCTGGTCCTCAGCCTTGTGATGTCTCTGTTGTCCGCGTGCGGAGCACCTTCTGTTCAGGACACATATCCGCTTGAATCGGTTAACGGCAGTGGTAACTCAACGTCTTATGTGTACCGGGCTTCGGACCGCACCGTTCCAGAAGTGGCTCAGGAATTGTCTGACCAAAGGCAACCGGATCAGATCTCGGCAGAGAACACAGAGCGTATGTTCCTCGTGTATCAGGACGAGTATTATCACCTGCAACAAGACCCGAACAAGCCGGAGGATACCTTGGTTGAGGTGGACTCCAAAGAATATGTTCGGCAGAACTACGATTCATCTTTTCTACAAGGCTACCTCACCGCTACATTAATTGGTAATCTTTTTGATTCTTTTGGCGGGCGAGGTTACGGCAACTATCGGGGGTATACCAATAAAGATACGTATAAACCGAGTGCAGGATCTTACCGTACGCCAACAAGTAATGACAAGAAGCTTGCTCCACCTATTACTGTCGATCGGAAAGGTACGATTACAAGGCGCGGAAGCGATAAAGATTCAAGCGTGGGATCTGGCGGAGGATTATTCAACCGCAACAAGGATCAGAGCAAGGGAACCATTGATCGCAATAAGAGCAGTGGTGGGTTGTTTGATTCACCTAAGAAATCCTACAAAAAACCGAAAACCAGAGTGGGCGGCGGCCGAATTAAGAGGCGAAGATAATAAACATCTAATCATAAGAATGGCTGCCAATCGCATAATTCATTTAAGAACAGTGACAAGGGAAGGCGGATTCACCTCGCCGGCACATGACCTTGGAGCTGTTCTTTTTGATTTACGATTTGCGAACATGCTTGGATTTACGTACACGGGGAATCGTTGTAGCTGGCTGTTTGCGAATCCAGCGGATAAATGGAATCATTCGTTCATCCTGTCTCAAGGATTGCAGATCCGTGAGACCAAGGGTTACAATGTCGCGATTGGTGTATAGCGAATGAATCTGTTTGTGACAGGGGATGCACAGGTTGGCTGTTGGCAGCAATGTTCCGCCCATTTCTTTGGGTGTCAGATGATGAACGGTTGTATTCACAGGTTCTCTTCCACATAATTCACATCGATTAATCATGATCATCGCCTCCCTTTGACAATTATATTATGGGCAGACAAGATGCCTTTCATGTTGAACAAAGGTCAAGGAATGTTACAACTGTAAGAAATAAGATTTTGTCACAGGATTCAATAGTGATGTACTTGTTATCTTACAGTATTCGGGCTACACTTTCTTAAAGGATGATAGTCTTTAGGAGGTAAGAATACTTTTGAAAATGAACTCACATTCACATGATATGACAACTGCCAAATTCAATCGAACAGCTGTACAGGTACCGGATGCCCAAGCCAAAATAGCTGCAAGAGTTACTGTAGGCTCCATAGAGAAAGTTCATCTTGAATCTGCTCATGGCCGCACACTTGCAGAGGCGATTCAGGCACCCCATCCGTATCCATTCTTTCGGAGATCGGGTATGGATGGATTCGCGATTATAAGTACAGATACGATAGATGCATCGAGTGATCATCAAGTTTGGTTTCGAGTAATTGATGAAATTCCTTGCGGCTACACCTCGGATCACACCATTGTTTCAGGTACGACGGCTCGCATCATGACCGGTGCACAGGTTCCGGAAGGTGCGGATGCGGTAGTTATGATGGAGATGACCGAGAGCAAGGTAGAGGACGGAGAACAGTGGATTACATTGAAACGGCACATATTGTCGGGTGCTAACATCACCCCAATCGGACTGGAAGTCCAAGAGGGACAGCAACTGCTCGAAGCAGGAACGATCATCAGGGCAGGAGAGCAGTCTGTTTTAGCTACTTTTGGCATAGCAGAAGTTCCCGTATTTCAACGTCCAAAGGTAGCGATATTTGCAACCGGCACGGAATTGCTTAATGTAGATGAGCCATTACAACCAGGTCGAATTCGGAACAGCAACAGTTACATGCTGCGCTCTCTGGTTGTTGAAGCAGGTGGAGAGCCTGTGATGTACGGTTCTATTGCAGACGATGTGAATACGGCAAGGGCCAAGCTGGAAGAAGCCATTCAAGATAATGATATCGTGGTGACCACAGGCGGTGTATCCGTCGGGGATTATGATATTATGGGCGAACTTGTGTTGGAAGAACAGGTGGAGATGTTGTTTAACAAAGTGACGATGCGACCAGGCAGTGTGACTACAGCTGCTGTATATAAAGATAAATTGCTTTTTGCGCTTTCGGGTAACCCGGGGGCTTGTTTTGTAGGATTTGGTTTGTTTGTTCGCCCAACCATACGTTCCATGCAGGCGGATGCTCATCCTTATATGGAAGAATGGACTGCGATCTTGGAAGAAGAGTACACCAAAGTTAATAATTTTACACGTTTCGTACGTGGACGCACAGAGATCCGCAACGGCATGGTATACGCGATACCGGCTGCTGCCCGTGTAGATGAATCCAGCGTGATGATCACCATTAAGGACAGTGATTGCCTGATTGTTGTTCCACCTGAGAAAAAAGGCATTCCTGCGGGTGAGCAGGTACGCATTCTCAAACTGCCCTCAGGTCATGTGAGGTGAGTGGTAGATGACTACAATGAGTGATACAAAACCACATATCATACAGATTGTTGGATACAAAAACACGGGCAAGACAACCCTGACAGCCGCGCTGATCGGGCACTTTTCTTCTATGGGACTTAAAGTAGCAGCAATTAAGCATGATGGACATGACCATTTTGAGATGGATCAAGAAGGAACGGATTCGTATCGATTTGGAGAGGCTGGGGCCTCGGCGGTGGTTGTTATGTCAGAGAAACGTACTGCGATTATGAAGCGACAGCCAACCAAGCTTGAGGATATGTTAAGTCATCTGCCCGGTTATGATTGGATTGTTGTTGAAGGATTCAAGGATGCTTCTTATCCTAAATTCGTGATGGTCCGAGAGGAGAAAGATCTGACCTTGGTTGATCAGCTTGAAGGGGTAGTGGGTGTGATCTCATGGTTACCTTCAGAGCAGTTTATAGAGCGGAGCACCGTAAGCAGAGATATAAAATGGTACTCGGTTCATGAAACGGAGGATCTAGCCAAAGCGTTGTTAGCGATGGTTGAGAGCGAGTGTAGGCAGAATGGTGAAGTCGAATCGTAGAAACGTCAAGAAGTGGGATATTATAATCGCTGGATATGATTGAATGTACAGAGAGTATGATTGATCGCCTTTGGATATAACGTAATTTTTATTATGTAAACTAAATTATTTCTGCTTGTGCTCTTCTCCTTGAATGATGCAAAAAAACAGAAAGCAGCAGACCTTTCTCGGATCGAAATCCTTGATACGGCTTGCTGCTTTTATTATGTTCGGGATGTTACATCCCATCTTCTGTACGACGTTCGATGGCTTCGGACATCGTTTTATCAGTAAGGTGAGCATAGATCTCGGTCGTTTCTGTAGAAGCGTGTCCAAGCTGCTCCTTCGTTTTGTAAATATCATTTTGCAGATAATAGTCGGTTGCGAATGAATGGCGTAATTTGTGCACGGTCAAGAATGGTTTGCCAAAACGTTTGGCGTATTTCATAATCATGGCCTGGATCGCTCTTTTGGTCATTCGGCTGCCTTCCGAATCTCCGTTGCGCAAAGCAATGAACAGACCTTTCTCCCGCTTGGGCGTACGGTAACGTGATTGCCGCAGGTTCATATAAGTCGCAAGTTCGTCCTTGGCCTGTTCCCTGAAATAAACGGGGGTTTTGTACGTCTCATCATTGTTACCTTTGCGATAAACATACAGGAGTTTGTTGTTCAGATCGAGATCATCGACGTTCAGGTTGACAACTTCCGACACCCGTAAACCTGAATTGAGGATCAGGCTGGCAATGCAGGCGTCCCGTTCTTTGTTGAGCTCATGGGAATACAGTGCCTGTTTGTTCTTCTCCATATCAACAGCGTAACCTTCAAGAATATAGCCGATAAATTCAAGCAGTTCCTCTTCCTCCAGAATTTTACCTTTGAGTTTGGCAGCGGTATCCTTGGGTTTATGGGTACGCTTGATCTCGATTTTGGCCATAATGTTCCGCTTCAGCAGAGGATAAAAGTCTTCATCTTCCGCAATCTGGCTCAGGTAATGGAAAAGGGATCGAAGGGAAGAGAGTTTGCGAGAGACGGTAATTCTGGAATTGGTTCCTTCCCGTTTGGTTGTGAGAAATAACCGATAGGCGGTAACCGAATCCATGCGTAGGACTTCCAGTTCAGTCAAGGTAACTTCTTTATTAGAGCTTGCCTCGGACAGCCCTTCTGCTCGCAACCATCCGAAGAAAGCTTCGTAATCTCTCAGATATTCGAGCAGGGTAGAGGGGGACAGGTCAGGCAGCTTGTAGTCCATGAATTGCTGAACGAACCAAGGCATGGAAGGTAGTTTGTCATCCAGCTTGCGTCGATCAATCTCTTTTTGCACGTTGGTCAAGTTCGACACCTCCATGTGAAAAACATATAAAATGAATATTCAATTTAATCGTATTCTATGCTCTAGTGTACCATAATTTACATGCTCACAGCTTGTTCACTAAAGCAGGCAGTAAGTAGGGGATGCTTCCTTGCCCTTCGGCGCGTAAACCTTTAAAGTAATTAGTATACGTAAAGCAGAGGAGGTGAACCGGATGAATATGAAAATAGAACTGGTTCCCCGGGAACGCAGTCAGGTGATTCGGCATTTAATGCAATTTTATCTATATGATTTTACCAAATATCTGAATATTGATGTGGACAGTAACGGCATTTTTCCGGAATATCCGGGTCTGGAGGCATTCTGGGCAGAAGAAGACCGCAAGTTTCCTTTTTTGATTACAAGTGACGGGGCACCTGCAGGGTTTGCTCTGGTGGAGAAATTGGAGCCTGGTAGTAAGGATAATGACTACTATTTGACTGAGTTTTTTGTGATGCAAAAATATCGGCGCAGTGGATTGGGTACTCGGGCAGCCTATGAGCTGTTTAGACGTTTTCCAGGAAGATGGAAAGTAACCCAGGTTCGTAACAATGTCATTGCGCAGGCGTTCTGGCGAAAAATTATAGGGGATTATACCGGAGGCCGCTTTCGAGAGAAGTTCCATCCGGAACTGGGTAATCCAAGCCAGTATTTTGTAACCTGATTCCCATCGGGGTTTACTTACATATCAAGTATTTGCATGAATGCGATATAAGTTGAACTAATCATTTACACGATAACGGAGAGGACAGAAAAAACCTGAAAAAGCGAAGCGTTCGCCTAAAAGCTTTCAGAAAGAAAGCTGCATCGGAAGCATAAGCTATCCCCGGATTTTCCCCTTCGGAAAAAGGGAATCAAAAAATCTGGGGATAACAGCGATTGGAAGGTTATTCTGTCATCGTAGTGTCAGTGTAAATAATCTTTAGTTCAACTTATAAATCTGATGAAGGAGTGAGTCACATGAACGTACCCACATTCCATCTCGATGGACAGACAGCACTGGTGACAGGCGCGGGGAGAGGGATCGGAAAAGCAGTTGCGATAGGACTTGCCCAGTCAGGCAGTGACGTTGTACTTGTATCCCGAACAATGAAAGAAATTGAGGAGACAGCCGCCTACATCTATGAACAGACGGGGCGTAAAGCGCTAGCTCTGACTGCGGATGTGACATCAAAAGAACAACTGGAAGAGACGTTTCAAGAGGCGATCTCGGAGATGGGTAGTCTGGACATTCTGGTGAATAACGCAGGTATGAACATACGGACACCAGCACTTGAAGTTACGGACGAGCAGTGGGAGACCATCATGCAGACAAACTTAAAATCGGCTTTTTTTGCTTCGCAATTAGCGGGTCAGCATATGAAAGAACGTGGGACTGGGAAGATCATTAACATCTCTTCGGTAGGTGGGCATACGGCTTTGCGGACAGGGGTTGTATATGGTGCGACCAAAGCTGCGTTAATTCATATGACCAAAGTGCTCGCACTGGAATGGGGAAAGTATGGAATCCGTGTCAATTCAGTAGGGCCATGGTATTTCCGAACACCTTTGACTGAAAAGCTGCTGGATGATCCCCAGTATTTGCAGGAAATTGTAAGTCGTACACCGCTACAGCGAGTGGGAGAACTGGAAGAAGTGGTAGGGCCAGTTGTATTCCTGGCATCAGATGCAGCGGGATATATAACGGGTCAAACGTTGTTGGTTGACGGTGGAATGTCCATTTATGGTTTCTAAATAAATTAACTTGGGTGCAGTCTGGAAAAGTGGGTGGCATAACCAACTCATGGGTAATAACATAAGGGAAGTTGAAGTTAATCTGTATTTCTATTTATCTGTACCCAATTCACTGAACTTGGAGGAAGATAACCATGGAAACGCGCAAGTACGGTAATACTGGCATGAACGTAAGTACACTTGGATTTGGCGGAGCGGAAATAGGCAAAAATGTATCCAAAACGGATGTAGCGACATTGCTGAATAGTGCCCTGGATGCTGGATTAAACGTGATAGACACGGCTGAATGTTACGGTGACAGCGAGGAATTAATCGGTGAGGTGCTGTCACATCGGCGTGATGACTACTATTTGTTCACCAAATGTGGACATGCTGCCGGGATTGAAGGTCCGGATTGGGATGCCAAAGTACTGGAGCAAACGATTGAACGCAGTCTGAAACGGCTGAAAACAGACTATGTGGATGTTATCCATTTGCATAGCTGCTCTGAAGAAGTACTCCGACAAGGAGCAGTAATCGAAGTACTGCAACGTGCCAAGGAAACGGGAAAAACCAGATTTATCGGATATAGTGGGGATACAACAGATGCGCTATATGCGATTCAGACCGGAGTATTTGACAGCCTGGAGACTTCATTAAATATCGCAGATCAGGAAGCAATTGATCTTACGTTGCCTGAGGCAAGAAAAAGAAACATGGGAGTAATGGCCAAAAGACCTATTGCCAATGCGGCCTGGACGTATGAAACACTTTCGGAAGAGGCTTATCCATTCATATACTGGAAGCGCTTAAGTGAACTTAACTATGGTTTTCTGGGTGAGGATGCCCAGGCAGCGGTGGAAACAGCACTGCGTTTTACGCTAAGTACCGAAGGAGTAGATACGGCTATTGTAGGAACAGCCAAGCCCAATCGCTGGCAGCAAAATGCCGACCTTGTGGCTAAAGGCACATTACCACAGGAAATATATGATGAGATTAGAACACGATGGAAAGAAATCGCCGGAACAGATTGGACTGGCCGGACTTAAATTGGAAATATTAGCGAAGTCGCCTTTATGGCGGCTTTTTTTATGACCAACATAAAATATTTTCAATATATGAAAAATTCATAACAGTATTCGAACAGAGGCTGCGATAAATTTTAGGGGATAATGCCTATACGTCAGCCTAGTTCGAAAACTGGTGAAAAAGGATAAAAAGGAAAAATCCCAGGAGGCAGCCCTTCTTATAAACGACTAAATTTATAAAAAACGACGAAGCTATTGAGAAAATACGAAAAAGTAACAGTCTACGTTCAATTTAAAAGAAATAACGACTTATTTTATAAAATTTCAACATATGAAAAATTCACAATAGAGAGATCATTTTCCCACCTTAGTTACCATCTCTCATATAGCCACATTGACGCACCACCATGTTTAAAAGGAAAACCATTCTAAGCGATTGAAGTCAACCACTTTTTTTGCGGATTTAAATAGAATTGAAAATATATCTTTATTCTGATCTTAAAAAGCATACAGCTTAAAAAGCATACAGCTTAAAAGCATCATCAGAATAAATGAAACATATTAAATATTATGTAAACTAATAATAATTCTTTTTGGCAATACAGACATAAAACCTCCATGACCTGTAAATCGTAAGGGGATAAGGTAGAAGGAGGAGCTTCATGAAAAGTCAGCAACACCGTAAAAACGACGACGAAAAACTAAGTTGGGTCAGCTTATCCCTGTTTGGCGCGGGTTGCACACTGGGAACGGGATTTTTTCTAGGGACCAGTCTGGCGATTCATTGGGCTGGGATATCCGTACTTATATTGTTGGTGCTGGCGGC
Source organism: Paenibacillus sp. 37 (assembly GCF_008386395.1). Classification (NCBI taxonomy): domain Bacteria; kingdom Bacillati; phylum Bacillota; class Bacilli; order Caryophanales; family Paenibacillaceae; genus Paenibacillus; species Paenibacillus sp. 37. Next base: position 4,097,351 of record NZ_CP043761.1, on the reverse strand, counting down.
AGCAGGTACTTACTTTGTATTTGGTGCGCTGGCACAGATGACCGCAGAAGATCCAAAGGAAGGCGCTTTTCGAACGTATGCAGGCGAAGCATTCGGACCTTGGGCTGGTTTTGGTAGTGGATGGATGTACTGGTTCTCTGAAATGCTCATCATGGGCAGCTCATTAACGGCACTTGGGCTGTTCTCTCAATTCTGGTTTCCCAAGTTTCCGCTTTGGACATTTGTTGCGATCTATGCCGCTATAGGTCTCTTCATTGCTGCACTGGGAGCAAAGGGATTAACCAAAACGGAGAATATTCTTGCTGTAATCAAACTTGCTGCAACGGTTGCATTTATAGCTATAGCAGGAGCGGCTTGTCTAGGTTGGCTACCGGTAAAAGTGACACCAGAGCAATTGAAGAATGAGTGGTTCCCGCATGGGGGTAAAGGCGTATGGACCGGTTTCATCTATGCATTCTTTGCTTTTGCCGGGATCGAGGTTATGGGGTTGATGGCAGCTAACCTGAAAGAACCAAAAGATGCAGTGAAATCAGGTCGAGTAATGTTATTATCGGTGAGTACACTCTATGTGATTTCAATTGCGTTGATCCTGTTGCTTGTGCCTTCAACTCAGTTAACTCCAGATGAAAGCCCGCTTGTCAAAGCCATGTCAACCATTGGATTAACCGTTGTGGTCCACATTCTCAACGGAATTCTGATTATAGCCGGATTCTCGACGATGGTGGCTTCGTTATATGCCATTACGTCCATGTTGGTGAAACTCGCAGAAGATGGAGATGCACCAAAGCTGTTCACGAAGACCTGGGGAAAAAAGGACATGCCACTTCAGGCATTGTGCTGTACAGCGGCTGGATTAGTCCTGTCTACCTTGATGGCATTATGGATGCCCAAGAGTTTGTTTGAATATGTGACGACAGCAGGTAGTCTGGTATTAATGTATACATGGCTGCTCATCTGCATCACGTACATTAAAAAAATGAAGCCTGTGAAGTGGAATCGCATCAAAGTGTGGATTGCCATGGTATTAATTGTGGCCGCTGTGGCCGGAACAGCGATGGAAAAAGCCAGCAGAACGGGTCTGCTGGCAAGTGTGGGACTTGTCGTATTTCTTGGGATCATCACGTATGTTGTTCATAAGGTTCGTGGCTCGAAACCACCGCAGTCAGCACCATCCAAACCATAAGTACCTTTCAGCAACTTTCGTGGATGTCGCACAACGGATTAATGAGTGCTTTAAGATTATTTCGTCAACTTGCCTAGGGCTTGCTTCATCCGCATGAATGGACATTTGGAGGGTGTCTGCTCATCATCAGGCAAGAAATACTGTTTCCATTCCAGATTATCTTGCTGACCATACCACATCAGCGAAGGGTGAGCAGGTACAGCATCATACGCAGCGAGACGTTTGCGAATCAAGGTTTTCATTTTACGGCCAAGAGGGGTATTGTCATTAATGGATTCGAATACCCACCGTGGTTGAAAAGCAAACATGAGATAAGGAAAATGCCGGCTGGCTCGGAGTTCATGTGCAGGAGTTGCACAGAAACAAAAGTAAGGCTCTCCGCCAAAGCAAAATTCCCATGATGAATCATGAGGATCGGTTGAAATATGTTCTGGCCACGGCTCGGTATCGTGTGAACTTACCCGATTAAGCATTTGCCAGAATAACGTCTGATATTGCTCTACCGTTGTATGATCTTTCAGATCAGTTGGCGTATCACAGATCACAACCATGGAAGCGTAATGACCGGTGTCTCTGGATACAGGACCATATTGTCTAAGCAGATCCGCCATATCTTCGGCAGCTTGTTCAGATCGGGGGTCACACGTAAAGCCATACCTCAAATGTCCGGACAGAAATCCCATTCGTCCAGGTACACATGGATACGTATTATTTTCATCGGCGATCATATCTGCAAATTGCGAATAAGCGTCCTGCTGCCAAGATGGTAGACGCTCATATAAACTATTTATTTCGTCGGCACTATACAGCTCCGCCATTGATTCCCAACTCCATTCCACATGATACCGTTACAGTATTAATGTGGGGGAAGTTGGGTGACTGTCCAGCCTGATTTTATTGTCAGAAAAATATGGAACGCACAGCTTCGTAACCGAAATACAAACCAAATCCGATCAGGCAGATTCCCGAAATGATGGAGATCCAGCGCAATACATTTTCACTGCTATGTTTGTGGAATCGACTGGCCATTCCAGCCATAATGACATCCCACACCAGAATGCCAATAAATATGCCTGAACTGTAGAGCAGTAAATGAGCGGTGTCCGTATGCTTTACAGTTGTCGCGAGAATGGAGCCATAGATCCCAAGCCAAAACAAAATATTCAGTGGATTGGACAGAGCCATCAAAAAGCCAGAAATAAACGATTTTCGAACAGTCGCCTCCGCAGTAGATGTACCTTGAATCCCCTGTTTCAGCTTCGAGAGCGTTTCCACTCCCGTGTAAATCAGAATAAAACTGCCAAATGACCAGAGAAAAGAGCGCATAAACGGCGTGTCCAGAAAATGGGCAACTCCAAAATAAATCAGCAGCATATACACCAAGTCTGCAAACATAGCTCCGAGTCCTAGAATCCAGGCATGCATGAATCCATGTCGAGCTCCACGGTCCAGTTGAGCAGCATTAATCGGACCGATTGGAGCGGACAATGATATTCCCAGAATAATATAACTGAACAGTACAGACATAAATACGTTCACTCCTTAACGGGTTCGACGAATTGTACCAGTAGTCACATAAAATGGGTACAAGTCATCGTATTCCCGCAAGGAGTGAATTAGAACAAACTGTGAGGATATAGCACTTTAACCAGCAGGCGACTCCACATCGAGTTGAACAGGTGTACAATGATAGCCATTGCAAGAACTTTCCTCGCACGGACAAGCCGATAAACCGATGATCAGATCCATCAAAGCTTCCATTTCAACATAATCCCCTGCACATGATTCGGGAGCGATAACATCAATTTTGCCTTCACCATCTACTACGGAATTCATAAACAGATTGAAAGGATAATGTTGATCCGGGGGAGAGATACCGAAAGGTTCAAGAGCAGTATTCAGATTATTATAACAACTGGGATGGTCCTTTTTATCATATAAGACCTCATACATTTCCGGACGACAGGCCGAATTGAAAAAATCATGAATGCCTACAGTTTCACTGACAATGGAAATGAGAGGTTTATAACGGTTGGAATACAGGCATTGCCCCGGTTTAATTCTGTAATTGCGCAGGACATCGAGGGTTACCCCGGGATCAAGCCGATTATTAATATTCTGTGCATCATAAGCGACAAAGTCAACCACTTGCTGCCCTTCCAAATCAGTTATACGGATCAGTGAGCCTTTTTTCACTCTAAGAGCGTAGCCTGTCTTGGCAGGAATGTGAATAGATTGTTTATGAGATTCCGTTGAATTCATCACTGTCTCCTCCGATGTCTTTTTACTTCAGTATGCGGAGACGACATTGCTTTCATGCACTATAGCAAGTAATGTAGGCATGCGAATATGAAAAATAAGAATAGAGTGGATGAAAGATTACTCATCAGAAACGTGTAAAATATTGCGTTTATGCTGGGAACAGAGGATTACCTTTCATCCCAATCCAAAGTTCGGATGTTTCCAACTGACCAGCGAGATGCAGCAACCAGTCTTCACGGCCTTTGGTTGCCATAACCTGTACACCCATTGGCAAACCTTCTGGTGTCATATGAAGAGGTACACTTATCGCAGGCTGGCCGGTCAGATTTGCAAGCTGGGTGAAAGGTGTATACGTAAGACTGGGCTCAAACATTTCATAAATGAGTTGCTGCTGCTGGGTCTTGTCCAACTCACTAATTCGCATCAGATTACGGATCTGTTCGTCTTGAGGTGTTAATTCTCCAATCTTAGGCGCAGAAAAAGCATTAACGGGTGTGACATAGAAGTCATAACGCTCAAACAAGGTGGACATCTGAGCTGCAGCTACATCCCATTCAGCTAAGCTATGTACAAATTCCGCGGCGGACACCTTTTTTCCAGCTTCAGCCAGAACCCAGGATTCAATCTCCATATCATCGGAGGTCAGAGCCCGACCCATGGATCGTTCCATGGAAGAGATCATCGCGGCCATTTCACCACTGTTCATCATGTAATAATTCTCCATCAACCTAACTCCATTGACTGGACTGAGTTTTTCTTCAACATGATGACCTTGATCTTCCAACCAGCAAACGAGCTTGAGTACAGACTCTTTGGCTTCTACGCTGACGGGTGTACCTACGGGCGAATCGGTTGTGTATGCAATTTTCAGTTTGCGTTGATGTGGATAGCTCATATCTGCCAAGTAACTGCCTGGAAAGAGTGGCGCATGAAATGCAGCTTCAGGCTGTATGACTTGTAAGGTATCAAGCAATGCAGCACTGTCCCGAACCGAGCGAGAGAGGGCAAAATCAATCGATGCGCCTTGCCATTGACGACCAACTCCCGGTCCTACAGGAGTGCGCCCGCGGGTTGGCTTCAATCCAAACAATCCGCTAAAGGAAGCCGGGATACGAATCGAACCGCCTCCGTCACTGGCTCCGGCCAGAGGAACAATACCCGAAGCTACAGCGGCAGCGGCACCACCGCTAGATCCACCTGGAGAGTGATTGATATTCCAGGGATTGCGACTTGGGCCATGGAGGCGGGGCTCCGTAATATTTTTCAAGCCAAATTCGGGCGTATTCGTATGTCCTATGATGATAAAACCCGCATCACGGAGTCGAGTGACAAAATTGGAATTGCGTAATGCGCGATGCTCGCTGAACAGACGGGAGCCTGAAGTGAGAAATTCACCTTCCAAGGATTGCGAGATATCTTTCAGGAGCAGGGGCACACCGGCAAAAGGTTGTTCTCCAGGGCGAACCAAACTGGCTTCCTCCCGTGCACGATTTTCATATGTACGAATAACTGCATTAAGTTGCGGATTCACTTCTTCAAGGCGTGCAAACGCCGCTTCCAGCAATTCAACCGGGGATACTTCCCGGGATCGGATCAGTTCAGCCAAACCTATAGCGTCGTAGGAGGTATATGAGAATGAAGACATTATGATCGTTCCTCTCTGAATATAATTCATCTGTTTATTCCATATGTCATCGTACCACCGGATTAGACAAAAGACAAAACATAGAAGAGACGAAGTGCGATGATATGCATATCCGTTATGAGGTTGGAGGGAAAAGAGGGGAGTATTTGTATTTGCGATATAGAAATAAAGGACAGGGTTAATACCTTATATTGCTAATTGAAAAAATGATCGAGTAACATCGAGAAATGGAAATAAAAAAACCACTGCTCATCTAATTTGATATGCAATGGTTTTATTTTTATATTTGACTATTTGTTTATAGGAGAACCTCGGATATATCCACTTACTCTGTACGCAGCTTCGGTGCAGCATCCGCCGCAGTTGATGATCTTTCCTGCTGTCTGGAAATGGCGAAGAGGGCCACCCAGATTAAAATAAAACCAAGCAACTGCTCCCATGTAATCAGCGTACGGAAAGCGATCCAGTTCACCAACACACCCGCCATCGGGAAGCTAAGTTCTGCGAGTGTTGCAACAGAAGCTTTGGTTGACGACAGACCTTTGTAATACAACAGAAGACTGAGCAAACCTGGTAACAATGCCTGACCGAGAATGTTGAGGATGACAGCGGTCTGTTCACCCGTTCCGGACGGAAACGTCCATGCCGCACCTTCGTTCCACGTCATAAAAATCAGGAGCGGGAGAGCAACGACAAAACGAAGAGAGGTGACGGTTTCGTAACGCGCCTGACCCAGCATCAATCGTCCCATAACGGTTGAACCTCCCCATAAGGCAGCGGCCCCAAGGGATAACAAGCTTCCAGCATGAATCCAGTTGTCCCAGTTACCTAATGGCAATGTGAAGCCAAATGTAAGCAGGTAGGTTCCTGCTAATGCTATGAAGAACAATCCACCGAAGCGACGAGGCAACGTTTCTTTCAATAACAGTTTAGCCAGCACGATAGCGAAGAGTGGTTGCATTTTTTGCAATAATAGAACTGTGTTCGGATCGTTATGTGTTAGTGCCATGGTGAACAACACCGTTGCAAGTGCTGAACCTCCCCATGAGATAAAAATCACGGCAATCCAGTGGCGAGCGCGCAGGTTTTTCAGGTCAGACCGGAATTTCCATAGCACGGGAATGGCAATAAGACTGACGATGATATGTTCCACCAGTACAATCTGCGTGGATGTCATCGTATTTAGCAAAATAATGCGGAAGAGTGGGTCGACCCCCCATAAGGCGGCGCCGAGAACTACAAGCCAGAATCCGGTATTACTTCGTTCCTTGCGGTAAACAGGTGATGCTGCTGATGTCTTTTCCATATTCAGGACTCCTTCGTCAGAACACGGAATCTTCAGTTGGCAAAATCGACAGAAGCCCCCGTTTTGGTATATACCAAATAAACGGGGGCTCATCCAAGGACATGCGTCAGGAAAGAGGCCTTCCCGTGAACGGCATGTCAATGTGTTGATCTTCTCTCATCCGGACTGTACCGTCGGCCTTGGATTCACACCAAGTCAGTCGCTAAATGTCCTTCGTTAAGAACAAATAGCGAGTCGCGGGCTGGTTCCGAAGAACATCACCGCCGGTTGGGAATTGCACCCTACCCCGAAGATCCTATTCAATTATATAGTGTGTTAAACAAGCTGTAACATTAATAAGTTCATCTTATTCCTGTAAGCGCTAGCAGTTCAAGCATTTTTTTTAGAAAACGATTTTCCAGCTTCCTTGCTGTCTGCGAAGAAGCACGATCTGACCTGCGTGATACGCATCATGGAGTACCCAAAGAGCCAGTTCGTGTGCCCATTTCTCTTCGGAGTCCATATATGCGGCTTCAAGATCTGACTCTTCGAGTGCAGCCAATTGATCTCGCAACTGCTGGGCTAATCGAGTTGTACCCTGTAGCAGTGTATTCCAACCAGCTGCATCCGTTGCATCTCCCGGATTCCCAAATGTGTATTCATTGGAGTCTACAGCAGGAAGGGTAGGCTCCTTACTTTGCATGCGACACAATAAGCGATGGTTGTAATAATACATATGGTTAACCAACTGCCAGATGCTTAATCCCCCTGAGGGTGGAATCCAGGCTGCTTGTTCTGCTGTAAGACCCTCCAAGGATTTCGACAAAGGTACAATCCAATTGCATTGATCCCATGTATTATCCTTTTGAATCAGTAACACATCTAATGCTGTTGTTTTCGTCATTGCCGTTTCCTCCTTGAGAATTATTGTGATGTATGATGTAACTAGCTAAAACTGATTAATGAGGTTACACTTAATATAACACATCAAAGGCAGGGTGTAACCACCTTTATTGAATTAAGGTAGTTACATTAAACGGAGGTAGACATGGACAGACTTTGGACCGATTTTGTAAACAGCGATTATCACGACTGGCGTGGGGGAGATCGATCGGAGGACAGACTCGGGAAGGCGAGCTGGCAGCAAGACTTTCTGGATCGATGGCAACTTAACGCTTCTGTCCCTGCATCTCCAGAAGATGAGTTGTCGATGAGAAACTTCAGGAACGAATTGATGGCTCTTGGAGCTCGCTTATCTTCTGGAGCATCATTAACGGATGAAGAGCAACAGTGGCTGAATGGTGTTATGGAAGCAGGGCATTTAAAAAGAACATTGACTACAATTGATCAGGAAATGAAACTCCAACTGGTAGCTATAAAAGCACATTGGCATCAGGTTATGGCTGAGGTAGCTGCTGACTTTGCTACAACTTTGGTGGAGGGAGAAGGGCGTAGGATTCGGATCTGTGATAATTCGGATTGTCGCTGGATGTTCTATGATGTTACCCGAAGCAGAACACAGAAGTACTGTGATGATAAGATGTGCGGCAACCTGATGAAGGTCAGAAGATTTCGGGCGAAACACAAATCCCAAAATTGATAAATACTAACAATAACTATATAATGTATATATACTAGCGAAAAAATAGTCAGAAGCAGTACGGATTCGTAAGCAGGATGTGATCGTCTTTCAAACCAAATTAGATGGGAGATGTGTCTTGTGCGGACAAGTTATCTGTTGAAAAATGGCTGTGTGTTGTCGATGGATGCTCGAATTGGACAGTATAAGAGGGCGGACGTTCTGATTCAGGATTCACTGATCATGGCGATCCAGCCCGACCTGGATATTCCGGGTGCGGAGGTCATTGATGCTTCATCGATGATTATTATGCCTGGGCTGGTGGACACGCATCGGCATATGTGGGAATCCCTTGTCAAAACAGCGGGAACCAACTGGTCGTTACCCGTTTATTTGCAGAATCTCTATTATGGTGCGATGGGGAGCAAGCTCCGTCCAGAAGATAGTTATATTGCCAACCTACTTGGTTCCTTGGAAGCGCTTAATGCAGGAGTTACGACAGTAATGGATTGGAGCATGCCGTATTCCCCTGACCATACGGATGAATTGATTCGTGGACTTCAGGATGCTGGCATTCGGGCGGTATTTGCTCACGGAGTCCCTGGTGAGACCGACTACTGGAATCGGGATAGTCAACTCACGTATTCGAATAATGATGTGAGAAGAGTCAAAGAACGTTATTTTTCATCACGGGATCAATTGCTTACTTATGGGCTTGCCATTCGTGGTCCGGAGTTCAGTCATTGGGATACAACGGTAAAAGAGATCGAGCTAGCACAAGAGTTGGATGCCATCTGTTCCATGCATGCAGGATTTGGCAGTTGGGGATCTGTGGATCGCTCGATTAGTCAATTGTACGAAGCGGGACTGTTAAGTCCACGGGTGAATATCGTTCATGGTAACACCATGGGCATGGATGAATACAAAATGCTGGCAGATAGCGGCGCTTCCTTGTCGGTCACACCTGAGGTTGAAATGATGATGGGTCATGGATATCCGGCCACCGGCTATTTTCTCGAACATGGGGGAACCCCTACACTTGGTGTAGATGTGGTAACGTCCACAGGCGGAGATATGTTCTCGCAGATGAAGTTTGCACTTCAAGCTGAACGATCCAGAGCCAATGAACAACTTTTGCAGCAGGGTGAGATGCCTGGTGAGTTGAACTTGCAGTCCAGCCAAGTACTGAGATTTGCAACTTCGGCTGGTGCCCAAGCATTAGGATTGGAGCAGAAGGTCGGAACGCTGACCCCAGGAAAGGAAGCGGATCTGATCATGATTCGTACCACCGATCTGAATATGTTCCCCGTTCATGATCCAATCGGCGCTGTCGTTCAGTTCGCTAATCCATCCAATGTGGATACCGTGTTTGTGGCAGGTCGCCTTGTGAAGCGAGAGGGTAAGCTGTTGAATGTTGATTTAGATGCGATTCGTCATGCGGCAATGCAGAGCAAAGATTATTTATTATCCCAATACCGGATGTCGGACGCGGAGAGAATTGCTTTTTCATAATTCGCTTTTTCATAAAAGCCAAGAAATATTTACTTCGTATTTTCATATACACCTTTAGCTGTATAAAGAGGAAAGGAAGAGCCATATCATGCGATGTGGCTCTTTTACATGCTTGCATATCGTCGAAATAGACAGGATAACGGAAGAAGAGACAGCGGAAAAAGACGAAAAAAGCTCTCATTCTCGTAACTTCAGATAACAAGGCATTAAGGATATTTTTTATATAAAATAAGGCTTATAAAAACTGCGCATAATATAAATTATACGCAGTTTTGTTTTAAATCGATTTTCATATTCATCCCCGTGCAACAGTTCATGATAATTTTCGCGAAAAAAGAACAAAATAAGAGATCCTTAAAAATAAATTTAACCAAGCAACGCGATAACGTGTAGAATTCGATAGGTTTTTATAGGTGATCGATAAGATAGAACAAATGACTTTTTCATAGAACAGATGGGAAGGCATCCAATCTCTGCTACATCCATAGCACATTCAAGATTCATGACGAGAGGAACATGACTATGCGTGAGAACGAACAACGATCTTCATTATTTCGCAAAAAACCAATTGCCTCCGGGGGCGATAACAACAGTGCATTGAAACGGGCACTCGGTCCGTTGGACTTAACCACACTCGGGGTAGGTGCCATTATTGGAACAGGCATTTTCGTACTGACCGGTGTAGCTGCCGCAACGTATGCCGGACCCGGACTTGTATTATCATTTTTACTGGCAGGTATCATATGTGCATTCGCGGCATTATGTTACTCGGAATTTGCATCAAGCATACCGGCATCGGGTAGTGCGTACACGTATAGTTATACGGCTTTTGGCGAAGTGATTGCCTGGATTCTGGGATGGGATCTAATATTGGAGTATGGATTCGCGAGTGCGGCAGTAGCCAGCGGGTGGTCTGGATATTTCCAGACGTTATTGTCCGGATTCGGATTGGAGTTACCACATGCACTGACGAGTGCGTTCAGCCCGGAAAAGGGAACCTATTTTGATATCACGGCTGCGGTCATTACGTTAATTATCACCTTCCTGCTAACCCGAGGGGTAAAAGAGGCGGCTCGTGCGAACGGCATCATGGTAGCCATTAAAATTATCGTGGTGTTAATCTTTATTGGTGTGGGTGTCTTCTATGTAGAGCCAACCAACTGGCAGCCATTTTTGCCTTTTGGTATCTCAGGTGTAACTGCGGGAGCAGCAACCGTATTCTTTGCTTATATCGGTTTTGATGCGGTCTCCACAGCGGCAGAAGAAGTTAAGCAGCCACAACGGGATTTGCCGATTGGAATTATTGCTTCACTGGCAATCTGTACCGTTCTCTACATTGTTGTATCGTTGATCCTCACAGGGATTGTACCTTATAACATGTTGAATGTAAGTGATCCGGTTGCGTTTGCATTTGAATTTGTTCAACTGAAGGGATTGTCCTGGATTGTATCTCTTGGAGCGATTGCCGGCATTACGACCGTATTACTGGTCATGATGTATGGTCAGACACGTTTGCTCTATTCCATGTCTCGTGACGGACTGCTGTCTCCGGTCTTTTCCAAGGTTAGTGGCAAGAGTCAGACACCAGCGGTAGGAACATGGGTTGCAGGCATTATCGTGGCTTTGTTCTCCGGATTCATCTCGTTGGGACATTTAGCGGAGCTTACGAACATCGGAACGTTGTTTGCTTTTGCAGTTGTAAGTCTGGGCATTATTGTGTTGCGTAAAAATAACCCTGATCTCAAACGCGGATTCCGCGTTCCACTTGTGCCACTGATTCCGATTCTGAGTGCTTTGGGTTGTGTATACCTGATGACACGCCTTGCGGCTCTGACATGGATAACGTTTTTTGCTTGGTTGATCATCGGATTGATTATCTACTTTGCGTATGGACGGCATTACAGTCATCTGAATCCGGCACGCCGGATCTCCAGTGCGTTCAGAGCGAAGGACAAATAGATTAGTTGAGAAGGTCTTTAACCGAGAACATCTTCATTTTTCCTCATTTCGTATCGCTTAGGCGAAGCGGGATGGGGATTTTTTATATAGAAAGATAAAGGATGATAACAGCAGGGGAAGGTTGGAATTTTCTTCATATATGGGTAAGTAATAAGGGACGTAACCAACTTAATCACAGGGGAGGGGTTGCGGCTTAGCCAAATATGAAATATATTTGGGGATGTGACATGCCATCAGACATAAGAGAGGGGATGTATCATGAACACACCATTACATACGAATTCAGATCATCAAAATGTAGCTTTTGGATTTGCACTAGCTGACTCATCCGTACTTGCAGAGGCGCAGTTAATTGTTTCACAATTAGGACGTGAAGACGGATTGCAGTTGGATATTGATCCGCAGCGTCTTCTGAAGGATGGACGTAAGGTATCTGTCATTGCACAACAGTTGGATTCGCCCGTCAATCGTCAGGATGCCAATATCATCTACGGTCAGGAGTTAGCATACGTGCAGTATGCTGTTAACCTGAAACCGGATAGCTCGATCTCCATTGCTTCTATTAAAGGCGTTGAACATTCTGTTGATTTTGGTTGGTCAGAATTTATAGAAGGGGAATACGAACTTCGAATCTCCCTGCATATGAAAACACCACGTATTGCTGAAGGTGCACTCGAACCTGAGCAGATTGCAATGGTTAAGTACGCGCAGGTGATTACCACATTTATATCGCTTTTTCCGGCAGAAGCAGCGTCGTTGAGTTCGCCATCTCAAGCTGTGTGGAGCAGAAACCATCATGTATTTGACTCCTACGGCAGAGGAGGATTCATCCTCGCTGACCTGCCTCGACTCGCTAAGCGTGTGGAGGAACTGATTGGACCAGGTAACCACAATCTGATCGAACAATTTACGGAAGGTGAACTGTCGGATACTTTGCTGGAAGAGGGGCTGATGGCGATTGCCTGGGGCGTGACTCCGTGGTGTTATTCACTCTATTCTGCACCAGATGAGCAGTCGGCTGGAATACTTGCCATGGACAAACTGGGTGATGAACCTGAACGGCAAGGGATCTACCGTATTGATCCGTCCATTCAACAATTAAGTATCGTACCTGCGAATGAACTAGCTTACTGGCCTGCCTGCGTTCAGAACGATTGGCCTGTCATTGATGTGGCGGGTGAAGGCGAGACGTTGCACATGGATTTATATACTCAGATCTGTGAATCCGTGAATGGCCTGCACGAGAATCCATTGCCATCGTTTGTACTTACCCGTAGTCAAGGCAAACCCGAAGCGATCATTCCGCTGATTGACATTGTCATTGTGGATGAAGCGTAGAGCACTGTTCAACTTAGGAAGGTTGTTCTGTCATCGCAGTGCCCGTGTAAATAATCATAGTCAATTTTAACTGAATCGAGGTGACGTAGACAGATGATGACCGAGGAGATTCAGGAGCAATATGCGGACGAGCTAGAAGCTTTTCACATATGGATGAAGGACGCCGGATATACAGGCCATACGGTAAAATCATACACGGGTGACGTGGTGGAATTCCTGGTCTCCATTCAAGGAAAGTCACTGGAGCAGGTCAAAAAGCTGCATGTATTGTCTTTTCTGTCACGTGCGCGGGAGCGTGGGGTTAGTGATGCCACGAGAAATCGCAAACATGCGGCGGTGAACTGTTTTTACAAGTCCCTCATTGAACTCGAATTGTTAACGAATAATCCGGCTTTTGGGATTAAGAAATCCAAAACCGAGAAAAACCGCGCGCCCGTTTTCCTTGATGAAAGTGGTTTGACACGTTTTCTGGAGTCGGTAGATGGGAAGTATCGCACACGTAATCTGGCTGTTTTTCTACTGATGGGATATATGGGATTACGGGTCGGAGAAGTGCATGCGTTGGATTGCAAAGACTATAATGCGGAGCGGCGTACATTGGATGTATTTGGTAAAGGTCGTAAATGGCGCTCGCTCCCTGTACCGGAGACCGTGGCAAAAGTATTATCTCAAGCGATGGCTGAGCGTCTCGATCCTTGGAGGCCAAAAGAGGAAGCGTTATTTGTCTCGCAAAAAGGGAAAAGACTGTCTATTCGCAGTATCCAGCTCATATCTACGGAAACGTTTGAACGCTTCCAGCAGGAATCACCAGCCAATCAACGTCAAAACTACTCCAGTCATAAGCTGCGTCACTCCTTCGCGACCATGATGTTACGGCGTGGAGCCGACTTGCGTACGGTGCAGGAACTGCTTGGTCACGCGTCGATTCAAACAACAACCGTGTACACACACGTCACCAGCAGGGAGAAAGAAGAGGCTATGGCTCTGCTGGACGTTAAACTTCCGTCATATTAGAAGTGAATAGCTAATATTTAACACAAAAAGGAGTCTGTCCAAGTGACAGGCTTTTTTTGTTATTGATTTGATGGTGGAGATTTGAACATAATTAATATTATGTAAACTGATTATCTGATAACTAAATAGGCATATAAATAGAAGCCAAACAAAAGAACCATTTGTTCTTCTCTCTGGAAGAACAAATGGTTCTTTTGGCTAGCGCGGATATCTTAATTCACAACGTTTAACATGCTAAATCGTTCACACCATGAATGGTTGCGTGTTTTGTGGCAGGATTATTCCAATCCAGCGATCTGTTCTTTTAATTTGTTAGCAGATGCCTGGAAAGCCACTTTCTCGGATTCATTCAGCGGAAGAGGCAGAATCTCGCGCACACCGTTGCGATCGACAACACATGGAACACCCAGATAAACATCCGATACACCATTGTAGTCTTCAAGGTAAGTGGATACGTTCAGAACGGAGCCTTCGTTGCCGAGAATTGCAGCTACAATGCGGTCTAGAGCAAGGGCGATTGCATAGGAAGTCGCTCCTTTGGCATTAATAATCTCATACGCTGCATTTTTGGTACGGTCAAAAATATCCCGCTGTGTTTCTTCATCCAATTCCAGATCTGTTCCTGCAACGTTAGCCAGGCTCCATACGGGTACTTCGGAATCTCCATGCTCACCAATAATGTGTGCGTGAATACTACGCGGGTCGATCCCTTTGTTCTTACCAATCAGGTAACGGAAACGTGCGCTATCGAGCAATGTACCTGAACCGATGACACGGGAAGCAGGCCATCCGCTTTGTTTCCATGAAGTATAGGACAAAATATCTACAGGATTGGTTGCAATCAGCAAAATACCATGAGAATTCACTTCAGTAATACGCTCTATAATATCTTTGAAAATGCTTGCATTTTTCTTCAGCAGATCAATCCGGGTTTCACCTGGCTTCTGGGAAGCACCAGCTGTAATAATAATGATATCTGCATCTTTGCAGTCGGAATAATCGCCAGCCCATACTTTCACGCCACCCGTAAACGGAAGACCGTGGTTCATATCCAGCATTTCGCCGGTTGCTTTATCATGATTCACATCCACAAATACCAACTCGGACGAACGCTGTCTCAACATTAGCGTGTATCCCGTTGTTGTTCCCACCGCACCCATGCCTACAATCACGACACGACTTGGTTTCAATGCTGCACTATTTGTCATGTTCATATCCACTCCTTTTGGGTTATACTCCCATCCATATTAAGGGATCAGAGAATATAAAGCGAGTGTTGTCTATAAAATAGTTCACATTTCATGTCTTTTTACTAATTATTCCGTCGAAAAACAGTTTAGGATGAAATTAATGGTAATAAATGTACGACCTATAGCCCAGAGTATGAGTTGGAAAAAGGGAACGGGCCAACCAAGAGTAGGCAATGAGCCTTTTACATAAGGTTTGTGTTAGAATAGGAGCAGTGGATTCTGATGAATCGTAAATATAACGCCATAGGACAGGCATGCGCGCCTGTATATTGGATGAGAGAGGTGGAACCCACTTGCGTTCGCAATGGATCAAAATCGCGCAGACAGCATTGCTGTCTATAGGTATAGCAGCCTTACTCGCTGCATGCACCGACTCAGATCAACCTCCGGTAGCAGAACCTCCGCAGCAGCAAGAGGACGCCGGGAATACAGGGCAGACATTAACTGTTGTTCCCCCTGTAAACAGTACAGAATCTGCAGATATGGCCAAGTACCAGATACAGACCCGATTAACCGATTTTCAGTTGCTCAATGACAACGGGGGATTGGCGTGGGGTGTGACGCGGAATGCGCTGCGCCTGTACTACACTCAGGATCAGGGAAAGACCTGGACCAATATTTCACCTTCGGAAAATGTACAGTTTCCGGCTAACCCTAAATATGGACAAAGCATTTATTTTGTAGATCGTGCACATGGTTGGATTGTTCGTGAAGGTATGGGTGGAACAGATACCATGGTGCTTCGCACCAACAATGGGGGCGTAACTTGGAGCCTGTCCTCTCTGTCCAAGACGGATAAAGTGACTGCGATCTCATTTGTATCTCCTGAAAAAGGATGGATTCTCACCACGGACGATACCGCTATTGGTAAACAGGATAAGAAACTTTACTTTACCGAGGACGGTGGAATTACCTGGAATCGGATGTCATCCAGTGATGAAGATGGCAAACAGGAAGCAGAAGAGATTTCCAAACGTGGATACACCACGGGGATGACTTTCTCGGATCCAAAACATGGTTTCTTAACAGCGCTGGAGTTCGGCACACCGAAGTTGTATGTAACATCAGACGGCGGAGAGAACTGGAATACTGGGCCATCCTTCTTTGATCGAAACAAATTTAACGGGTGTGGTAATTTCAGTGTTAGTTCACCACAATTTTTTGGACGTGAAGTGCAATCAGCCTGGATGTCCATGTCCTGTTCTCAAGGAGAGAGCACGACCTTTAATGGATTCTTTACCACCGATGGTGGAAAGAGCTGGAAGCTGTCCAATTTTACTTTAAACAAACAAACGGGTCCGAATCGTAACCTTTCACCAGTATTTCTGAACGCATCGGAAGGTTGGGCGATGCAAAAGGGCATAACCTACCACACCAAGGATGCGGGCAAAACGTGGAGTGCACTTCCAGCAAGCAGTGTACTGGAGAAAATTCTCGAAGATTATCCGGAAATTGTGAAGATTCAGATGGTTAACCCCAAGCTAGGCTGGATATTGGTTGAAAATACAGATGCCAAAAGATCGTTGTTATTGCAAACGGTAGATGGCGGTGTACATTGGAAAGTACTATAAACGTAGAGTGTTATCGTTGTGAATAGATAAGAGAAAGGAGAGGAGCCTAAGGGTTCCTTTTCTTTTTTTGTTTAGTTTGTGAAATAAATCACAAATAAATCCACTAGAAGGTGATATATTTAACTCAACAAGAGAAGGAGTGATGAAGATGAGAACCAACGGTCAAACTCAATTCACGCAGGCGGATGAATTAACCAGATACATGCTTCAATTATGCTACACATGTGACGATGCCAATCGTTGTACAACAGAGGATGCAGTGAAGGCTTGCATGGCAGAACACGCACAGGCAGACCAACCCGAACCAGCTGAAGGTGGAGATGTAACTCGCGGGTATATGGACTTGATGTACGCATAGTAATCAAAACTGATCACAAAAAGCTGATATATCAACGTTTTGCCCCCAACAGGGGGCTTTCTTTTTTTGAAAACAACTGAAAAAATCACATTTCCACAGCGCACTCATATTTAACACTTCACAGTACAATGCTCAAAGAGGAAAATTAGTTTACATACTTTCCATAATCCGGCACGGCAATGCGGTCAAATTCATTAACCAGTTTTCTCAGGCTTGTTGTTAGTAATTCACCAGACATCGGTAGTCCATGACCAGTTACAGCAATCAATGGCTTTAAACTCTCAAGTTTAACAACAGATTGCTTTGCAGCTTCCCAATCTGTTGTTAAATAGCGAGGGGGTCCACTTATCTCTAATTCCTGATTTAATACTTTATACATATACTCTTGTTTTACAGTAGCAAAGGCGTCACCTGCGATTAACGCTCCGTCACTTTCCCTAAACAACGAAACATGACCTGGAGAATGTCCTGGGGTATGAATCCATCTAAATCCTGGCATATGGGGTACACTTCCGTTCGCGGGTAACGTTTGTACATGACTTCCAAGGTTTATTGGTTCATTGGGAAAGGATGGCGACATCTTCGCTACCAAACCACCTTCAACCGTAGGGTCTGGTTCCGGGTATTTTTTTACCCCTGTGAGGAAGGGGAGCTCTAGCGGATGTGCATAAACCGGAACTCCCCAGTGTTCTACGAGTTCGATCACCCCTCCGACATGATCAAAATGTCCATGGGTCAAAATTACCGCTTTGGGCCGGCTGTTTGCACCGAAACGTTCCTCAATGACAGAAATTATTTCATTTGCTGACTTTGGCATTCCGGCATCTACTAAAACGAACTCGTCAGATTTCGGGTTACCCACTAAACAGATATTTACAATTTGGATAGTGTAGCAAAATAAATCAGGTAATATTTCAGTCCCTACACCACTTCCAACTGAAGTTACCGGGACAAACTTATAATCTGTACCGTAATTCAATTCTTCTTTCATTAGCTCATCCTCCTTAACGTTGTTGAATTGACTTGCTGTAGTATACCCAGAAGTTTAAAATTATCCGACTTTCCGTAGCCTCCGCAGATGGATATATACAGTAAAAAACTGTCAATGGACAAGAGTACCGCCTTGCATTCATGTCGCTTTACAAGCAGATCTCTGGTGGAAACAATGGGAAACTGCAAATGATATAGTACCAACCATTGGTTAATCATACATCTACATAAAATCAGTGATGATCTAGATGCTACAGCTAGTAATTAAATTGAAAAGAAACGATTGCTGATAGTTAAATCAAATAGAGGGATGAACTTTTCCCTCTATTGATACTTAGTTTGTCTAGAGACAAAATTATATCGCTTCCAAAAACCATTCCTTACAAAATAGGTATTTTATTACTTATGAATATGTATCTCCGGAACATGGAACTATAGTTCTGGTGGGAAATAAAATATGAAGGAGCTGTTATGATGGGAATATTAAGTGGTAATCCAAAAAATGAACCTATGCATTATGGTGAAATTTTCAGCGTATGGCAATGTTCAATGGTCGCTAAGGGTGCTCTTTCCTTTTACCAAGCATTTTCTAATCATGCAGGAGATAAAGATTTGAAAAAAACATTGGAAGCACTGATTGATCAAGCTAAACTTGAGATTAAAGAGTGTGACACCCTCCTCACTGATAACGGAATTGCTCCAACGCCAGTTTTACCTGAAAGACCTCCAGTAAAACTGGAAGACATTCCTGTTGGTGCAAGGTTTACAGATCCGGAGATAGCTGCAAAAATTGCGTCTGATACTTCGATGGGATTAGTTGCTTGTAGTCAAGTTATGGGCCAATCCATTAGAGAAGATATTGGAGCCTTATTTGCGAAATATCACGTTACTAAAACCGCTTTAGGCCTTCGTATTCTCCAAATGAGTAAAGAAAAAGGCTGGCTTATTCCTCCGCCTCTTCAAGTGAAAAGACCGGAAGCTGTCGGGGTTTAAAAATTTATAAAAATCCCTGCTGACGATAAAAGTTAGCAGGGATTTTTATATTTTAAAATAAATTATGGTGCTGGATTAATAAGTAACCACTTATTGTTGAGGATTAGAAACTGAGATAGGAAGCAATAAATCAGCTTGTACAACTACAAACGTATGTCAGCGAAAAGATAGTAAGATGGATCTGATATACGCTTAGCCTATATTCACGGAGAACGCACCTACGGGAGGGTTTTTTTTGATTTGGAGTGAAATGTATGCGCTTTTAAATGTACTTCGCAAATATTGCAGCACAGGTTATTATATAAATAATTAAGGTGATTTTCTCAAAATGTGGAATTGATTTAAGCCACCACTATCGGACCGTAAACTATCAACCTATGTGAATGCGTTGGCAAATGCGGGATTTGCCATTGAGTAATTGATTGAGGAATCTGATGAAGGATTAAAGCAAATGCAAAACGATGATTTTGCCAATAAAGCAAAGATGCTCCCTATAACCTTTGTGGTAAAGGCACGAAAACTATAGTAGATAATAAGGGGGTAGCCAATGAAGATTAATCAAAAATATTACTATGTTAACAAAGCAGTTACTTGTTTTCTGTCACTCGCTTTAATCATTATGACATGTGCGGTACCTGCGCACGCTGAGGTAGAGAAGGTGGAGACTACGCCCTCCAGGATTGCGTTGTCTTCACTAGAGGAAACGATTGATTCATATATGGCTACGAATCAGAAGAACACCGCTGCCGTTTCGGTTGTAGCTATCAAGAACGGTGAGACTATTGTAAATAAGGCCTATGGATACGCAGATCTTGAGCAACAGAGAAAGGCAGACACCTCTACTGTATTTGAATGGGGTTCAACTTCTAAACTATTGGTCTGGACGAGTGTTATGCAGCTTGTAGAACAGGGAAAGCTTGATTTGGATACCGATATTCAGGACTATTTACCAGAAGGTTTTCTAAAGAAGCTTGAATATGATGCTCCCATTACCCTAATGAACCTTATGCATCATAACGCAGGATGGGAGGATAGATTGATCGATTTATGGTATTCATCCGAGAGTGATATTGTGGAATTAGGTGAAGCTTTACAAAATTTGAACCAAGGCAGATCGATAAACCTGGGAGTGTTGTTGCTTATTCAAACTATGGTACGGCTATGGCTGCTTACATCGTTGAATTACAGAGCGGACAACCCTTTAATAAATATGTAAATGAACATATATTTAAACCGCTGAATATGAAAGAAACTTCGATTCACCCGTCACAGCATGATAATCTAAACGTCTTGAAAAAGAGAAATGAGATTCAAGGATACACCACGAGTCTGAAACTCATCCCTAAGAACAGAGCATACATAAGCTTATACCCTGCGGGGGCCGCCATTGGTACAGCAGAGGATGCAGCTAAATTTCTCGCAGCCTTAATGCCGGTGGATCATAGCAATTTATTATTCACGAACAAGGAAACGTTAGACGAGATGCTGTCAACCAGTCTATATTACGATGGGACTTCTACTCCTCGTATTGCACATGGTTTCTTTGAAGTAGAGTACTGGGTGCCTGTACTGGAACACGCTGGAAGTACGGCGGGATTTACAAGTAAATTTGTTTTTGATCCGGAGTCTAATTTTGGATTCGTGGTCATGACAAACCAGTCAAATGAAATGGCTTATAACATTGGTCTTGTCCAGAAGGTGTTTGGAAGTAGCTTCAGTACAAATTCGGTTACATCTGAGAGTGGAGGATATTATCTGCCTGCGCGACGGGTCGTTTCCGGTTTTACGAAGGCGTATTCAATGTTAAGTCTGCAGAAGTATACCACATTTGACCTTAGTAATTTTGCAAATGCTGTTGAGCGTAATGGCACTGTTGAGAAGGTTTCTATGTCTTATAATGACTTTTTGCCCATATCCAATTTAACGATATACTTGATCAAAGCATCTTTCATTGCTCTTGCAGTAGCCATCCTGCTCAGTTTGAGAGCTATAATTGGCTATTTTATTCGGTTATCCAAATACAAATTAAAAAACTGGGAAAGACCCGGCACAGGATTTGATAAATATCATATTGCCATTAATATTGCCAGTCTGGCATTCATTTTGAATACGATCCTATTATTCATGCGCGCCTTAGGCTTTGCCCCTTATTCTTCGTTACGCATACATCTCATTTTAAACCTGCTTTATGTAATTCTAGCTGTGGCGTACCTTGTCTTGATGTTCTACAAACTGCTGAAGAGAAGTTACAGTAACAAGCAAAAGGCGGTATACATCATGTCTGGCATGTCGGCTTTCCTATTTGCTGCTTTTATTATGGGATGGGATTTGTACTTTTAGAGCGAAATTATCGACGAGAACATGATCAAAAGGGCATGTAATTGTAGAAAGGATAAAACTATGAACATTCAAGATCTCCCAATTGAAATAAAAGAACATATAGGGAAAGTTCAGAAAATCACTTTTCCTAAGCAGGGTCATACTTCTACTGTGGCTATACTGGATACGTTTGACCAAAAGTACATCATCAAGAAGACAGAAAACGATCTATATAATGAATGGTTATCCGATGAATATAAGGTGCTTCAATACCTTCATCATTCGGGACTCCCTGTTCCAAAGGTATATTCATTTCATACGGAGGACACATCGAGATGGCTTCTGATGGATTATATTAACGGAATAAGTTTAAGAGAATTTCTCGCTAAGATGCCTGACCTCCAAAGTAAAGAAAAAGCGATTTTTAACTTTGGGCTTTGTTTAAAGAAAATACATGAATGCTCTTGTCCCATTGAATTATTGAACAATGACAGTCCCTGGTTAGATACAATGCTTAACAAAGCAGAATATAATCTAAATCATTTTGCTGTAGACGGATCAGCAGAACTACTTCAACAGTTGAAAGAAGCAAGACCAAAACCAATAGAGAACACTTTCATTCATGGAGATTTTACTATAGATAATGTGCTAGTTAATGATTGCAATATTGTTGGAGTTATTGACTGGGCAGGTGCCGCTTATGGCGATCCAAGATATGATGTAGCATTAGCCATTAGACCAAAACCTAATGCGTTTGATAATGAAAGAGATAAAGTAATATTTTATAAGGGGTATGGAAAGTTAAGAGTCACGGATGAAGAGTACAATTATTTTGAAGACGGGATATATAACTTCTTTTAGTGTGTTTTTGTTTTTATATTACGTTCTTCAAATGCATATCCAATCTCTTTAGAAGGAGTCGAAAAAATGAGCCCTCCAAAACACATCTTATCTGCCGCTGCAATCGTGATAAACGACAAAAATGAATTATTACTTATTAGAGGGCCGCGAAGAGGATGGGAAATGCCAGGTGGTCAAGTAGAAGAAGGAGAATCTCTTAGTCAAGCTGCAATTAGAGAGACGAAAGAAGAATCTGGCATCGACATTGAAATCATCAAGTTTTGTGGAATATTTCAGAATATCGAAAATTCAATATGTAACACATTATTTCTAGCAAGACCGATAGGCGGGGAATTAACGACATCATCTGAGAGTTTAGACTCTGGTTTCTTTCCAATTGAAAAAGCGATTTTAAAAGTCGAATGGAAAAACTTCAGAGAAAGAATAGAGTATTGCTTGAACCCTGAGATGCAACCTTTTTGCATTGAGTTCAGTGATAAGAATAATATTTAATGTTTCCGGAAATGAGATTACATATTTCAACGAGGGTAACAAGTGATGTTCTGGATGTAGTGTATAAAGGGAGGTTAACAGATGGACAAGAACAGTGTTTATGAAACAAACAGCTTCTATTGGAATACA
Source organism: Paenibacillus sp. 37 (assembly GCF_008386395.1). Lineage (NCBI taxonomy): Bacteria > Bacillati > Bacillota > Bacilli > Caryophanales > Paenibacillaceae > Paenibacillus > Paenibacillus sp. 37. Next base: position 4,074,611 of record NZ_CP043761.1, on the reverse strand, counting down.
AAAGGGAATGACTTTTTGAGAGCGATCGTGCTTCCACATTATGGAGCGTTTATCTCAGAAGAAAAACACCAACTTTTTGGTGATGTCTCAGGATTAAAGATGTTAGAGATGGGCTGTGGAGATGGTCAATCCTTGCAGTATCATGGAGACCACAAAGCTGGCGAGCTATGGGGTATGGATATATCCCAGAAACAGATAGAAAAGACACAACAACACTTGAGTACACACGGTATTTCGGCAACATTGATATGTTCACCTATGGAAGAGGAATGTGGTATTCCTACGAATTATTTTGACGCTGTGTATTCGATTTACGCCATAGGTTGGACCACTGATCTTCAAGGTACTTTCAGCCGAATCGCTTCTTATTTAAAGAAAGATGGCATTTTTATTTTCAGTTGGTCTCATCCAATTCATAGATGTGTTGTTGAAGAAAATGATAGATTTATCTTTAATAAGCCATATTCTGATGAATCATGGTATGCGGTATCTCCTGATTTTGTTCAGGGTGAACTAACTTTAGCGGATCGTCAAATATCAACCTATATCAATGCATTGGCGAAAGCGGAATTTGTCATTGAACAAATGATCGAGGAATCCGATGAGGATCTCATGCAATTACTTGATAATAGCGATAATCTCCTTAAAAGAGCGAAGATGTTACCTGTTACCTTTGTGATTAAAGCAAGAAAACGATGATTAAATGAAGTGAATCGGAGAGCGGACTATCAAATTTTATTTTAACTAAAGGAGCTAGTTATGAGAAAATTACCGCTATTTATAGTGACGGGCGCAAGTGGAACAGGAAAAACAACGATCTCTTCGTTTGTTCGCAAGCAGCTTCCCGAATTTGACGTCTTTGATATGGATATCATCGATAATGTGGATTGGCAGATTGCCAAAGAGAATTGGTTGAGGATTGCGTATAGCATATCCCTAAGTGGACGAGGGACTGTTCTATGTGGAACGATGGTGCCGGAAAACATTGCATTGTCAGATTACATAGATCGATTTGATCGAATTCTATATATGAATTTGCATTGTGACGACGTTACTCGCGAGACGCGTTTAAGAGCTCGTGGGTGGGATGAAAACTCGATCGAAGATCACAAGAATTTTGCAAATTGGCTACTCCAAAATTCGAAAACTGCATTTGACCCGCCAATGCAAACAATTGATACGACAGAGCTTACAGCAGTGGGAGTAGCTGAACAAATTAAAAAATGGGTTTTAAAGAACTGGTGCGAGGAATGAACATCTAAAAGACATCTTGATGAGACGAAGGAGGTCACGAATTGTTTCTCAATGTATTACTTTGGTTGATTATTCTCTGGGTGATCTCCTTTTATTTCAGTTTTCCTAAGAAAGATCGCATGTACACAGTCAATGTACCAAGCACATATTACATTCAATCTTCAAATCGGTTGGATATTCAGAAAAACTACGAATGTGCTGCATTTTCCAGTGCGTTCGTCTTGAGACATTTCGGTTTGGAGTCCAACGGAACTAAGCTTTATGAGACCTATCCTCGCAAATTACTAGATGGAACCGTATACCCCAAAGCAGTTGTTGTTTTTTTCAGGAAACTAGGATATCAGGCAATGTACTTACGTGGAAATGTGAATACGTTGAAGAAACAGATCAGCCAAGGGGTGCCTGTTATTTTATTTATTAGAGTACATGCCAAACAACGTTATTTGCATTTTGTTCCCGTCGTTGGTTATGATGAAACGCATTTTTACTTGGCAGAATCGTTAGATCACAAGATTAATTGTGATGAAGAGTATTACAACCGAAAAATCAGCATAAGTGAACTCAACACGGTATGGGGGTCATGGTTACCCTTTTGTCAAAACTCATATATCGTCGTACATCCGAAGCAGACTTAAGAAGTCCCGCTCAAGGGAAAGGTATTTACTTTGAACGAACGAATTGGCATTATTCGAAAAATCTGCATGGTTAAAACATGAAACTCATGCCCAATTGGCATGAGTTTTTCTGTGAACAAATCTCCTCACGTAAACAAGCTCGCTTTAATCGATGGTTATGAAGTATAGATAAAACGTATGGGCAGTTGCTACCGAATTTATAGTTTTTCTTATAAATCAGATAAGCTTTTTAATTAAATTGGTTGTTCGTCCACGCATCTATTCATCTACATACGTACGTTAAACTATGTCCATAGGGAGGTGTCCACACGGTGAGTCATTCAGAAGTGAAAAAACGTATGAAGAGAAAAAAGGCAACATTACATCCATGTAAAGTTAAAAGAAAAGACCGCCGATTGAAAGTCGTTAAAAAGTTCGTTCAAGTAAAATGTCCGCCTCCAGAGGTGAACATATCTACCCCTACTGTCGTTGGCCCAACAGGACCACAAGGTATACAAGGCGTACAGGGCGTACAGGGTATTCCAGGTAAACAAGGGGCAGAAGGGCCGCCTGGAGCCCAAGGACCAGCGGGGGGGCCACCTGGACCACAAGGACCTCAGGGACAGCCTGGTCCTGCTGGAGCGGTAGGCTCTCAAGGTCCGGTCGGACCTGCTGGACCCATGGGAGCACAGGGGATTCCGGGAGAAGCAGGGGCTGTAGGGCCACAAGGTCCGCAAGGTAATCCAGGCCCTGCCGGAGCGATTGGACCTCAAGGTTTTCCTGGCCCCGCTGGAGCAGTTGGGCCGACGGGTGCGACAGGAGCAGCAGGTCCGGCAGGCGCAGCCGGTGCAGCAGGAGCGGTAGGTCCCGCTGGAACAGTAGGTCCGGCAGGCCCAGCCGGTGCAACAGGAGCGGTAGGTCCTGCTGGAGCAGTAGGCCCGGCAGGCCCAGCCGGTGCAACAGGAGCGGTGGGTCCTGCTGGAGCAGTAGGCCCGACAGGAGCGACAGGAGTAGCTGGTCCTGCTGGGGCAACAGGATCTACAGGTGCAACAGGAGCATCCGGAAGCGTGCTGGGATTCGCTGACTTTTTCGCACTGATGCCACCTGATAATGCAGCAACGGTTGCTCCCGGTACGGATGTAAGCTTTCCTCAGGATGGGCCAACAAGTGGAACAACTATCGCCCGCACGGGGCCTAGTTCATTCAATCTAGCAGCCATTGGTACGTATCAGATTTTATTCCAGGTGAGTATCAATGAAGCAGGTCAATTAATCTTAACTCTCAATGGGGCAGACTTGGCTCCTACTGTAGTTGGGCGAGCAACGGGAACGTCTCAGATTGTTGATATGGCTTTGGTGCAGACAACCGTGATTAATTCTATTCTGACCGTGCGGAACCCGGCTGGTAATGCTACAGCATTAACAATCACGCCACTTGCGGGCGGAACTAGACCTGTATCCGCACATCTTGTGATCACACAATTAGCATGAGTCCGTTAACAGGCTAGCAAACTTTTCTCAACTTTATTAAATATGCATCCACAACGGTAACATGGGTTTGCTTGAACTGAGATAGCAGTGTTTTACCTGAGGCTGTTATCTCAGTTGGAGCGGATAATGGTACAGGAGTAACTACATATCGGATACTCTTTTTGTTTTGTGAGGAATGGTGAAAACGTCACTGTATGGCAAGCAACATGTTTTAGTCGAATCTGAACGTAATATCGATTATGCCTATCATATTCAGAAGGAAACATTCCTGGATGAGAAAGGGCTGCAAGCTGAAAAAGATGATCTGGCTATCTATCGTGCATCGTTTATGCTGACAAAAGAGGGACAGGTCAATCAGGTTATATTGTTGGATCATCGATTTGCAACAACCTTTAAGTAAAACAGGGCTGCTAGTTAAGCAATGTATTAGATAATGAAATAGTACTTATTTTCGTATGAAACAACCCTTCGGTATTCTGCCGGAGGGTTTTCCCTTCGAACCCGTTCGATTTCAATCCCGATAACAAGTTCCTTGTTTACGTGCATATACATTACAGGAGACGGGTCAAGACTCCGGCTGTCCTAAGTTGTATGAACGGAGGGAGAGACATGGGCATTGAATCATCCTGGATGTTTGATTTGTTTGGAACCGTCTTTCCGGTTGTATTTGTTCTGATTATAGGTATAGTCCTTCTGTCGATGGGAAAGGAGGTATGGAAGTGGGGACGCAACAACTCGGAGCCGCTATTGACCGTGCCTTCACGAATCACCAGCAGACGGATGAAGATGAGTCAGTCGCAATCTGAACCGGGCAGTACAGCACGAACGTTATACTACGTCACCTTTGAAGTAGAAAGTGGAGATCGGCTTGAATTCAAAGTCGATGGCGAAGAGTATGGTTTGTGCGCTGAGGGGGATGAAGGACGGCTCTCGTTCAAAGGAACGCGTTATGTAGGTTTCGAGCGATATAATCGCGTATATTCTGAACGCCTACGGGGTTAAACTGAGCAGCTTGCGCCAGGATGGCGTGAGCTTTTTTTGATTAATTACTGGACAAGCGTTTCTTAATGGGCCTAACGTGTTTTTATATAAGAAGAGGCTTAATAAGATTATGATCGAAGGATCATTACCATAGAGGAGGCAAACAATATGTCATTTACAGATCAGGTCGTTGTTGTAACCGGTGCTGCTCAAGGGATAGGACGAAGTGTGGCTGAGGCTTATGCGGTCGCTGGAGCCAAAGTTGTACTTGCCGATCACAAGGAAGCCGAGGGTGCGGCAGCCGCAGCTTCCATTCGTAATGAAGGCGGAGAAGCCATCTTTGTTCAATGTGATGTTCGGAGCGAGCAGGATATTACGAATCTTTTTCGTACAACCGTGGAAGAATTCAAGCAAATTGATGTTTTGGTGAATAATGCGGGACTCGCCAAGTGGAAGTCACCCTATGAGCTGACGCTGGAAGAATGGGACGATGTACTCAATACCAATGTGAGAAGTTGCTTTTTGGCGAGTCGGGAAGCAGCCAAACATATGAAAAGCAATGAACACGGGGGTGCCATTATCAACATGGCTTCTACCCGTGCGCTGATGTCTGAGCCGGATACCGAAGCTTATGCCGCATCCAAAGGGGCGATTGTAGCTCTGACACATGCGCTGGCGGTCTCACTGGGCAAGGACCAAATTCGGGTCAATTGTATCAGTCCGGGATGGATTGAGACAGGTGACGTGGAGAAATTGAAAAAGGAGGATCATGAACAGCATCCCTCCGGTCGTGTAGGTGTTCCTTCGGATATCTCCCGTGCTTGTCTATATTTGTCTGATCCAAGCAATACCTTTGTCACAGGGACCAACCTCGTTATTGATGGAGGCATGACCCGAAAAATGATATATGAGGACTAGAACCGGGATTAAGCCGGGCGAGCCCTAAGCTGTCCCAACTTAAGAGTAATAAGCCCAAGTTAAGCACTTGGGCTTATTTGTTTTTAATAACTCGGTTGCTATAATAAATGTGATTTTACAACAGTAGAAGAATGGAGGGAGTATATGTTCGGGAAACAATCCCGGAAGGTATTTTGGCTGTTATTGCTGATCGGAGGGATGATAATGATAGGGAATGAGTCACCTGCTGAAGCTGACGGCGCAGATATACGGGCGGCCTGGGTATGGCAGGCACAGTCTGTTAGCAACGGAGATGAGCTGTTGGCCAATGCAGCTAAACATAAGATAAACAGGCTGTACGTGAATGTAGACATGTCGCTGCCCAAGGAGGTATACCAGACGTTTATAGCCAAAGCAAGCCGTGCGGGTATTGCGGTTGAAGCGCTGGGAGGCGATCCATCTTGGGCGCTCAGTGGCCGTGAAGGCCCCATGCTAAGATTAGCGTCGTGGGTAAGTGATTACAATCAAGCTGCTGAGACCAACGAGCAATTTGATGCCATACATCTGGATATCAAGCCCTATGTGTTACCAGCCTGGAAAGAAGATGCCAAGCCACTGGTACAATCCTGGGTAGCCAATATGAATCTGTTATTTGAGCAAGTGAGACAGGATGGCGCAATTGCAGTGAATATTGACCTGCCATTTTGGCTGGATTCCTATACCGTCACAGGAAATAGAATCTCTGAGGATGCAGATAACGAACCATTGTCACGTTGGTTCATTGAACGAGTGGAGCATGTCACTTTACTCGCTTACCGTGATAACGCGCAAGGGAACAATGGTATTATACGTTTAATTGAACAGGAAATGAACTGGGCCGATGCCAGCAATGTGAGCGTCACCGTTGGGTTGAACACCAAGCCAATGCCTGGCGAGGAATTCACGACTTTTGCCGGTAAAGGTGCAGCGCAGCTGGAAAGCGTTATTGAAGAAGTTGCCTCCGCATTCAGTGAACATACATCTTACGTCGGTTCTGCTGTACATGACATCGTATACTGGGGACAACTGGAGCCGTCAGAACTGCCATCACCGGAGATTCCATCCAATCAGCCAGAGATTCGGGGAACGTATATCTGGGAGGCCTCTCAGGTGACGAATGACGGGGGAGATCACATACTAGCGTTTGCTAGAGAGCAGAATATTAACTGGTTGTATGTGCGGTTAGATCTGGATCAACCCTATTCCAGTTACCGCAGTTTTGTGAAACGGGCAAAAGCAGAGGGCATCGAGATCCATGCGATGGGTGGACACCCCATCTGGGGCAAGAAGGAGAACCGTCCACGCATTAAGCGCTTGATTGATTATGTGAAAAACTATAATGCGGAATCCGAGCCGGATGAACGATTTGAAGGCATCCATCTGGATATTGAGCCTTACACCTTGCCGGAGTGGGAGAATAGTCGGGACACCCTTCTGACCGAATGGGCTGCCAACATTACATTTTTCCAGGAAGAAACGAAGAAGGACAGTGATCTCGAAACAAGTGCAGACCTTGCTGTATGGCTGGATACCTTCCCGTTGCCGGGAAAAGACATGTCTGTGACAGAGTTCATGATTGATACACTTGATCATGTGTCGATGATGGCATTCCGTAATCAGGCCGAAGGGTCCAATGGCATTGCTGCTGTTGTGAGTCAGGAGATGGAGATTGCAGATCGTCTGGGAAAAAGGTTGATGATTTCGGTAGAAATGAAGCAGAACCACGAAGGTCCTCATATTTCTTTTTATGAGAAAGGGGCAGCGGAGATGGAACTTCAGCTTGCCAAGCTTCCGGATCTGCTGGCCGAACATCAGGCTTACCAGGGCAATATTGTACATGCCTATGATTATTGGATTGAAGCCAAGCCTTAAACAGGCGAGTATTATAAGAAATAACTTGCTTCGGAACTTCACCTTGGGTGAGGTTCCGGGCTTTTTTTTATGGAAAAAAGATGGAATCGTGTCACCGAATGGGCTCCTGCACAATACGATGTACGGTGATGAACAGCTGAAACAAGGGAGGAAACAGACTATGGCTGTTATTAAAGCCAACTCAGAGGACGTCAAGCTGCTGGCTAGGCTCATGAGGGCAGAGGCTGAAGGTGACGGCGAACAGGGTATGTTGCTTGTGGGCAATGTAGGTGTGAACCGGGTGTTGGCGGATTGTCTGGACTTTAAGGATATTCGCGATATCAATCGTATGGTATTCCAGAATCCAGGAGGCTACGAGTCAACACAGAAGGGGTACTTTTACCAACGGGCAAGACAGTCCGAGATTCGTCTCGCACAACGGGTGATCAATGGAGAGCGCATCTGGCCAGCGAGCAATTCATTGTGGTTTTTCCGACCTGTGGGCGACTGCCCACCAACGTGGTATGACCAGCAAAATACAGGACGTTTCAAAGCACATTGTTTCTTCAGTCCGACAGGCGACGATTGTCCGGAAGTATATTAAATTTTGGGAGGAATCACTATGATTAATCAGCCTTATCAACCAATGACTCAAACACTGGGTCAGCAAGCGAATTCTGTGTTGGGTCAACAAGCCAATTCTCAGGTTCAAGGTACGTCATACAAAATCGGTAACGGAATGCCTTCCATGTCGCCAACACCAGGGATGGTATCCCCTAGCTCGACTAGCGTACCGCCACTCGTATCCAGCGGAAGTCCAATGACACCTACGGGTGCTGTAGTTACGACAACGGCTCCACAGTTTGAGCAATCGTACATTGAGAATATTCTACGTTTGAACCTTGGTAAATTCGGTACATTCTACATGACATACGAAGGTAACAAAGAATGGAATGCTCGCATATTCCAAGGTATTATTGAAGCAGCGGGCCGTGACCATATTATTATCAGCGATCCGAAGACTGGAAGACGGATCATGCTGTTGATGGTCAACTTTGACTATGCTACATTTGATGAGCCGTTGTTGTATCAATATCCAGGAGTGGTAGGCAATTACCCGCAAGCTCCAAGCAGATAATCATTGGCCCGCATCATTTTGAATGATAATTGACATGTTTAACACATAATGATTTACTTCGCTGTCCTGAATGTGGAGGTAATCCGCAGACAGGACAGCTTTTTACATAAACATATATACGAAGGTTACTATAGTTTAGAGTCATACGTAACCTTTTGGCGATAACATGGCACTTATACATGAATAGAACAAGCAACATGCTTATATGAAGGGAGTCCATAGCATTGAATTCATGGATTGAAGGAGCGATGAAGGGCGAAACCGAAGCTTACACACAACTGATGTCTCAATATCGCGGGATGGCTCTTGCTGTTGCCTACAATCGTTTAGGAGATACATTTTGGGCTGAAGATGTCGTACAGGAGGCGTTTACTGAAGCCTTTGGCAATCTGTCCAAGCTGGAAGCTCCTGAGGCTTTTCCCGGGTGGTTCAAGGTGATCGTGGAGAGGCAGTGTTATCGCTGGCTAAGACGCAAGCAGCATACGATGATTCCAGTTCAGGAGCTGGAGCATGTATTCCATGAAGAGGATCAGGCGCATGATCCGGAAAAACAAGCGGTGCAAAATGAAATGCATCGTACGCTTCGTAATTCCATTGCAATACTGCCATCATCGATGCGGATTGCTGTTGAACTGTTTTATTTGGAAGGATACTCGCTCAAGGAAATATCGGATTTCCTCGGGGTCAAGGTACCTGCATTAAAGAAAAGATTGTTCGATGCCCGATCCAAACTCAAGCGTTCTATGCCTGTAAGGGATCTGGTCTCTGTATTCAGTGACTTGTATGAAGGGGGAAAAGGATTGTTACACATTATGAATGGGGATCACGCTGCCAATCGTTTAAGAGAGAGTGGGATTCAGGGAGACATCCTGGTATGGAGAGAGTTGTATACGTTCGGCCCGGTAGCCAAAGAGATGGGAGGTACAAAGGAGCGGCAGAATCGGGCATCCGTGTTAGAGCAGCAGTTGGGCATTCCACAGACGGAATACTTGAAGATTGAGGAGCTTGAACGCAAGTTGCATTCGTTTCAACAATACAAGGAAATTGTCTTATGGTTCGAATACGATCTCTATGATCAGACGATGTTATCTTACCTATTGCATTATTTCAGAGGACAAGCACTCCAGAATACGAAATTGAATCTGCTCTGCATTGACTCGTATCCAGAGATTGAGCATTTTAGAGGACTGGGACAGCTTACTTCCACACAGATGGAACGTCTGTCCGGCAGTTGGCATCTGATTGAGAAAAAGGAGCTACAAGCCGGTGCACAGTTCTGGGAAGCTTATACGTCGACTGATTTCCGGCATCATCTGGATTACTTGCAGGCAGACACTTCTGCGCTACCCTTTGCGAAAGCTGCCTTTAAGGCACATTTGTCCCGTCTGCCATCTGTATCGAACGGTCTGGGGCTCATTGAGCAGACAACACTAGAGACCATTAGAGCAGGTGGGGAGCATCCGTATTCATTATTTCACGAGGTAGGGGACAAGCTGCATATTCTCGGGATGGGTGATCTTGAGTACTGGGCACATCTGAGGCGGATGACAGAAAGACCTCATGCCCTTCTTCAGATGAGCGGTGCAACCACTTTCCCTAATTTCAAGCAGCATGATGAAAAATTCCGTGACGGAGTCCTGTCACTAACGGAACTCGGAATTAAGGTGTTGAATGGAGAAGTCGATTGGGCACTGCTGAAGCAGGATGAATTCTGGATCGGTGGATTGCATAACCCAAGCGGGAAACAAGCCAATTGGCGCTGGAACCCCGCTTCGGAAACCGTAGTGGAGATTGAGTAGACATCGTAATTAGCGGATAGAATCTGGAGAAAATAACAGTATTGCATAAAGAGAGTATCCAGCCATGCGGAAGCATGAGCGAGGATGCTCTCTTTGGTTTCCTTAAACCAATGTTTGTGAAATGTAAATAAAACAGCGTAATCGAGACTTTTGTTAAAGAAAAAAGGCGTTTGTGCCATTTCGTTGTCATAGGACACGGATTGACTGTGTAGTGTAGAATTATATAATAAAAGAAGCATATCTTTGTTATTCGACAGAACAAGGTGGAGGTGGAAGCATTGGGAAGTTGAAATTGCATATGAACGGCAGAATGGCTAATATCCTACATTTTCGAAGGAGGTGGACCTATTTGCCGAAGAATGACGGCAAATAGGATGAAAATTTGAGTGACCCCTTACCGAGTATTTTAAATTTAGTAATAATTGGTTTACTTGTATTAATGAATGGTTTCTTTGTGTCGGCGGAATTTGCGATGGTGAAAGTTCGTGGAAGCCGGATTGAGGCTTTGGTGGAAACAGGCAACAAAAATGCCATCTATGCTTCCAATATCGTACGTAATCTGGATGCATATCTGTCAGCTTGCCAACTAGGTATAACTTTGGCTTCACTGGGACTCGGGTGGCTGGGAGAACCGGCAATTGCACATCTGTTAGAGCCCATGTTTACCGCATTTGGACTGGGACCAGTCTACGTTCATGGAATCTCTATTGCCATTGCATTTGTGATTATTACGATCTTGCACATTGTACTGGGAGAACTTGCTCCCAAAACGATGGCGATTCGAAAGTCTGAGACGATCACGTTGTGGTCTGCGGCTTTGCTAACGTTCTTCTACAAGTTAATGTATCCATTCATATGGGCACTGAACGGTATGGCTAACGGCTTGTTGAGACTGTTCCGAATGGCACCAGCTTCGGAGATGGACTCTGCACATAGCGAAGATGAAATACGCATTCTGATGAAAGAAAGCAATAAGAGCGGTTTAATTGATAACACTGAATTAGCACTTGTTGATAATATATTTGATTTTACGGATACAACTGCCCGTGAAATTATGATTCCACGGACGGAAATGATCTGTCTGAATGCCAATGAGTCCATGCTGGAGAATCTGGAGATTGCCAGTGAGAGTATGCGAACAAGGTATCCGGTATATAACGGAGACAAGGATCATATTATCGGCTTTATTCACATTAAGGATCTGATGCGATCCCAACTTACGGATACCATCTCCGTGATCCGGCCCATCCTGGCTGTGCCAGATACCACGCTCATCAGTGATCTGCTCAAACGTATGCAGCGTAGCAAGACACAGATTGCGATTCTGATTGATGAATACGGCGGAACCTCCGGGCTTGTCACACTTGAAGATATCATGGAAGAGATCGTAGGCGAGATTCAGGATGAATTCGACCATGAGCGTCCTGCCATTGAGCAAGTGGATGAGATGGAATACTCTATTGATGGATTGATGCTGATTGAAGAAGTCAGCGAACGATTCGGACTGGAGATGGATCGTGCCGATTACGACACCATCGGGGGCTGGTTATACTCCAGAGTAGATGCCATTCCACCTGAGGTCGGTCAATCGGTTGAGTATGGGGGTTATGTATTTGTCATTCAAGAGACAGAGCATAAGCGGATTTCCCGAGTGAATGTGATTAAGCTGGAACTGTTGGTTGAAGAAGAAGGCGCATAGCCAGATCGAAATCGGTACAAATGAAGCTGTATGGTGACGTAATGGTCATCGTACAGCTTCTTTGCATGCTCATGATTCTTGGGGTGCGTGAATGACAATATCGGCGTAACGGTTCTCTGTGACCAAGCTATTTTTGATATAAATTCGCTTATAAGTAACATAAACATTCTCTCCAGGAGCGAGATCATGCTGGATATTCAGCTTTTTTCGAGTGGATTTGGTTGTCGTCGGTGTCTTTATCGTGATGATATCGTACATGTCAACGAAAGTAACCTCGTAGGAATTGTAGTCCCCCACCTTAGTGGTGGATAACACCGGATTTTGTTTATACTGGGTTAAGTGATCATTCACCATGCGAAGTGTTACGGGTAGCACATAAAACAGAAGTACCAGAGGCAGAAGGCAGAAAGCAATCCCGAAAACACGTAAAAATTTGACATGGGAAAGGGTTCGTCCGCTCTGCTTGAGGAAAAGAAAAGCAAGGATGGGGGACAGTACAAGTCCCCAGATCATAAAGGGCAATACATAGCGGTCAATCCCCATGCTTATCCAGCTTTCCCGAGCTGTAGCCAAGAAATATATTAAGGTCCCTGCGGTAAGCGCACTCACCAAGATAATAAGCCAACGTTTGAACGAGCTGGAAACTTCGATGTGTAGTTCATTCGGATTGGAGCTTTGACGATGCCTTTTGGATTTGGATTGAAGCTTACTCAAGTTATATACCTCATTTGCAAATCTTGTTGGTTAATATGGTTTCGTGAATCCATTACCCAATACATACGGGCTGGAATAATTTAGGTTTCAACCATGCTGGAGATGCATGCAAAGATAAAAGACGCTGCCGACAGAAACATCGGAGCGTCTAATTTTTTTTGAAACCTGTCACCCGATCCGTCCGTTTATACCCTTACACAAAATCAAATATGGAACCGGAGGATGGATCAATATGCGGAAAATGAAAACAAAGAGTGCAGCATCTATGCTAAAAATAACCCTTGTTGCCTTGTTAATGGTGCCAACAATCCTAGCTATACCTACGTCCGAACCAGCCTTTGCAAGCCCGATGATCAACGTGTCCTCTGGTGCTCTTACACCCCCACCTCCGCCGGAACCATCCATCCATTCGCTTGCTAACACTCGAGAACTTGGACATATCTATCAAGCGGTCGGTGCAGTCATTCCTGGGGGTGGACTATCGGCTATCGTCAATACCAAGACCATGACATATACAGCAATGAAGACAATTTCCGTAGATTATCGACTCGAGCGCTGGACAGGAACAGCATGGGTAACTTTTAAAATGAATTCCAACAATGCAACGAATACAAACTTACTGAATGCCGCATCGGATTGGACCGTTATGCCAGGATATTATTATCGCGTTACCAGTATTCATACAGCGTATGATGGAAGTACCACGGAAACAAGCAAACATGTCTCTGGCACTGTGTTATTCTGATCTTATCGACGGGTGCTGCCGGGAAACTTTTGCTCTTGAAAATCGTTGGCAATCGCAGTCATTTCTTCTTCCGAAAGGGTTCCAAACAGACTCATATTGTTGGAACCCATCATCCACTGAAAAGAGTTATAGGGTGGGCCGATATACATCAGTGCTTCCGAGCCATCCGCCAGCTTTACGGTGCTCATATCACGAAGCATGGCCCCTTCAATTTTCTCCCCAGGCATGACATAGACATAATCAAACTGGATGATCTCATCCTCTATGCTCTTGCCTTCACTGGTATATTGAACTCTCATTTGTGTGGACTCATAATAATCGTCTGGATTCACAGGGTTTTCAGTATCAAGCACGAGTTCGAATTTGACCTTGTTGAATCGCTCGGGAATGGCCTTGGATAACAGAAAGTCACCCATGAACCCTTCGCGTGCGATCTCTTCCGTAACAAGTACTGGACGAAGCAGATGGCTCGATAACTCATACGAAGGTGTATTAAGAGCTTCTTCTTCTTGTAATTGAAGAATGTCGTCTAAGCTGGTTTCCGGTGGTGGAGGCGTTTTGGCTGTTGATGGATCAGCCCCCAGATGGGTCGTGCGATCCTCGATGATAATGGATTTCATGCCATTACCCCAATCTTTGATGGATTGCACAAAAGGGGATACCGCTTGCGTACCAGATGGCAGGCTGAAAATAACGGCTCCGATGGTCACGGACGCAGCTACGACAACTGAAAGTCGCAAGGTACGTATTCTTTTTTTACGTAAACCAATTCTGTTAATTTCCCGTTGTACCTTCTGCCAGGATTGCTGCATAGATTCGGTATGGGAGGCGGAAGGGGCAGAAACGGCCTGATGGAAAGCTTCATCAAAAGCTAGGTCAAACGCAGCGTCGAAATATTCGTCTTCCAGCTCTGAATCGTATTGCTCCACGTTTTTATCGGACTTGCCTTTGCTCAATGCTTCCACCCCATTCCTTATGTAATTTCTTCTTGATACTGCCACGGGCTCTGAACAAGCGTTGCTTCACAATGTCTTCGGAGGTATCCAGCAGTTCGGCCATCTCTCGGTAGGAGAGACCTTTTTTCCACCGTAACTCCACCAGTACACGATATTCCGGTTTGAGCTGTCCGAGATAATATTCAATGGACTCTTCCATCATCTGCGTTTCTACCATGCTTTCCACGGAAGCTGCCGTCTGATTCATCGTCTCCATATCTATAAAAACACTATCCGTATCCAATTGGTTACGGTTATTTTTATTTTTTCTCAGATAATTAATAGCTGTGTTCCGTGTGACAACCTTGAGCCAGGCTTTCAGTTTGACCTCGTCTTCAAAGATGGGTTTGTTTTTAATAATTTTGATAAAAGCTTCCTGAATAATATCTTCTGCTGCAGCACGCTCCTTGATGATATAAACGATAAGACCATGTACCATATTATAATATTCATAATACACTTCTTCTTGAAGTGCAGAGCCTAAATTATGGAAATCTGAGGCTAGTAATAACTGGAGCCGATTGGCCATGATGTTCTCCTTTCTGGTGAACAATCCACAAACATTGGTATCATTACATTTTACAACATAATATGGAAACGATACAATGGGAGGTTGGTCCGAGAAAAACCAGATGGAGTGAGCGTGTGCAGCCTCCAGGACAGTTTGCTGAAAATTAATAAAAAGGCTGTCTTGCAACCATGAACACATGGTTGCAAGACAGCCTGGATGACAGTTTCAGTGAAAATATATAACGGGGGAGAAATCAACCGTTATCTGTTAGAATGCCCAGTCTCCATTGAGGAAGATGGCTTCACGTTCGCCGTTTGCCGTAATACCGTAGATGTCCGTTTCGGGAGAGCCCATCATGAAATCCACATGAGTAATGCTGGAGTTCATGCCGCGAGCGGCAAGTTCTTCGGGAGACATCGTCTTGCCCCCTTCGATATTAAATGCATAGGAACTGCCAATCGCAAGATGGCACGATGCATTCTCATCATACAATGTAGTGTAATACAGGATACCACTCTCAGAGATCGGTGAATGGAAGGGAACCAAAGCGACTTCGCCGAGGTAATGAGATCCTTCATCCATGGAAATGAGTCTTTCCAGCGTATCCTGACCTTCTTCGGCATGAAAATCAATGATACGTCCGTTCTCAAATGTGAGTGAAAAACGATCAATGATACTGCCGCCATAGCTGAGTGGTTTGGTGCTGGACACTTTGCCATTAACGCCATGTTTGGCTGGAGCAGTGAATACTTCCTCTGTTGGAATATTGGCGACAAAAGGGGTGCCTTGCTCATTCACGCTACCTGCCTGCGCCCAGATATGACCTTCTGGAAGCTCGACAGTAAGATCCGTCCCCGGTGAGAGGAAATGCAATGCTTGATACTTCTTGTTGTTCAGGGCAACGGCTTTGGTCTCCAGTCGTTCGATATGCTGTTCCCAAGCCGCTACAGGGTCCTCCAGATCGGCTCTCACTGCAGAAAAAATGGCTTCCCACAGCTGGCTAACCTGCTCGGCTGCCGGGAGATCCGGGAATACTTTGGCTGCCCAATCGGGGGAAGGACAAGCCACACCCGTCCAGCTCATTTTATCCGCCTGTTGATACTGACGGTACTTGGCCATTGCCTGACCAAATGTACGCTGATGGGTGGAAATCCGCTCCGGGTCAATACCTTTCATCAGGTCTGGACTGGATGACAATACGGTTAGAAAGGCTGCATTATTGGCCGCCAGTTCTTCAAGCTCCGCTGCATGCCATTTCGGCGGCTCCTGGAAGGATTCCTCAGGGGCCATCTCAAACCGCAATCGATTGACGGTTTCATCTCCGTATTTTACAATCACCTGCTTGGCGCCAGCTTCATACCCCTTTCGTACCAGCAAACGTACGAATTCAGCGGTATCAATCATCGCAGAGATGACAAATACTTGTCCTGGCTGCACGTTAGCACCTACTCTTACAGCCAGTTCAGCGTAACGATCCATTTTTTGTTCAAAACTTAACATGTGAGTTCCCTCCAATTGTTGAATTTTGACCTGTTGACGCAGGAAAAGAGAGGAGTAATCTCCTCTCTCCTAAATCACATCAAACGGGATTAAAATGCCCAGTTTCCTTGCAGGAAGATCGGCTCTTCCGCACCTTCGGAGGTCACACCGTGGATGTTCATTTCTCCGGATCCAATCATGAAGTCAACATGAGTGAGACTGGAGTTCATGCCACGTTCAATCAATTCTTCTTTGGACATCGTTTTACCACCTTCCAGACAGAAGGCATAGGCATTACCAATCGCCAAATGGTTGGAGGCATTTTCATCAAACAAAGTATTATAGAACAAAATATTGGTATCTGAAATTGGTGACTGATGTGGAACGAGGGCTACCTCACCCAGATAGTGTGCACCTTCATCCATCTCGATTAGGTTTTTGAGTGCATCCAGTCCTTGTTCAGCGGTGTAATCTACGATTCGACCGTTCTCAAATGTAAGGGAGAATCCGTCAATCAGGTTGCCGCCATAGCTCAGTGGTTTCGTGCTGCGAACTACACCGTTAACACCCGTTTTCAGCGGAGCCGTGAATACTTCTTCCGTAGGCATATTGGCAATAAAGACATGTCCTTGCTCATTCACACTTCCACCGGATACCCAGATATGGCCTTCTGGAAGTTCAATGGTCAAGTCTGTGCCTGGAGCTGTATAGTGAAGCTTCTTGTATTTCTTGTTGTTCAGCAGATCAGCACGGGAATCTAGGTTTTGCAAATGGGTTTTCCATTCGGCAACAGCATCCTGCTCACCGATCCGTACGGTTTTGAAAATGACGTCCCACAGGCGATCGACTTGTTGTGCTTCTGGAAGATCCGGGAACACTTTAGCTGCCCATTCCGGAGAAGGAACGGCTACGATAGACCAGCTGAATTTGTCAGCCATCTGATAAGAACGATATTTTTCGAGCGCTTTGCCGCGCACTTTTTGGCTGGTAACAATCCGTTCCTGAGCTACACCGTTCAGCAGATCAGGATTTTCAGCGATGACGTGCAGAATAGCGGCACCTTCTTCAACGAGTTCAGTCATTTCAGCTGCAAACCATTTCGGTTCAATGGAGAAGGCTTCATCAGGTGCAAGATCGTAATGAAGACGTGTAACGGTTTCATCGCTCCAGTTTACTTTGACCAATTTCGCACCTTTACCGTAAGCTGCTTTGACAATCAGTCGTACAAAATGTGCTGCCGAGATTGGAGCGTTTACCACGAGTGTCTGTCCTGGATGGACATTGACACCGACTTGTACAGCCAGTTCAGCATATTGCTGAAGATTCGTTTCAAAAGTATTCATGCTATTTTTTCCTCCAATGTGATAATAATATCGTAGCTTGTTGGCTATTATAGATGTTGGTCAAACACGTATTTATAATCCTCATTACAACTATGTAAGGACTCAGAATGGTTCCTTCATTGAATAAGGTATACGTTGCTACGTTATATATTGTACAATTAACCAATAATAATTACCAAACTAGGTTTACCAGAAATGTTGGAGACCGCCTGTAGATGAAAGATTAAAGGAGAGAATGATTGTGAATATTGAAATTATAAGTGCTGAAATGCGCCGTGAAGGTGAAAAAGGATACGTGGGAAATACCGTTTACCGCACAGAAGGCGAAAAGTCAGTATATGAGATTACCTTCATGAGCAAGAACGGAAAAGATTGGGACTATAGCTTGCATTTCACGGAGCAATCCGGTGATGAAGAAGAGTTACTGCGTATGGACGAGTTGCTTGAAAATGATGACGATCTGTACAATCAATTGCTCGATGCTGCTTTGGAGGCATTTCCGGCTTAACTAGCCGAGATGTTCTTGTTCTATTGTGTTGTGTCGATGACTATACTAGACGGTGTATGCCCGAAACAGGGTGTATACCGTCTATTTTATTGGAAATGTTGAATAGATGATCCAGAAAAGGGAAGTCTACGAGATGAATGGAACCAGAGAGACAATCCGCCTAATGGGAGGTAACCGTGAATGGCATCTGACAATCTGATTACAGAAGGGTTGACGGGACTTGAAGAAGTCGCGCCCGATATTCTCAGTCTACGTACACTATTCGTGAATGTCGTGTTCATCGGAGAGCCAGGAAGCAGGAACTGGGTCCTCGTGGACACCGGAATGGCGAGGTTCACAGATCATATTGTTCAGGTTGCAACAGAACGATTTCAAGGTCCGCCGTCTGCAATCATATTGACGCATGGTCACTTCGACCATGTAGGGACCGTTATTGAACTGGAACAATTCTGGGGTGTGCCAGTGTATGCTCATCCGCTTGAAATTCCGTATTTAACGGGATTAAAAGATTACCCGCCAGCGGACCCTTCTGTAGGTGGAGGTTTGATGTCCAGGTTGTCATTCGCTTATCCCAATGAGGCAATCAATCTGGATGATCGGATATTCAGTTTACCCAAAGATCATTCCGTTCCAGGCGTCTCAGGATGGGAATGGGTGCACACGCCAGGTCATACGCCTGGACATGTGTCGCTGTTTCGGGAAGCAGACCGTTTGTTAATTGCGGGAGACGCAATCATCACAGTGAAGCAGGAGTCGCTGTGGAGTGTGTTGCTTCAGGACAAACAGTTGCATGGCCCACCATCTTATTTCACAACCGATTGGCAGGCTGCTCATCAATCTGTCCAGCATATAAGGCATCTGGAACCGAAACTTGCGATTACCGGGCATGGGCATGCCTTGAGCGGAGATATGCTGAGTGCATCCTTGAAGCGGCTTGATCTGGACTTTGAAGAGAGCACTGTGCCGGATCAAGGAAAATATGTGGATTAATTGAACCATCATATGAAAGACAGCAGAGACAGCCGTAACGTATTGCAGCTGTCTTTTTCCTGTCTTTTTTGTTTTTCTATTATGAATTTGTTCTCTATCATAGATTGGTATTTTGCGCTCGGGCATGATATAGTCGAGCCGTATAATATAACCTTAGTATGCAGGAGGTACATATAACGATGACACAGCAAAATGCAGCATTTGAAGAACAATTTGGAGGGATTCCGGCCGTTTGGCTTCGTTTTAATCAGTTTGAAGCGGCAGTTATTCCTAGCGTGGGTGCCAACCTCGTTGCTTTTCGTGATACAGAAAAGGGTTTCCGTTACTTGAGAGAGCCGAATCAGGATCAGATGGATGAATTTATGGCTGCACCTGCGGTCTATGGAATTCCGATTCTTTCTCCACCAAACCGTTATGAGGATGGACGTTTCCCCTGGAATGGTAAAGTTTATCAGTTGCCTGTGAACGAACCGGCTACAGGTAACCATTTGCATGGATTTTTGCATGATGCCGAGTGGAAGGTTGAGGGATACGGTTCGGATCAGCTGGAGAGTTATGTGTTGCTTAGCCAGGACGTGAAAGAAGGGCATACATTCCATCAGTACCTGCCGTTTACGTTCACAGTGACGCTCCGTTACTCTTTGAGTAGCCAAGGACTTCAGCAACAATTGATCGTCCGCAACAACGGGACTGAATATATGCCGAATTTGTTTGCATTCCACACGGCGATTGCTGTACCTTTTGCACCGGACAGTCAGGCCTCGGATTACACGGCCAAAGTTACGATTGGACAACGTCGTGAATTGAATGAGCGTTCTCTGCCAACAGGACAATTTCAACCGCTTACACCTGAGGAAGAACAATTGAAAAAAGACGGGGTTAGTCCGTTCTTTGCTGCCATGGATAATCATTACACTGCGGAGCCGCAGAATGGACGTAACTATATGGAACTTACGGATCACCGTACTGGAGACAAACTGGTATACGATGTGGGTACCTCCTACAAGCACTGGATGATCTGGAACAATAACATGGGTGGCGAATTCTTCTGTCCTGAACCACAGATGAACCTGGTTAACGCTCCTAATGTTGAAGGCATACCTGCAGAAGAAATCGGATTGATCGGTTTGGAACCAGGTGAACTATTCGAACAGAGCAGCCGATTGTATCCAATTGCGTCACAAAAATAATTCACGCTCATTTTGCGCTGCGCTTACAATTTTGTCGAAAAGGTGAAAACCTGCTCGTAAATCATGTATAATATGACGAGATACACAAGCTTTGTAGAGACCCAAACCATCTTTTTGGAGGAGGACAAGCAAGTGGAATACCGCATTGAGAGAGATACGTTAGGCGAAATGAAAGTACCAGCCGACAGGCTGTGGGGAGCTCAGACGCAGCGCAGCAAGGAGAATTTCCCGATTGGCAGTGAACATATGCCGATGGAAGTTATCCGTGCCCTTGCCATTTTGAAAAAAAGTGCTGCGGCAAGTAACCATAAATTAGGTAAATTATCTGCGGCTAAGTCCGATGCTATTGCTTATGCAGCAGACGAGATTATTGCAGGCCGAATTGATGACCATTTCCCACTGGTAGTATGGCAGACGGGAAGTGGAACACAATCCAATATGAACGTGAACGAAGTGATTGCCAATCTGGGGAACCAACTGCTGGAGCAAAAGGGTAAGGAAGAGCGTCTGCATCCAAATGATGACGTGAACATGTCCCAGAGCTCCAACGATACATTCCCAACGGCTCTGCATGTCGCAGGTGTTCTGGCTGTTGAGGATCAACTCTTGCCTGCCATTGCGGTATTAAAAGCCACTTTTGCAGACAAGTCGGAGGCATTCAAGGATATTATCAAGATTGGACGTACTCACCTCCAGGATGCAACACCAATTACGCTTGGCCAGGAGATCAGTGGTTGGGAAGCCATGCTGGGCAAGAGTGAGCGTATGATCCGTGAAAGTGTACAGTATCTGAAGGAGCTTGCAATTGGCGGTACAGCTGTCGGAACGGGCATTAATGCTCATCCGGATTTTGGGGATTTCACTGCCAAGGAGATTGGCAAACATACGGGGAAAGATTTTGTATCTGCACCAAACAAATTCCACGCACTTACAAGTCATGATGAAGTTGTGTATGCGCACGGTGCCGTTAAAGCGCTTGCAGCTGATTTGATGAAAATTGCCAATGATGTCCGCTGGTTGGCCAGTGGTCCTCGTAGTGGACTGGGCGAGATCCGTATTCCTGAGAATGAGCCAGGCAGCTCCATTATGCCGGGTAAAGTCAACCCAACTCAGAGCGAGGCCATTACTATGGTGGTTACGCAGGTCATGGGTAATGATGCAGCGATTGGTTTCGCGGCAAGTCAGGGTAATTTTGAACTGAATGTATTCAAACCGGTTATCATCTATAACTTCTTGCAATCCGTACAACTGCTGGCGGACTCCATTATTGCGTTTAATGACAAGTGTGCCGTAGGCATTGAGCCTAACCTGGATCAGATTAAACATAATCTGAACAATTCGCTGATGCTGGTTACAGCGCTCAACCCGCATATTGGTTATGAGAATGCAGCCAAAATTGCGAAGCTTGCGCATAAAGAAGGCTTGTCTTTGAAACAGGCGACGTTACAAACGGGCCTGCTTACCGAAGAGCAATTTGATCAATATGTCGATCCGGCCAAAATGATCGCTCCAAAGGCCTAAAATCAGCCCAAATGAGCAATATAGATCACTGAAGAGGACGACCTGCACAAGCAGGTCGTTTTTCTTATGCTTACCGATGAACTTAAAGCTTGTCAGACTATACGTATCCATATAAACTACATATGCACCAGTTTTAATATAATTGAATGGGATTCGTATATATTTGGAGGTTTCCGCGTTGTCTAAAACGAGAAGATTTACGATACGCTCCAAAATTCTATTGGGCTATCTTGTGGTTGTGCTTTTATTTGGAGTTGTTCTGCTAGTGCTTACGGCCCAAATTAATGTGTTACAGAAGGAAAATGATTTTATCTCTCATCATGATCTGGAAGTACATAATCTGACCAACGCGATTGAAAAAAATGTCTTGAACATGGAGACAGGACAGCGTGGATTCATGATTACAGGCAATGAAAGTTACTTGGAGCCTTATTCCCAAGGCCTATCCCAGTGGAGTTCCAACTATGATCAGTTGAATGCTCTCATTAGTGACAATCCTTCGCAGCAGCAGAGTCTGCAAAGCATCAAAGCTCATATTACGCGCTGGATCGAGATTGCTGGGGAGCCGTTGGTGGAGTTGAAAAAGCAAGGGGACCAAGCCAAAGTTGTTGCATTCTTTCAATCTGATCCGGGTAAAACAGAAATTGATCTACTGCGCTCTCAACTTACAACCTTCCGTAACACAGAGATCGCGCTGACCGAGGCGAGGGTTAGTGAACTTGCCAGACGCAGCTCCACGCTGTTGACGATTATGTATACGCTGTGGGGGATTATTGCAGCGTTATCCATTGCAGCTGCGATTGTGATATCAGGAAATATCGTCAAAACGTTGCGAGATGTTATGCAAACCATCAGTGATATCTCCAAAGGTGGAAACCTGAAGCAGCGAATTCAGGTGCGGACACATGATGAAGTGGGGGACCTGGGTCACGAAACCAACAAATTACTGGATGAAGTACAGGAACAGAATCGGGTCAAGGACCAGATCACAGGCATTGCGACACTCTTACAGAACCCGACCAATCTGGAGGGATTGTCACGCTTGTTCCTGAGCGAGCTTGCCATGTTGTTTGAAGTTCCCTATAGCGTCTTATATTACTGGAAAGACAATCGACTGCTGCGCGTGGCTGCATATGCTGCGGATGGAGAGAAAGAACGTTCGCTCGGTAAAGTGTCGCTTGCCCCGGGTGAGGGGCTGGTAGGTCAAAGTGCTGTGGAGAAGCGAGTTTTACGTATGAATGATTTGCCACAGAACTATATTCGAATCTCTTCGGGTCTCGGATATACATCTGCCACATCACTTACCGTAGTACCGGTCCTCTTCGAAGGCAGAACGATTGCGGTCATTGAGCTTGCTTCAATGAAGCCATTGCAAGAGAATGATATGAGGCTGATGCAAGAACTGACGGACATTTTTGGTGTTTCTTTACACTCGACTGTCACTCGCATGAAATTACAGCAGTTATATGATGAGTCACAAGTTCTGAATGAAGAATTACAGGCACAATCGGAGAAACTTCAGTCTCAGACCGAAGAAATGCTGTCTCAAACTGAGGAACTACAAATGCAGACCGAAGAACTTCATATGCTTAATGAACGCTTGGAAATACAGAAGAGCGCTGCTGAGACATCAGCCGATGAACTTGCAGTTGTGGCAGATCAGTTACGAACAAGCTCGGGGTACAAATCCGAATTCTTGGCGAACATGTCCCATGAATTGCGGACACCGCTTAACAGCATGTTGATTTTGTCGGAAATATTGTCTGAAAATAAAAACCAACACTTGAATAGTGAAGAGCAGAACTATGCTTCGGTCATACACAAGTCTGGTAAGGACTTGCTGAATCTGATCAATGATATTCTGGATTTATCCAAGGTGGAAGCCGGACAGATGGAAGTGGATTTTGATGATGTCTATCTGGGTAGTCTACCTGAAGTCATGAACCAGTATTTCCTGAAAACAGCGGAACAGAAAAAAATAGATTTCCGGATTCAGCTCCAAAGTCCTTTACCGGAAACCATCGTGACGGATGAGATGAGATTGCACCAGATTCTCCGAAATCTGCTTTCGAACGCATTCAAGTTCACGAGTGAGGGTGAAGTTGCCTTAACCATCTCCAAAATGAGTCTGGCTCATCCTGAATTGAAAGACCAAGAGACCGACGTGATTGCTTTCTCCGTCAGTGATACAGGGATTGGCATTGCGGAAAACAAACTTCTGCAGATCTTTGATGCATTCAAACAGGCGGATGGGGCTACGGCACGTAAATATGGCGGAACGGGACTTGGGCTGTCGATCTCTCAATCGCTTGCGACTTTGCTGGGTGGTTCAATCTCGGCAACAAGTCGTGAAGGACATGGCAGTGTGTTCACGCTGTTCCTGCCACTGCGAAGAGATGAACCTGAGACTATGAATGCATCGCGGTTGTTCCTGAATGAGGTGGCTACCACTACACCTCAGGTCAATAAGCTTCCTTCAATAACTTCCGAACAATCGGATGTTTTATTGACACCTCTGGAAGAAGCGTTGCTCAGCGGACGCCAAGTACTTGTCGTTGATGATGATATACGAAATGTATATGCGCTGGCTAACGCTCTTGAGCAATACGGTATGAATGTCATTTCAGCCCAGAACGGGTACGAGTGTCTGGAATTGTTGGAGCGTGGAGGCGTCAAGCCTGATATCATCATGATGGATATTATGATGCCGGAACTGGATGGTTATGAGACAACTCGCCAGATCCGTGAACGACTTGGTCTGACTCAGCTTCCGATTATTGCGCTGACAGCCAAGGCCATGAAAGAGGATCGGGAGAAATGTATTGCAGCAGGTGCTTCGGACTATCTCAGCAAACCACTGAATATCAAAGATGTATTATCCCGTATGAAATTATGGATGAATCACGAAACCATGGAAATCTGATCGTAGTTGAACTAAAAGTTATTTACACTGACACTACGATGACAGAACAACCCTCCAATCGCTGTTATCCCCAGATTTTTTCGATTCCCTTTTTTAAAGGGGAAAATCCGGGGATAAAGGCGAGCGCTTCGCTTTTTCAGGTTTTTTCTGCCCTCTCCGTTATCGTGTAAATGGATTACTTCAACTTATGTGGATCATAATAATTTTAATAAAACCTATGCCGATTACAGGAAAGTGCGCTGTAATTAGGTCATAGGTTTTATTTTTTTGTCGTGTGAGCTTTATTTAGAAATTTGATGTTATAATACTTAACAACAAATAAAAAATTAAACACATGAATATGGATTTAACTAGAAAAATTATACAAAAATTAGTTTCGTTAATCAGAATGAGATTATATTGTGTTAGATATATGGGAGGTAGTGTCCATGCAACTTACGGTTAAAGAGGCTTTACAGGTATACCCGTTGTCCGAGGCCAAACTGGTTGCGGGTGGAGAAGGGACTTCACGGATGATGAAATCCGTTAATGTCATGGACGCTCCTGATATCGCGGATTGGATCAAATCCGGAGAAATGTTGTTCACTACCGCTTTTATTATGAAAGACAGTGAGACGGATGCACTACGTTTGATGCGACGTTTGAATGAACGCGGCTGTGCAGGACTCGGCATCAAACTGGGACGTTTCTGGCAGTCCATTCCCCAAGGTATTGTCGAGGAAGCTGATCGGCTTCGGTTACCATTGCTTGAGCTCCCCTTTCAATTCACTTTCTCGGACCAGATGAATGCCTTGTTCAAGGCTGAACATGAACGTAGCAACCGATTGCTGCATGAGGTTGTGCAGAAACAGAAAAAATTAATGCAGTTTGCACTGCAACAACAGCCACATCGGAATGTGTTTGCCGAACTTGCCACGGTGCTGAACTATCCGCTTGCCGTCATTGGTTCTCGTGGGCATGTGCTTTATGGTAGTGAAGGCATTGCAGGAGATGCTGTAACCCAGGGCTGGCCATGGAAATCGGTCATGCACCGAGTGAAATGGAATCAGGGTAGTTGTCATCGCGTACCGATCAAGCAAAATGATGAAGAATACGGATCGTTGCTGGTGTTTACCGATTCAGCCTTATCGCTTCGGGCAGAGGAGGAGCTGTTCCAACAGGCTGCCGATGTATTGGCATTTTATATGGATATGACTTATCGCGAGCATATTAATCCGACCGTTCAAGATGAGATGCGTACGCTGCTTTCACAGTATTTGGATAACAAAATGACTATTCAGGAATTGACCACCTTGAGTGAAAACAAAGGTGTACATCTGTTCCAGGGAACGTATCAGTGCGTACTGATCACGCTTGAGCCGACTCTCTTTGCCGAGGGAAAGCTGCTTAAACAGATTCATCGTGAATTACAATACAATCCGCTGATGCAATTCACGGCCTCACAGCATTTTCAGATTGAAGATGGCATTCTGTCCATCTATACCTGTCCAACAGGGAGAGACTATGGAGAGGAACTGTCAGGTTTTCTGTTGAACCGGTTCGGTGATGTGCTGGCAGCACAAGAAGCAAAAGGCGCACCGGCTCCGCGTTTCTGGATCAGCAAAATGAAACACGAACCCAAATCGCTCCGTGAAGCGTATCAGGAATGTCTGGATACCCGACAACTGGCTCGTCGATTCGGCATGAAAGACCGTGCGTTGCAATTTGAAATGCTCGAATTTGCCTATGTGTTCCAACATGTACCGGATAACATCATGGAGAATTACTGCAATAAAGTACTTGAACCGTTACTTGCCAGGGATGGTGATCCCAATCAGGTATTGATGAATACATTGGAGTCCTTTATTGAGAATGATGGACTGATCAATGAAGCTGCCAAGCAGCTGTTTGTGCATCGTAACACAGTCACTTATCGTATGGAGAAAGTCGGCAGCTTGCTGCAAATGGACTTTAAGAAAACAAATGATCTGCTGAAATTAAAGCTGGTATTCACCTTCCGCAAGTTTGTGCGGGACAAAGCAGCTGCAAGACCGCACAATGTGCAACTCTAAACCGCGCATTGTGCAAGATGACAATGCTACTGGGTCTCAGACCCATGAACCGCATTCCCTTGATGGAATGCGGTTTTTTCATGTTTAAGGACAATAAAAGCTGAACTTCCCGTGCATAGCAAACAAATCACAACTCTGATGTTATGTTATATTACAAAATTGCGTAAATATTGTTGTCGCGACATTGAACGACACTTAGAATGAAGAACAATAATCCACAACAGACCGGAGGTTCTAACATGAGCGACTTAATTAAACTTGTTAACAACTGGTCTATCACGCAGTTCGTGCATACGTTTGGCGGCTTATTTGAGGAATCACCATGGGTGGCTGAACGTTCCGGGCTTTTACGACCTTTCGATTCATTTGAACAGATGATGAAAGTGATGAAGAATGTGGTTCAGGCATCGGATGACCAGGTGAAGTTGCAGTTGCTTCGAAATCACCCGGATCTTGGAGCGCGAATCAGCATGAGCAGCAATTCCGTTCAGGAACAAGCTGGAGCAGGGCTTGATTCACTCTCACAAGAGCAGTACAACGAACTTCAACAATTAAACAAAGCATATACAAGCCAATTCGGCTTTTCATTCATACTGGCTGTAAAAGGCCATACCGCAAGCTCCATCCTCGAATCCATGAGGCAACGTCATCGCCGAGGAAGGGAAGAGGAATTCGAGACTGCATTGAAGGAAGTATTCAAGATTGCAGGCATACGTTTGGAGCAATGGCTTGCACAGATCGGTCATGAACATGAGTTCGTCAGCAAGCCAGCCGCAGTGCAGCAGCGGACCATGTATTACGGCAAAGGGGATGTGTGGATGTACCGTTCCTACGCCAAACCGTTGACGGGCATACAGTCCATTCCGGAATCGCCGTTCATGGGACGCAGCAATATTCTGTTTGGATTAAACATTAAGGTCGCTGTGCAGGGTGATGAATTCTTGCCTTCTTTTGCAGAAGGGGATAATTCGCTGGTGGTCGCAACCGATTCAATGAAAAATTTCATTCTCAAACATGCAGCGGATTATACAGGGGCAACGGTGGAAGGATTTCTTGCGCTGGTAAGCCGTCGTTTCCTGGAGACGTATCCGCAGATGAGCAAGGTTCAGATGACAGCGGACCAGATCCCTTTTGAAGATATACCCATTGGATTGGAAGGAAGTTATCGACCGAGTACGCTCGTATTTCGTTATTCACAGAATGATCGTGCGACAGCTGCCGTGGAAGCAGAACGAACAGGAGACTCGATCGAATTAAGCAACCATTTCAGTGGTGTAGCCGATCTGAGACTGATCAAGGTCAAAGGCAGTGAATTTGCCGGATTTATGCAGGATGAATATACCACTCTTCCAGAGACATGGGATCGGCCGTTATTTATTTTCCTGAACATCAATTGGCGTTATGAAGATCCGAGAGATGGCATGGATGATCAGCGTGGACGGTATGTAGCGGCGGAACAGGTCAGAGATTTGGCTGCTGCGGTGTTTCATGAGTGTCGATCCGCTTCCATTCAACATCTGATCTACCAGATTGGACGAAGGTTGTTAAGTCGATTTGAGCAACTGAGTGAAGTTTCATTTGAATCCAACAATCGGACTTGGGAAACAGTGCTGGAGGAAGTGAAAGAGGGAGAAGGCAAAGTATTTACCGAACCGAGACCACCTTATGGATTCCAGGGTTTCTCGATGACAAGGGATGATCTGGAAACAGACGGCCGTGACGCCGGGAAAGAAGGTGACGTCTAATGTCGATGTCTGATGGCCGAATTACAACACATGTGCTGGATACCTCCAAAGGTGTGCCTGCTGCGGGTGTTCGGATCGAACTGTATACCCTGAAGAGGGATGGAGAACAGGAAAACAAGACAAAAGTAGCTGAGTCGGTGACCAATGCGGATGGGCGTTTGGATGCACCGCTGCTGGATGGAGGCAAGTTGGAGCCAGCGATATATGAGCTTCAATTCCATGTCGAGAGTTATTACGCACATCGTTCATTGGAGGAGCTGGGGCAGGCATTATGGACAATTGTTCCGATTCGTTTTGCCGTATCTGATGCCTCAAGCCATTACCATATTCCATTATTGATTGCTCCAGGAGGTTACAGTACATACCGGGGAAGCTGAGAATTCACGCATCCGGTTCGGATTCAGGGGGAGGGTCATCCACATGACAACGTTTGATACCATCATCCGGGGGGCCCGGGTGGTGTTGAAAGATCGGGTAGAGCAACTGGATATTGGCATTACGGGTGAGAAAATTACGGAACTGTCCACTCGGCTGACCGCTGCTGAAGCAACTTGCATCATAGAAGCTGAGGGGCTTACAGTGATGCCGGGTGTCGTGGACATTCATGTACACTTCAATGAACCCGGACTCGCCAGTTGGGAGGGGTTCCGATCGGGTTCGGCAGCCCTTGCCGCAGGGGGAATCACGACCTATGTTGATATGCCGCTTAACGGCGTACCGCCAACCACAAGGCCGGAAGCATGGGAGATGAAAATGAAAGCAGCCGCAGACCAATCGTATGTTGATTTTGCTTTCTGGGGAGGTTTGGTTCCCGGCAACCGGGATGAACTTGCTCCACTGGCACGGCTGGGGGCTGCGGGATTCAAGGCATTTATGTCCGAGCCGGGTGGAGATGGGGAGGACATCTTTGCCAGAGCTGATGACCATACCCTGCTGGACGGGATGAAAGAACTTGCAACATTAAACCGTGTGCTGGCACTTCATGCAGAGGACGAAGGCATCGTTGCCGAACTTGCTACGAGAAGCATCGCAGAGGGAAAGACGGAACCGATGGATTATATCCGGTCTCGTCCTGTGGAAGCTGAAGTCGTCGCTGTTGCCCGAGCGTTGAAATACGGCGAACAGACCGGGTGTGCGCTGCATTTTGTGCATATCAGCACCCGGGAAGCGCTGGATCTGATTGCAGCAGCCAAACGGCGTGGGCAAAACGTAACTTCAGAGACATGTCCTCATTATCTGACGCTGACCGAGAAGGATGTGGTCCGATTGGGTGCTGTAGCAAAATGCGCTCCACCTCTGCGCAGCTCTTCCGAACAGGAGCAGTTATGGGATGCACTGACTTCAGGATTGATTGATGTTATCGCCTCAGACCATTCTCCTTGCCCACCATCCATGAAACAATCGGATAACTTCTTTGAAATCTGGGGCGGCATATCCGGGGCACAAAGCACACTGCTAATCATGCTGGAGGAAGGACATCTTCAGCGAAATATCGACCTTCCGTTGCTCGGAAGAGTGCTCTCTCTGCAGCCTGCCAGAAGGCTTGGTCTGGAGAATAAAGGGGAGATTGCAATTGGCATGGATGCAGATCTGGTTCTGATTGACTGGGGTAAGAGCGCGACCCTGAACACGGAAGATCTGCTCTACACGCATAAACAGAGCCCTTATGTGGGACGTACCTTTAAGTGTCAGATTGCAGATGTATTTTGCCGTGGTCAGCGCGTCTACAACTCGGAATCCGGGTTATCTCCTGTGCCTGTCGGGCAACACATTGCGGCTTATTCTTCTATTCCCATCGAAGCGGGAACGGAGGAGACGCCATGACGGAGTCTGGAGTATACCGGTCATCCGGTACCAATAACGCACAGCTTCCTTTGCTAAATGTGGAACAGGTGGAGCTGCAAGCCATGCTTGACTGGCTGTCGACATATGGTGCGGATGCACAGGGCGGCGTCACACGACTGTTGTATGACTCGTCTTGGTGTGAAGCACAGCATGCCCTCGCAGCCAAGATGCAGGAGAAAGGACTTTCTCCCGAATTCGACCAGTCCGGTAATCTGTATGGCACACTGAAGGGCGAGGGTGAGGGATCAGCGAATGGTGCTGAAGAATTACCGATCGTGACCGGATCACATATGGATACTGTGGTGTATGGTGGCAAATATGATGGTGCTTACGGTGTGGTGGGGGGTGTCCTTGCTTTGGAGTATTTGCAGAAGCATTTTGGAGCACCGAAGCGCACACTTCAAGTGGTATCGTTATGCGAAGAAGAGGGAAGTCGATTCCCTTTTGCATATTGGGGTTCACGCAGTATAACAGGAATAACGTCTCTGCAAGATGTAGAGCATCTGAAGGATCAAGACGGCGTTACCTTTGCACAAGCGATCCGCGATGCGGGCTTTGGACCCGATAGTGCATATAGACCGGCCGCAAAAAAATATGGTGCCTTTATTGAGCTTCACATTGAGCAAGGTCAGGTTCTGGAACGTCTCGGACATTCGATTGGCGTTGTATCCGATATTGTAGGTCAGAAGCGTTTCAGTATCACCGTCAGCGGAGAAGCAAATCACGCCGGAACAACGCCAATGTCCTGGCGCAAAGATGCACTTGCTGGAGCAGCTGAGATGATTACTGCCGTAAGGAATGTCGCATTGGAAGCAGGAGAACCGCTGGTAGCCACGGTTGGGCGAATCACAGCCGATCCGGGTGTTGGGAATGTGGTTGCAGCACGGGCGGTGTTTTCACTGGATATCCGCCATATCCGGCAGGAGAGTATTGATCGCTGCTGGCAGGATATGCTCCAGGCATTTAGTCGTATCGCAGCCGAGCAGCAGCTCGGATTGGATTGGGAAGAGCATCTATCCGTCACACCCATTCCCATGAACGCGCAGATGATCTCAGACATCCAAGATACCTGTGAGCAGGAGCAGTTGTCCTATTGGCTAATGCCAAGTGGTGCGGGACATGATTCGCAGATTTTTCAGCCAGCTTGTCCGACAGCCATGATTTTTGTGCCGAGTCAGGACGGTATCAGTCATAATCCACTTGAATATACAGCTGAAGCTGACCTGCTGCACGGTTTTCGGGTTCTGGTCCGGCTACTCTATAAATACGGTTACGGGAGTTGAATGCAGATGTCCAACTATAAAGAGTTATCTCCGTCCTTGCGGACCATTATGACCCCGGGCCCCGTTGAGGTTGATCCACGCGTACTCAGAGCATTATCCTTTCCGATCCTCGGGCAGTTTGACCCGGAGTTCACGTCCTTGATGAACGAGACGATGGCGATGCTGCGTGAGTTATATATGACAGATAGCGAGTGGTGTTATCCAGTCGATGGCACATCGCGTTCAGGCATTGAAGCTGTGTTGGTCAGTCTGATCCAGCCCGGTGACAAAGTTCTCGTCCCGATCTACGGACGATTCGGACATCTGCTGGTTGAAATCTCGGAACGCTGTGGTGCAGAGGTCGTTTTTTTTGAAACGGAATGGGGAACGGTATTTGATCCGGAAGAGGTGATCAAGGCGATCCATGCCCATAAACCGAGTCTGGTTGCGATGGTTCATGGTGAGACTTCCACCGGTCAGATGCAGCCCCTTGCCGAGATTGGCAAAGCCTGTCGCGACCTTGATATTTTACTCGTTGTGGATGCTGTAGCAACCATTGGCGGGACGCCGGTGGAGACGGATGCCTGGTATCTGGATGCGGTGATGGGCGGAACGCAGAAATGCCTGTCCGTTCCTTCAGGGATGGCACCTCTCACGTACAACAGTCGTGTGGAACAGAAGCTGATGAGCCGCAAAACCGTTGAACGCGGACTCCGAGACGCAACCAGTGCGCGGGCAGAAGGCCGCACCATTGCCAGCAATTATTTTGACCTGAGCCAATTGCAGGATTACTGGAGTTCGGCCAGGCTGAACCACCATACAGAAGCCACCTCCATGCTCTACGGTCTTCACGAAGGATTACGTATTCTGCTGCAAGAAGGATTGGAGGCCAGGTTCCAGAGACATCTGGTGAATGAACGTGCGTTGGTCGCTGGAATACAGGGAATGGGACTGCAACTGTACGGGGATATGTCCAGTAAACTTCCGGTGGTCACCTGTATTACTATTCCGGAAGGGATTGATGGTGAGTCGGTGCGCAGCATGTTGCTAAACGATTTCAGCATTGAGATTGCCAGTTCATTTGGCCCGTTGAAAGGGCAAATCTGGCGGATCGGTACCATGGGATTCAGCTGCCAACGCAAGAATGTACTTCATGTGCTGGGAGCGCTGGAAGCTGTTCTTCTCCGTCATCGTTACGTATTACCAGCCGGTGAAGCAGTGCAGGCGGCATTGGATGTGTATGCAGGGAAGGAGGGCGCTTTATGTTAAATCAGATGCCAATCTCCAGAGAGGTCATGGTTACTACTCCTCATTATCTGGCGAGTGCAGTGGGAAGCTCCATCCTCCAGCAGGGCGGGAATGCTTATGACGCTGCTGTTGCGGTCAGTGCAGCGCTGGGTGTGGTATATCCGCATATGACCGGACTTGGCGGGGATGCCTTCTTCCTGATTCATGATGGAGCCAGCGGTGAGATTACCGCCTATAACGGAAGTGGCCGCTCAGCCGCGGGCATTCATGCGGAAACGTTCAAAGCGATGGGTATGAGTGCTATTCCTCAGCGCGGTGTACTTAGTGCCATCACGGTTCCGGGAATGGTCGATGCCTGGTGGGAAGTTTGGTCCCGGTACGGTAAGTTACCGTGGGAGCAACTGCTTGAACCTGCTGCGCAGTATGCAGAAAAAGGATGCCCTGTATCCCGGAATCTCCGACTGTGGATGGAAAGGGATGAAGATTTCATCATGGGGCATACACCGCTGCGAGCGGTATTTGCGCCTTTGGGTACACTTTTGCAGGAAGGTGAGCTGCTGATCCAGCCTGATCTTGCTGCCTCCATTCGTCTGATTCAG
Source organism: Paenibacillus sp. 37 (assembly GCF_008386395.1). Lineage (NCBI taxonomy): Bacteria > Bacillati > Bacillota > Bacilli > Caryophanales > Paenibacillaceae > Paenibacillus > Paenibacillus sp. 37. The sequence continues at coordinate 4,041,180 of NZ_CP043761.1, read as the reverse complement.
ACGGAAGGGCGAGATACTTTTTATACAGGAGAACTTGCGGATCGTCTGACTTCGGCTATTCGTGAGGATGGGGGCATGCTTGCACCAGCGGACTTTGCAGGGCATCGTGGAGAGTGGGTGAAACCGGTCAGTACGGGGTATCGTGGCTATGAAGTTTATCAGATGCCGCCAAACTCGCAGGGATTCTCGATGCTGATGATGTTAAATATGCTGGAGCATACGGATCTGTCCTCTGTAGCACGTACCTCACCGGAATTTTATCATCTGATGGCGGAAGTGGTAAAAAAGGCGTTTCGTGATCGTGACCAATATCTGACGGACCCGGATTTCAGAGACATTCCGCTGGAACATCTGTTATCCAAGGATTACGGAGACCAATTGTGGAATGAGATTCAGTCTGCTCCACCTGTGGCACAGCCGTTTTTGTCCAAAACGATAGGTCAGGACACGGCGTATGCAGCGGTTGTTGATAGCGAAGGCAATGCCGTTTCCTTCATTCAAAGCCTGTATTTTGACTTCGGTGCAGCCTATGTCCCAGGGGATACGGGGGTTATCATGCAGAACCGGGGGTCGTTTTTCTCCTTAGACCCGAGGGATGCCAACGTTCTGGAACCCAACAAACGCTCATTCCACACGCTCATGCCGGGCCTTGTTACACGAGATGGCAAACCATATATGCTCGTGGGTACACAGGGGGGAGAAGGCCAGCCGCAGACACAATTATCGGTACTTACCGGAGTGCTTGATTACGGGCTGAACATTCAGGAAGCAATCAGCTTGCCGCGTTGGGTGTACGGACGTACCTGGGGCGAAGAAGGCGATACGATGCGTGTGGAGAACCGATATCATGATGATGTATGTGCAACCCTTGCCCAGTGGGGACATAACGTTGAAGCGAGAGCACCTTGGGACGGTATTATGGGACAGTCGCAAGGCATTGTCATTCGTGAGGACGGCATGATTAGTGGCGCGGCAGACCCCAGAGGCGATGGTATAGCTATTGGATGGTAACAGACAGCGATCGGAAGGTTAGTCTGTCATCGGAGTGCAAGTGTAAGTATGTATGAGTTGTACTATATAGACAGACACAGATAGGGGAGATTGGCATGGGAACAATCCTGCTGAAAGGCGCACAGCTTGTGACGATGAATGCAGAAGAAGAAGTGTTCATTGGAGATCTGTTGATCGAGGATAACAAAATCAAGGAGATTGCAACGCATATCGATGTTCAGGCTGACCAGGTCATTGATGCTCGCGGCAAAGTGCTGCTACCGGGCTTCATCCAGACGCATATTCATCTGTGTCAAACCTTGTTCCGTGGACGTGCAGACGATCTGGAACTGATGGATTGGCTCCGTCAACGGATCTGGCCGCTGGAAGCAGCGCATGATGAGGAGTCCGTGTATTATTCAGCAATGCTCGGACTTGGCGAATTGATCTCCAGCGGAACCACGACGATTCTGGATATGGAGACGGTACATCACACGGACTCGGCGTTTCAGGCGATGGCACAGAGCGGCATCCGGGTCATCTCCGGCAAGGTGATGATGGATCATGGAGACGAGGTTCCGGAACCTCTGCGTGAGAATACAGCAACTTCGCTGCAACAGAGTGTGGATCTGCTGGAGAAATGGAACGGGTTTGGCGGAGGTCGCATTCAATATGCGTTCTGTCCACGCTTTGTTGTATCGTGTACCGAAGAATTGCTGATAGAGGTCCGCGACCTGTCCAATAAATATCATGTCAAAGTCCACACCCATGCCTCCGAGAATCGCGGAGAGATCGAACTGGTAGAACACGAACGCGGAATGCGTAACATCGTATACCTCGATCATATTGGTCTGGCTACCCCAAGATTGGTGCTGGCCCACTGTGTATGGCTGAGTGAGGAAGAGAAAGAGATCATCCGCAAGCGCGGAGTCAAAGTCACTCACTGTCCTGGATCGAATATGAAGCTTTCCTCCGGAGTAGCGGATATTCCGGATCTGCTGAATCGTCAGATCGCGGTTGGGATCGGGGCTGATGGTGCGGCGTGTAACAACAATCTGGATATGTTTCAGGAGATGCGCCTCACAGCGCTGATGCAGAAGATTCCTCATGGTCCAACGGTGATGGATGCCCGGACCGTATTGCGCATGGCTACCATGGGTGGTGCGGAGGTGCTCGGCTTGTCGAAGGAAATTGGCAGTCTCGAAGTGGGCAAAAAGGCAGATATGTTACTGCTGGATCTGGATGATTTTCACACGTACCCTTCTTATGAGACGGATGTCTATTCACGCGTGGTCTATTCCGCAACACGTAGTTGTGTGGACACCGTAATTATCGATGGCAGCATTGTACTAAAGAATCGCAAGATTCAGACAATTGATCGTGGTATTGTGCTGCGTGAGTCGGATAAAAGCATTGCGAGATTGATGAAGCGCATCTGATCGAAGGAAACGTATGCAATTTAGAAAGGATGGAGACCGATATGGAAATGCATGATCTGTGTACAATCGCAGCCCGTGAAATGCGCTGTGTGCTCGCAACAGCGATCAAGGTAGAGGGTCATGCTTACCGTAAGCAGGGAGTCTCTATGCTGTTGACCGAGGAGGGCCAAATGTATGGCAGTATCAGTCCGGGATGCCTGGAGAGTGATCTTCAGGCCCGGGTGAGCCATGTGCTGGATACAAACCAGATGGAATTCGCGGAGTACGACATGCGTCCCGAGGATGATCTGTCCTGGGGGGAGACGATTGGCTGCGGCGGACTCGTTGTTGTGTTGCTTGAACCAGTGTGTGGTGAACTCCGATCTACGTTGCAGAAGATGCATGAGTGTTTGCAATCCGGCGCTGCAACAGCGTTAACCCGAACGTTCCAAGATGATTACACAAGGGTTCAATATGGATGGAAACGGATTGAGCCTACGGAAAAAGGGCACCAGCCAGTCTTGCGTCCTTCGCTCGTCCCCCCTCATGATCGTGTGGCATATTATAATCTAACTTCATTGCAGGTTGATGTACAACACAGCAGTGGGAATATCAAGCATGAACATACGGCATTAACACAACATTCTCGCGATATACCTCGCCTTACGCTTGTGCCTGAAAGGGTACCTGCTACGTCAAACGGATCTCACTCTACCACTCCGTCCGGTGATTCACAACATATCTCTGAGGCTGATATACCGACTAACGATGCGATTTCAACGAATCCCTGGGATCTCCCGCAGCAACTTACTTCACAGTACACACCCAAACCTCGCCTGATTATCATCGGAGCCGGAAATGATGTTATTCCTGTTGCCAGACTCGCCCGGTCCGCAGGATTCCGTGTAGTGGTAGCCGATTGGCGAGAGTCCTTATGCACTTCGGAACGATTCCCTGAAACCGAACTCGTACTGGGTTTCCCATGTGAGATCATGCCTCTGTTAAAGGTAACCAAAGGGGATTATTTGATATTGATGAGTCACAATTTCCCCCGCGAACGTGAACTGTTGGAGATGTTAGTGGACTGTGAGTATGCGTATCTTGGGATCATGGGTTCCAAAACACGAACAGCCCGTCTGCTGGATGGTTTACCACCGTTGAAATATGTACATTCTCCCGTTGGTTTGAGCATCGGGGCGGACGGTCCCGAACAGATCGCCATCAGCATTGCAGCGGAATTGATCGCATGTAAACATAAGGTTTCTTCCTTGAGTTCCGAGGTGGGGCAGAAGGGAAGCGTTGCACATGCGAATGACGGGCATAGTTCTGGCAGCAGGTAAGAGTTGTCGCCTTGGTCGGGATAAACTCTCGGTTGTCATGCCAGACGGGAGGTCACTGGCTGCATGGTCACTGGAAGCTGCGCTGAATTCGGAGCTGGATCAAGTGGTCTGTGTGGTCAAACCGGAAGATTCGTTGGCATGGCTGCCTGTAAAATGGATTGATTCTGCCACTTATGCCTATCATCCCACAGCGAGACTTCGAATTGTTGTCTGTGCAGACTATGCCTGCGGCATGGCGAATTCTCTTCATTCTGGCGTGTTGTCGGCCATGGAGTACAAACCGGAGGGCATTCTCATGTTGCTGGGTGATCAGCCTCTATTAAAAGCGAAGGATATTAATCGGGTGACTACAGCACTGGCGACTCACAAATTGTGTGACTATGTGGCAGCTACCGACGGTGAGGGTGGCAAGCCGCCCGTTGCTTTTCGCTCCCATATGTTCGGTCCTCTGTTGTCTCTGCATGGAGATGAGGGGGCACGCAAGATTATGCGCAGCGCTAATTATTCAGGAGTACATGTACCACTGTCTGAGACGAGTTTCTGGGACGCGGATACAGAACCGGAATTGGAACGCATTTTGAATCATGTATATGAATCGGGGCAGGCAGACTATATAACAGGAGAAGATTAATGACTATGTATAATTTAATTACATGATGAGGTCAGCCAGGCAGTCTGGTTGGCCTGTTTGTCTTTTTTTCACGTGTGGTGAAAGAAACTTCATGTTAGCTTTTGATAGATCATAATGCATCAAGCACAAATAGAACACAGGTTTTATACATTTATCCAAAACGATGTGAAGGTAATTGACGTTGCTGCTTAACTCTCATATGATTTGAAGAATTATCTGGATCAGACGGTTGAATGTCCTGCCCATGGAAGAGAGAGAAAGGGGATGCGGCGATGGTAACACCGGCATACGGTTCTGGAGCATTGCCATCGGTATGGCAGCCTGAGAACCTGCAAGAACTCCAAACGTTAAGAAGTAGACTCAAGGGGATATGTTGTTTCACGGCAGGCGGAACATTGCTGCGAACCCAGTGGGAAGGAGGCTTGATTCCTGCACCTGAACACATGATAAGCCTGGCTCGTGTTCCTGAAATGAGAGGGATATCTAATCGTGGAGATGAGATCGTCATTGGCGCAATGACCCGATTAAAGGAATGTGCTTCACAAGGGTTGCTGTATCAACTGCCGATCCTGCAAGAAGCGGTGAATGGAATTGCTGCCCCTTCCATTCGTAATGTGGCAACCATTGGCGGGAATATTGTGTCCGGAGTAGGGGATACACTGACTGCTTTGCTTGTATATGATGCGGAGCTGCACTGGTTGACGGATAGCGGAATTGAAATCCGCAGTGTGTCTTCCTGGCTTCAGGGTGGACCGGATGGCAGGCGTAACCCAGGGGACGTATTAATCTCGATTCATATCCCGATGAGACCGTCCTCTCTGCTTGATGTGGACAGTGGGCACAAGCCTGCTGCACGAGAAGTTTCCTTTTACCGCAAGTTGGGTCGACGGGAGACGTTCAGTGCATCGCTGGTGACGGTTGCGTTATACGGTGAAATTGATTCGGATCATCGCTGGACTAAGATTGCGATTGCTGCAGGCGGGGGCTCAGGCATGGCAATGAGACTTCTGGAGTCAGAACAACAGCTTCTTAACAGCGAAGCTTCTGTCATGCAAGCGGCGACTCTTACAACAGCTGTGACTGACGAATTTACGACTTATGGCGATGCATTTGCAACGGAACATTATCGTAAACAGACCGCAGGCAACCTGCTGGGCGCCGGGCTATGGGAGGCACTTCACGTATAGATAAAAGGGATCAAGCAAAGGGGGAGAGGATTATGCTGCTGAATCGGAAACAGAGCGGGAAACGCTGGCACCTGCGGCCAGATGGGGCACCCAAAGTAACAGGTCAGCTTCAATATCTGACGGATATGACGCTACCTGACATGATTCATGGCAGAGTATTGCGAAGCGAATATCCGTATGCTCGCATATTGTCTATAGATACTTCGGAAGCTGAGGCGTTGGAAGGTGTCTATGCGGTTCTGACCTCCAAAGATGTACCTGGTCTGAATCGTTTTGGCATAGCAACCCCGGATCAGCCCGTGTTCTGCGAGGATATTGTCCGTTATGTTGGGGATGCCATTGTAGCGGTTGCTGCGGATTCCCCGGAACGTGCGGCACTTGCGCTGGATGCGATTCGCGTAGAGTATGAGGAATTCACTCCGCTGAATAGCACAGACGCTGCATTGGCTCCCGGCGCACCAGAGCTGCATGAGCATGGTCCAGGTAATGTGCTGCATCGGACGGAGATCAAACGTGGAGACGCCGAGCAAGCTTTTGCCACGTGTGATCATATCGTGACAGAGACGTATTATACGCCTCGCCAGATGCATGCGTACATGGAGACAGAAGGTGGCCTGTTTGTCCCGGATGAAGAGGGTAGGCTGAATGTATTTGCGGCAACGCAACACGGTTATAAGGATCGGATGCAGCTTGCGCGCATTATTGGCTGTCCTGAAGAAGATATTCGCGTGGTGTCTTCACCGATTGGTGGTTCATTTGGCGGAAAAGATGAACTCAACGTACAGCCTTATGGTGCACTGCTGGCCTTGAGATGCGGACGTCCTGTGAAAATGCATAATTCACGTAAAGAATCCGTGCGTGCAGGGCTGAAACGGCACCCAATGAAGATTGAAATGCAGACCGGTATGAGTCGAGAAGGTATCATACAAGCGCATCGTGTCCGTATTACAGCAGATACGGGAGCGTATGCCACCCTGGGTGCACCCGTGCTGAACTTCTGTACCGAACATTGCCTTGGACCATACGCCATTCCGAATGTGGATGTGGAAGGTGTGTCTGTGTATACGAATAATGGATTGTCGGGTGAGTTTCGCGGATTTGGTGGGAACCAGGCGATTTTTGCCATGGAAGGCCAGATGGATCGGCTTGCAGCAATCATGAACATGGACCCTTGGGAGTTCCGCAGGCGTAATATGAGGGAAAAAAATGATCCTGGACCGCTGAATCAACGCATTCTGGTCACGGATGGACTGTCCCAAGTATGGGAGGCATTGGATCGCTCCGAACTGTGGCAAAAACATCAGAGTTCCCCCGCAGATCCTACTCTGCCGCCGTGGATCAAACGAGGTGTCGGAGCGGCCATCGCCATGCACGGTGCAGGGCTGGGTTATGGCATTCCAGATCCTGCAGGAGGCCGTCTGTCCCTGAATAACGAAGGCAAGATTGAGGTGGCGTTCAGCTACGAGGAATTTGGTCAGGGGCTCGTTGCAACGCTGGAAATTATGTTATGTGATCTATTCCAATGCAGTACATCGGATCTCAGTATCATCATTGGAGATACGGATCGTGTGCCACACAGCGGATCAAGCACAGCTTCACGTTCAACAACGATGGCATGGATGGCTCTTCAACGCTTGCAGATTCCATTTCGTTCCCGTGTTCTCGATGTCGCGTCTGAAATGTCCGGCGTTCCGGCAGATGAACTGGTGACAGGGCCTGGGGGAATATGGCGCAAAGGCCAGCTTCCTGCCGAAACTTCAGAAGTAGAAACAGATGTGCAAGGGACAGGAAAGAGTGAGAAGGAAGTAACATTGGCCCTGGAAGGCGTAAAACAAACGTCTGCTATAGGGAATGAAAGTGATCAAACTGCTGAAAGTTATTTAGGTTTATCTCAACACCTGGTGAAAGAGAGTGTCTCATCAGGCTTTGTGGTTTCGTATGCTGAACTCGCAACGCAGGGCGAAGCCGATGAATGGATTTTCGATACAAAGTTTGATTACCCAACTACGCCAGACAACGTGGTAGGCGGGCATTATTTGTATACGTATGCAGCGGTTGCGGCAGAGGTGGAAGTAAATACATTGACCGGAGAAACCAAGCTGCTGGATACGCGCCATGTTGTTGCGGCAGGTCCAGTTATCAACCCTATGGGCTATATCGGACAGATTGAAGGCGGCAGTGTCATGGCGCTGGGATTCACGTTGACCGAGGATGCGGTCATGCAGGACAGCCGTTATGTAACCACTAATCTTGACACGTATATGATCCCAACCATTCAGGATATTCATACCAATCTGGAGGTTGAAGCTATTGAAGACTTACCCGAAGGTGATGCGTTTGGACCGAGGGGGATCGGTGAGATTGGTTCCGTAGCGCTTGCGCCAGCCATTACTGCCGCAATACATCAGGCGACAGGCGTATGGGTTAACCGTCTTCCTGTACCGAGGGAACAACTGGTCAGACCTTTAAATGTACCTTTGCAGGAAGGAGTGAGCCCGTCATGAGTAAACCACTTGAGAGTCACTGGACAGCCGTTGTGAACGGCGAACAGAAACATCTGGAGATCGCGCAAACGACCCGGCTTGTCGATGTGCTACGGACTCATTTGCAACTAACGGGTACCAAAGTATCCTGCGAAGTCGGTCGATGCGGCGCATGTATGGTTCTGATGGATGGAGAGCCTGTGAACTCCTGTCTTATCATGGCTTATCAATGTGAGGGAAGTGACATTATGACGATTGAAGGTCTGCAAGGGGATGAGAAAGGCACTCTGCATCCGATTCAACAGGCTTTTGTGGAGGAAGGTGGCTTCCAGTGCGGCTACTGCACTCCGGGCATGGTGATCTCAACCAAGGCATTACTGGATGCACATCCTGAGCCTTCTCAAGAACAGATTGAAACGGGATTGTGCGGGAATCTGTGTCGTTGTACCGGCTATGGTGGCATTATTCGGGCGGTACGCAAGGCAGGGGAACGCTGTGCGACAAAGGAGACGTCTGCCCAGGAAACCGTTAGTTGAGTTGGTGCGCAGGACGTAGGACGTAGGACGTAGGCATAAAAACAAGAACAAGGAGAATTGAAGAATCATTCTTTGAAAAAGCATTCGATCCAGGAATGCTTTTTTTGTTTTTTAGGTTTTCCCAAGTGAAATCATATAACGGGAGATGAGGTTTAGGCCCGATTCTGGTTAGATAATGAATCGTTTTCGATTTTTATCAATTTGGGTTGAATGAAGAAAAAATATCACTCAAAGTACTGGTACAAAAGAATTACCAACATTCGTATTCACCATATATTTACAAATATTGATGTGCATGCTATGTTTACAATGAAAGCGCCATCATGAATGGGTTCATTGACATTTCATTATCATATTTCACTTGGGAAGGAAGATGGAATTGATGAAAAATTTGCTCAAAAAGGCAACCGCAATGATGCTGGCATTGGTCCTACTGCTTGGATTAATGACAGCGCCCGTTCATGCAGACACACCATTGTTCACCATCGAAAGCGAAAATGCGCAGCTCACCCCGGATCTTCAAGTGGTTACTTCAATCTATGGACAACCCAAGCCCGGATTCTCAGGGGCCGGATTTGTCTGGATGCAGAACTCTGGCACATTAACCTTCACAGTTACTGTCCCGGAAACCGGCATGTACGCAATCTCCACACGATATATGCAGGAGCTCAGTGCAGATGGCAGGTCACAAAATTTAATTGTGAATGGTGTTACGAAAGGTGCGTACATGCTGCCTTACACGACAACATGGTCAGACTTCGATTTTGGCTTTCACAAGCTGAATCAGGGTGTCAATACGATTGAGCTGAAGGCTGGCTGGGGCTTCGCGTATTTTGATACTTTTACAGTGGATCATGCTGATCTGGATCCCCTGAATGTGCAGCCAGTTCTCACTGATCCTGAAGCTACACCGGAAACTCAAATTTTGATGAATTATTTAACGGAGGTATACGGAAACAACATTATTTCTGGTCAGCAAGAGATCTACGGAGGAGGGAATGACGGAGATACAGGGCTTGAATTCGAGTGGATTCATGATTTGACCGGAAAGTATCCGGCTATCCGTGGCTTTGATCTGATGAACTATAATCCGTTGTATGGTTGGGAGGACGGCACAACCGATCGCATGATTGATTGGGTGAATAACCGTGAAGGTATTGCAACAGCTTCCTGGCATATCAATGTGCCTCGTAATTTCAATACGTATGAGCTTGGGGACTTTGTGGATTGGAAAGAAGCTACGTACAAGCCAACCGAAACGAATTTTAATACAGCAAATGCGGTAATTCCCGGTACGAAAGAGTATCAGTACGTGATGATGACCATCGAGGATCTGGCCGAACAATTGCTGATTTTGCAAGATAACGATGTGCCAGTGCTTTTCCGTCCGTATCATGAAGCAGAAGGCAACGGCGGGCTGAACGGGGAAGGCGCATGGTTCTGGTGGGCTTCGGCAGGCGCAGACGTATACAAACAGCTATGGAATCTGCTCTATACCGAACTGACCGAGACGTATGGCTTGCACAATCTGATCTGGACCTACAACAGCTATGTATATAGTACTTCTCCGGCTTGGTATCCGGGTGATGACCAGGTAGATCTTGTCGGATACGACAAATACAATACGATCTACAACCGTTATGACGGTTTGTCGGGCGTGCCCAATGAGGATGCGATTACCTCGATTTTCTATAAGCTTGTTGAGTTGACGGGCGGTACAAAAATGGTAGCGATGACGGAGAACGACACGATTCCAAGCGTGAAAAATCTGACAGAGGAGAAGTCAGGATGGCTGTACTTCTGTCCTTGGTATGGCGAGCATCTGATGAGTTCTGCATTTAATTACCCGGCAACACTGAAAACGCTTTATCAAAGTGATTATGTCATTACGTTGGATGAGCTGCCAAATCTAAAGGTTAACAATCCCAACCCCAGTGCATCCATCACACCTGGAAACGTTGAATTTGACAAATACACACCCAATCAAAGCGATAAAACCGTAACCGTGAATGCAAACGGCAATACGCTAACTGCTCTCCGGGCAGGCAACAATGCGTTGACCGCAACGACAGACTATACCTTGAACGGAAGCACATTGCTGCTGAAAAAAGCTTATCTGGCAACCCTGCCAGTTGGTGAGCATTCGATTGTTCTGGATTTTATTCAAGGTCAGGACCCTGTGTTAAAAGTCAAAATTGTGGATTCAACACCGGGTACAAATGCTGTGATTTCTCCTGTGAATGCAACATTTGATAAAGCGACGAATCCCGCACAGGATATTTCCGTATCTCTCACCTTAAACGGCCGTCAGCTCACAAGCATCACGAAGGGGAATGCTACGCTTGTAGCGGGTCAGAATTATACAGCATCCAGCTCTGCTGTTGTTCTGAACAAATCCTATCTTGCCACGCTTCCGCTGGGCCAGAACGTATTGACCCTTCACTTCAATGGAGGAAATGACGCTGTGCTAACGGTGAACGTCATAGATAGCACCGTTACTGTCCCAGCAGGGGATTTGACGATTCAAGCTTTTAACGGCAATACAATTGCATCCACCAACGGAATTTCACCCAAATTCAAATTGGTCAACTCAGGCAATTCGGCTATTCCGTTAAGTGATGTAAAACTCCGGTATTACTATACAATTGACGGGGAGGAAGCTCAGAGTTTCTGGTCCGACTGGGCCAGTATGGGCAGCACAAATGTAACGAGCCAATTCGTTAAACTGGCGACTCCAGTTGCCGGAGCGGATCATTATCTTGAAGTGGGCTTTACAAGTGCAGCGGGATCACTGAATGCGGGCCAGAGCGCAGAGGTTCAAACTCGCTTTTCCAAAAACAATTGGACGAATTACACACAGACTAATGATTACTCGTTTAAGGCATCTGGTAGTCAGTTCGCAAACCATGATAAGGTCACCGGGTATGTGAACGGTCAGCTGGTATGGGGAATTGAGCCGTAAAGGTAGGTAGCACGTTTAATGGGCTGGATCAGGGGTTGAACCTCTGATTCAGCCTTTTTATGGTGTAGAAGGTGTACACCGATTAGACGGAATGTTCTTTATCACTTCTAGAACGTGACGATGTATCCATGTCTGTTCATATGCGATCTATTATCTTTTTCGTATGGCCCATGATGAACTGAAGAAGCAGACCTGCGCAACACACAGTTAATAATGTACCAAGCCCGATCGGTCCACCAAAAAGGAATGCCAGCATCAAAAATACAAAGTAAATCAATGTTCTCGATACAAATAAGGGGGTTCGCGTGATTTCGCGCAAAATTAATGTTAAGCGGTCAATCGGAATGGGTGCAAAATTGGTCTGTAAATAAATTGCCGTGCCGATACTTATGATCACTAAACCAATGACAAAAGTCATTAATTTGCTGTACCAAACTTCGGGTGTGATCAAGGAATCAGATACATAAAGCCAGATATCAATCCCGACACCAGTAATGAATGCGGTGACGAGTCCCAAAAACTCGGGTTTTTGCTGCTGCAAAAGCGAATTACATCCAATTAATAGGAAAGCAATGATGACCTCCCAGCTACCTACACTTAGCCCTATATGATGTGACAGCCCTACCAGAAGTGCATCAAACGGTGAGGTACCCAATTCAGATTGGATGGTAAGGGAAATGCCAAGTGTTAAGATGAGAATACCTGCGACAAAAAGTACATATTTCAAATTCATTCAACCTCTTTTTTAATATTATGTTGCAAATACAACAAAATTGAGCTAAATTCAATGTAACCCTTTTTTATTGCATTTGCAACAAACGATTAACTTGTTAAAGGAATGTGAATATAGATGACGATTCGTATAGAGAGATGTACCATTGAACATGTATGTGAACTGCAGGAGATTAGTTATGAGACGTTTAATGAAACGTTTAAAGCGCAAAATTCACCCGAAAATATGAAAGCTTATCTGGAAAAGGCGTTTAATCGGGAGCAATTGGAAACGGAACTGTCCATGGCGGATTCGCAATTTCTTTTTATTTATGTCAACAATCAAGTTGCTGGGTACATGAAGGTGAATATCAATGATGCGCAGTCTGAGAAGATGAGCGTGGAATCCCTTGAGATCGAGCGGGTGTACATCAAAAAAGAGTTCCAAAAACATGGCCTTGGTAAAGTGCTGCTCCATAAAGCCATAGCGATGGCAAAAGAACATCACAAAACAAATATTTGGTTAGGTGTGTGGGAGAAAAATGAAAATGCTATCGCCTTTTATGAAAAGATGGGGTTTGTACAGACAGGAGCCCATGCTTTTTACATGGGAGATGAGGAACAGATTGATTTGATAATGACCAAAACGCTACTGTAACTGGATCATCGAGGGAAAAGCTTGGGAGAAAAATGCTATTGAGCAGAATTCTTTCGGGCTTTTTTATGTTTTGCCAGAACCGTTGAATCATAAAATGAAGAAATTGACGAATATTAATACATAATAAATATTATGTAAACTTATTATTTTCGATGACCTTCATAAGCTGCATCTATGGCTTTAGTAAAAGTTAAAGGCCTGATTAATACATAACTGGCAGTATAATTTTGCTCAATAATCGTGAAGGTAATAGGCTGATCTCAAGGATCGTCAATATAATTTATTAGTTTAATTCTACGTTTGGACAGTCAGCCGAAAATCGTTTTCGTTTGTAGTCTGTTAGATAAGGTTAAGTCTTAATAATCAGAATATAAGTTGTATATACCTCATGTTAAAAGAACTTTTTGCACGTGAAACGGACGTGTTAATCCACCATGTTGAATTATTTAGTTTTCGAGCGGAAAATGGAAAATAAAATTAATATTTCAAGTAAGAAATCAGGAGGATTGGACTCTTAAAACCAGCCGAAAAAAGGAGCAGAATCAATCAAAATATTAATTGGATAAATAAGGTATGAATCGTTCGAAAGGCGCTACTACGCCTTTTATAGATCAATTTCATATGGATTTGCGATGGATTTAGTACCGCTTTCACGTTATGCTTTTGGAAATTGGAAAGGAAGTGGGAAAAATGGAACGCGAACTGGCGTTGGAAATTGTCAGAGTAACAGAATTGGCTGCGTTAGCTTCAGCACCCTGGATGGGACGAGGCGACAAGAACAGTGCAGATGAAGCGGCTACTTTGGCCATGCGCGCCATGTTCGATTCCGTGTCCATTCGCGGCACGGTGGTAATCGGTGAAGGAGAAATGGATGAAGCCCCCATGTTGTACATCGGCGAGGAAGTGGGCAACGCTGAGGGGCCTGAGGTTGACGTGGCTGTAGACCCGCTCGAAGGTACAGAAATCGTGGCCAAAGGACTAAACAACGCTCTATCGGTTATTGCAGTGGCGGGAAAAGGTAACCTGCTCCACGCACCGGACATGTATATGGAGAAACTTGCGGTAGGGCCTGCGCTTGTAGGCAAGGTAAGCATTGAAGACCCGGTTGAAGTCACACTGGAGAAAGCCGCTGCCGCATTGAACAAAAACATCTCGGATCTGACAGTGATGATTCTGGATCGTGTGCGCCATGAGAGCACAATTAAGACTCTACGCAAGGTCGGTGTACGGATCAAGTTCCTCAGTGACGGTGATGTTGCTGGGGCGATGGCACCGGCCTTCCCGGAGGCGGGTATCGATCTCTATGTCGGATCTGGAGGAGCGCCAGAAGGTGTGCTGGCTGCTGCAGCGCTATCTTGCCTTGGGGGTGAGATTCAAGGTCGTCTGATGCCTGCCAACGCAGACGAATTCCAACGTTGCTTGCAGATGGGAATTGATAATCCTTACAAAGTGTTAACGATGCAGGATATGATCGGCACAGAGGATGTCATTTTTGCTGCAACAGGTGTGACGCCAGGTGAGATTCTGGGAGGGGTACGGTATCTTGCGGATGATCGGGCTGAGACGGATTCGATTGTCATGCGTGCCAAAACGAAGACCATTCGATTCATTCGTTCCCAACACTTCCTGCCTAACAAAGAAGTGCTGCACAAAGTAAGACAGCTTCAATCCACGCCTGAACCATCGGACCGCATTCCGAATCTTGTGAAAACGATGGAGCAGGCTGAGTTTAGTCAATCCTCCGTTGATCTTGGCGTTACAACGACATTGTGAGCTGCACTCCCCATTAATTGTACAAATAGCAGCAACCGTAATCGTTGTAGTGTGTTTGATAAGTAACTTGGACCCCCTAAGGTTACAGGGTGCTCGGATTCAATGAAAGTACCATCTCTGGCAAGATAATAATGAGGGCTTGGATTTACCCGAGCTCTCGTTATTTTTTGTTTAAAGCATTGACAACGGTTACATGGCATGAGAAAATGTACGCGCGTACATAAATATCGATTTTTAGTTATTACATCATTTATAGGTGAGCTAGAAGGGGGTGAAATCATGGCATCTCGTAAAGAAGTGGCTGATCTTGCGGGTGTTTCCGAGGCAACGGTCTCCCGGGTGCTTAATGGGGTAGGTCCTATTAAAGAAGAGACACGCCGCAAGGTTCTTGAAGCTTCTGAACAGTTAGGCTATGTGCCCAGCGCTCTTGCTCGCAGTTTTGCCAGAAGTAAAAGCGGGAACCTTGGCGTGGTATTACCTTATGTTCCGAAGGCGCATCTGTTCTCGGCGTATTTTTTCTCGGAAATGCTGAGTGGGATTGGAAGCAAAGCCAGAGACAATGGCATGGACCTGTTGGTTATGTTCCGGACACCCGGTGAAGTAATGAATTATACGGATCTGTTCCGGCGTCAGAAAGTGGACGCTTGCATTATCCTAGGTGCCAGAGACGATCATGAAGAACTGGCGGCCATGCAGCAGCTTCACAAGGAAGGACACCCGTTCTGTGTCATGAATCAGCATTTTGAGGGCCAATCATTCACGGAAGTGGATGCGGATCATGTGGAAGGAAGCAGGCTTGCCATACGTCATCTTACGGATCAGGGATATCGCAAAGTCGCTTTTCTCAATGGTCCGGACAGCTACTCCAACAGCCAGGAGCGAATGGAAGGTGTCCGTCTTGGCCTGCAAGAAGCAGGTATGGAGCTGGACCCGAGTCTATTGCTTGAGGGGAATTATAGTAGACGAAGTGGCATTGAGGCGGCAGCGATTGTAGCAGATCGCCTACATGAGATTGATGCTGTATTTGCGGCCAATGACCGGATGGCCATTGGTGTCATGCATGGTTTGCGTGAGCGGGGAATAGGGCCTGCGGATTTTCCGGCATTTGTGGGTTATGACGACTCCGATGCCGCCGAGATGGCGGTTCCGCCGCTGAGTAGCGTCAGGGTTCCATTTTTTGAGATGGGTGAATTTGCAGTATCGAAGCTTATGCATGGGTCTGTGGGTGATACACATAAAGCGAATAACTCTGTTGTAGCGGTAACCGAATCAGCGAGAGCGTTGTTGCCTACCGAACTGATCATCCGTGCTTCTTCTATCCGTCAATAGTTTATTGGTACACAAATTGAAAGACTTTTTATTATTCCAAAGGAGGAAATGACCATGTCAAATCGTCTTCGTGTCGGAATGGTTGGATACAAGTTTATGGGGAAGGCCCACAGTAATGCCTATCGCAGTCTGCCGATGTTTTTCCCGTCTGCTCCGCTGCAGCCCGAGATGTCTGTGATCTGTGGACGTAACGAGCAGGGAGTGCAGGAGGCAGCGAATCAGTTCGGCTGGTCCGAAAGTGTAACAGATTGGCGTGAACTGGTGAAGCGAGATGATATCGATCTGATTGATATTAACGCGCCAAGTGATGCCCATAAGGAAATTGCGTTGGAAGCAGCTCGTCAGGGCAAACATCTGTTTTGTGAGAAACCACTTGCTCTGTCCCTCGCGGATTCGCGTGAGATGCTTCAGGCAGCAGAGGAGGCCGGAGTCGCACATATGGTCGGGTTCAACTACCGTTTCTCACCAGCGGTGCAATTGGCGAAGGATCTGGTGGAGAGCGGACGACTGGGTAAGATCTATCATTTCCGTGCTTTTTTCTTGCAGGACTGGATCATGGACCCTTCGTTCCCGCTGGTATGGCGTTTGCAAAAAGAAGTGGCTGGCTCTGGTTCCCATGGGGATCTGGGCGCGCACTTAATCGATCTGGCTCGTTTCCTTGTTGGTGAATTCCAGGAAGTCATCGGCATGAGCGAAACATTTATCAAAGAACGACCACTTGCAGCAGAGATGACCGGGCTGAGTGCAAAGGGCAGTTCGAATGCGGATGCACCGAAAGGAGAAGTGACCGTCGACGATGCTACGTTGTTCCTGGCACGATTCGCAGGAGGGGCGCTGGGCAGCTTCGAAGCTACACGTTTTGCAGCGGGGCATCGCAGTACGAACTCGTTTGAGATTAATGGCAGTCTCGGCAGTGTACGGTTTGATTTTGAGCGGATGAACGAACTGGAAGTATATTTTACAAAGGATGAAGAGGACGTACAGGGATTCCGCCGTGTACTGGCAACCGATCCGGCACACAAGTACTCCGAAGCCTGGTGGCCTGCCGGACATACGATTGGATTCGAGCACACGTTCACGCATGAAATGCTGGAGTTGGTAACTGCGATCTCTGAAGGACGACAACCATCACCGAGTTTCCACGATGGGGTCGCCTGTCAGGCTGTACTGGAAGCGGTAGAACGTTCGGTGACGGAGCGACGCTGGGTGACACTTGAAGAGATGTAAGTAAGCAAGGCGGAGTAAGTCAGGATTAGCGTTGAGCACAACTAAACTAGTTGAAAGCGAGTGAATAAACGATGAGTAAAGCACTGATTGTATGGGGCGGCTGGGATGGACATGAACCGGAGCAGGTAGCAGCGATTTTTGAGCGTATTTTGAAGGAAGAGCAGTTTGAGGTTGAAGTCTCGAATACGTTGGAGTCTTATGCGGATGCAGAGAAGCTGATGGGTCTGGATCTGATCGTGCCATTGTGGACGATGGGACAGATTGAGCAGGAATTGGTCAATAACGTATCAGCGGCTGTTCAGAGCGGTGTGGGCTTGGCTGGTCTTCATGGCGGGATGTGTGATGCCTTCCGAAATAACGTAGACTGGCAGTTTATGACGGGTGGACAATGGGTTGCTCATCCAGGTAACGATGGTGTGGAGTACATGGTGAACATGAAACGTGGCTCTAGCCCGTTACTGGATCATATTGAAGATTTTCAGGTAAAAAGTGAACAGTACTACCTGCACGTAGACCCGGCAGTGGAAGTGCTGGCAACAACTCGTTTCCCCGTGGTGACTGGTCCGCATGCAGCGAATGGACCCGTAGATATGCCTGTTGTATGGACGAAACGCTGGGGCGCAGGGCGAGTATTCTACAACTCACTGGGACACCATGCAGACATTGTAGACATGAAACCCGTGACTGAAATGATGCGCAGTGGATTCAAATGGACAGCAGCAGGCAAAGAGCTTGCCAAGAGTCGAGTAAGTTCAGCAACCGAAGTGTATACAGGTATGGCGGACAATCAGAACTAATGAGATTGTAGTTTGATCGTAAACGTAACTTCAGTGTCAACCATTCATCCTCAATGGATAAACCATTTCTGATCCACGGCGAAGGGAGCCCCAAGCATGAAAAAAATGAAAGTAGGCATTATTGGCTGCGGTAAAATCAGCGGTATTTATATGGAAAATTGTCACCGGTTCGAGGTGCTGGAACTTGTTGCTGTTGCGGATCTTGATCGGAAACGTGCAGAGGAGCAGGCTGCAGCCTATAACGTGCCAAACGTATACAGCGTGGATGAAATCTTGGCTGATCCTGAGATTGAGCTGATCATCAACCTGACGATTCCTTCCGTTCATGCGGATGTATGCTTGCGGGCGCTTGAATCAGGCAAACATGTCTATGTGGAAAAACCACTCGCTGTTACCCGTGAAGAAGGGCAGGCTGTGCTCGAAACAGCGAAGCGTAAAGGATTGCTCGTGGGCTGCGCGCCAGAGACTTTCTTTGGTTCAGGTATCCAGACTTCACTTCAATTGGTAGAAGAAGGGGTAATCGGCAAGCCGGTTGCGGCAACCGCATTTATGATGAGCCGTGGTCATGAACACTGGCACCCAGATCCGGAGTTTTATTACGCATCAGGCGGTGGGCCAATGTTTGACATGGGTCCGTACTACCTCACGGCATTGGTTCAACTGATGGGACCGATCAAGTCCATTGCGGGCATGACAGGTAAAGCCATGGAAGAACGGACGATTACGAGTGAGAAAAAGAGAGGCCAAGTGGTTCCCGTCGAAATTCCAACTCACGTTACGGGTCTGTTGCAGTTTGAGCAGGGTGCCATTGGCACGCTAATTACGAGCTTTGACGTATTTGGCGGAAGTGCACTGCCACCGATTGAGATATACGGCACGCATGGCACATTGCAGGTACCTGATCCCAACACCTTCGGCGGTCCGGTTCGTTACCGCTTGCTGGGTGAACATGAATGGACGGAAGTTCCGCTTCTCCCAGGATATCAGGAAAATACACGCGGCATCGGTGTGGCAGATATGGCCTATGCAGCCCAAAGTGGACGTGCACACCGTGCGAGCGGGGAACTGGCATACCACGTACTTGAGGCCATGTGGGCATTCCATGATTCATCAGATGAGCAGACTTTTTACCAGATGAAAAGCTCGTGTCAGCGCCCGGCTGCATTGCCGGTGGATCTGCCATTGTATACATTGGATAAATAAGATAGCCATCATGGCTTATATCATGACCAACAGCCCCTTTCCTTCGAACACGGAAAGGGGCTGTTTTTATTGAATTTAAGAAAAATTGGAGATAACAGCGATCGGAAGGTTGTTCGGTCATTGGAGTGTCCAGTGTAAATATTCTTTAATTCAACTTATATAGTCATTTATGGCTCAAATCCCGCCTGACTGATCCAGATTTCATCCTCGGGAAAATAGTCTTTCATCCGTTGAACAACAGTCTGATACGCCTCTGGATGATACCAGTGCTCCATCCCCACTTCTTGATAGAGCGACTCCATGCCGAGTCGACGGGTGCGCTTACCCTCGCTACCATCGCCCATGAAATAATCGTCAATACATACGCGCCGAACCAGCGGTCGTAAGACGGCAGCAAACTGTTCACTGCTGGGTAATACGGGAGCAATCGCAACCTGTGTCGGTATTCCGGCATCCCGCAACTGTTCCAATGCACGTAATCGGCCTGCAATTGGGGGAGCGGAAGGACTGAAATGCTTGCGCATATCGTCCAGATCCGTCTCCACAGTCATGCTGACCCGAACCCGGTCTCCTAACTGTAGTAAGAGATCTATATCCCGGGTAACGAGGGGACTGCGGGTTTGGACCAATACAAAATCGGGCGGATACTGTACCATCGTTTCAAGCAATGAACGCGTGATACACTCCTTGTACTCAGCGGGTTGATACGGGTCTGTACTGGATGACATGAACAGAGTGACTTTGCCTTTCGCCAGGGCACGCTTCAATTCTTTGGCGAACACTCGGGAGGCCTCCTGTTTCACATCCACCCAACTCCCCCAATCCTCTTTGCGAAATAAGGAGACAGGCATCTGTCTGACATAACAATAGGAACAACCGAAGGCGCAGCCTGTGTAAGGATTCAACGTATGTGTATATCCATTAAGGAAGCCTGTTCCTTTGTTCAGTAACGTTTTGGGTATTTTGTAAGAAAGGTTGGTTTTCATAAGTTCTCATGCCTTTCGCGGTAGTGTGCAGGTGTGAGACCTGTGTGTTTGCGAAATACAGTAATGAAATAAGCTGAGTTAGGTATACCGACATGGCGGCCAATATCGGTGACGGTAAGTCCGGTATGTTCAAGCAACTTCCGGGCTTCGGTCATTCGTTTATCCTGAATATATTGAACCGGTGTGCGACCTGTAATCCGCTTGAACACACGATGCAGATGATAAGGACTGCCATGACTTACAGTGGCAAGGATATCCAAGGTTAGAGGTTCGGCGTAATGATGTTCGATGTAATCCGTGATCCCGTATATCCACTCCTGATCAGGTACCCGCTCGCCTGTTGGTTTACAACGTTTGCAGGGTCTGAACTTTCGTGCCAACGCTTCTTCAACATGTTGAAATATCAGCACATTTTCAGCTTTGGGTGCTCTGGACTTACAGGAAGGTCGGCAGAAAATACCCGTTGTTTGCACACCGTAAAAGAACGTTCCATCATAAGAATTATCGTTGTTGATGATGGCATGCCAGTATTTTTCATCTATCGATTCGGGCAGTATGCGATCTTGATCTGGACTTTTCACGGTGATCACCTCATCTCTAATTATACCCCTAGTTCCAAGGGATTGACGAAGTTTCAACTTAAAAAGCAAGATATCAATATCTGGGATAAAGTACCTTCCTTCAATCTGAACGAAATATGAGCTACAATATACAAGATGGAAGTGGTTTATATCTCAAATGAAATTTATAGATGAAAGAGGTAGGTAAGCATGGTTCGTTTTGGAGTAGTGGGTACCAACTGGATTACAGAAAGGCTTCTCGAAGCCGCAGCACAGGTTGATGGATTCAAGTTAACCGCCGTGTATTCAAGAACTGAAGATAAGGCTAATGCATTTGCAGATAAATATGATGTTGAACACCGCTTCACCGATCTGGAAGAGTTGGCAGCAAGTGATGTGATTGATGCAGTCTACATTGCCACACCAAATACGGTTCATGCAGAGCAGGCTGAGCTTTTTCTGAGAAACGGTAAACATGTATTGTGCGAGAAACCTCTGGCTGCAAACAGTGCCGAAGTTCGGAGCATAATCGATACAGCACGAGAACACGAGGTTCTGCTCATGGAAGCGATGAAATCGACCCTTGTCCCCCAGTTCAAAATGGTGCAGAAGAGCCTGTATAAAATCGGTCCTGTCCGCAAATATGTAGCAGGATACTCTCAGTATTCTTCGCGTTACGACAAGTACAAAGAGGGGATTGTCCTGAACGCGTTCAAGCCTGAACTCGCTAATGGGGCGTTAATGGATCTCGGTGTGTATTGTCTCTATCCATTGATTACGTTGTTCGGTGCACCTAATCGGGTTCAATCCCAAGCGATGATGCTGGAATCTGGTGTGGATGGACAAGGCAGTGTGCTACTGGATTATGATGGGATGGATGCGGTTGTTACATACTCCAAAATCTCCAATTCTCATGTACCAAGCGAAATTATGGGGGAACTGGGCAGCATCATCATTGACAAGATTGGCTCACCGGAACATGCAGAGATACGTTACAATGACGGTACGGTGGAGCAGCTCACAGTCGAACAAAACCATCCGGCGATGTATTATGAAGTGGAGGAGTTCGTGAATCTGGTTCAGGAAGGCAAAAAGGAGTCTGACATGAACACGTATGAACGCTCCTATGTTACGATGCAGGTCATGGATCAGATTCGGAAGCAGATTGGGCTTGTGTTCCCTAACGATTGATTCAAAAACAGGAAAGGTAGCTGAGACGAGATGAGCAGAGATGAGCAGAGCAACAAACCCTCCAATGATTCTGGTGGTTTGGAACTGTCACAGATTGTTTTCATAGGAAGAACCTTCGAGGAATATATGAAGATGTTCAACTTAACGGTAGAAGAGATTACTGGCAAGTCGATTCTGGATTGTCCCGGCGGAGCATGTTCGTTCAGCAGTCAGGCGCGCAAGTTGGGTGCAGACCCTGTAGCGGTAGATATTGCCTACGAATACGGGATCGACGAGCTTGAAGTAAAGGGATATCAGGACATTGAGCATACGATGAAACAGATGGAACCCGTGCAAAACATATATGTGTGGGATCAATTTGGATCAATCCAGGGGTTAAAGGAAGAACGAACTCGTGCCATCACAGATTGCATCGCAGATATGAGAATGTTTCCTGACCGTTATGTGGCGTCTGTGCTCCCGGATCTACCCTTTGCGGATGGACAATTTGATCTGACGTTATCCGCCCATTTCCTGTTTACGTACGCGGATCGATTGGATGTTGATTTTCATGTTGCAACCGTGATGGAACTACTGCGTGTGACCAAACGAGAGGTTCGCATTTTTCCAACAGTGGATCTGTCTGGCCAACGTTACAAGCACATGGATGAGTTAAAATTAATACTCGAAGAGCGTGGGTGCACGGTATCCGAAGAACCAACTTCATATGAGTTTCAACGGAACGCTCACACCATGCTTCACATTGTTAAACATAATCGAACAAGATAGGAGGTTTTTTGGATGAATAAAGTCCTTATACTTGGGGGTACACGTTTTTTCGGTAAACGTCTGGTGGATCACTTGCTGTGGGAAGGGAAGTCTCAGATCACAGTCGCCACTCGTGGTAAAACGGATGTTGACTTCGGACCCGAAGTAAACCGAATCAAGATGGATCGTGAAGACCCGGAATCTCTGGCAGAGGTTGCGCAGACAGACATGTGGGATGTCGTGTACGACAATATCTGTTACTCCCCAAATGCGGCGAAATCGGCATGTGAAGCTTTTGCAGGACGCACCAAAAGATACGTTCTGACATCCACACTCTCGGTGTACGGTGATCCCAAACCTGGATTTAAGGAAACGGATTTTGACCCGTATACATATCCATTACAGTATGGGAGTGCGGAGGATTTTTCGTATGGAGAAGGCAAACGGCTTGCAGAGGCTGTATTTTTCCAAGTAGCGGATTTCCCGGTTGTAGCGATGCGCATTCCCATTGTACTCGGGATTGATGATTATACGAGAAGACTCCATTTTCATATTGAACATGTGCAAAAAGGAAAACCGATCGGCATGCCAAATCCGGATGCGGAGATTGGATTTATCAATTCCACTGAAGCGGCAAGATTTCTCGCTTGGCTTGGACATTCGTCCATTACCGGTCCAGTGAATGCAGCTTCCAAGGGTGCAATTACGCTGTCAGCCATGATACATCTGATCGAGACGGTCACGGGCATGCAGTCCCAGATCCTCATGGAAACGGTGAAAGAAGATATGTCACCCTTCGGCGTTGAGCAATCATGGACGATGGTGACGACCAAGGCAGAACAAGCGGGATATACGTTCGAACCTCTGATGGACTGGTTCCCGGGACTCGTTCGTGAGGTTGCTCTCGCATTACAGTCGGAGCGGTAGAATATCGGCTCGGATGGAACCAAAATGAAACTGAATGAATCTGACGAACCAACCGGTTCGGACGAATTGGGTCATTCCAACGTATGAACATCAAACAGGGTGCAACCAGAGTGAAGTCTCCGGTGCACCCTGTTCATGTTGTACATTTTTTCGAATTGGAACGGGAGCTAATCTAGATAGGTGGGACTAATCATTTACACGATAATATTTAGTCAACTCTGGTGCTTAACTCTATTTTTGCTCACGTGGAGCAGTAGCTGAAGCCCGTATGCGCAGTTCTGATGGTAGAATGACGGTTTGGGCTTCGGAAGGGGCCTTGCCCTCAATCCGGTCAATCAGCATCTGTACGCCCTGAAACCCAAAGTCATATGCTGGCTGTGCTGCTACAGTCAGGAAAGGATCAAAAGCAGAAGCCAGATCCAGATCGTCGAAGCATACGACAGAGATGTCTTCTGGCACACGTAGTCCTCGTTTGCGCAAAAGCCGGATGACCCCAATCGCCAGCATGTTGTTGGCGGCAAAAATGGCTGTTGGTTTCTCCGGTTGTGAGAGTAGTTGATCCAGTCCCTCTTCATCGCTGAAATCCCGGTACCCGGTTCGAAGCACAAGTTCGGGATCGATATCAACTCCGACCTCACGCAAACCCGCTACATAACCTTCCTCCCGCAGTCTGGCGGTAGAAACCTCTGAAGAACCATTGACCAGTGCAATGCGCCGGTGCCCCAATTGCACCAGATATCGGATCAGTTCAATCGCACCTTCCCGGCTATCTCCGGCAATGACATCTGACGTAATGCCAGGGACGGTTCGGTCTAGAAAGACAAACGGAATGTGACGTTCCTGCAACTGTTTCAGATGAGTGAGAGAACGATCTCCTGCAGGGGCAAAGAGTACACCATCGACGCGAGTTGACAGAATTGCATCCACGTAGTCCTTTTCCTTATGGTAATCCTCGTCACTGTTGCCAAATAAAAGACGGTACCCACGAAGATGGGCTGCATCTTCAGCACCGCGGGCGAGTGTTGTATAAAAAGGGTTGGTAATATCCGTAATAAGCAGCGAGAGCATCTGGGTTCGCTGAAGCACAAGACTGCGTGCATTGGAGTTCGGGATGTAACCCAGTTCGTCGATCACCTGTTGCACACGTTCGCGTGTCGCGGAACTTATGCGGCCTGTATGATTAATGACTTTGGAGACCGTCATGGCGGAGACGTTGGCTTTTTTGGCAATATCGTAAATGGTAATCATTAGAATCTAACCTTTCCGCAACATAGTCTTACCATTCTATAGGATAATGCCAATTGACAGCAAGATAGGCTCATGCTATGTTAGGGTTACCGATAACCCTAAAGGGTTCTGAACGTCTTTACTACATAAACCATTTCGTTGAATTCGCTCATGCACGTTCCATTTCCTTGAAAAGAGGAACTACATACAAGGCTGATTAATGAAATGGTTTATTGGTATTTTTTTTAAATATGTAAACGCATTCAATTCCAAGTAATGCTCTTGATAATCTGTGTATGCAGCTCTTGCATGCCACCCGGGTATCGGTTGTATTTCCGTCATTATCTCATTCCAATCACTGCATATGGATCAGACAGAAGGTTTCTCAATTCAACCCAAATAATTCTATGAAACGAATTGAAGGAGGACATTCCAGTATGACACATCAGGATTATCGTTATAAGCAGGCTTTCCCCAAGATTGGTATTCGTCCCACGATTGATGGAAGACGCAAGGGTGTTCGGGAGTCACTGGAAGAGCAAACGATGCGGATGGCGACATCTGTTGCGGAACTGCTTGCAGCCGAACTGCGTTATCCTGACGGGTCCGCGGTGGAATGTGTTGTGGCCGAGACTTGTATTGGCGGAGTGGCCGAAGCGGCCGCAGCATCAGAACTATTCAGCCGTTCCAACGTGGGCGTAACGATCACCGTGACACCATGCTGGTGTTATGGTACGGAAACGATGGATATGTCACCATCCACTCCAACAGCTATCTGGGGTTTTAACGGAACTGAACGTCCGGGTGCTGTATATCTGGCGGCAGTTCTCTCTGCCCATGCACAGAAGGGGATTCCGGCCTTTGGGATCTATGGAGAGGATGTTCAGGACGGCGGGGATACAACAATTCCCGATGACGTGCGTGAGAAATTACTCCGGTTCAGCCGTGCGGGTCTGGCAGCCGCTACCTTGAAAGGGCAAGCGTATCTGTCCATTGGATCGGTATCCATGGGGATTGCAGGTTCGATTGTGAACGATTCATTTTTCCAAGAGTATCTGGGCATGAGAAACGAATATGTGGATATGAGCGAGCTCACTCGTCGTATTGAAGAAGAAATCTACGATCCTGAAGAGTATAAGCTCGCACTGGCCTGGGTGAAGGAGAATTGTAACGAAGGTCCGGACAACAACGCTGCCCATCTACAAACGGATCGCAAACGCAAAGAGTACGAATGGGAGACCGTTGTGAAAATGACCCAAATTGTGCGTGACTTGATGGCGGGCAATCCAAGATTGGCTGAGCTTGGTTTCACAGAGGAATCGATGGGCCACCACGCGATTGTATCCGGCTTCCAGGGACAACGGCAGTGGACAGATCATTCACCTAACGGAGATTTTCTGGAGTCGATATTAAACTCTTCCTTTGACTGGAATGGCAAACGTGCGCCTTATCTAGTTGCAACGGAGAATGACAGCCTGAACGGGGTATCGATGTTATTCGGTTCGCTGCTGACACATACGGCACAGATCTTTGCTGATGTGCGCACGTATTGGAGTCCGGATTCGGTACAGCGTGTGACGGGGCACCAGTTGGAAGGAAACGCGAAGGATGGCATTTTGCATCTGATTAACTCCGGTTCCGCAGCCTTGGATGGCACCGGACAACAGTCCAGAGATGGGAAGCCTGTGCTCAAGCCATTCTGGGAAATTACAGATGAGGAAGTACAGGACTGCCTAAAAGCAACATCCTGGAGACCGGCATCCGTAGAATATTTCCGCGGGGGCGGCTATTCAGCGGATTTCCTGACCAAAGGTGGCATGCCTGTAACGATGACACGTCTGAATCTGGTCAAAGGACTGGGTCCGGTGCTGCAAATCGCTCAGGGTTACACGGTCGATCTGCCTGAAGATGTGCATGATACGCTGGATCAACGGACAGACCCTACCTGGCCATCCACCTGGTTTGCACCTGTTCTAACCGGATCGGGAGCGTTTACTTCCGTATACGAGGTCATGAATCAATGGGGCGCTAACCATGGCTCCATCTCGTATGGACACATCGGTGCTGATCTGATTACGCTGGCTTCCATGCTGCGCATTCCGGTAAATATGCATAATGTACCTGAATCGGAGATTTTCCGTCCGCGTGCATGGGGATTGTTCGGCACAAGTGAGCCGGAAAGCGCAGACTACCGTGCTTGCAGTGTATTTGGCCCGTTATATCGTTAAAATAAAGTTCCATTCCTGTCAAACGCCATGTTCCTTATGAATTGAAGGTAACATGGCGTTCTCTTGAAAGCTGCGTTCAGAACTCGAATACGGCTTATCGCGTAGAGTTAAGGAGGCTTGAAAAAATGGGCGATCAAGCAACACATGTGCTTGCTGCCGATTACGGCGCTGGGAGTGGACGCGTAGTCCGGGGTTCTTTTGATGGAAGCAGACTCTCGTTACAAGAAGTTCATCGATTCAACAACGTACCCGTGCAGCTGGGCGATGGATTGTATTGGGATTTCTTGCGACTTTTTCATGAATTAAAACAAGGCATTGTGAAAGGGACGCAAGGCATCTCTCCAACGGTCCGTTCTATAGCTGTGGATACGTGGGGAGTGGACTATGGACTGGTAGATGGGGCGGGAAGATTATGCTCGAATCCACGTCACTATCGGGAGGCACGCAATGCGCAGTGGATGGAAGAAGTTCTGCACCTTGTGAAAGAAGAAGAACTGTACGCCATGTCCGGCGTTCTGCCGCAGCAAATCAATACGGTATTCCAATTGCTAGGCAGTGTGCGAGAGCATGTCGAAGGTTTGCGTCCGGATGTACGCATGTTATTTATGCCGGATTTGTTTCACTATTATCTATCCGGTCAGCAGGCTTGTGAGTATACGATTGCAAGTACCAGTGGACTGTTGCATGCAGGTGAGGCGCGTTGGAATGAACATCTGATCGGGCGTCTCGGTATACCGGAAACATTATTTCCAAAACTCGTTCAACCGGGTACCGTGCTGGGCGATTTAACAAATGAGTTGTGCGCCGAGTTACGGACTGGACCGATGCAGGTAGTCTCTGTAGGCTCACATGATACGGCATCTGCCCTGGCAGCAATCCCTGCGAATGATTCGGATTTCGCTTTTATCAGCTGTGGCACCTGGTCTCTGATGGGGGTGGAGCGTGATACACCTGTATTGGATGATCGAAGTCGTGCACGGGGATTCACGAATGAAGGGACGGTAAGTGGAAAAGTACGCACCCTGAAAAATCGTTCAGGCTTGTGGCTGCTACAGGAATGCAAACGGCAATGGGAGCGGGAGAATCAACTTTTTACACATGAAGAACTGATTCAATTGGCTGCCTTGGCAACGCCGCATCAAAGTTATGTATCGCCGGGAGATGGCGTGTATTTGGCGCCAGGGAATATGGCTGAACGAATACGGCAACAATGCAGTCTCACCGGACAGACAGTGCCCGAAACGACTGGAGCGATTGTACGCTGCATTCTGGAAAGTCTTGCACTGGAATTCAGACAGACGCTGGATGAAATGCAGTTGATTACAGGTACAAGACCTCGTGTCATTCATATGGTTGGTGGTGGTGTACACAATCGACTATTATGCCAGTTTACAGCCAATGCAGCCGGTGTCCCGGTGGTGGCAGGCCCGGCAGAGGCGACTTCAGCCGGGAATTGCATGCTGCAATTCCTTGCGCATGGAGAAGTGAGTAGCTTGGCCGAGGTACGGGAGGTCATGGCTGCTTCCTTTTCCCCCGAGACCTATGAGCCTGAGGATACAGAGCTGTGGCAGGAAGCTTATGAAAACTACCAAAGTCTGAATCAAATCAAAAGGTAATGAACAGATTTAATGCAATGAGCATGGACGCAAAATGCTAAAAAGAAAAGTATGAGGAGTGGAGAAAACATGTCTGAACAGCAAATAAGGGAAGAGTTGACGAAATATGCCCGCAGAGCAGTTGCCCAAGGGTTGGTGGTAGGACCCGGTGGGAATCTGAGCGCTCGCTCTGGGGGAACGATGTTATTGTCTCCGAGTGGTTATGCACTTGAGGATCTGGAGCCTGACGAATGGATCGCCATTGATATCGAGACAGGAGAGACTCGTGCGGGAACAACACGCCCTTCTTCCGAAGTTTTGATGCATCTGTACAGTTATCGTGTGAATCCTGATATCCAAGCCATTGTGCATACGCATCCGGCCTATACGATTGCACTTAGTCTTGTTTTCGATGAATTGCCACACTTGTTCCCTGATCAGTCGGCTTTGGTGGGCGATATCGGGTTCGTTCCATATGTTCTGCCAACGACGAAACTACTTGCCGATGCAGTCTCAGCAAAGGTAGAAGAACATACGGCACTCATTCTCGTCAATCACGGATTGGTCACAACGGGTAAAAACCTCCGCGAAGCCTATTATCGCACCCAGGTAGTGGAAGAAAGCGCGAAGGTATATATGATCGCAAAAGCAGCCGGGGAACCCAAAGTGCTTACTGCCGAAGAATATAAGGAAATTCAATCGCTTGAAAGTGAAGCCTACCGTGTGCAGTTATTGCAACAACTCAAGTCCTGAGACCTTATTTGTTCATTTGTGAGTGTGTTCATGGTTCAAAATATTACTACCTTAAGGGCAGTTTGCATCCTCCGGCTAAACGTTGGAATAAAGGATGTGAAATGCTCTTTTTTAATGTCGAATTAGAAAACGTAATATTAAAGCGGAAGTGAATAATTCGTACTAATTTGATGAGATTTGTTGAAACTGAGATGGCTTGAAGTTATACTATCGTTAATCATCAATGAGTAACAACTAAAAGCATAATAAATAACAATTAAGTATTTAAGAGGGGGGTGAATGCAGTGGGTCCTGAGCTAAACGAAATGGAGCTGGAATACGAACTGCTGAAGCAGCTTCGAGACGCCAGCGCTCCCATCGGGGCCAGTACGTTGGTTCATACTTTGGGCAAAACGTATGGTCTGAGTCAGGCAACCATCGGAAGAAGACTTATGGAGATGGATGTTGAAGGTTTTACAGTTCTGGAAGGCCGCAAGGGAAGGACTTTGACCGAACAGGGTCTGGATCGAATAAATATATTAGAAAGAGAGTTGCAGCAAAAAAGCGTGAATTCACAGTTAATTCAGATGCTGAATCATTCCGGGGAAAAGGCTCTAGTGGATGTTCTCGTTGCCAGAAGGGCACTTGAGCGGGAGATTGCTTCTCTGGCAGCACAGCGTGCATCGAAAGAATACATATTACTGTTGCAAGCATCGATTGTGAACCAGCATGAATTGCTTTCCAAGAATATTATACCATACGAACAGGACCGGGAGTTTCACAGATTGCTGGCTTATGCTGCGCAAAACCAAATTCTTCTGCACGCGGTTGAACTGGTATGGGAGACAAGCCGTGATTTTCTGGAGACAGCATATATTCGCCGGAGAGTAGGAAGTGAATTAGTTGTGGACCATCAGCAGATTCTGGATGCTATTGTAGCCGGCTCTCCAGAGCAGGCTGAAGCGGCGATGGTGAACCATATTAACCAAATGATTAATGATGTCAAACGTTATTTCGCCATGCAAAACCAATAAAACACCTTTGAACGAAACCCGGTGTTAAAGGAGTTGAGCTTGTGGACACACTCTATCGTTTAGGTATAGATATCGGAGGTACTTTCACGGATGCACTGGTGATGGACCATCAGAACAGGGTGATTGCGGCGCTGAAGACGCCATCGATTGCAGCAGCTCCAGAACAGGCGATTTTCAACGTACTTGATCAACTCAAGGCGAATGGCGTGAACATTCGTGAGATTGATCTATTTGTGCATGGAACAACACTTGGCGTCAACACGTTAATCGAACGAAATGGTGCCGTTACAGGCCTGTTGGTCACTAAAGGATTCCGCGATATTCTTGAAATCCGGCGGTTGCGACTTGAGGATACAACCAATCTGTACGGTGACAAGACAGATCCTTTAGTACCGAGACATCGCGTTAAGGAAGTTGATGAACGTGTGATTGCGAGTGGGAGGATACTCCAGCCACTGAATCAAGAACAGCTGTTGCAAGCGGTGCATGAGCTGGTGGAGGATGGCGTTACAGCTTTGGCCATCAGTTTTTTGCATGCTTATGTGAATCCTGCGCATGAACAGCTTGCGGAAGATCTGATCAGGGAACGTTATCCACAACTGTTCATCTGCCGAAGCAGCGCAATCTGGCCACAACAGCGTGAGTTCGAACGAACACTCGCAACGGCGATGAACGCTTATGTAGGTGAACGGATGGGGTCTTACTTCCTGCGTCTGCAAGAAGGGATTCAGGCATATGGCCTCAAAGCCAACTTGCTGTCCACCATGTCCAACGGTGGAATCATGACAGCTGCCAGAGCGGCTAATGAGCCGGTACGCACGCTTCTATCCGGGCCTGCTTCCGGCGTAATCGCCGCGACCCATATCGCTGAACGAGCTGGGATTCATCAGGTCATCACATTTGACATGGGCGGGACAAGCGTTGACGTTGCTCTCATTGACAAAGAACCAACCTATTCATCCGAGAACAAGGTTGGTGATTTTCCTGTCATTATTCCTGCTGTTGATGTAACGGCTATAGGAGCAGGTGGTGGTTCAATTGCCTGGCTTGATTCCGTAGGCGTACTCAAGGTTGGACCACGTAGCGCAGGAGCCAACCCGGGTCCGGCCTGCTATCAGCGCGGGGGAGAAGAGCCGACAACCACAGATGCCTATCTACAGCTCGGTATCTTGCATGCTGATCGTTTCCTTGGTGGACAAATGCGTCTGTATCCCGAACTTGCAGAGCGTGCTCTATCCAATCTGGGAGAGAAGCTTGGACTGAATGCTGAACATACCGCACAAGCCATTCTCGATGTGGCAACCGCCAATATGTATGCCCAGTTTTCTCCCCTAATGGCTCGCAAGGGTGTTGATCCCCGCGATTTTACGTTGCTCGCATATGGTGGAGCTGGCCCGATGCATGCTTTTCTGATGGCACGTGAGGTAGGCATTGGCAGAGTGCTGATCCCGCCATCTCCGGGAACGCTGTGTGCCATGGGCTGCACGGTTGCCAATCTTCGCAATGATTTCGTTTATACGTTACATAAAAGCACCCAGACTTTGGTGTCTGGCGAATTAGGTTCTCTTTTCGCTGAACTGGAAAACCAGGGACGTAGCTGGATCGATGAGGAAGCGCGAGGCGGTGTCAAGCTGGACAATATCTATTGCCTATACAGTGCGGATATGCGCTATGAAGGACAAGCATTTGATCTTGAGGTCACGCTGACATTGGAAGAAATTGAAGACCCTAAAAAGGCAGGAATGAAATTCCATTCATCTTACCAAAACGTGTTTGGCATTAGTCAGCCAGAGGCAGAGGTTATGTTTGTAAGTCTCAGAGCGACCATTGTTGGTGTTTTGCCTACTCATAACACGGTAGTTCCAGTAAATTTGCCATTCGATGAGAGTGAGGCGGAAGAACGGATCTTTACCTTTGACCATGTACAGCAGACAGCCAGGGTACTGAAAAGGGGACAGATTCCATCGGTGGTTGCTCCCATCCCCGGGCCTATTATTGTGGAGGAATATGATACAACGATCTTTATCCCGCCTGGATTTAAGGTATACCGGGATGCTCACGGGAACGTGATTGGGGAGGTGGAAGCATGATCGGTGACAAGGTCTTTCTTGAGATTTTTAACAACCGGATTCAAGCCGCCGTGGAAGAAATGGCGAATGTCGTTCTGCGCACAGGATTCACCGCTTTTGTCAAAGAAACGGGCGATTTTGGAACCTACCTCTTATCTCCATCCGGAGAAACGTTCGGCTCGCCGCTGGAGACAGGCTACAATCTGTCCCTGGGCATTCCTGCTGCTGCGACCATTAACAGTATAGAAGACTGGAAGGAAGGGGATCTCGTCATATGTAATGATCCTTATTCCACCAAAGGCATGGTCACACACCTTCCAGACATTCATCTCATCAAGCCTTATTTTCACGAAGGGCGAATTATTGCATATGGCATGTGCTTTGTTCATTCTTCTGACGTGGGTGGTAAGGTACCGGGGAGTGTATCTCCCAGCGCCTACGATATTCATATGGAAGGCATTCGGATTGCACCAGTCAAGCTATATGAAGCTGGTGTTCTGAACGAGCAGATCCTGCGCATGTTTCTGGACAACAGCCGAATTCCGGAACAAAATCTTGGTGATCTCAAAGCGCTTATGGCTGCCTTAAATCGGGGAGAGCAGCGGCTTCAGGAACTTATTGCACGTTATGGCGTGGAAAAAATTCAGCAGGGTATCGAACATTTGTTGAAGTACGCCGAGCTGAAGGCCCGTGCCATCGTGCAGGATATTCCGGATGGTTCCTATGACTTCTGGGACTACCTGGAGAAGGGGTCCGGAGGATATCCCATCCGGTTGCGATGCAAAATGACGATCGCGGGCAGTGACATTCATCTGGACTTTAGCGGCACCGATCCTCAGGTCAGGGCTTCATTCAATATTCCTACCCACAATCAACAGGGACATTACATGCTGGTACCCGCACTCATTCGTTACTTCCGTACACTCGATCCGACCATTCCGTGGAATTCGGGCATGATTCGCATGGTGCGAAATAACGCACCGCCTGCTTCTGTACTCAACCCTGAGCCGATGGCAGCTGTTGGGGCACGTGCCGCGACCTTTATTCGGCTGATGGACGTAATCACGGGAGCCCTGGGGAAAGCTCAGGGCAATATGGTCCCCGCGGCAGGAGCTGGACAAGCCTGCATTGTCATGATGGCGATGACAGATGCATCCGATGGCAAGAAAAAGGTGGGCGTAATTCAGCCGATCTGCGGAGGTTCCGGAGCTAGGCCGATGAAAGACGGGATTGACGGCATGGATTTTGCGGTCGGTCATCTACGGAATATTCCTGCGGAAACGGTTGAATCCGAGATGCCTGTGTTAATCGAGCATTATGGTCTTCGTGCTGACTCGGCAGGTGCAGGAACCTTCCGGGGTGGAAGCGGGATTGACCTGTGTGTCAGAATTCTAACACCGGATACTGTGATGACGGCCAGAAACATGGAGCGTAT
This sequence comes from Paenibacillus sp. 37, assembly GCF_008386395.1. Classification (NCBI taxonomy): domain Bacteria; kingdom Bacillati; phylum Bacillota; class Bacilli; order Caryophanales; family Paenibacillaceae; genus Paenibacillus; species Paenibacillus sp. 37. The sequence goes on along the minus strand of NZ_CP043761.1, from coordinate 4,007,204 downwards.
GGAGTTTCAGCCGTGGGGCAGGCTCGGTGGCGGCGTAGGTTCACATGGAGAAGCGATTTTAAATGCTGGGCGTGCAAGTGAGCATCATCTGGGAAGAATTGATGAGCTGTTACTTCAGCCTGGAGAAACGGTTACGTTCCTTTCGCAAGGCGGAGGCGGATATGGCGATCCGTATGAACGTGATTCTCGTCTGGTTCTGGAAGATGTAAGAAGAGGGCTGGTATCCACGGATAAAGCTCTTGAGTTATACGGTGTTGTGATTGACGGCTTGGAGCTAAACGAGAGCGATACTGAACAAATGAGAGCGAAGCGAGTGCGTCAGCAGGAGGAGTTCGCCTATGGCAAGGCGCGGGAACAATTTGAAGACATATGGAGCGATGAGATGCAGGTAACGCTGAATCAGGCATTGCTGAATGCTCCGCTTGCACTGAGAGACTACCTGAAACGTCAGACCATGGGCATTGTAGAGGAGAAACGTAAGGAATCCCTAACAGTAGATCCACGGGAGATCTCAGACATTATGGAAGGGATACGCCAGCAAATAGGGTTGAATTGATCAAGTGTATGGAGGATATCTAGTTCCGTCTTATCGATAAAACCGTAAAACCAACTACATGGATGGGGGAAAATGCATGTTTAAATCAAACAAAAAACGCTTTCTCAGCCTCGCCTCACTGACACTGGCCAGTACATTGGTGCTTTCCGCTTGTGGTGGAGCCGGTAACTCAAGTAATACTGCCGGAGAGAGTGATTCTTCAGGAGCAGGCGCAGACAAAGTTAAGCTGACGATGTTTATCTGGGCCGGTTCCAATCAGGATGTTGTTCCTAAAGAAGTGGTTGCCGAGTATGTGAAAGAACATCCCAACGTTGAAGTCACTTTTGAGGAGTCCTCCAATTCGGTAATGTATCCAAAGATGGTGGCAGGCAAGCAGGCTGATGCCAACAATCCGGTCGTCAACTTCGGTTATTTCAATGCAGATGCGACGGCTAAAGGTTTGAACGATGACATGTGGGAGCCATTAGATACAAGCATCGTAACCAATATCAAGGATATCCCGGAGTCCTTCCACAAGCCAGACAATAAAGGTGTGGTCTGGGGCGTTTCGAGCTTCGCCCTGGTATATAACAAAGACCTGGTAAAAACGCCGCCTACCAGCTGGAACGATCTGTGGGATAACGAGGAGTTCAAAGGAAAAACTGCGCTCTGGGATTACATGTTCTATTCCTATATCTCCCCGCTTATTGCTACCAAAGGTCAAGAAATTGGCGCATCCTATGAAAATCCCGAGCCAGCCTTCCAGTTCTGGGCAGATCGCAGTGACCAGATTGGCACATTGGTTTCATCCAATGATCAGCTGAAAGCGCTGCTGGAGTCAGGTGATGCACTCATTGCCCCATTCAGTGCACAGGTTGCACAGACATGGATTGATGGAGGTTCTCCACTGGCCGTAGCATATCCAAGCGAAGGTGCCATCTCCTTCCCGTACACACTTCAGGTCGTGAAGGGCTCAACACCTGAGCAGGCACGTGTTGCAAACGAAATCATTAACGAATTGTTGAGCGCAGAGGCGCTGTCACAATACGCAGAGGCGACGGGTACGCCGGTAACCAGTACGACAGCTGCAGTTCCAGACAAGTACAAGGATGATCCTTCATTCTCCGTTGAAACGCAAAGTAGCGGCATTAATCCAGACTGGGATGTGCTCGCACAGAACAGCTCTTCCTGGAAGGAACTATGGGATCGACTCGTGAAAATAAAGCTTCAATAAAAGGATTGTTGCCAGGCACAAAACGATTCCGGGTTCTGTTCTGAACCCGGAATCGATGGGAGGGAATCAGAGATGAGCAGCGGACAAGAGACCATATCCATTGAAACAAGGGAAGTCACGAAGAGTTATGGTGAGCGAGCGGCCGTTGATCAAGTAACATTCCAAGTGAAAAAGGGAGAATTCGTTTCCTTGCTTGGTCCGAGTGGCTGTGGCAAAACCACATTGCTTCGAATGCTTGGCGGACTTGAGCAACCGGATCAGGGCAACATTATGCTGGGAGGTCGGGATGTTACCGGCATTCCGGCTTATGGACGTAATAGCAATATGATTTTTCAGCAGCTTGCGTTGTTCCCTCATATGGATGTATTCAACAACATTGCCTATGGACTAAAGGTGAAGAAGCTACCAAAAGCCGATATCCAACGGCAGGTAGGTGAAATACTTGATCTGGTCCAACTCGGAGACTATGGCAGGCGTGCTGTATCCGAGCTGTCCGGGGGGCAGGCCCAACGCGTCGCCATTGCTCGCGCACTGATCAACAGGCCCGAAGTGCTGCTGCTTGATGAACCTCTCTCGGCATTGGACATGCAGCTGCGTCTAGATATGCAGCGTGAACTGAAACGCATCCAGCGTGAGTTCGGCGGAACGTTTATCTTTGTAACGCATGATCAGAGCGAAGCCATGAACATGTCTGACCGAATTGGCGTCATGCGCGCCGGAAAGCTGCTACAATACGCAACCCCTGATGAAATCTATGAAAGACCGGCCGATAGTTTCGTAGCCAAGTTCATTGGAGACACCAACCTCTTTGAGACGAAAGTGTTAGGAGATGATATCAATGGAATTCGGGTAGAATGTTTTGGCAATTCATTGCTGGTGAAAGTCAGTGATGGCAATGCCGTACCAAAAGTGGGAGCACGACATTCCTTATCGATCCGCAATGAGTATATTCGACTTGGAGAAGATGCAACTCATTGCCTAAACAAGCTGGATGGACACGTGATTGAAGCGGTCTATGGCGGAGCAAATATTCGATACAGTGTGCAGATTGCTGAAGGTTTTCTAGTTCAGGCCAGTGTGCTGCATCAGCGGGGAGCTTCACGTTATAGTCCAGGTGAGCCAATACTAATTGGCTTTTACCCAGAGGACGCACTCTTGTTGTCCGAACCCATTGATGACCGTGTACAGGGGGCAAGAATATGAACCGGATCGCGGAACAGATCGTGAATCTGTATTCCTTTGGAAACCGCCCATGGGTAACCCGGTTGCTGCTTCTGTTGCCAGCGCTTGCTCTGATGGGCATCGTTTATCTGGGCGGATTGCTGATCTTTGGCAGATATAGCTTTGATATGTATGAGAATGGAAAGCTTATTCGGGGCTGGGATTTAGGCGCTTATCGTGCTTTTCTGTCCGACCCTTATTACTGGAAGCTGATTGGGACAACGTTTCGCATTGCCTTCAAGGTTACGCTATGGAGTCTTCTGCTTGCATATCCGCTGGCCTATTGCATAGCCGGTCTAAAGAAGCCTGGCATGAAGCAAATGTTGCTGCTGCTCACGTTCCTACCGCTACTGGTCAGTGCGGTTGTACGTTCTTATGGATGGCAGCTGTTGCTGTCCAAACAGGGTTTCATGAACTGGCTGTTCATCCGTCTAGGGCTAACCGAGGAAGGATTCAGCATGATATATAACGAGACAGGTGTTGTCGTGGCCCTTGTCCATATTTTCCTGCCATTTATGGTCTTCCCGATTCTGAATGTGTTGTCCCAAAGTGACGCTTCTCTAAAGGCAGCTGCTCAGGATCTGGGGGCGGGCAGCTGGAGAACATTCCTGACCATTACCCTGCCTTTATCGGCAAGAGGTATAGCAAGCGGGGTACAGATTGTGTTCACGTTATGCCTCACCGCGTTCACCACACCTCAACTGATCGGTGGGGGAAGAGTCATGACACTTCCGGTGTTTATATACCAGCGAACCTTGGACACGAACTGGCCGATGGCTGCGGTTGCTAGCCTGTTCTTACTTGTGTCTTCCATTGTTGTCTCGTTACTTGTGAATAAAGGAGCAGAAATGTTGATGTTCCGTCGTTCCCGTAAGGGAGGTCAGGCATATGGTTAAGTCGAACAGGGGCACCAAGCTGATGCTCTATATCTTTGTGGGTGCCGTAGCGATTTATTTGCTGTTGCCACTGCTGATGATTATGTTGACATCTGTAGGCTCAGGTTCAGCCAGCAAATTTCCGCCAGAAGGTCTCACCTTGAAATGGTACGCCAATTTGAGTGAGCAGACCCAGTTTCTCGATGCATTCAAGAACAGTCTCATTGCTTCGACAGGGGCGGTTCTGCTGGCTTTGATTACAGGTACACTTTCAGCGCTAGCAATCGTGCAATACCCTTTCCCGGGCTCGGGTATCTTAAGGGCATTTTTTGTGTCTCCGATGGTTATGCCAAAGATTACACTGGGTATCGCCTACCTGATTTTATTCTCAAAAATGCATATTGCCGGCGGACTGTTTGCGCTTATTTTGGGTGAAGCGGTCATTGTGCTTCCATTTGTGCTCACTATTGTGGGCAGTGCGTTAGCTAATCTGCACCCGGCTCATCGTGAAGCTGCCGCGGACCTTGGCGCAGGGCCGATGCGCATTTTTTTCACAATTACGCTGCCACAGCTCCGACTATCCCTGCTTCTGTCAGGGTCAATCGCTTTTGTCTTCACTTTCGATCAGGTTGAGGCTGCACTGCTGTTGCTCCGTCAGGATAGCTACACGTTGCCAATACAGCTATTCCTGTATATGGAGAAATGGCAGGACCCAACAATTGCTGTTGTGTCTGTCGTTCTGATCGCGTTTGCGCTGGCTCTGTTTATGACGATTAAACTAGTGCTGCGCTCTGTACCAGGACTTGAAAGTTTGTTTGGTCGCAGGAAAACAAAAGGAGGTCTGGATCAAAATGAATAATTCACAGCATCTATCCCATAGCTCAGGTCTGAATCGGGATCGGGCGGAAGAAGTGATGAAAGCGCAGGGACTAAGTGCCCTGATCGCAACTACTCCGGAGAACATACACTATGTCATCGGGTCCCAACTGCGTGCAAGCAACTGGACCATGCAGATTTATGCGGTTCTGCCTGCCGACAGATCTGCTAAGCCGTGTATCATCATTCCAACGAATCGGTTGGGCGTTGTAGCCCAGTTTGGTATCACGGGGGTGGATATATTTGCCTATAGTGATTTCTTCGTAGAAGGTTCGATCGAAGGCAAACCTTCCACTGACGACATTGATCTCTTTCATTCTCTCCTGCAGACGACGGTTATTCATCCAGGTCCTGTTGAAGCACTTAAATCTGCATTAAATCAGCTTGAGATCGAAGATCAGCCGATTGGAATCGATGAGATGCGGATTGCTCCCGATATTCTGACGAGAATCAAGGAGGAGGCTCCTGACAGACCGGTAATTCCCGCATATAAGTTGTTCCGAGAAATCCGTCTGGTCAAGACACCTTTTGAAATCGAGCAACTGCGTCAGGCTGCCCAATTAAATGAACGGATTGAGCAGGAACTCATTGACCTGATTGCCGCAGGTGTTCATGAGAAGCAACTTGCCGATCATTATCGTCTGGCTGTGATGCAAGCAGGTGGAACTCCGGCAATGACAGCGGTAGGGGCAGGGCCACGCAGTGCGTTGCCACTCATTGAAAATTATTTTCATACGATTGAGGTTGGAGATCAGGTCCGTTTCGACCTCTGCCTGCAGCTGGAAGGATACTGGGGAGATACGGGCCGCACGGTTGTTGCAGGGGAGCCTACCGCCTGGATGAAAAAGCATTTTGATGCAGTCAAAAGTGGATGGGAGACGGCACTTGAAACCGTGCGCCCTGGCGTCAAGGCGTCGGAAGTATTCCATGCGGCAGTATCTCGCGTACAGCGTGAAGGGATTCCACATTACCGACGTCAGCATGTCGGACATGCTATCGGGTTGGAACTGTACGACGATATAACCCTCTCCCCGGTTGACCAGCGGATACTGGAGCCCGGTATGGTGTTATGTGTTGAGGTACCATATTACGAGCTAGGTGCTGGTGGATTCCAAATCGAGGATACAATAGTCGTAACGCCAGATGGTTATGAGTTTCTGACCCATATGGAGCGGAAACTGTTCACCAAATAACGATAAATGGGAGGCTTCACTGACCGGCGATCAGGCCACAGTCGATCCAAGAAGCTTTCTTACTGAGAAAGTTGGAACATCCATGATTCAGCAGGGAACGAAGACGTTTCGTAACATTAGCCTTGCACTGTTCGCTGGAGGTTTTGTCACTTTTGCTTTGCTCTACAGCCTCCAGCCCCTGATGCCTGAGATTAGCGACGCATTCTCCATTACGCCGGCACACGCCAGTCTTACGTTATCGGTTACAACGATCGCCATGGCACTGACGATGCTGTTCATCGGGTCCTTGTCTGATTCTGTGGGCCGACGCTTTATTATGACAACGGCACTGGTGATATCTTCTGTTATTGCTTTGCTGAGCGCATTCAGCCCGGGTTATACGGAGCTTCTTCTGCTTCGTATTCTCCAGGGTGTGGCACTCGCGGGGTTGCCAGCGATAGCCATGACATATCTGTCAGAAGAAATTGAGCCTAGAAGTCTTGGTTATGCTATGGGCCTATATATCAGCGGCAATTCAATAGGTGGCATGGCCGGCCGTTTCATCAGCGGTGTGGTGACAGATTGGTTCAGTTGGCGCGCTGCTGTGGGTTTCATTGGTATTCTTGGACTGTGTGCAGCCGTTATTTTTTGGTTTGTCATTCCGCCATCCCGTCATTTTGTCAAAGCTGCACCTGGATTCAAAAATCCAATACCTCTTTTGTGGTCACAATGTGGCAATCCAAGGCTGTTATGCCTGTATGGACTCGGTTTTCTCCTGATGGGGGGATTCGTGACCCTGTTCAACTATATCGGTTTTGAATTAACGGGTGAACCCTATCATCTTAGCCAGTCTATCGTTGGAAGTCTTTTTGTGGTATATCTGATGGGCACGGTAAGCAGCACCTGGATGGGCCGACTGGCAGATCGTTACGGCAGATCACATGTGCTTGGAATCGCGCTGGGAATTATTCTGGCGGGTGCAGTCTGTACCGTTCATCCAGCGCTTTGGGTCAAGATTATCGGACTCGCTCTGTTTGCCTTTGGTTTCTTTGGTGGCCATTCGATCGCAAGCAGTTGGGTTGGACTCGTGGCCAATCAGCACAAATCCCAGGCCAATGCGTTGTATTTATTTTTCTACTATCTTGGTTCAAGCGTAAGTGGAACAGGAGGCGGACTGCTTTACAGTCATCTTGGATGGATAGGCATTGTGGGTTTGATTGGTGTGTATGTTTTGATCGGTTTTGTCTTGTGTAATTTGCTTGTTCACAGGTTAAAGGGACAGGTTACATAAAGCAACTTTTTACGACAGCTATTGCATATCCTGAAATACCGAGTATAATACTTGGTAAATGGACGAAAAGGGGATGCAATAAACGATGAAAACACATGCTGAATTGAACTCACTTCTTGTTGACGATTATCTGGATCTCCTGAACATTGCGAAACAGCTGGGTGATGACGAATGGAAAGATGCTATTCTGCAAGCATTGAAGGAAGAAGTCGATGCCAATCATCATCTGGATTCCAAAGAGGTAAGACAGGATTTATGGATTCAATTTGAAGGCATTAATGAACAAATGCATGATCTGTTAATGCAACTGAAGCATGCCGACAGTCCTGAGGAGAAAGAGCAGATTATTGAAATGATCTGGGGATTGAAAGTAGACCGTCATGCGATCACACGTAAACTTGAAACCATGAGCCGTGCCAGCGCTGGACATCAATAAGCTCTAGGTTGATTATACATTGAAAACCCGCGTGTTTCCTGGGAATATCTCCGGGACGCACGCGGGTTTTGTTTATGTTTTGATTGTTTTACTACACTTTAAGTGAGTGTTCAAAAAGGTCGGTTTTCAGTACCGAGAAGATGGGATGAAGCTAGAAATGGAGTAGCGGAGCGTAGGGTGCTACGTGAGCAACGGATATTTCGGGTGAATCCCATATTCGATGCTGATGATGCCCTAGGCATAATTCGTAATCAAAAGCGGACTTTTTGAACTACCTTTTTAAAACTGTTTTGCGACAGTGCGTGCTTGCTCTATAGCTTGTTGCTTAATCTCATCTGCACGATCTTTATACTGATTATGCCCCTCTACAAAAATGCCATCAAGCTTCGGCACACCGAGGAATGACATGATAATGCTTAAGTAACGATGACCGGATTCCATCTGAGCCGCTGGGCCTTCGGAATAAATACCACCGCGAGCCTGAATATGCAACGCTTTTTTGTCAGACAACAGTCCAACAGGACCTTGTTCGGTATAACGAAATGTTTTGCCAGCTACGCAGATCGAGTCCACATAAGCCTTCAGAATAGGAGGGAACGAGAAGTTCCACATCGGTGTTACAAAAACATATTTATCTGCTGCGGCAAATTGATCCGACAGTTCATTCAAACGACTTACTTTGGTCTGCTCTTCAGCAGTCAGATCACTGCCCGATTGCAGTTTGCCCCAACCACTAAAGACATCCGCATCGATATGCGGAATATCCGAACGATACAGATCGAGGTGAACAACCTCATCAGAAGGGTGACTTTCACGATACGCATCAATAAACGCTTTGCCTGTAGCCATGCTGAAGGAGGTTTCGTGATCATGAGGATGGGCAGTAATATACAATAAGGTAGACATGTTGTTCTTCCTCTCTGTGCGATTAATGGGGTGAAGCGATCTTGGCAATGATGAAGCGACCGCAGTAGTATGCATCGTTTCCCCTGTTTTATACGTCAGAAAGGGATATGAATGGATTGATCATGATACTGAATTGGATGCTATATAGTGACCAGATACTCAATCCATGTATAATATACAGGACGAGTATTTATTTTCCAAAGACAATAGGATGAGTGAGATGAGCGCACATGGGAATGGACCTGGAGAAGCAACGATTAAGCATTGAAGCAGCGAAATTGTATTATCAGTCCGATTATAGCCAGCAGGATATTGCCGCAAGGTTGGGTGTGTCGCGTCCAACCGTATCAAGGTTACTTCAGTACGCCAAAGATCGTGGATATGTCCGGATTGAAATTATGGACCCGCTGGAGGATATCGACATCATTGCCGGAGAACTTAAGTCAAAATATGATCTGGATACGGCACTTGTGTGTTTTGCCCCGTTGAAGAGTGATGAGGAAATACAGAAGCATATCAGCAAACGAGCAGCGGATTATCTTCAAGAGACGGTTCAGGATGCAGATATTATCGGGGTGACTTGGGGAACAACCATGCATGCTGTAGCACGCCAACTTCGTCCCAAGCAGGTCAAGGGTGTCGAAGTCGTGCAATTGAAGGGGGGCGTAAGCCACTCCCATGTCAATACGTATGCCGCTGAGATTGTTCATTTGTTCGCTGAGGCATTCCATACGGTACCAAGGTATCTGCCGCTGCCTGTTATTTTCGACAACATTGAAGTGAAAAACATGGTGGAAGCGGATCGGCATATAGGTAGAATCGTGGAACTTGGCAGACAGGCCAACATTGCTTTGTTTACTGTGGGTACTGTGAAAGAAGATGCATTATTGTTCAGGCTCGGTTACTTCAATGAAGAAGAGCAACAATTGCTGATGAACTCCGGTGCAGGTGACATTTGTTCACGCTTTTTCGACGCGGAAGGTCAGTTGATTAGTGAAGAGATTAACAGCAGAACCGTTGGAATTGATCTAGCCGAGTTGAGAAATAAGGAAAAATCAATTCTTGTTGCCGGGGGACAACGCAAAATTGAAGCCATTCACGCCGCGCTCAAAGGTCATTACGCAAATATTCTGGTCACGGACCAGTACACAGCGCAGGCATTACTTCGATTTTAATTTCAAATTTAATTTCAATTGGATATGGTTGACAACATCTGCCACACAAAAGGGGCGGATGTTTTGCTTTTTTAGGAAGAAAATATAACGAAGAAAGAAATACAAGTGTAACTGTGAACAAAAGTTCAAGTTGATTTTTACATATGTTCATGTTAGTGTAAGGGTATAGAAAATAACTAGTTCAGATAAGGGAGAGATTCAATTGACTACACCACAATTAGCTAAAATGATCGACCATACGTTGCTTCGTGCGGACGCAACGCAAAGTGAAATGGCCAAGTTAACCGAAGAAGCAAAGCAATATCAGTTTGCTTCCGTATGTGTTAACCCAGGCTGGGTTGCTTATGCTGCTGAGCAGTTGCAGGGTTCTGGCGTAGATATCTGCACCGTTATTGGTTTCCCTCTGGGAGCATCTACATCGGAGACAAAAGCTTTCGAAACGAAAGATGCGATTGCTAAAGGTGCAACTGAAGTCGATATGGTCATCAACATCAGTGCTTTGAAAGATGGCAAAGATGATTTCGTTGAACAAGATATTCGTGCTGTTGTTGAAGCGGCTGCGGGTAAAGCTTTGGTGAAAGTTATTATTGAAACTTGTCTGTTGACGGATGAAGAGAAAGTACGTGCTTGTCAGGCAGCTGTGCGAGCTGGAGCTGATTTTGTTAAAACTTCTACAGGTTTCTCCACAGGTGGAGCAACGCCAGAAGATATCGCTTTGATGCGTCGTACTGTAGGTCCTGATGTTGGCGTTAAAGCTTCCGGTGGCGTACGTAGTCTGGAAGATATGCAAAAAATGATCGAAGCGGGTGCGACTCGTATCGGTGCAAGCTCTGGCGTGAAGATTATGCAGGGCGAACAGTCTTCATCGTCTTATTAAGCAAAAGATCTTATCAAGAAAAAAGCTTAATAAATAAAAGTAATATTATATTCTCTGTACTTGGGCGTTCGACTCAGGTACAGGGAATGCAAATTACACTTAATTCTAATTAACGGAACTTATTGTAAGCGCTTCATAAGTTTTCTGAAAGATTACTGATAAGAATGCTTAAGAGCCCTTTGAGCTGAATTTCCACATCCGGCTTAACTACCTTCAAAGGAGAGATCAAATGAAATTTCTAATTGCCATTATCGGCTTACTCGTTGTTTTTGGACTGGCTTATATCGCAAGCAACGGCAAAAAGAAGATTCGCTACCGGCCGCTGGCCGTAATGGTTGTTTTACAGGTGATCTTGGCGTATGCCTTGCTGAATACAGGGATCGGGACATGGCTGATTGGCGGCTTCGCCACCGTATTTAAAAGTTTGCTTGATTATGCAAATGAAGGGATTGCGTTTGTATTCGGAGATTTGACGAAGGTTGAAGACGCAACTGGCGGTGTTCCATTCTTCCTGAACGTCCTAATGCCGATTGTTGTCATCTCGGCACTCATTGGGATATTGCAGTATATCCGAATCTTGCCTTTTGTTATAAAATATATTGGTCTGGTATTAAGCAAAATCAACGGAATGGGCAAACTGGAATCATATAACGCGGTTGCTTCGGCTGTATTGGGGCAATCTGAAGTGTTCATTTCTGTGAAAAAACAAATTGGGTTGTTGCCAAAACATCGGCTGTACACCTTGTGTGCCTCGGCGATGTCCACGGTCTCGATGTCCATTGTAGGTGCTTATATGACCATGATCGAGCCGAAATATGTGGTTACAGCTCTTGTACTGAACCTGTTTGGCGGTTTTATCATTGCTTCGATCGTTAATCCTTATCGGGTGACGGAAGAAGAAGATATATTGGAAGTGCAGGATGAAGAGAAACAATCGTTCTTCGAAATGCTCGGCGAGTACATCCTGGATGGATTCAAAGTTGCTATCATCGTAGCTGCGATGTTAATCGGTTTTGTTGCCTTGATTGCACTTGTTAACGGAGTTTTCAGCTCGGTGCTTGGCATTTCGTTCCAAGAGCTACTCGGTTATGTGTTTGCACCATTTGCCTTCATCATGGGTGTTCCATGGAAAGAAGCGATTCAGGCAGGAAGTATTATGGCAACCAAAATGGTATCCAACGAATTCGTCGCTATGCTTAATCTGAAGGAGACTGCAATGTCTGCCAGAACAACGGGTATCGTATCCGTCTTCCTCGTGTCGTTCGCCAACTTCTCCTCCATCGGTATCATTGCAGGTGCGGTGAAGGGACTCCATGAGAAGCAAGGTAATGTGGTCGCCCGCTTCGGTCTGAAGCTGCTTTACGGTGCATCGCTCGTCAGCGTGCTGTCAGCGATTATTACTGGACTGTTCTTGTAAGCTGGATTATTTGGAAGGAGTGCTTAAAGTTATGTCAACTTTTAAAAGAGTACATCTGATTGTTATGGATTCTGTAGGGATCGGCGAAGCGCCGGATGCAGCAGAATTTGATGATTTTGATGTAGATACCTTCGGTCACATTGCACGTGAACGCGGAGGTCTGAAAATGCCTCACATGGCCAGTCTCGGACTGTCCAACATCAAAGAAATTGAGGGTGTCCCTGTAGCGGATACACCTAAAGCGTATTACACCAAGATGCAGGAAGCATCTAGAGGCAAAGACACCATGACAGGTCACTGGGAGCTGATGGGTCTTTACATTGATACACCTTTCCGTGTGTTCGAGAATGGTTTCCCCGATGAGTTGATTCAGCGCATTGAAGAGAAAACGGGCCGGAAGGTCATTGGTAACAAACCGGCCAGCGGCACGGAAATTCTGGATGAGCTGGGTGCGGAGCATGTTGAAACTGGCGCGCTCATCGTATATACATCCGCGGATTCGGTTCTGCAAATTGCAGCACATGAGGATGTTGTACCATTGAAAGAACTGTATGAGATCTGTGAGTTCTGCCGTGAAATTACACTTGAAGATCCGTACATGCTCGGCCGCATTATTGCACGTCCATTCGTAGGTGAGAACGGTGACTGGAAACGTACTGCGAATCGTCATGACTATGCACTTAAACCTTTTGGTCGTACGGTTATGAATGAACTGCAAGATGGCGGATTTGATGTGATTGCCCTAGGTAAAATCGCGGACATCTACGATGGTGAAGGTGTGACCAAAGCTGTTCGTACCGTCTCTAACATGGACGGCATGGACAAGTTGTCCCAAACGATGGATGAAGAGTTCACTGGACTCAGCTTCCTGAACCTGGTTGATTTCGATGCCCTGTACGGTCACCGTCGTGATCCGCAAGGTTATGCTCAGGCGCTTGAAGACTATGATGCAAGGCTGCCAGAGATTTTTGCCAAAATGACCAACGATGACCTGCTGCTGATTACAGCTGACCATGGTAACGATCCAACTTACCGTGGTACAGACCATACACGTGAATATGTACCGCTGCTTGCCTACTCTCCGCGCTTCAGCGAGGGCAAACAGCTTGATCTGCGCAGCACATTTGCTGACCTTGGCGCAACTGTAGCCGAGAACTTTGGAGTGAAAATGCCGGAATACGGCACCAGCTTCCTTAAAGATTTGAAATAGGTTTTAAAACTGGATAGGGGATGTCGGAGTAGTTGAGGCTGCTCCGGTTCCTGCCATCATAATAGACTAAATATATAACTGGAGGAGATTCATTCATGAGTACACATATTGGAGCAAAACCCGGAGATATCGCAGAAACAATCCTATTGCCAGGAGATCCTCTGCGTGCGAAATATATTGCAGATACGTACCTTGAAGATGTTGTATGTTACAACGAGGTTCGTGGAATGCTCGGTTACACAGGTACATATCAAGGCCACCGGATTTCGGTGCAAGGTTCAGGGATGGGCATTCCGTCTTTTGCAATCTATGCTAACGAATTGATTAGCGAATATGGCGTGAAAAACCTGATTCGTGTAGGGACTTGTGGCGGTATGCAGGAGCATGTACGTGTACGTGACGTCATCCTTGCACAAGCAGCATGTACCGATTCCAGCATGAACAAACATGTATTTGGTGGATATGACTTCTCCCCAATCGCTACGTTTTCTCTGCTGAAAGAAGCATATGACCGTGCAACAGCTAAAGGCATGAAGATTCATGTCGGTAACGTGTTCAGTTCCGATTCTTTCTACCGCGATGATCGTTCCATCACTGAGAAATTGATGAAGCACGGCGTACTCGGCGTAGAGATGGAAACAACAGCACTGTACACCATCGCTGCCAAGTTTGGTGTTAACGCACTGACCATCCTGACGGTAAGTGACCACTTGCTGACAGGGGAAGAAACATCTGCCGAAGAGCGTCAAAAAACGTTCAACGACATGATGATCGTTGCTTTGGACACAGCAATCACACTGTAATTGTTATTCATAATCAATTGATGTGGATCGAAACTTTTGTTTTAAGCACGTAGTGAAGGACCCGGAATCGATTCTGAAGAAGCAAAGCGTTCGCCTTTGTCTCCGAGTTTTCTCCATTGCAAATGGAATCAAAAAAACTTGGAGACAACAGCGATCGAAGGAACGATCCGGAGCCGGAACGGACAAACAACAAAGTGTTCTATACAATCAATACACACACAAGGAGAGATCATCATGAGAATGGTTGACATTATTGCCAAGAAACGCGACGGAAAAGAACTGACAACAGCTGAGATTGATTTTGTTGTTCAAGGATACACACAAGGAGAAATCCCCGACTATCAAGTCAGCGCATGGGCGATGGCGGTATTCTTTAAAGATATGACAGACAAGGAACGTGCCGATCTTACTATGTCGATGGTGAATTCCGGTGAAACGATTGACCTGTCCGCTATCGAAGGTATCAAAGTAGACAAGCACTCCACAGGCGGTGTGGGCGATACAACAACACTGGTACTCGCTCCGCTTGTTGCTGCGCTGGATGTTCCTGTTGCCAAAATGTCCGGACGTGGACTTGGTCACACGGGTGGTACAACAGACAAACTGGAATCCGTTGCTGGCTTCCACGTAGAGCTTGAAAAAGAAGAGTTCATTCGACTCGTCAACGAACATAAGGTTGCGGTTATCGGACAAAGTGGTAACCTTACGCCTGCAGACAAAAAGCTCTATGCACTGCGTGACGTAACAGCTACCGTTAACTCCATTCCACTGATCGCCAGCTCCATCATGAGTAAGAAAATTGCAGCAGGTGCTGATGCAATCGTATTGGATGTTAAAACGGGTGCTGGTGCATTCATGAAAACAACGGAAGATGCTAAAGAATTGGCACATGCCATGGTAAGCATCGGTAACAATGTTGGCCGTAAAACGATGGCTGTTATCTCCGATATGTCCCAACCACTGGGTCTGGCGATTGGTAACGCGCTTGAAGTGAAAGAAGCCATCCTCACACTGCAAGGTAAAGGTCCAAAAGATTTGGAAGAACTGTGTCTGGCACTTGGACGTCAGATGGTATTCCTTGCTGGCAAGGCAGATTCCTTGGAGCATGCTGAGGAGAAATTGAAAGAAGTGATCCAGAACGGTAAAGCACTGGAGAAATTCAAAGATTTCTTGGCAAACCAAGGCGGAGACGCTTCGGTTGTGGATCATCCAGATCGTTTGCCACAAGCACAATATCTGGTTGAAGTCCCAGCAGACAAAGACGGCTATGTTGCCGGAATCGTAGCTGACGAGATCGGAACTGCAGCAATGCTGCTCGGCGCAGGCCGTGCAACAAAAGAGTCTGAGATCGATCTCGCGGTTGGTCTGATGCTGAACAAAAAAGTCGGAGACCCAGTCAAAGCGGGCGAGTCCCTCGTAACGATCCATGCCAATCGTGAAGACGTAGCAGATGTCATCGCGAAGATCAAAGAAAACATTACAATTGCAGATCATGCCGATGCTCCTGTATTGGTTCATGATATCGTAACGGAATAATCAGAGCAGACGAGATTTAATCTCATGTCTGACTGAACATGAAAGCCCCAAAGCGATGTAATCCATAGCTTTGGGGCTTTTTGTCGTTGAAAAGTATGCTGTTAGTTATTGCGAGCAACTACTGGCTCTTTATTTTCTCATACGCCATCACCGAGTCCGCGTTGGTATAAATATAAGGCGTGGATGGCTCAGCCACAGGTGTCACCTTTGTTGCCCGAATCTCAATTGTATCCTTACCGTTCACCTGGGCAGAGCCGATGCTACCATCGATTTGCACCCAGCTATCTGTAGGGAAGCTATTCGCTTCTGGGATGTGAATCATCACGCCGAAGGGAGCTGCATCCGCGGGGCAGCACATGACGAGAAATCGTCCCAGTGCAAAATGTGATTCATGATCCATGCTTTTATCTCGATAAACGAACCCGGTTAACGAGATATCTTTGCCTGCAAATTGTCGCTGGAACATGTCGATCGTACCGAGTGTTTCAGAGAAAATTTCAGGATAGACTCGAATGACCTGTTCTGCATACAACTTCTCAGCCAGTTCTGCGAATTCGCGGCTATACTCATCCGGCGGTACAAATTGCACATTGGTGGCCGATGTAGATGTAACAGCGGTTTGTTGCTGTTTTTGCTGTGCAAGATCTTGTACATTTAATTTTGCTGTTTCAGGTATAGGCTCTTTTCGACGAATCTCGGGAGGTGCATAGGTGAGAGACATCCCTTTCTGACTGGCCATAGAGCTGCCGAGAGCCCGATCAGGTAACAGAAACCCCAGCAACAAGGGTATGGCTATCAGACCATATACCATTGAGCTGCGTAGGAATCCGGAAGGTGGTGGATGTTCGCAGTCGCAATGAACTTCGTTACTACTGAACAGTCCATGCCATGCCATGATAACGGCAATAAACATTAAGGGAACAGGGCAGCATAATAGCAGTTTTTGCATGGTAGGAGCCAAATAATAATGAAGCGAGTCACTTGAATTCAAATGAATAATGTATACCGCAAGACCGCCGATCCAGACCGCACGGATCAGGTTATGCCATTGGATGACGTGTGACCTTGGAACAGGAGGTTTGGTCACCGTATAGATCGTGTGGTTCATAACATCACCTCATTTCTATTAATCGTCAGGATGAAAGTTCATGAGATTAATTATTTAGGTCATGAAGTATGTTGCTCAACCTTTAGACCAGCAGATTAATCAACCACGAGCCGGCGAAGACGAGCGTGATAATGGCTAGACTTAGACCAATAACAAACCGGGTACGGAAGGTCGAGAGCAGCATCAGGGTGCTTTTGAAATCCAGCATTGGACCAAGCACAAGGAAGGATACCAGCGGCCCAAGTGCAAACGTATGTGAGAACGCAGAAGCCACAAACGCATCAGACGTGGAGCAGAGAGACAATACATATGCAAATCCCATCATGAACACATAGGAGGCAATAGGGCCATTGCCAAGTGAGATGAGATCGCTGCGGCTAATGAATGTCTGGATGCAGGCTGTAATCAGGGCACCGATCACCAGATATTTGCTCATATCGACGAATTCATCTCCGGCATGAATGAAGAAGCTGCGCCAGTTTTTCACATGGTTGTGGTCATGAGCATTTGCGTGTGCATGAGCATGAGGTTGAGCCATTTTAAATCCAGGATGTGTCTTGACCTCTGTCACTGCGACTTTTGGCAACCGAAGGGGATTTCGACGAACAAACACATACACAAGCATGCCTATGGAAGCTGCTACGGCAAAGGCCAGTCCCATGCGGGCAATGGTAATCTCAGGATGGGAGGGAAAGGCGAGCAAGGTTGCGGTAAATACGATGGGATTGACTACGGGACCACTCAGAATGAACGTCACTGCAATATAGGCTGGCATGCCTTTGTGCATCAACCTTCTCACTACCGGGATCATGCCACATTCACAAATGGGAAAAATAATACCGAGCAACCCTGCGACCAGCACACCGCCGATCGGATTCTTGGGCGTGAGTTTGCGGACCATTTCTTCGGATACAAACCATTGCATGAGCGAGGACAATAACACACCCATGAGCAGAAATGGTGCGGCTTCAAGAAAGATACCTATGAATACGGTTTTCATATTTTGCAAAGCTTCACTGTTCCATGCTTCCTTCAAGTCTGGAGCCATTGTGATCAACACGGGAACAAGAAATGCACAAGGTACCAGGAAGGACAGGAGCTTCAGATTGGCTGCCATTTTCATGAAACAGACCTCCACAACTAGGACTTTGCTAAAATATATGCTTGTACGTGCGGCAACATACATCATTCCTAGGTTCTAATCAACATTTTTACGATTAATCAAGATTCTTCATCATATTAGAGTTGACAACCTAAAGAAAATTGCGGTATAGTTCGGATTGATCATCCTTAATTGTAATAATTACGATTATGGTTACAACTTAAACAGAGTGGAGGAAGCAGAAATGTCAGATCAGCAGGTTCAACAGCGGGTTCCAGTAACCGTACTTAGTGGATATTTGGGTGCAGGCAAAACTACACTTCTCAATCATGTGCTTCATAACCGCGAGGGGATGCGGGTTGCTGTTATCGTTAATGATCTCAGTGAGGTTAACATCGATGCAGGTTTAATACGAGATGGTGGAGGATTATCACGTATTGATGAGAAACTGGTAGAGATGTCCAATGGTTGCATTTGCTGCACCTTACGGGAGGATCTGCTGAAAGAAGTTGAGCGGCTGGCGCTTGATGGTTCTTTTGACTACATATTGATCGAATCGACGGGTATTGGTGAGCCGGTACCTATTGCGCAGACGTTTACGTATATCGACGAGGAACTTGGCATTGATTTGACGAAATTCACCCGACTCGACACGATGGTTACGGTAGTCGATGCTGCTCAGTTCTGGCGTGACTTTTATTCCAAAGAGACATTGAAGGATCGTGGACAACAAGCGGGGGAGGACGATGTTCGCGGAATCGTTCATCTGCTGACGGATCAGGTGGAATTCTGTGATGTGCTGATTCTGAACAAATGTGATTTGGTTTCGGAGAAAGAACTTTCGAAGCTTGAGAAGGCACTACATGCCATGCAACCGGAAGCCAAGCTCATTCGAACAACACATGGGCAGATTGATCCGAGAGAGATAATGAATACGGGACGTTTTGATTTTGAAAAAGCAAGCCAGTCCGCGGGTTGGATCCGCGAATTAATGAAAGAGGAACATACCCCGGAGACTGAAGAATATGGAATTCATTCATTTGTCTATCATCGTAAACGTCCATTCCACCCGGAACGATTGCTGCGTTGGATTGCGAAATGGCCAGATAATATCGTGCGATCCAAAGGCCTGATGTGGCTGGCAACAAGGAACCATATGGCGATCTCTTTCAGTCATGCAGGCACATCAAAGCAGCTTGCGCCCGCAGGAATATGGGTAGGTGCGATGAGTGAGGAGGAAAGGCAACTTCATTTTGGCGACACGCTGCCAAGCATACCAGACTGGGATGATGAGTGGAGTGACCGTGTAACCAAATTAGTATTTATCGGCATTGATATGGATCGGGTAGAGATTGAACGTACATTGGATGAGACTCTTCTTACGGAGGAGGAAATGGGGATGAACCGGCGTGAACTGAAAGATCCTTTTCCAGCGTGGAGTTGAAGTGAAAAGAAAAGATCTTCAAGTGCAATAATGCCCCTGAAGATCAATGATTATAATGTATTAAGGACTTTAGCTAAAGTACAAATCGCCAAGATAAAAATCACCGTTGCCACTTTTTTGCGGACTAAACACAAAGGTAAGGTACACTCCATAGGAACCTGTCCATCCTTGTGGATAATAAATGGCTTTGTAACTGTGTCTTGTTTTGGTTTTGTCATTCATTGCAATCACTTTAAAATCAGCTGATTTCACATTAATCAACTGATCAGCATATTTAGTCAGCGTTTTTTTATCATTTGCTGCAATGATACCTTTGACTGTAGTCTTAAATTTATCTTTCTGGGATTGCTTACCCAGATCAAAAATGTCGATCTCGGGATTTTCAATAACTTTAGCATCTATGTATTTATCAAATTCACTAGTGCTTCCTGTTTTAAGTGCTTTACCATACATTTTGATCAATGTTAAAGATTCTTTTTGCAATTTGACTATCATCTGAGCGTCAGTTCCAGTCATCTTGATTGAGCCAGAAGTGCTTGAGTTACTTGAACTACTTGGTTTACTTGAATCTTCAGAACCTTTGGTACCTGTACTGCTGTTATTACTACTCGAACTGCTTGACTTACCGCTACCTGAATTAGTGATACTTACAACTTTGTTGCTAACATTCAGAGATACGTTGGCTCCCAGCGCTTCTGCTGTGGTACTTACAGGCAGGTAAACATCACCGTCATATACCAGTGCATTCAGTTTGTCTCCGGCTTCATTCTTGGGTGTCCAAGACAAACCGTTTACTTTAAAGCTAATGTTGCTGTCGAGTGCTGCTTCAATATCTTGAATTCCGTTTGAAGCTGCTACACCGAGGGCACCGAAAGCCAAACTGCATGCTACCAATGACCCAATAAAAGTTGATTTTTTGATCTTCATCTAGTTCCTCCGTAGGTAAAGTATAATGATACCAAAGCAGTATATCATATGTAATTATAATGTGCATACAAAATTTTACTTTCGCAGATATGGAGTTGACAAAAGAAAAGGCATAGGCTACTATCATTAAATAGTAATAATTACGATTAAATAAGAGGAGGCAACAACCATGAGAGTCATTGTAACCTTAGCTTGCACCGAGTGCGGGGACCGCAACTACACAACAACCAAGAACAAACGGAACCATCCGGAGAGACTTGAGATGAAGAAATACTCCCCACGTTTGAAGAAAATGACGATCCACCGGGAAACCAGATAAAATTTTTTTGTTGTTTTTAAATCGTAATATTTACGAAAAGAGGGATTGGCATGATTCTATCATCCATGCGTGATGTTGTATTTGGATATGGCAAAGAGCCGGTCATTGATCAACTGTCGCTGGATATCCATGTGGGAGAGTTCATAGGCATCACAGGTCCCAATGGTTCTGCCAAAACGACCCTGTTAAAGCTGCTGCTAGGGCTATTGAAGCCCTGGAGCGGCACGATACATATGAATCCGCAGTTGAAACGTGGGAACAAGTTCAATATCGGTTACGTGCCCCAGCAGGTTGCATCGTTCAATAGTGGATTTCCCAGTACGGTGATTGAACTTGTTCGGTCAGGATGTTACACCAGGCTGGGACTATTCCGCAGCTTCACAGCAGAGCAGGATGCCATCGTTGAACGCAGTCTGCGGGAAGTTGGCATGTGGGAATATCGGAATACACGTGTCGGTGAGCTGTCCGGTGGACAAAAGCAACGGATCTGTATTGCAAGAGCTATGGCTGGGCAACCGCAGGTTCTGGTACTGGATGAGCCAACAACGGGAATGGACCGCCACAGCCGTGAAGGGTTTTACAATCTGATGCGCCACTATGCTGATGTTCATGGGTTAACGATTATTATGGTTACTCACGGACTGGAAGAGATGGGAGATCGATTGGATCGAACGATTACTTTGGAGCGGCAAGAAAGTGAGGAATGGCAGTGTTTGAATACGAATTCATGCAACGTGCCTTCTGGGCAGGTGGACTGATTGGAGTCATCGCTCCAATTCTCGGGGTATATCTGATGCTCAGGCGGCAGGTCCTTATGGCAGACACGTTATCCCATGTCTCACTCGCAGGGGTTGCGCTCGGTTCGGTCATGAATCTTAACCCGGTGATCTGCGGATTCGCGATTGCAATTATTGGTGCATTACTGGTTGAACAACTTCGGCGAAGTTACCGAACCTACAGCGAGGTACCTGTGGCGATCATCATGACTTCAGGGCTGGCTCTTGCTGTGGTGTTGATGAGTCTCAAAACCAATCTGTCCAAGACATTCAGTTCATACTTATTTGGATCTATTGTCGCGGTTAGCGATATGCAGTTGTGGATGATGGCCGGAGTATGTGTCATAGGTTTGCTTTTTTTCATCCTGCTCCGAAGACCGTTGTATAACTTTACCTTTGATGAAGAGACAGCTTCCATTGGGGGCGTTCAGGTGAGAGGTTTATCGTTTGCCTTTGCCATTCTGACAGGAATGACTGTAGCTTCAGCCATGCCGATCGTCGGTGTGTTACTGGTGTCTGCTCTCATTGTATTGCCTGCTGCCTTGGCACTCCGAGTGTCTCGCAGTTTTACAGCAGCCATCATTGTAGCGGTAATTACAGGATTAATCGGTATTTTTAGCGGACTCACAACATCTTACCATCTAAATACACCACCGGGAGGAACAATTGCACTCATCCTGTTGGTCATCCTGTTGACTGGAATATCAGCGCAAAAGCTGATTGCACGATATAATCGCAAACGTCATCGTAAAGAAACGAAATCACAGCACGTCATCCTGATCAACCATTCTAGGAGGAATACACCACATGAAATTCAGTAAAAAAGCTACGCTCGGATTGTTGTTTAGTCTTACACTTATCGTCGCAGGCTGCGGACAAAAATCCGCTTCTGATGCAAATACAGCTTCGACAGGCACTTCCGTTCCAGTCGAGACGGAAACCGCAAAATTAAACGTGCAGGTCAGCTTCTACCCGATGTACGAGTTCACCAAAAATGTGGCAGGTGATCTGGCAGAGGTGCAAACCCTCGTTCCAGCAGGAATGGAGCCTCATGATTGGGAGCCCACACCACAAGATATTGCCAGCATTGAAAAAGCGGATGTGCTTGTATACAACGGTGCGGGTATGGAATCATGGATGGATCAGGTCACCGGAAGTCTAAGCAACGCTTCGCTCATTCAGGTGGAAGCAAGCAAGGGCATCAACCTGCTTGAAGGTGGAGAGCATGATCACCATCATGAAGATTCAGAGGCAACAGAGCATGACCACGATCATGCAGATGAAGCAACTGCTGAAGAACACGACCACGATCATGACGCCGAGGCAGAAGAAAGACATGATCACGATCACGGTGGACTTGATCCCCACGTATGGCTGTCACCTGCATTGGCTGTAAAAGAAGTGCGCAATATTGAAGCAGGACTGGCGCAGGCTTCCCCGGAACATGCTGAACAGTTCAAGCAGAATGCAGATGCTTACATTGCTCAACTGGAGTCACTGGATCAGGACTTCAAAGCGGCTGTGACGGATAGCAAACGCAAGGATTTCATCACACAACACGCTGCATTTGGCTACCTTGCCAAGGAATATGGATTGCAACAGGTGCCCATCGCAGGGTTGTCTCCTGAGCAAGAACCTTCAGCAGCGCAGATGGCATCTGTCATTGATTTTGCAAAAGAGCATCAGGTGAAGACCATTTTCTTCGAAACACTGGTTTCATCCAAAGTGTCTGAGACGATCGCGGGTGAAGTGGGAGCCAAAACGGCTGTATTGAACCCGATTGAGGGACTTACCGAGGAAGAGATAGCGTCGGGAATGGACTACATCAGCGTGATGAGACAAAATTTGGAGGCTCTGAAACTGGCGCTGAACGAATAATAAAAGATCGATTTGATGCCTCTCACCGAAAAAGGTACAATAATACAACATGCTAAGGAATGGATCGCCATTCCTTTGCCTTTTTGCAAAGCAGAGAGCACAGGGATGTGCTCTCTCTTTGTTGAATAAGGTGACCGGATCGAGGAGAACAGGAGGACGCATTGCATGAATTTAAATGAGGAACATGAAGTGCTGTTAAGTGAACAGCCTGCCCATCTGTGGAGACGGCGGAAGCTGGAGCTGATGCACTGGACGGAACGTGACAAACATACAGTATCCGCGAAGAAAATAGAGATTTGGAACGGTGTTGAAGTTGATGCCGAACTCGTGAAGGCATTGTCCATACTTCAGAGTGCGGGCGTGAGGACGGAATTTTCATGTGCAGGGGTGAGTCCGCTTGATGAACCTGTCGATCATTCCCTTTATGCTTATGTTACCCTGATACAAAGTGAGGTTGCAGATCAATTCGTACACTATGCTCTCCGTCGGATGCGGAATCGACTGCTCGTTACGCTAGAGGCCGAAAAGGGCCGCTATGATCTGTCTTCTTTTTTCATTGGACACAATAGGAGCTTCTGCTGGTGGATGGAGCACTGTGCCCTACAGTTTGGAAGCCGAAACGAATCAAGTGAAAAAAGCGTAGTATAAGGGATAGGCTTGTTTATTTGAAGGTAAAGGAGGTATGGCACGATTGAATAAGTGGGTCAAAACGATACTTTTTCTACTAGGCTCCGTCTTTCTTACACGATTCATCCCATTTTCGTCCTTGTTCCGTAACCTGGATACGATGATTCACGAATTCGGTCATGCACTAATGACACTAGTATTGTCCGGTAAAGTGCTGCGCATTGAATTATACGCTGATCATAGTGGTGTAACTTACTCTTCCATGCTGACGCCAGGCAGATCGATCCTGGTTTCTCTGGCGGGATATATCAGTGCATCACTGTTCGCCTTGCTGTTGTTTTACTTATACCGCAAAGGCTTGCACATGTGGGGACTCGGTATTATGACGGCTGTCGCTCTGGTGTCACTCTTGTTATATGTAAGAGGGGAGTTCGGCATGTTATGGCTGACCGGGTTCATCGTACTGAACGTTGTCATGATGATTTTTGGCGCCAAGATCGTGAAATTCTATTATCTGATACTGGCGTTTCTTACGCTGGAAGAGTCGGTCGTGAGTGCTGTATACGTTGGATTCATGTCATGGACTCAGCCTTCACGGGCAGGGGATGCAGCGAACCTCGCTCAGCAGACATTCCTTCCGGCGTTATTCTGGGGAACGTTGTTTGCTTTGTTTGCACTATGGTGTGCCAAGGGAGCACTCGGTCTCTTTTTCCGCAAAGAAGGTACTTCGCGACCGTCACGGTCTCGGGGATTACGAAGAGCGTAACGGATATAAGTTATATAAAAGCAAAGAAGGCACTTCCTTTCTTCATAAAAGGATAGTGCCTTTTGTTTATGGACTTACATCTGATATTAAAGTCTGATATTAAAAATATCGAACCTAATCTCCGAGATTATCCCATAACACATAAAAGTAATAAATCTCTTCCATAATCGCCTTATCATCCTCTGCCGCAACGCCGCCTTTGATCCGAGCAAGGGTGCCCAGAATATCATATATTGTTTCACGCTCCACACTGAACTGAATGCGGTCGACGATTTTTTCCCAGGCCTGCATTGCGTAATCGACTTGAGACTTGGCTTCAGTCCATTTTTTACCCTCAACCTGTTTCTCTAATATTTGTATAGATTCAAGCAAGCGATCATCGTTGCCAAAGGGCTTTTTGAGAAAGGCTCCGCTAGCCATAATTGCAACGAACACAAGAATGAGGAAGATCGGAAGCACATATAACAGCCAGAAACGCGTTTTCATTCAACCGCCTCCTTGAAGTAAAGAGTTTAGAAAGGTCCCTCATAATCGCCCATATCGATTTTTTCGGTGATTTTATCTTCGAACAGATCAACATACAATTTGTCATTGGGCAATATGGCGGCAAAAGCAATATCCTGTATCGTGATCTTTTGTTTCTTAAGCTGTTCACTGAGCCAGTTGATATCTTTATTTCTTTCCTCCAGATTTTGCTTAATCAGCAGGCCATCAATGATAATCTCGGTCATCAGCTTGCTCTTGGGCGGGTGCATATGCATGTCTTTGGCGGTTACCGGTTGATTCTCAGGTTTCAAAACAACCGAGAGGCTACCATCCGGTTCCAGAATCGCATAATCCAGCGTTGTAATATCAAATACATCCTTTTGCCGCAACATCATGGTCAATTCGTCAAATTTGACTCGCATTTTACTCAGGTTCTGTTCGAGAATTTTACCGTTCTGGATGATCAATGTAGGATCAGAGTCCATTAGTTTGGAAATGGTGCGATTTTTCAGCGTAATATACTGAAAGATGATCGTAATGATTGTGAAAATGGTCAAGGCCACAAAATGAATCCACGCCTTGGACGAGAGATCGGTTGCAAACGTACCCGCAATGGAACCGATTGTAATACCGTTAATGTAATCAAAATACGTCAAGTTACCCATCTGCTGCTTGCCTAGCACCCTTGTATAGATGATCAGGGTCAGAAAGGCAATAATAGACCGTACGGCAACAACCCATGTTTCTTCCATCATATATGTATCACCTTCCTTTTTTCACCGTAGCTGTATTAAGAGGTTGTTTAAAAAGTTTGCTTTTGAACACGTATTATAACAAGCTTTTCCTATGCTGTAGGATCTTATGCTTGAACTCAAAAAACCGAAACCTGGGTATGTATCCCAAGCTTCGGTTTCATTAAATACCTATATTAGTTGAACTGATTCATTTACACGTAACGGAGAGGAAAGAAAAAACCTGAAACAGCGAAGCGCTCGCCTAAAAGCTTTCTGAAAGAAAGCTGCATCGGAAGCATATGCTATCCCCGGATTTCTCCTTCTGAAAAGTGAATCGATAAAATCTGGGGATAACAGCGATGGGAAGGTTGTTCTTTCATCGGAGTGCCAGTGTAATAAATCGTTATACACCGGAATACGCCATAAATCCACCATCTACCGGAATGACTGTGCCAGTGACAAAGCCGGACTGTCTTTCATCCGCAAGCCACATCAATGTGCCAAGCAGGTCTTCCGGTTTGCCAAAGCGGCGCATGGGTGTATGAGCAATAATTTTACTGGAACGTTCCGTTGGTGAGCCGTCTGGTTGGAGTAATAGATTACGGTTTTGCTCAGTCAGGAAAAACCCGGGTGCAATAGCATTGACACGAATTCCGGATTCGGCGAGATGAACGGCGAGCCACTGCGTGAAGTTGTTAATGGCTGCCTTCGCAGCGCTATATGCTGGAACTTTCGTCATGGGCGATGGGGCGCTCATGGAAGAAATGTTAATGACAGTGGCAGGAACATCGCGCTCTATCATATGTCTTGCAAAGATCTGAGTAGGGATGAGGGAACCGACAAAATTCAGATCCATCACCTGACGAAACCCCTCTACACTTACATCGAAAAAAGTAGTGACATCGCTCTTTTCCAGATCTTCCAATCTGAAAATTTCATTTGTGGTGTTGGCACTGGCGTTATTGCCACCCGCGCCATTGATCAGAATGTCGCATGGCCCAAGCTGTTCCAGCACAGTATCTGCCGCCACTTGCACACTATCGGCCTGGGTTACGTCACAGGCAATAGCAATCGCTCTGCCACCGGCAGCTTCAATCGCAGCTACAACTTCCTGCGCCTTGGACACAGTACGGTTCAAGATGGCTACACTTGCACCGTGCCGAGCGAGTTCTTCCGCCATGGAGCGGCATAGTACTCCGGCACCTCCAGTGATTACAGCCGTTCTGCCATTGAGACGAGATGAGCGTTCATATTGGTGTTCACTCATGCTTTTGCCCTCCTTTGCAGGGAATCCCAGACGCCCCAGAGATACATGATCCCCAAAGCCCGGTCATACAGTCCATAACCAGGTCGGCACTGTTCTCCCCAGAGATGACGACCGTGGTCGGGTCTTGCATAACCTTCATAACCGATATCGTGATAAGCCTCAACAACCCCCGCAATATCAACACTGCCATCCTGACTGCGATGTGAGGTTTCGATAAAGTCGCCGTTTTCGTAGATTTTGACATTACGAATGTGGGCAAATGGAATCCGATCCTTGAACTCGTGTATCATCCCGATAATGTCATTATCAGCATTCGCTCCCAAAGAGCCACTGCATAGTGTCACGCTGTTGTAAGGGCTATCATAAAGATTCAAATATTTCCGAACATTCTCCTGACTTGTAATAATCTTTGGTAATCCAAAAATTGGCCATGGCGGGTCATCCGGGTGGATGGCCATTCGAATCCCCAGCCGTTCGGCTGTAGGCATAATCTCTTGCAGGAAATAACGTGCGTGCTCCCACATATGATCCTCAGTTACATCCTTGTAGGCTTCGAACAGACCTGTTAAATACTGCAATCGTTCCGGTTCCCAGCCTGGCATGGTGAGTGCGGAGTTTTCCGTAATGCGTCGAACGAGTTCTAGAGGTTCTATATCTGCGAGTTTACTGTGCTCATAGAAGAGGGCAGTTGAGCCATCCTCCATTTCCTTGTGCATATCCGTGCGAAGCCAGTCGAAGATCGGCATAAAGTTGTAACAGATGACCTTCACACCCACCTGAGCCAGTTTCTCCATCGTTTTAATATAGTTCGCAATGTATTTATCCCTTGATGGCAGGCCCAACTTGATATCCTCATGGATGTTCACACTCTCAACGACATCCAGATGTAACCCGGCCTTGTCCGCTGCTGTTTTGACAGCGAGTATTTTGTCCATCGGCCATTCCTCGCCAGCAGGAACATCGTGCAGTGCCCACACAATACCTTCAACACCCGGAATCTGCCGGATATGATCCAGCGTTACCGTATCATTGCCTTCGCCGAACCAGCGAAAAACCATTCTCATCACGTTCACCTCATCATGAATAGTAGGAAGAAAAAATTCAGTCATTGAAAATAGGACGGATATGTATCCTGCAGGACAGCCAAATCGGTGACAGTTAAATGCAAGTGTTCCTGCATCAGTCGCTCTGCTGTGTCGGCATCATGCTGCTGAATGGCCTTGACCATAGACCGGTGCTGTTCAATCAGGTGATCCCACTGGTGGTCCGAGGACAGGCGTAACATGCGACTTCGATTCAAATGTACATTCATCTGCTGGATAACAGTCCAGGTGTTGCTTTTATTGCAGCCTGCAAAAAGAGTGCTATGGAATTCCTCATCCAATTGGAACATTCGTTCATCATCCGGTTTGACCCTGCATTCCTGTTGCCACGCAAGGTTCTGTTCAAGTGCCATCATCTGTTCGTTCGGAAAGTTCTCGCAGGCGAGCCTGATTACGGCTCGTTCGAGCTGTTCACGCATGAATCGTGCTTCCTCAACGAGATCGACCTGAATCAGAGAGACGTATGTGCCACGCTGTGGATACACTTCCAGCAGACCTTCCTGTGCAAGTCTTACAAAACTTTCTCGAACAGGTGTCCGGCTGACTTGGAACTCCAGCGAAATTTCCTTCTCAGAAATAGCTGTTCCCGGAGGCATTTTCAGACTCAAAATGAGTTGTTTCAGCGTGAAGTATACGACATCTCGCGTTGAGTAAGATTGCTTATTCATGGAAGACATACTACTCGCAACAGGCAACAAACCGGCTTTGGATGATAACTTTGGGGTATATTCCACAACTTCAACTCCTTCATTGACATACTACCATACTTGTATGGTAGTATGGAAGCGCTTTATCGGCATTATATTAAATTTAGTTGATGATTCACTTGCAGTTCAAGGTAATGGAGAGTAGAATTCAGTTTATAAGGTTCGAATGTTTAAACGAACAGACATCAAACAGAGAAAATATACGTAGAAATAATGAAGAAGAAATAGTATAGAGGTGAAACCATGGGACAAAAAGCAATTAGTGTTTTTCAAACCTGTATTCCGTTATTTCAGGTGTTAAGTGACAACCATCGTCAAGCCATTTTGCTGACACTCACCGAGAAGGGCAGAATGACCGTGAATGAAATTACCGAACAATCCAGCCTATCCCGGCCAGCTATATCTCATCATCTCAAGCTGTTGTTAGAGAAGGGGCTTATATCTGTGGAACAGAAGGGCACACAGCGTTATTATTCGGCTTCATTGAATGCATCGGTGGAACTGTTGAAGGAACTGGTAGCTGCTTTGGAAGAAGAGTGTCTGTAGATTAATCGTGACAAAACATGCTTTTGCATGTGCTTTATAGGTTCGTATGTTTAAACATTTGATCCATAATAAACAGAGGAGTATGTATATATTATGACAACGACGATACAGGAAGTAACCAGTCATGAAGTTGAACAGATTTTGGAGCAGCAACGACAGTTCTTTCGTTCCGGGGCCACAAGATCGGCAGAAGCTCGAATTGCCCGTCTGACCCAACTGAAACAGGCCATTCAAAAGTACGAATCCAGACTGACAGAAGCTCTCTATCAGGATTTGGGCAAAAGTGAGTTCGAATCCTACACAACCGAGATCGGATTTATGATGGATAGCATCACACACACCATTCGTAAAGTGAATAAATGGGTGAAACCCGTTAAAGTGAAA
Organism: Paenibacillus sp. 37; assembly: GCF_008386395.1. Taxonomy (NCBI): domain Bacteria; kingdom Bacillati; phylum Bacillota; class Bacilli; order Caryophanales; family Paenibacillaceae; genus Paenibacillus; species Paenibacillus sp. 37. The sequence goes on along the minus strand of NZ_CP043761.1, from coordinate 3,977,466 downwards.
ACGCAAATGGCACTCCTGGGTTCGAAAAGTTATATCATACCCGAACCCTACGGGGCGGTTCTGATCATCGGACCGTTTAATTATCCATTTCAACTCTTAATCGAACCATTGGTAGGTGCTATTGCGGCAGGCAACACAGCCGTACTCAAAGCGTCAGAGAATACACCTGCGGTGTCCGCTGTTGTACGTGAGATGATTGCGAGCGTGTTCGAACCCTCATACGTACAAGTGCTTGATGGTGCAAAAGATACAACGACAGCGCTGATTAACGCGCCATTCGACTATATCTTTTTTACAGGCAGTGTACCGGTAGGCAAGATTGTGATGGAGGCAGCTGCCAAAAATCTCGTTCCTGTTACGTTAGAACTGGGAGGCAAAAGTCCGGTCATCGTTGATGAACAGGCGGATATCAAAGTAGCGGCCGAGCGCATTATATGGGGCAAACTGCTCAATACAGGACAGACCTGTATCGCACCCGATTATTTACTTGTGCATGAGCGCGTGAAGGAACCGTTAATTACGGAGATGAAGGCAGCAATCGTGTCCTTCTTTGGTTCGGATATCCAGCACAACAAGGACTATGGGCGAATCGTGAACAAGGGACATTTTAAACGTTTGACGAATTTGATTGAGCGGGATCAGGCCAAAGTGATATATGGGGGAGCTTCGGATGAGGAAGATCGTTTTATTGAACCTACACTGATTGATGCGGAGTCTTGGGATGCAGCGACGATGGAAGATGAGATTTTTGGACCGATTCTGCCGATCATCAGCTACCGTAACCTCGATGAAGCGATTGTAGAAATCGTAAAGCGGCCGAAACCACTCGCTTTGTATCTGTTTACTTCCGACACCCGGGTTCAGGACAAAGTGCTGCGCGAAGTTTCTTTTGGAGGCGGCTGCATTAACGATACCATCACACATGTAGCGAATCCACGTCTGCCGTTTGGCGGTGTTGGTCATTCTGGTGTTGGCTCGTATCATGGGCAGTACAGCTTCGAAACCTTCTCCCATCTGAAAAGTGTACTGAAAAAAAGCACCAAATTGAATCTGCCAATTCTATATCCACCGTATGATAACAAGCTGAAGTTGATTAAGCGTTTGTTGAAATAAAAAATAAGAAAGACAAACAGCCTGCTACTGGACTTCATTCCAGAGCAGGCTGTTCCTGTCGGTAACGGGATGGTGACATGCCGGACCAGCGCTTGAATTGACGACTGAAATGGGCAATATCCTTATAACCAAGCATGACGGCAATATTCTGAACGGACAGCTGCGGATTGCCCAGAAGAAGCTTCGCTTCATGCAAAACCAATTGGGACAATACAGCACGTGGAGACTGACCGAACACCTGCTTGAACACGCGATTACAGTGAGAAGAACTGATGCCCAGCTCTGCTGCAATATCATCAATGCCATAGTGACCATTCGATTCATGTCCCTGTTTGAATTGCTGACTCATCAGGCCTTGCAATCGATTACGAATCTGGTGGGCGAGTTCGATCTTTTCATGTCCGTCGGTAAACCATTGCGCTGCCTCTTGCGAGACCGCCTCCCACAGATGGCCAAATAGTTCGAATACTGCGGATTGCAGCTGCATACGCTGCACCATCGTATTTGTTGTTTCATCATCCGCAGATGACATCAATTTGCGTAAAACTGGCTCAATCTGCTGTGTAACCGGACTATCCGCGCTGAATCGTACTTGTTTGATGCGTGCCAACAACGATAGGAACAACTGATCATCAATATCAAAGTGCATACAAAAATACGTGAATCCCTTGCCGTTATGGCTCTGACTGGAATGAATGCTTCCCGGTGGAATCAGGAGCAGTTCGCCAGCCTTTTGAATATATAGGGTACCGTTCACCATCATGCGTTGCTCGCCTTCGGTAACATAATTCAGTTCATATTGAGGGTGCTCATGCGCCGGATAATCCCAGTCCGTACCAACACTCCGTAAATGAATGGCGAACAGATTGACCGTTGTTTGCACATCTGGATAAAAAACTTCATGGACACTTTCTCCCAAAGCAGGAGGTAAATACGTTGAAGACATGGGAGATCCCCCTTTATAGAGGTTGTTCAAAAATGTGTGATTTTGATTACGCACTAATATCAAATGGAATGATTTTGTGTAACCGCTTTAATCCATTATAGTCTATCAGCTTGATTTGGGTAAATATCAGATTGATTTGATCATGGTCTGAGGTGGAACCACGTGTTAGGATGGGGCTAATGAAAACGTATGCAAACGATTTTGAGAGGGGTTATGATTCGTGAGCACATCGAAATCCATCTTTTATAATGCGCATCACGCACCGATCGGTGCTTTTGCGAGTTTCACACTGGGATACAAAGGAGCCAAAGGCGGGCTGGGTCTTGAGCTCGGCAAACCGGCAGACCAGAATGTATATATTGGATTACAATCTCGCGATGGAGAGAATTATCAGGCGCTTCCTTTTTATGAAGCTTCCGAGGATGAGAGCAGCCGTTATGATGTAGAGAAGTTGGAAAATGGGGACACGGCGCTGACCAAAGCGTCCAAAGTTCCGCAACCTCTGATTGCGGCTTTTCGTGATGAAGAGATTACCCGTGAATTCACCTCAGGTACGGATACATGGACTGCAGGAGATCTGACGTTCCGTATCTACTCGCCTGTACGTCCAGTACCTGATCCAACAAGTGGAGAGCGTGAAGCCTTAATGGATGCACTCGTACCTGCCGTATTGGTAGAGATGACGATTGACAATACGCAAGGTCAACAAGCACGTAAAGCCTATTTTGGCTATCAGGGCAATGATCCGTACTCTGCGATGCGTCTGATCGGGGGACCGGAGGGCGGTTCCATTACAGGTGTGGGACAAGGTCGACTTACAGCGATTATGTCGGCAGATGACGGACTGTGGCCAGCACGCGGATTTACGCTGGAGAAACTCTTGCAGGAGCAACATACGGATAATCTGGCATTTGGACTTGGCTCAACCGCTGCACTACTGATGGAGGTAGCGGCTGGAGAGAAACGCACGTATCAATTCGCCGTATGTTTCTATCGCGGGGGCATTGTGACAACTGGAATGGACACCATGTATTGGTATACGCGCTATTTCTCCGATATTCAGGCAGCAGGAGCGTATGCACTCCAACGCTTCAGTGAGTTGACTGCATCCTGTGGAGAGGTTGAACAGCGCCTTGGAACAGCGGCTTTGACCGAAGATCAATCATTCATGCTTGCTCATTCCATTCACAGCTATTATGCCAGTACCCAACTGCTGGATGCCGATGGCGAACCACTCTGGGTGGTGAACGAAGGGGAGTATCGGATGATGAACACACTTGATCTGACGGTTGATCAGTTGTACTTCGAGCTTGCCTTGAATCCATGGACGGTGCGTAATGAGCTGGAGTGGTTTTTCAAACGATACAGTTATACCGATCAGGTTCGTTTCCCGGGGGAAGAAAAGTTACATCCGGGCGGAATTACCTTTACCCATGATATGGGTGTTGCCAACGTGTTCTCACGCCCTGGACACTCGGCATATGAACTGGTTGGCATTGACGACTGCTTTTCACAGATGAGCCACGAGGAACTGGTGAACTGGCTCTGCTGCGCGACCGTATACATTGAACAGACACAGGATCAAGCATTTGTGAAAAACATGCTTCCTGTTATCCAGGATTGCTTCGAAAGTATGCTTAATCGTGACCATCCTAACGCGGAGCAGCGTAACGGTCTGATGGGTCTCGATAGCAGCCGTACCCAAGGTGGAGCAGAAATTACAACTTACGACAGCCTGGATGTGTCACTGGGTCAGTCTCGCAATAATATCTATCTGGCGGGTAAATGTTGGGCGGTCTATGTTGCATTGGAGAAGCTGTTCGCAACGGAGAAGTTGGCGGATCTGTCACATCAAGCAGGGCTTCAGGCGGATCGCTGCGCAGCCAGTATTGCTGCACAGTTGACGGATGGCGGCTACATTCCAGCTGTTATTGCAGAAAATAATGATTCCAGAATCATTCCGGCGATTGAAGGTCTTGTATTCCCTTACTTTACAGGCTGTGAAGCAGCATTGGATGTCAATGGTCGTTTTGGACCTTATCTGAAAGCACTCCAAACTCATCTGAAGACGGTTCTTGTACCGGGAACATGTATGTTCGAAGATGGTGGCTGGAAACTGTCCTCAACAAGCAATAACTCGTGGCTGAGCAAAATCTATCTGTCCCAGTTCATCGCTAGAGAGCTGCTGGGTGTGGAATGGAATGAGACAGGCAAGGCAGCAGACGCCGCTCATGTCAACTGGCTGCTGCATCCGGAGGAATCCTACTGGTGCTGGAGTGACCAGATCCTGTCTGGTGTAGCAGTTGGCAGCAAGTACTATCCGCGTGGTGTAACGTCGATTCTATGGCTACTCGAAGGAAAAGGGAATCGCCTTGCACAGATCTATGCTATCAAGGAGGCGGTACAATGAACCAATCTATCGTTCAATCTGCTTTGTCAGGTCCACAGTATGATGCATGGCTGGGGTATCACTCCGAATTGCCAAAAGCGAATGGAATTGCCCGTAAGAATGCTCCTCCGTGGAGCAAGCGGATACTGGCGGAAGAGAAGCATGGCGTAATCACAACAGCGCTGACCGAACTTACACGGGGACTGGAGAAGCTGTATGGCGTGAAACCGACAGTCAGTCAGCTGTCTGATGCTCAGCAAAGTGAGCGGCACAATCACGATTCCGATCCCGCCATACGAATCGGTACTTGGACAGGGAGCGATTCGGTGGCTGCGTCGTTCAGTGAGACAGAGCGTTCTGCTGTTCAAGGAGAAGGGTACATCATTCGTGAGAGCGAGGGTGTGCTGGTCATTGGTTCAGAGACTCCCCAAGGTGTATTGTATGGTGCATTCCATCTGCTTCGGGAACTGACAATGGATCAAGGAAGTGCAAGTGAGGCGGATGTCGCTGTGAGTAAATGGAGTTTCATTACAGAGCAGCCTACCAATGCGCTACGGATGATCAATCAGTGGGATAACGTGGACGGCAGCATTGAACGTGGTTACGCAGGAGACTCCATTTTCTATGATAACGGGGAATTCACACTGGACTTGGACCGCATCAGGGACTACGCACGTTTGCTCGCTTCGACAGGCATTAATGCCATATCGATCAACAACGTCAATGTACACCGCCGTGAGAGTCTGTTTCTGACGGAACGTTATCTTAGCGATGTGGCGAAGGTTGCTGCTGAATTCAGAGCGTATGGTATTCGATTGTTCCTGAGCGCCAACTACGCGAGTCCAATCGAGATTGGTGGGTTACGTACGGCAGATCCGCTGGATGCGCAGGTACGGGAATGGTGGAACATGCAAACGGCCAAGGTGTACGCAGCCATTCCGGATTTTGGCGGTTACCTGATCAAGGCAGACTCCGAGAATCGTCCGGGACCGTTCACGTATAACCGTGATCATGCCGATGGTGCGAACATGCTGGCTGAAGCCCTTAGGCCTTTCGGTGGATTGGTCATCTGGCGTTGCTTCGTCTATAACTGCAAGCAGGACTGGCGGGACCGTTCCACTGACCGTGCACGTGCAGCCTATGACCACTTTACGCCGCTGGATGGGCGTTTTGCTGAAAATGTCATTTTGCAGATCAAAAACGGGCCGATGGACTTTCAGGTGAGGGAGGCGGTATCCCCGTTGTTCGGAGCCATGGAGAATACGAATCAGGTGATTGAATTCCAGATTACACAGGAATATACCGGGCAACAGCGTCATCTCTGTTATCTGGTTCCCCAGTGGAAAGAAGTATTGGACTTTGACACATACGCCAAAGGCGAAGGTTCAGAGATCAAACGCATTGCGGATGGTTCTCTGTATAAACGACCTCACAGCGGCTTCGCCGCAGTATCCAATATTGGTGCAGATGCCTGTTGGACAGGACATCCACTCGCGCAGGCGAATTTATATGGATATGGAAGACTTGCGTGGAACCCGGAGCTGTCCGCGGAAGAAATTGCCGATGAGTGGGTGAGACTCACATTTGGACATGAAGACGAAGTTGTGCGGCAAGTTACGGGCATGCTTTTGACTTCACTAGATATCTATGAGAATTACACTGCGCCTCTCGGTGTGGGTTGGATGGTTAATCCGGAACATCATTACGGGCCGAATGTAGATGGGTATGAGTATTCCAAATGGGGAACGTATCACTTTGCCGATTGTCATGGCATTGGTGTAGATCGAACCGTGAACAGCGGTACAGGATATACCTCACAGTATCACCCTGAGAATGCTGATCGTTATGAGTCCGTAGACACCTGTCCGGATGAGTTGATCTTATTTTTCCATCACGTGCCGTACACCCATGTTCTGCATTCGGGTAAAACGGTCATTCAGCATATTTATGATACACACTTTGAAGGTGTTGTGCAGGCGGAGGCGTTAGCCGAGACATGGAGAGGGCTGGAGGGCAAAATCGACCCGGTCATGTTCAGTAAAGTTGCTTCATTACAGGACAACCAGGCCGAACATGCGAAGGAATGGCGGGACATGATCAATACGTACTTTTATCGCAAGAGCGGCATTGCGGATGAACAAGGCAGAACAATCTATTGATTGGTGATGTGAAGAAAGAAGATACCTTGTTATCTTTGATGTACAATAGACAGCATGGACATACATGAGGAGGAGAACCGTATGGGACAACATCAACTGCCCGAGACGATGAAGGCCGCTGTCATGATAGAGCCAGGACACATTATTATTGAGGAACAACCCGTCCCGCAACCGGCAGCGGATGAGGTGTTAATCCAGGTGATGGCTGTCGGGGTGTGTGGCTCGGATGTGCATTATTTTGAACATGGACGCATTGGCAGATTTGTGGTGGAGAAACCGATCATTTTGGGACATGAGTGTGCGGGGATCATTGCTGCTGTTGGCTCGAACGTATCACGTCTGAAAACAGGGGATCGGGTTGCTATTGAGCCTGGCGTGACTTGCGGACGCTGCACGGCATGTAAGGAAGGTCGTTATAACTTGTGTCCGGATGTACAATTTCTGGCGACCCCTCCGGTGGATGGGGCATTTGTACAATACATGGTGATGCGTGAAGATATGGTATTCCCGATCCCGGATCATCTGTCTTATGAGGAAGCAGCTATGAACGAGCCATTCTCCGTTGGTATTCACGCTGCACGCCGCAGCAAATTGGCTCCGGGTACAACCCTGGCGATTATGGGCATGGGTCCCGTTGGACTCATGGCCGTGGCTGCTGCCAAATCTTTCGGTGTAGAGAAGATCATAGTAACGGATCTGGAGGATGTTAGGCTGGAAGCATCTCGCCGCATGGGTGCCACGCATACCATTAATGTGCGGAATGAAGATGCGCTGGCTGTGATTCGCGAGTTAACAGGTGGTGTTGGTGTGGATACCGCATGGGAAACAGCGGGCAATCCAAAGGCGCTACAATCTGCTCTGTATTCACTTCGACGTGGAGGGAAACTTGCGATTGTGGGCCTGCCTGCACAGGACGAGATCGCACTCAATGTTCCATTTATTGCGGACAATGAAGTTGATATCTATGGCATATTCCGTTATGCCAATACGTATCCGGCAGGAATTGAGTTCCTGAGCTCCGGCCAGCATGACGTGATGTCCTTGATTACAGATCGTTATCCACTTGAAGAGACACAGCAGGCGATGGAGCGCGCATTACACAATAAAAGCGGCAGTCTGAAGGTCATGGTATATCCGAACGGTATGTAAGAACAACCTGGAAGAGTCCTGCGGTATAGGACTCTTTTTTTGTTTTTTTTGCAAAAAAGTATGGGTCAAGCTCCCATAACATGGTATAATTCATGAAGATTTTAATATATAAATGGATACACACCATATTGGTGAATAAGTACTTAGCGAAAGGAACTGAAGGTTGTGAGAGTACATGAATTTATGATACACGCTGATTTTCATCGGGATGATCTGATGTCGGTATCTTCTCAAGCGTCGCGTTTTTCCTCGGATATTATTTTGTCGTATATGGAGTCTGAGCATGAGCATCGTGTAGATGTCAAAAGCCTGCTTGGAATGGCGTTACTACCCATTCGATATGGTAGTGTTGTCAGATTACAGACAAGAGGCAGGGATGAACTGGAGGCTTTGGAGTACATGTTGAATGTACTGGAGAAAGGGACGGCGTGACACCTGATTAGGTGTAAAATCACAGATATCATAATTTTTTTAGCTATTCCTCAAATCCTGCTGGTACTTTGTCCGAAAAAAGAGTATAATAAAATGTAGTTTGATTCTAAAGAAGTACCCATATTAAAGGAGTGTAAATAGATTATGCCAAAAGTTGACATCCATCCAAAGACACAACTCGTAATTTTTTACGATGCAAGTGCTGATTTCAAATTCCTGAGTTCTTCCACGAAGTTCTCTAACGAAACTATGGAATGGGAAGACGGTAACTCTTACCCAGTAATCCGTGTGGACACTAGTTCCGCATCCCACCCGTTCTTCACTGGTAAACAAAGAAACGTGGATATCGGTGGTCGTGTTGATAAATTTAACCGTAAATACAACATCAACAAATAAGTTTATCCATACATTACAAGAAAACCTCGGGATTTGTCCTGAGGTTTTTTTGTGTACATATTCAGGGTAAAACCTTGTGATTTTTAATTAATATTTGTAACTATATAAATTGAACTAAACATTTACACAAAACGGAGAGGACAGAAAGAACCTGAAGAAGCGTAGCGTTCGCCTACAAGCTTTCTGCAAGAAAGCTACATCGGAAGCATAAGCTATCCCCGAATTTACCCCTTTTATAGAAGGAATCAAAAAAATCTGGGGATAACAGCGATCGGAAGGTTGTTCTGTCATCGAAGTGACCAGTGTAAATATTCTTTAGTTCAATTTATATAGAGATAACCATCTGATTAAAAATTAATTCAACCAATTATTGCGCTTACAACACATTCGGATGTACACTAGGAAACGAGTACGAACATATTGGAGGAGGAAATAGAGATGAGCAGCATCACACATATGGTAACGTTTACACTTTACGCGGGTAAAGATACACCGGAGGCCGAAGCCTTTTTGAAGGAAAGTTCGGATGCACTGGCTGTCATTCCTGGCGTAGAGCAATTTCAGGTTCTGAAACAGGTAAGTGAGAAGAATGAGTTTGACTACAGCTTCTCGATGGTCTTTGCGGATCAGGCTGCGTATGATGCATACAACAATCACCCGGTTCACCGTCAATATGTAGAAGAGCGTTGGGAAAAGGAAGTCAGTCGCTTCCAGGAAATTGATCTTATTCAACATCATAATTAATAGTTTCCACATAGAGGAAAAAAACTTGAACTACCATATACAGCATTGAACAATGCTGTATATCTCTCTGAATAATGCGTAATTAATGAACAAAAATACCTTATTTTCGAAATCGTTTTCGAATCGAATGAAATTTAAGGAGGTTTTCACTGTTATGCAATTGGATCTCTCAGGAAAAACGGCTCTGGTTACAGGCGCAACCGGACAACTGGGGAGAGTCATCGCCCGCACGTTGGCAACCTGTGGCGCCAATCTGGCTCTACATTACATAAATAATGATACCAAGGCTCGGGAGCTTCAAGGTGAGATTGAAGCACTCGGTCGTAAGGCTGTAATTGTACAGGGGGATATTACCAAGCAGGATACGGCATTTCGGATGCGTGATGAAATTCAGCCTGTCCTCGGCGGTGTGGATATCGTTGTTGCCAATGCGGTCATTCAATATGAATGGACAACGGTGTTGGAACAGTCTCCTGAAGATTACTTGAGCCAGTTTGAATCCTGTGTCATGCAGAGTGTGTATCTTGCCAAAGCTTTCATACCACATATGCAAAACGTCAGATCCGGGCGGTTCATTGGCATTAATACCGAATGTGCGATGCAAAACTTCGCTCACCAATCGGCCTACACCGCTGGTAAACGTGGAATGGATGGCGTATATCGCGTGCTGGCCAAGGAGGTTGGCGAGTATCAGATTACCGTGAACCAGGTAGCACCTGGATGGACAATTAGCGAACGTGACCGCTCCAGTGAGCCTGGACATGATGAGGCATATACGCGGACTGTACCACTCAAACGCAGGGGTGAAGATCAGGAAATCGCCAATGCGGTAGCTTTTCTCGCTTCGGATCTGTCCTCATTTATCACGGGTGCCTATATCCCGGTAAGTGGTGGCAATGTGATGCCTGCCATCTAGTGTACGCTTGGGATTCGGGAATTCACATGAAATAACAAATAAACCTAGTTTAACTGTAATCCGTTTGTCAAATGACAAACGGATTTTTTGGCATTTTTGTTGTGGCTGGAATAAAGGTTTAAGGGGCCGGTTTTGTTTCATATATCCAGACATACATATTGGGTTGGTTCGGTTTTCAGAAGATTGGGGTATAAGAATAGGTATATTAACCGAGTGGAAACATAATCAAAATGAGCAATTAAAGGAGACCCACCTATTATGAAAAAAACAGTCGCGGACGTTCTGGTTGAATCCTTATTGAACGCTGGCATCAAACGCATATATGGCATTGTTGGAGACTCCTTGAATGCGGTACTCGACTCCATTCGTCGTTCGGGGAAGATCGAGTGGATTCATGTACGGCATGAAGAAGTAGCTGCATTTGCTGCCGGGGCGGACGCTCAGGTCAGTGGAAGTATCGCTGTCTGCGCAGGTAGCAGTGGTCCTGGTAATATGCATCTGATCAATGGTCTGTACGATTGCCACCGCAATCGTGTTCCTGTACTCGCCATTGCTGCACATATCCCAAGTGACGAGATTGGCAGTGAATATTTTCAAGCGACCCATCCGGAGTATCTGTTCCAGGAATGTAGCGATTATTGTGAAGTCATTACAACAGCAAAACAGATGCCGCGTTCTCTGACGATGGCCATTCAGACAGCAGTGGCACGTTCAGGTGTGTCCGTCGTTGTTTTGCCGGGGGATGTAGCAGGACTTGAAGCAGCGGATCTGCCTGTACCTGAGCACGTGTATCATGCGACTAATCCAGTGGTACATCCTTCTGAGCCTGAACTTGTGAAACTGGCGGAATATCTGAATCAAGGCAAAAAAATTACCTTATTGTGCGGTGCAGGCTGCGCGGGCGCTCGGGAGCCCCTTATGCAACTCTCTGATCGTTTGAAATCCCCGATGGTTATTGCGCTACGAGGCAAGGAATATTTGGAGTATGAGAACCCTTATTCCGTGGGTCTTACGGGTCTAATTGGGTATTCATCCGGTTATCATGCCATGATGGACTGTGATGTACTATTAATGCTGGGGACGGATTTCCCATATCGTCAATTCTATCCCGAAGATGCGAAAGTCCTTCAGGTCGACATTCAATCTTCCCATCTGGGTCGGCGCACGAAGCTGGATTACGGCGTATGTGGGGATGTAAAAGCGACCATTGAAACCTTGCTTCCTTATCTGACAGAGGAACACAGTGACAAACATCTGCGTAAAAGTGTGGATCGTTATGTGAAAGTACGTAAAGATCTGGACGAGCTGGCCGTTGGAAAACCGGGTAAAAAGCCCATCCATCCGCAGTACCTGACCAAAGTCATTAGTGATGCCGCAGCTGAAAATGCCATCTTCACCTGTGATGTCGGTACGCCGACAGTATGGGCGGCCCGTTATATCGAGATGAGCCGCAACCGCAGGCTGCTCGGTTCATTCAGTCATGGTACGATGGCAAACGCTTTGCCACAGGCAATTGGCGCTCAGGTCGCTGATCCGGGCAGACAAGTCATCTCGTTGTCGGGTGATGGTGGTATTACGATGCTGATGGGTGATCTGTTGACACTGAAACAGCATAATCTGCCGATCAAAGTTGTGGTGTTTAATAATGGGGCACTCGGTTTTGTTGAGCTGGAGATGAAAGCTGCCGGATTCCTGGAATCGGGAACAGAGCTTGTCAATCCCAACTTTGCGATGGTTGCTCAAGCCATGGGCATGGAAGGTATTCGGGTTGAGGATCCGGATGAACTGGAGGGAGCTGTGCAGCGTGCGCTTCAGCATGACGGTCCTGTGTTGATTGATGTGGTGGTGAATCGTCAGGAATTGTCCTTACCTCCGAAGATTGATATCAAACAGGCGGAAGGATTCACCTTATGGATGATGAAAGCTGTGCTCAACGGACGCGGTGACGAAATTATTGAATTGGCAAAAACGAATTTGCTGCGTTAAAGTGTTTTGATAAGCGGATATGCACCATTTGAAGTTGTAGAGATACTGACTTAAAAGATATTGTATATGTAAAAGAGGAGCATGCAACAAGGCGTAATAGTTGTATGCTCCTTCAATAAAAATGCTGAAAATGTGACGCGTGATATAGTATGAATGCATATTATATGATTTGTTTTTATGTCGAAAGTCTATTAGAATAGGTAAAGTCAAGAAGGTTTTATGCCATTTTTGTCCTACATATTGCATCATTGCATGTAAGTACGTTTCATATCGTATTCATCGATCCAATCACAAGATGACACATACACATGGAGGAGATCAACATGAGTCACGCAGGAAAAGTAGCCATTATTACTGGAGCAGGAAGTGGATTGGGCCAAGCAGCAGCACTCAAGCTGGCTGAGAAGGGTGCATCCATTGTTGTTGTGGATCTTGTCGAAGAGACAGGTCTTGAAACGGTTAAGCAGATTGAGAAGCTGGGAAGTAAAGCTATTTTTGTAAAGGCAGATGTGAGTAAAGCACCTGAAGTTGAGAATTATGTGAAAAAAGCAGTCGAAGAGTTCGGACGAATCGACATGTTCTTTAATAATGCAGGGATTGCGGGTCCTGGGATCAAGTTGATTGAACATACGATCGAGCAGTTTGACCAGATTATTGATATTAACCTGAGAAGTGTATTCTACGGGTTGAAGTATGTGATTACGGAAATGCTCAAAACAGGTGGGGGTTCCATTGTGAACACGGCTTCCACAGCTGGTATTGTTGGTGTACCCGCAGTCGCACCTTACGCAGCAACCAAACATGGCGTGGTTGGCTTGACGCGTACTGCTGCAATTGAATATGGCAAGGACAACATTCGTGTAAATGCGATTGCTCCAGGTACAATTGAGACGCCGATGGTCATTCAGTTCGGTAAAGACAACCCTGAAGTGTTCAAGGCAACCGTTGATAGCATTCCATCCGGACGTCTGGGAAGACCTGAAGAGATTGCTAACCTGGTTTCCTTCCTGCTTGGAGATGAAGCGCCGTATATCAATGGTGCAGTATATCCGATCGATGGTGCAGTTACGGCCCAATAAGAGTTCTGCTTATCCTTAATAGAATAGTCGTTAAAATGTTTAAAGAGAGGCCTCTGTATGCATACAGTGACCTCTCTTTTTGGTTTGTCTGTTGTACTACGAATTCATATCATGCACTGTTGTGCGATGTATTGGTTTGTGTACTTTTGAAAGGCGCTGAACGATACGAGCTTATAACGATGATGATGGCAACAGCAACCCCGACAGCGCCAATCCAGGTGATGGATGACAATGAAACGCTGCTGACAGCAATTCCACCAATACCTGCGCCGGCAGCCATCGCCAGTTGCATCACCGAACTGTTCAGGCTTAGCATAATGCCAGAGGATTCCGGAGCCATGGTGACCAGGTTATATTGCTGAGTTGGACCTGAGGACCATGCGGCAAAAGACCACAAAATAAGAACAAGGAAGACAGCGAGATGAGAGCTTGCTGTTATATTCAACAGGACCAGACTCACGATATGCAATGTCATGCCTGTGATCAGCGTTCGTTTGACACCCAAACGGTCAGCACCGAATCCTCCTGCTTTTGAACCGATCAGACTAGCTATACCAAATGCGAGTAAAGCTGAACTGAGTAGTGCTTCGCTCATTCCTGAAACGGATACAAGATAAGGTGAAATGTACGTGTAGGCAATGGAATAACCACCTAACCAGAAAAAGGTCACCAGCAATGCCAGTACAATTCGTGGCTGTTTGAGCAAAGACAGTTGTTTCTTCAGTGGAACAGGGGCTTCTGCTTTGGAAGGCGGAATGGCGGCCGCAATTACCAGCATGGCGAGGATTCCAAGAACGGCTATGCCGGCAAAAACGAGTTTCCAATCCCAAGATGCAGCAACGAGCCTTCCGAGCGGAACACCAACAATCAGGGAAGCCGTAAATCCAGTGATTACTGTGGCGATTGCACTAGCTTGTTTGCCCTCAGCCGCTATTTGGGAAGCGACCGTTAATGCCGTGACAACAACAACGCCCGCGCCCAAAGCCATCAACACGCGTGCTGTGACGAACAGTCCATAACCCGGCAACAGATAGGCAAGAACATTAGCCGCAACGAATAGACCGAGGAAGTATAGCAACAGCTTGCGACGGTCCCAGCGCGAAGTCAGTGCAATAATGACAGGTGTACCTAGCGCATATACGAGTGAAAAAATCGTAATGAGCTGTCCGGCAGCGATTAAAGAGATATTCATGGTATCTGCAATGCGATCCAAAATGCCGGCAATGACATATTCGGACGTTCCTACAAGGAAACTGACCAAGGCAAGAACATAGATTTTGAGCGTAGAAGACATGGAAACATAACCTCTTTCTGATTATAATTATTATATTTTTAGAAATATAGAAATAAAGACGATAGAACAAGACATGGATGCTCTGAATGCAACCGATCTACGAACGGTGATGTTACAACCTAGATAATGAATAATGGTATAAGCGTAAACTTAAGTGACCTAGTTCTACTAATAAATATCGTGCGTTGTTTCAATATTTCTAATTATATAGAAATATAACTCAAATTTTTTTTATTTATTTAGCAGATAGGGAACAAACTTTTGTGCGGTCTCCGTGTTCAGGCTGTAGTAGATATAAGTACCTTTCTTCTGCGATGTAAGCAGGCCGCAATCGGACAGCTGTTTCAGATGATGAGACAGAGTTGATAGGGCAACCGTAACAAGGCGGCTCTCCAGATCGGCAGGACACAGGTTGCTTTCGCCCGATAAGATCTGAATGATTTTGTACCGTGTTTGCTCGCCCAGTGCTTTATGAATTTTGACGACTTGTTCAATCTCATTCGAGTTTGATTGCATAATGATCCGTCCTTTCGTCTTTATTTCTTATTTCTAGTAATATAGAAATACAGTAGCATATGTCATTTGAAAAGTAAACTCTCGGACGAAGATTCCATAATTTCTACTGCGTCTGTGTTAACAGCCGAAAGTCTGGAGTAACTTCCCCCGAGAGTTATGTGAGTTGTATATTACCGATCCAGGGAATCAACATAGTCTTTGGCTTCCTTCAACGAAAGACCTCTGGCTTCACGCAGTCGTTTGATCGCCATAATTTTTTTCCCTTGTTGTATAAGTGTAAGCAGCTCCAAATCCAGATCAGTTTGACCCGGTGGGTTTGATTGGGAAGGAGATGCTTCCTTGGGCGACAAGGTGTAATTGAAATCGGAGCGGGCGCTGACGGTTGAACCGTTCTCCAGGCGCTCCACATCTCTTTTCAATTCATTCAATTGGCGTTGCAGGCTGGTGACTCGAACCAACAATACAAGGATCAGAAGCGACAGAACGATCCATACCAAGGTGTTCATTTCCATGATGTCATGTGCCTCGCTCTCATTTGTTCATATTTGGCCATTATTTAAGTTGAACCGGGATTTCCTTGACACCACGAACAATCATGCCAGGTCTCCATTCCAGTTCATTCACATCTGCCTGAAGCTGTATATTTGGAAAACGATTCAGAAGTGTGCTGACTGCAATCTCACCTTCCAGACGAGCAAGCGGCGCTCCCAGGCAGAGATGAATGCCTTTGCCAAAAGCCAGATGCGAACTCTTCTCGCGTGTGATATCGAAAATATCAGCATCCTTAAACTGCTGTTCATCCCGGTTGGCGGAATCAAGCGCAACGATGACAAGTTCACCTTGAGCAATATGCTGTCCACGGAATTCAATATCTTCAAGAGCCCACCGGGATGTGCTGAACTCCACCGGTCCGTTATAACGCAGCATCTCTTCAATAGCATTGTGAATAAGCTCGGGTTGCTTGATCAGCAGTTCGCGTTGCTCAGGGTGCTCCAGCAGGGCGAGAATCCCATTGCCGATGAGATTAACGGTTGTTTCATGACCAGCAATGATTAATAAAGAGACAACGCCAAGCAGTTCTTGTTCAGTTAACTGCTGCCCGGATTCTTCTGCAATGACGAGCTGGCTGATCAGATCTGTGCCCGGGTCTTGACGTACTTTGGCGAACCAAGCCGTAAGGTAATCCGTAAACTCCTTGGAATGCTGCTCAAACAGCTCAGCGCTCTCGGCTGTGGAAGCATCAATTACCGTATTGGACCATATGCGGAATTGATCACGATCCTGGGCAGGGACCCCCAGAATTTCACTAATAACAATGATGGGCAGCGGGAAGGCAAAGTCATCGATCAGATTCATTTTATCCTGTGACGGGAGGTTGTCCAGCAGATCATCAGCAATGTGCTGAATATGGCTTCGCATGTTTGCAATCAGTTTGGGCGTGAACGCTTTCTGCACCAGTCCGCGAAGACGTTTATGATCTGGCGGATCGGAGAACAACATATTATTCGAGAAAATGCTTTGATTGTCAGCGCCGTAACGTCGGACCATGTCTTTGCTGAAGCGAGGATCTTTCAGAATCTGGACTGCATCCTCGTATCGGGTAATCATCCAGCCGAATTCTCCTTGAGGAAACATGACTCGGAAAACGGGCTCATCTTTTCTTAACTTTTCATACACCGGGTAAGGGTTATGCGTGAATTCTTTCGTGAAAATTCCTGACTTTGAGGATTCGTTGGGTTCATTCGGGTTCAAATGCATAATCTCCTCTCATATTCCTAGATAATACCTGCACCCTCTATATATTCAATACATAAGCTTTTGAAACCTTGTTTTTGGTCCAAGTGGATGATTGAGCAGGAAAATAGAGGAAGATGGAAGAAGACATGGTAGATAGAATTGGTTATTATGCTTGGTAAAAATGAAAACGAGGTGAACGCTGACATGTCTTACACACAACTTCCTTTGCATCAACACCGGATTCCGGCAAGTCGAATGGTTCTTGGCTGTATGCGTTTTGGGGGCGAATGGGACGGGCTCCCCATTACTTCAGATCTTGTCGTGGAGGGTCATCGAGCGGTCGAAGCGGCTATCGAAATAGGCATAAACCATTTTGACTTGGCGGATATATACACACGCGGTAAGGCAGAGCATGTATTGGGGCGAATTTTATCCGAAACTCCTGGTTTGCGTGAACAGATCATTATACAGTCGAAGTGTGGCATACGTCTTGTGGGTGATGATGAAGGACCGCAGCGTTATGACACTTCAGGTGCACATATCCTGGCGAGTGTGGACGGTATCCTGGAACGGCTCGGGATCGATTATCTGGATATTTTGCTGTTACACCGTCCTGATCCGCTCGCCCATCCGCAAGAAATTGGAGACTCACTGGCTGAGCTGCATCATTCCGGTAAAGTGCGCCATTTTGGTGTGTCCAATATGGGTTCTGAACAGATTCGCCTTCTTCAGCTTCATAGTAAAGTACCCCTGATTGTGAACCAGTTGGAGATGAGTCTGGATAAAATCGGATTCGTAGAAGCCGGTGTGACAGTTAATCGGCCCCAAGCCAGAGACAACGTGTTTCCCTATGGCACGATGGAATATTGTCAGGCAGAGCATATTCAACTGCAAGCTTGGGGTCCCCTTGCTCAGGGGCGATTTACTGGCAGGGTAGTTGAGGGACAGCGCGCGGAGATTGAGCATACGGCTCAACTGGTTGATCGAATGGCCAAGGAGCGTGGGGTGACACCGGAGTCTATTGTACTGGCTTGGTTAATGAAGCATCCAGCAGGGATACAACCTGTCATTGGTTCGATTCGACCAGAACGTATTCTGGCCTGTCGTGATGCAACGAATATTGAGCTTACCCGATATGAGTGGTACGAGCTGTATTCCGCTTCATGCGGGCGTAGAATGTAAGTAGGGAATTCTGAGAGATTGATTAGTTTCGATTAAAATTTATAGATGTTGGGTGAAATTTGAACATATAGAAGACACAGGCTGCTAATGGCCTGTGTTTTCTTTGTGATATTCAGCTTCATTTGGTTGAAACACATGATCGAAAGTGTAATGAATCCTGAGGTCATATGGCCTACAATGCGTTTACATGGGTAATAAGCATGCTGATTAAGATCCGAAACCAGTGTGTTGGCACGGTTGTAAGGATATTTCACCTGCATATTTGCGCTAGAGGCTATGTCCATGGACATAGGGAGAGTGCTGATAAGAAGGACGTTTCAACCATTTTTATCGTTTTACGGGGTAGTTGTTCGAGGGCTGTGATAAAATAATAGGAATAAGAACATACGATCTGTTTAAGTGAGAGGAGACACCTTGACGATGGAGATGCTTAAGCCACCCGCCGAGACATTATACGAGGTTGAATTACGCGCGCTGCGAGAGGAAGATCAGGGGAAACGCCCCCCGAACTGGCTGTTATCTCCCGCCTATGTGCGCGATTTTATTATAGGCAGGGATAAGCCTGCATTATTGAATGGAGAAGAGATCCCGATTACCCGCAAATTCTATGGCAATGACGTGTTAATTGAACGTGCAGTGGTTACTCTGGCAGGCAATCGAGGATTAATGCTCGTGGGAGAACCCGGGACAGCCAAGACCATGCTTAGCGAACTGCTGACCGCAGCAATCTCCGGAACCAGCCTGAATACGATTCAGGGTACGGCAGGCACGACGGAAGATATGATCAAGTATTCCTGGAATTACGCCATGTTGCTTGATAAAGGCCCTTCGGAAGCGGCACTTGTGCCATCACCGTTATATAACGGAATGAAGAAAGGCATTCTTACCCGTTTTGAAGAGATTACACGTTGTCCCGCCGAAGCGCAGGATAGTCTGATTAGTATTCTCAGTGACAAGGTCATGAGCATTCCTGAACTGGATGGCGGTGTACTGTTTGCCCAGCCGGGATTTAACGTTATTGCTACAGCCAATATTCGGGATAAAGGTGTAAACGAGATGAGTGGTGCCTTGAAACGGCGGTTCAATTTCGAAACGATCAAGCCCATTCATAACGTGAAAATGGAAGCCAAAATTATTGAATCCCAGGCACGAAGCCTGTTATTACATAGTGGAATTGATATTGAAATTAACCCGGATGTGGTTGAATTGCTGGCTACAACATTTATGGAACTGCGCACCGGTATGACACGGGAAGGTTATAAGCTTGATACACCTCAAGCCTCCATGAGTACGGCGGAAGCGGTGTCTGTCTATGTCCAGAGTGCGATGACTTCCTATTACTACGAAGATAAGGCTATTGCGCTGGATCGGTTAGTGCAGAACATGCTCGGGACCATTGCGAAGGAAAACGACAAGGATCTGTCCATTCTCAAAACCTACTTCTCCAAGGTTGTTAAAGAGCGTTCCAGGGAAGAGAGAATGTGGAAGGACTATTATGAGGAGAGAAAATGGATCGGTTAACAGCAGTTCTGGACCCTGATGTTGATCAGTTACAATCCTTGTTCAAGTCCCATGTCTATAACCTGAGTAATCATACGGTCTATTACCCAATACGACACCATAGCCCTGCATGTTCATATCACTTATTACGATTAATCGAAGAGTACAAGCCGGATATCATTCTAATCGAAGGACCAGAGAGCGGTAATCCATTAATTTCGGTTCTGAGTGATGAGGCAACCTTGCCTCCTGTCAGTCTGTACTACACCTATGAGAGTGAGTTGCAGAGAGAAGCCTGTTATTATCCGATGCTTCGTTATTCGCCTGAATATGTAGCTTTGAAAGAAGCAAAACGGCTGGACATTCCGGCGAAGTTTATTGATCTGGACTATCAACACTTCTCCACTCGTGCATCCAAATCCGGGCAGACAGAACAAAAGGAGATCTCCATCCAGGACGAAACCTTGCTTGCGGGGTCTGATTTCATTAACCGGTTGTGTCAAAAAACAAACTGTCGCAGTTTTGATGAATTGTGGGAAAAGGTGTTTGAGATTGGTGGCCTGGAGAAGTCTACTGAGGCATTCGTGCAGGATGTATTCACATATTGTACTTTATCCCGAATGTGTTATGCCACGGAACGATTACAGTCTTCAGGTGATCTGATAAGAGAAGCACATATGAAACAACGTATTAATCAAGCGGTGCAAGAGCATGATCGTGTGCTTGTCATTACCGGTGGATTTCATACGTATGGACTGTTGATGTCAGAGGAACATGAAACAGAATTGGAAAAGCCAGAGATGGATAAACAGCATGCAGACCAACGTTCGGATGGGCAAGGTAAACCAGGTACGTCTCAACAAAGTGCGGTTCACCAACAGATGTATCCGATGGTCTATACTTTTGCTGAAGTGGATCGGCTTAATGGATATGCAAGCGGCATGCCATATGTGAATTATTACGATCAGATCTGGAACCAGCTGCTTCGCAAGAAGAGTACACCGTACAATCTAACGGCTCTGGACTTGTTATCTCGGCTGATGCGCAAATTACGGGACGGTCACGAACATGTATCAACCAGTGATGCAATTGAGGCATACAGCATGATTCAGGGTCTTGCCGGGCTTCGAGGAAAAAGGGAAGGCGGCGTCTATGAGTTGATGGATGCAGCACTCTCTTCCTTTGTGAAGGGGGAACTTACCCTAGCGACCGATAAACCGCTGCAAGAGCTTCAGCAGTTATTGACAGGAGACGTCATTGGAAGCGTAGCTCCCAATTCATTCAGTATTCCCATCGTGGAGGACTTCAAAGTCCGTTGTACAGGACACAAACTGCAGATCCGCACAACAGGACAACACAAGAAAGTGCTGGATCTATATGCGAAACCGGAGCACCGTCAGATAAGCCAATTGATTCAATGCATTACCTATCTGGTTCCGGAATTTGCGAAACGGCAATCGGGGCCGGACTGGATCGCAGAACGGGACATGAATCTCGTGCGCGAAACCTGGGTTTATATGTACTCATCCCGTATTGAAGCCAGATTGATAGAAAACTCTCTTTATGGCGGAACACTTGCTGGAGCAGCCACACGCAAAATGGAAGAACAGATGCAAGACATACCGGATCATCATAGCGGTGAACTTGCCCGACTCATGCTTCAAGCGTTGCTCATGGGACTTCAGGACACAGCGATGAAGCTTTATGAACAGGTGCGCTCGGCGCTGAGAACCGATGGGAACTTCCTTTCCTTATGTAACAGTCTGCATGTCTTGAACCGAATTCATCAGCACCGCAGGCTACTGGGATTATCTGACGAGCAACAACTCCCTGAGCTGGTATCTGAGGCTTACAGGAATGCCGTAGACAAGCTGTTACAGCTCTCCAGAGCCAACCCGGATGAGCATGAAGCCATTATTCAGGGATTGAAGTTACTAGCCATGCTCGCGGAGTCATCAGAGGCGCATTTTCAGGATGAGACATTCCGAATACATCTAAATGAGCTTCTGTCGGATCACCAGCTTCCGGCTCAGCTGGAGGGTGTGTGTGTGGCTATTTCCTCAGGGCTCGGCGACAGGACCAGAGATGAGATTGTTGATCGTGCTCGCGGTTATATCCATGGTACACCGGATCAGACCCGTCAAACGGCACTTTTTTTACAGGGAGTATTCACTGTAGCACGTGATGCTTTTTTATATGAGGATCAGCTCTTGTCTGAGTTGAATTATCTGATTGAACAGCTCTCATACGACGACTTCATCAGTATGGTACCGGAATTGCGGTTGGCATTCACCTACTTTACACCAATGGAGACAGGCTTGATTGCTGAACGGGTGGCGAGTCTGCATCAGGTTGAGCCAGAGGAAATGTTGAGGGCAGCAGTCGATGAACAGATGCTGATTCAGTCCAAGACGTGGGATGAAGCGCTTCGAAAGGAGTTTACCGCATGGAAGCTAATATGAATGAAGCGAATCGGAGCACGGACGAAACCAGAGAAATCAATGAAAGTTCCAATCCGGATGGAAGCAACCGAGGGGATCAACATTCTGCTGAAACCTTAAATCGATGGCGTCTGATTCTCGGTGAATCCGCTGAAGAAGGGTTGTGTAATACAGACCAATATACTTCGGCTGAATTTCAATATACGGAAATCGATGAGATTCTGGGGTATCTCTATAACCGTGAATACGGTGAAGAACAAGGTTATCGAAAAGAGGGAGGACGCGGTGCGTCTAACCTGACTGTACCGAAATGGCTGCACAAGGTCAGGGATCTATTCCCCAAACCAACGGTCGAAATATTGGAGAAACAGGCGCTTGATCGTTATGGGCTGACAGAATTGTTAACGGACAAAAAGTTGCTTGAATCCCTTGAACCCAACATGAATCTGCTCAAGAACATTATGCAGTTCAAAGGACGGATGAAAGGTGAGGTGTTAAAGAGCGCCAAGGATATCGTTCGAACCGTGGTTGAAGAACTCCGCAGCAAGCTGGAATCTCAGACTCGAGCCAGTATCATGGGCAAGCGCAGTCGTTATACCTCCAGTTCGGTACGTTCCTTGCGCAATCTGAATTTCAAACGAACCATCACCAAAAATTTGAAAAATTATGATAAAAATAAGCGCAGATTTGTGATTGATCGTCTCTATTTCGACGGGAATATACAGCCGCATAACAAGTGGAACATTATTATTGGTGTGGACGAAAGCGGCAGTATGCTCGATTCAGTCATCTACAGTTCGGTGATGGCCAGCATCTTTTATCGCTTGAATGCGCTGCGCACGAAATTATTCATTTTTGATACACAGGTGGTTGACCTGAGCGACAGGCTGGAGGACCCGGTAGACGTGCTCATGAATGTACAGCTCGGCGGGGGGACACATATTACCAAAGCGTTGCGTTACGGAGAGACGTTAATCGATAATCCAGGCAAAACGATCTTTATTCTTGTCAGCGATCTGGAGGAAGGCTATCCAATCGCGCAGATGTACAAAGCGTGTAAAGATATCATCGATGCAGGATGCAAATTGCTGGTTCTCACCGCACTCGATTTTAACGGGGATTCAGTCTATAACCAACATGCAGCACAGACGTTGACCAATATGGGCGCACATGTAGCCGCAATTACCCCAAACGAGCTTGCGGATTGGATTGGCGAGATCATCACTTAAATTTGAGGAGGAATGTGTAATGCTTACCACAGACCGTGCAGTAGAAACATTGGTGGAGAAATTCGCAGTAACTTGTTCAAACGAGTATTCATTAAAAACAGATCGAAGCTCCGAAATTATTGATTATGTCTTGGGAACATCAGACAAGTTCCCGGATATGTTGGGAAATTCGAGTCATTATGTGTATCAGACGATTGATCTGCTCATGAAGCTCGCCAAAAAAGAGGACGGCGACATCTTTTACCGTGCCGGGGCTATTGTGATATATCTGGAATCGACTTATTCCAAACGAAATACATGGAGAACGGATGCCTTTACCATCTGTATGGGAAATGATTCAGAAGCCTACGGCTTAAGCGGGAAGAGCAAAAGTTCTGATCGCATGGGCGGGTTGTTGGCCCGGTTGGAGAAGATCAAACAGTTTGCGGGCGAGAACGAAATTCTGGCTGAATTGAAGAGTAAATTAAAACGTGCCCAGTGGCTTTTTGATTCCAAAAAAGCGGACAGTCAGGGGAATTATCGGGATGTCATTAATGCATTAATGCTCCTGCAGCTATATTCGAAGCTAAGTAATACCCCTTCTCATGCAGAGGTTGAATCTTCTGCTCAATCGTTGCCAGCGTTGTTTCAACATGTGATGGCTAATGATCCAGATAAGTTGCGGGAAGAGCTACATACGTTGATTGAACCTGTAGTGGTCAGTAATATTCAAGGGAAGCATAACGGATCTTCCCAAGAATTGAAGGATGAATTCCTCAAGCAAAAGCGTAATCAGCTCATAGCGGAGCTATATCCCAATACGTCTTTCTCTCCAAAAGAGCAATGTTCACACGCTGTATTCCATCAAACGATGGTACTGGTGAGCAGTGCCTTGTTGTACCTGATTAACATTAGTGGAGGTAAACAACGTTTTCTTGATGCAAATAGTGAGATTGGGCATGTTTTGCTTCACACCCTGCATCAGTTACATGAGATTTATCCACTTGAAGTTCGCAGTTACCTGCTAAGTATGGACCCGAGAGCAAAGAGTCCAAATGATCTGCTTGCTGGACTTGTGCCTCTGGATGAGCCTTATCAGTTAGTTGAAATGTTGCGGGACGAGCTTAATTCGTACACGGTATCCTGGAACATGCTACAATCCGCGATCGCAAATCGTCCTGAACAAGCGATTCGAGCATACGAGATGATCAAACCGCCATTCCTCAAACTTTGCATTCAGAAATTCATGGAGGATCAAGGATTGGCATTGCCTAATGCGGAGGAGTCAGTGGAGCAAGCGGTATTCAACGCTCTGCGGCATCCTTTGGACGGGGGACGTCAAGGAATTGCGATTGCAAGATATTTAAGTGGGGAAAACACCCTTGAAGAATATTGGGAGGACCCGAATAGTCGCGGGTTGTTTAATCAACTGAATCGGGATAAGAAGCGTGTTCACAACCTCATTAGTATTAGTTTTCTGCCCTTGGACTCAGAGGCGATGCGCAGGTTCGCAATCCTGACCACTCATCCTGATTGGACGCTGGATATCGTCTCAGACATGTACAATTCATACGCGTTTAGTGGAGAGCAGCTTCTTCAACGTTATGGGCAAGATCCTGAAGTGAAACGTGAGAAATTGCTAACCAGCCTGATCTCACTTAATGGTATGACCGACTATAGATACAAATCCATGCCACATGACGAATACCGCCGAATCATTCAGCAGAATCTGGACTATGCACTGACACAGTACAAGAAACTGCCAACGGATACGCGCATTCTAATTCTGGAGATTACCTTTGAACAGCGTGATGAGTTATCGAAGAAAATATTGGCCGAAGCGATTCGTGCTGGACTACAGGATTCGTCCAAGAAGGCGAGCGGCGTGGCTTTAGCCGAATTCAACCGGATTCCTGATCAGGACTTGTATACGCTCGTATACCTCTCGGAGAAAAAAGCGGGAATCAAAGAGATGGCTCTGACCGCAATCCGCAGTCTGGAAAATAGCAAGGAGCTGTACGGTGAGCTTTTGAAGAAAGAGAAGGCAGCGGACTGGAAGAACTTGATTCAAATTCTGCTCAATACCGCAGATCTGAGCCCGGAGTATGCTCATGCTGCGCTTGCTGATCAGGCAGATAACAAAAAGCTGTCCAGACTAAGTTGGTTGTCCCTGAAAGATCTCCCTTCCCTGATGCGAACAGAGGACAATCAGCCGTTAGATGACCGAATTAAGCTATATGTTATGGTGCAATCGCTGGATCACACGTCAGGACCCAATGAAAGATTAAATGAATTACGGGACTACGTAAGTGAGGCATCACTCGTTCGTTTTGCAAGTGAATTGCTTCAGGTCTGGATTCAGGAAGGTGCCCCCGCGAAAGAAAAGTGGGTGATGTATGTTTCAGCACTTTTTGGCGATATTCAGATTGTAAATATTCTGACTCCGCAAATTAAGGAATGGACAGAAAACAGTCGTGGGGCGATTGCAGCAGATGCTGTGAAAGTGCTTGCTTATCTGAAAGATCCATCCGCTCTTATGGCGATTGACAAAATCAAACGTGGCGTGAAGAACCGTCAGGTGAAAGGTGCAGCAGAAGAAGCATTGCAGCTTGCAGCCGATAATATGGGACTTACCTCGGAACAACTGGAAGATCGACTTGTCACTACACTGGGTTTTGATGAAAAAGGAACCATGCAGCTGAGTTACGGAGAGCGCTCCTTCCTGGTTAAGGTCAATGGAGACTTGCAAGTGGTTGTTCTCAATGAAGAAACGGGCAAATCCGTGAAGAGTCTGCCTGCTCCTGCACAGAAAGATGATGCTGATCTGGCAGCACAGTCCAAGGCACGTTTCACACAGCTGAAAAAAGATCTCAAATCCATGGTTAACATTCAGGCGCAGCGTCTGGAAGAATCATTATCCAAACAACGTCTGTGGTCTGCCGATGAGTGGAAAGCCTTGTTTGTACAAAATGTCATTATGCAAAAATTTGCTGTTGGTCTGATCTGGGGAACGTATGAGGATGGCGCACTGATCAGCACCTTCCGTTATATGGAGGACGGCACATTCAATTCCGTGGATGAAGACGAGGTTGATCTGCCTTCGGGTGCGCAGGTGGGACTTATACATCCGTTGGAACTGGATCAGGTAACGCTTGAAGGTTGGACAACGCAGTTGGAGGATTATGAGATCAAGCAGCCATTTGAGCAACTGAATCGTGAGATTCACCAGCCGGAAGATGAGGATAAAACGAAGAATGAATACGATCATCTGCCTGAGTCTGATTTCTCACCAACGGCTTTCCCCAAAGCACTGGAGAAATATGGCTGGATCAAAGGGCCGGCACAGGACGGCGGCTGGTATCATGAATTTTATAAAGAGTACGGAGATCTTGTTGCAGAATTACAATTCAGCGGTACGAGCATCACGTATTACGAGGGATTGGATGACATTACCCTGGAATCCCTTCATTTCTTCAAACCGAATAACAAGCAATATTATTACTATGGGGACAACAAACCGATTGCTCTGGGCAACGTTCCAGGTCGAGTATTCAGTGAAACGATCTACGATATATTGAGAGCAACGGGGCGTTGATGACGTGAGTGGATTCAAAGAGAAATTCCGAAGTTTTTCGAAGCTGTGTACAGAGGATTATCTGATTCGGTATGCCAACAAAGGGTT
The DNA here is from genome assembly GCF_008386395.1 of Paenibacillus sp. 37. Taxonomy (NCBI): domain Bacteria; kingdom Bacillati; phylum Bacillota; class Bacilli; order Caryophanales; family Paenibacillaceae; genus Paenibacillus; species Paenibacillus sp. 37. The sequence continues at coordinate 3,950,597 of NZ_CP043761.1, read as the reverse complement.
GTACAAAAGGTCTTTGAAAGAGTTGGACAATGGTGTAAGTGTAACGTACAAATGGAATGAATCATCTGTGAGTTGTCAGCTCAGTGACGGGACACAATGTACGCTTGAAAATACGCTGGATCATTGGAATTGTTCCTGTCCGTCAGAGCATATCTGCAAGCATGTGCTGATTGCAATTCTATATGATCAACGGGAACTTTCGTTAGAGGATTCGATGAGTGCAGATGAAAACCATGTGCTGGATAAAGACTCAGGGATTTCGGATAACGATTCGTTGGACGCATCAAAAGACGTATCAGTAACAGAATCAGTATCAAACTCCGCATCAAATAGGGATGATTCAAACGTAGTTTCGCATTCGCCATCTCTTGAAATGGAGTCTCGCTTTCACTGGATGACGGAGTCTGACCTTAGCGTGTTAATTAAACCATATAGCGCTTCCATGTTGGAGGAAGTTGTATTCCGCCTAAGGTACCCTGAAGAGGTGAAGATCATCGTAGATTCACTTCTTACGGTACAGCTGACAAGTCAGGATATGGAGGTGTCTTTTACCGAGGAAGCCAGTCTTGCGAAAGCTCTTTGCAAGTTGCCGCAGACAGCCGGGAAAATGGCCAAGCTTGAAGCTTTGCTACGATATCGTTCACTAAAAGGGCTGGATGATACGGATGCATTAAGTGGAAGGGTGTACGAAGCCAAGTTCTCTCTGCAGACGGTGCAGGAATGTCGCATGATGCTCGCAGGATTGTTGAAGACGGGACTGGCCCGCCTTCCTCAGTCCTACATGGCACAACTGGAGACTTTGGCAATTGCAGCTCATAGTGGCAACCTGCCTGACATAGAACGCAATTTGCGAGGGATTCAAGGGGAACTACAGTTATTTTTTAACAGACATATACGTTTCTCCATGCAATCCATGTTGGATCGGATAAGTAAGCTGTATCTTGCACTCCGGGTTCTTGAAGAAGAAAAGGTGTCTGTCATTCAGCAGAGTCAGCTCATTGGCAGTTTTCGAAGTAAATACTTTACGGTTCCTTCACTTCACCTGTATGGACTGGGAGCTGATGCGTGGGAGACACGATCCGGTTTCCGTGGAATCACCTATTACTTCTATTGCTTCGATGATGAGGAAATCTACACCTATAGCGATGTACGTGCTGTATATTATGATGATCAGGAGTTCTCATATACAGAGCATTATGGTGCATTCACACCATGGCTGCCTAATCTGACCTTTCGCCAGTTCGTGGGCGAAGAAGTTCAATTCCATTCCGTTAAAGTGAATGAAGAACGCCGGATCTCTTCCGGGGAAGGTGCCAAACTTGCGATTTTGCCACGAACGGGTGTGGAAACGTTGAATCTGGGCAAAACCATGCAAGATGTAAACTCTGTACTTCAAGAGGAATCGCGATCGTTCGACTTGTTTGCTGCTCCCAAAGAACGATTGGCTGTGATCAAAGTTGCTCGAATTGTGGACCATAACTTTGTCAAACAAACGCAGGAGCTTGTCCTGACAGTTGAGAATACCGAAGGGGAAAGACTGGCACTCACTCTCCCGTATTCATCGGACTGGCAGGCGATGATCCAAAGACTGGAGTCAGGATATGGTTCCCAATCGCTTGAATACTTCTATGCCTTTGTGCGTGTGGAACCCAAACGGATTAGCCCAATCAGTTTCCTGAAGGGTCAAACGGTGCTCAGTCTGAAACTGGATATCGGTAATGGGAGGATGGGCAGACTTGGAAGAATATAATCAGTTCATGCAGAGAATTAACGGCTGGTCAGAAGAGTTGCTGCTGCGCGGGTTATCCCAGTTTACGATCCGGGATATTGAGGTGCTTGAGCAGCTCGCAGCGGAATCCTCGCGGTTGCAGATGAGTTTCCTGTATGAGTTGTTGAATCACCTCATCAAGGAAGGGCGTAGCGTGGCTCTTGGACAAGGTAATGAAGAGTTGCTGTTATTTCAGTATTGTCGTCTCACCCAATATGTACAGCTCAGTGTGCAAGAAGAGGCGTAATATTGGTTAGTATTCCAAGCGAAGGCACATGAAGCGATATGATGTAATAAATAAGATATAGTATAGAATATAGAAGATTTGCAGAAGACCTCTAGGTCACTGCAAATCTTTTTTTATCGTGGAGTAAGTAAAAGTCATTTGCCAAACGAATATAGGTAGGAAGCACGGATCAACACGAGCATTCGTGATATGAGCATGGAAGGGAGGGATACATAATCGTGGAAGAAGAACAGATACGGAAGGCCGTAGTGAATCGTGATCCTGAAGCCATGGAATGGGTGATGAACCACTACGCAGGTTTGTTATGGAAGATTGCTTATTCCATCCTACATCGTGCATCGGCAGAAGAGATTGAAGAATGCGTAGCAGATACATTTTTTGCTTTTTGGCAGAATCCGGATGCATTCCAATCTGGGCGAAGTAGCTTGAAAAATTACCTTGCAACAATCACAAAACATAAAGCGATTGATCGCTACCGGAAACTTAATCGAAGATTTGAACTTACATATGAAGAGGAGATTCATTCGGTGCAAACGGATGATTTGTTGGTTCAGATGATTAGTAAAGAGACGTATACGGAACTTAATCAAATGATTGACTCTTTTCCAGAACCGGAACGGGAGATTATGAAACGTCGGTTTTACGAAGGACAGAGACCCCATGAGATATCGGAAGCGTTGTCCCTACACGTTAGGCAAGTCCATAACAAGCTTTATCGCTCCAGGCAACGATTGAGGACATGGTGGATGAACAGGAAATAAAGGAGGCGATCAAATGCGAAAATCCGACAAAGAATTCACTGAGCAGAACCTCTTTAATATTAAAAAGTTGTTCTATGATAAATTGGCGCTGAATGAACCACCGACCATTACGAGATCAGATTCATCATTTTATCCACCTGTATTATATCCATCCGCTCCATCCGCACAGACCAAGAAGTCCATGAATAAAAGAAAAAGGTATCGCAAAGCCATCTATATTCCTGTAACCGCTGCGTTATCGTTATGTCTTGTTACAGGGGCAGCTGCATCCATGGGCATCATTGACCTGCCTTCTATTCTTCATTTTCTAGGTGCAGATCGGATTGGCATTCTTCAGTCTGTTCATCAGGTGAGTGAAGATCAAGGGATTCGAATGGAGGTTATAGGTGCTGTCAGGGACGGAGATACAACGGAAATCTATGTTTCTTTGTCAGATCTGACGGGTCAACGTATTGACGAGACGCTGGATGTATATGATTACAGGGTCACCGGAGGTAATGCAAACAACGCTCAAATTATTCATTATGATGAAGCTAATAAAACGGCTATTGTTCGATTCCTCATTCAAGGAAAAGTCAGCAAAAATCGGATTACCGTTCAGATTAATACGCTAATGTCAGGTACATCTCTTCGAGATGGTTACAACGTACAAGTGGACTGGGAGAAGTTGTTCCAAGAAAAGCAAAACAATAACTACGATATCGTGGATCAAGATCGTATAAGTGGCTTGGGAGGTAAAACCGATATTCATATGGAAAATGATCCAATTCCGGTACTGCATCAAGATGTAACGAATGTCCCCGTTTCCGGTATTGATTGGATGCATATTTCCAATATGGGTTTTGTGGATGGCAAGTTACACATTCAGATTAATCCGGATAATGAGATTGGCGAGTATAATCATGGATATTTCTACTTCACGGATGAGCAAGGTCGAAAGCTCGATATACCTGAATATTCCGTTAGCTATGGACATTATATGAAAGATGGGGTCGGGTATGGAGGAGATTATGAGGAGTTTGTGTATGATCTGTCTGCTGTTGACGAATTAGATAAGCTGAGACTTCAAGGCAGCTTTACGAGTATTAGTGAAGTTGTTCAAGGGAATTGGAAAACGACCTTTAACTTGAGTCAAAATGGTTTGAGTAAAACAGGAAACGTTCAGCTTGATGCAAATGGAGCCTCACAGGCAAATGTAACCCTTTCCGCAGTTGGCGTCACACTTACAGGTGAGGCTCGGAGCAAGATTCGCATGGAGAATCTGAGTATTGAAGTTCACCTGAAGGATGGTACCAAGTTGACTGGCAAATCTGGTTTCCTCCAGCTGGATCAGGATCTCATTAAGTGGATATCCCCTAAGACCATTCCGGTGAATGATGTGAGCTATCTGCTACTCAATGGGGAGAAAGTAACTTTGCAAGATAGATAATATGAAAAGTGAATCAAAGAATCGGGGGGGTAAATGCGATCGGAAGTTTGTTCTGTCATAAGAGTGGTAAGTGTGAGTATTCTTTAGTTCAACTTATATAAAATGAATTACATGTCATATCCCGATTTATGAAGCATACCATTAGGCGAATGCGGTCATAAGGGAGGAAACTGAGATGTCCATGAGCGAACCGCTGTTAACGCAAATTGTGAATCAACATATCCCGGCTGGTGCAACGGTCGTCACTATTGATAAACCTGTTCAACATCCAGCGATCTACGCGGCAGATCTTACCGGTGATGGTATGCCAGAGATTGCTGCAGTCTACCAGTTGAATGGTGAGCTGTACCTGCTCATTCTGAAATTTGTTCAAGGACACTGGATCAAGATGGCACTAATCAAGGGATTGGGGTACGGGGTGACTTTAATGACTGGAGCCCCTGTAACTTCAACGGCAAGGAATAATCTCATTATCGGTTGGCGGATTGGTTCTATTTGGTCTAAGCTTGCCGTATATGACTGGACGGAATCCGGGCTCAAAGATCTGGCGCCTGACGATCTATACTATAGCTATGCAGAGATTATAGATATTCCTGGTCCACATGGTCGAGATGGCAAGGTGGAGATTGCACTCTGGATTCATGATACAGGGGAAGCCTATCGTGTGGAGATTATCCGATGGCAGAATGGGAAATGGGTTCCTGCACCGGATGTATATGCAACCTATTATCCCAAAGTGGTGCAATATTACGAGCAACTAACCCAGCAATACCCTGATTATATCTTTTACTGGTATTACCTTGCGGATGCTCAGTACCATGCCGGCCAGTATCCGGCAGCACTCGCTTCCGTTCAGAAGGCACTCAGTTTCCCGGAAGCGTATCCTTCCAGAGAGGTACTACAAGAGCTCGAAAAGAAAATTAAGCAGGCGATGGTACCTATAAGCCATGCCCGGGTAACAACGTGGTTATATCCAATCTCCGTTCGAACTACGAGTGGGACGCGTTGGGGGTATATGGATGCACAAGGCCACATTCGGCTTGAGCCGGTATTGAATGACGCGCAAGCGTTTCAGCCCAATGGGTTGGCTGTGGTTGTGAAGGACAGTCGTGCCGGTGTTATTAATCTTCAGGGGCAGTATGTCGTTCAACCTGTATACGATTCCATCAATTCCTTTTCCGAAGAACGGGCGATAACAATTGATTCTCAAGGATTTAAGATGATTAATGAACAAGGTATAGTCCTGACCAAACGGGCGTACCCGTATATCTCGAATATGAACGACGGTCGAGCGTTATTTTACGATTCAAACCCTGGTCAGGCAGATGGTTCGGTGAGTCGGTATGGTTATTTGGATGCGTCGGGCAATGAGGTGATACCTGCACAGTTCGCTTCGGCGAACGATTTTCAAGATGGCAAAGCAGTTGTGCAGATTAAGGACAATGAATATGCACTCATTAATCGCAATGGACATCGGCTCGCAACGTATCCATATGCCTATGTGGGACCACTGGGGGATGGACTGCTTGCTTTTCAAAAAGAAACCTCGGGCAAATATGGGTACATCGACGAACGGGGTAATATTCGTATTCAGCCCAAGTTTTCATCGGCATTTCCTTTTAGCGGCGGGCAAGCGATTGTTAATACAGCAGAGGATTACAAATCGAACTATGGTGTCATTAATACGGAGGGATCGTTTATCATTCAACCCGCCTATAATGACATCCGCGAACTAGGCGAGCATCGTTATGCGCTGGGGCAAGCAATTAATCCGGAACAGCCTTACATTGGCTCTGTATACGCGATTGCAGATACCAATGGCAGAAGACTTACGGAGTTCCTATATCGCGAAGTAGGTAATTACAAAAACGGCCTTGCTTCCGCATCGGATGGAAGACAAACCTATCTGCTGGATCTTAGTGGAAGACCTGCCGCTGGGTATCCGCATGTAGAAGGTTCGGGTACGCTGGAGGTCGTGGCACCAGATCTGATTAAGGCCTATGTAGACCAGCGCTTATCGTATGTGAATCGGGCCGGACAGATCATCTGGCGGCAAAATACAATCGTTCCGCTTCATCCGCCGTACCGTGTCCGCGAAGAGAAGTACAAACCGAACAGGGACTATCTCGTATATTATCCGCATGTGGAAGGATTAATGAACCAAGCGGAGCAGCTTGCGCTGAATGCCAAGTTGAAGCAACTCTCCCAGGTTAAACCGATCCCTGCGGATCAGCAGCTGGATTATACGTATACAGGTGATTTTGATATTACGTTTTATCAGCAGCAACTGCTGCAACTGCAACTCACAGGTTATAACTACCCGGCTGGTGCGGCGCATGGTATGCCTACGATGATCTATGCGATTATTAATCTGACGAATGGTCAGTTGTATGAGCTGAAGGATTTATTTAAGCCGAATAGTGACTACGTAAAAGTGTTAAGCCAGATTGTGGGGGATCAGATCAAAAATGATCCTCAATACTCGTATGTATTTCCGGACACCTATACGGGGATTAGTGCGGATCAGCCGTTTTTTGTCACAGCGGATGCTCTGCATCTCTACTTCAACCCATATGATATCGCACCCTATGCAGCAGGGTTTCCAACGTTTACAATTCCGTTTGTTCAGATCAAGGATATCATTAATACAGAAGGTTCGTTCTGGAAAGCTTTCCATAGTTGATTGAGGGTACAGCCAACATTTTAACCAAATATACGCTAAGGACGTTAGGGAGCAAAGACAGCGAATTTTTCCTATTTTAAGCAAATGTTCGTTAATACTTAGCGTATAAAACAGTCAAAATGTTGGCGCTACCCCATGTAGAACTACTATAAATCAATCATTCCATCCTTTACATACATCAATCCACTCTGAATAACTAGAGAATTTTTCTAATTGTTTTATTGTAAGTTCAATAGCACTATTACTACTCCCGCAAGCAGGATACATTGTATCGAAACGTTTTAGAGATATGTCTAGATAAACAGAAACATCATTTTTGATAGCAAATGGACAAACACCTCCAATGGCATGACCAACCATATCAATGGCTTCATCAGGAGAAAGCATTTTTGCTTTTGTTTTGAAATACTCTTTGAATTTTTTGTTATCCACTTTTGCATCCCCCGCAGCAACTACTAAAACAGCTTGTCCATTCACTATAAAAGAAAGTGTTTTTGCGATTCTCTCTGGCTTACAACCTAATGCAGTTGCAGCCAAATCCACGGTTGCACTAGATACTTCAAATTCGATAATTTGAGAATCCATACCATATTGTTTAAAAAAATCTTTTACTTTTTCAATTGCCATAATCAGCACACCTCATTTTAAAATATTTTCTAGAAGATCATAGATGAAACTTGCCTATGTTCTTGGGTAAAAAATCATGTTGTAAATGATACATGGTTCTTGATAGAGATTATTATAGGAATGAAAAACATTAGCACGAAAGCGGAGTGCCTGATTTTCTTTTAAAACAATTTTCTTTTTGTTGACTACCATTTCTAACATACCTTGTACCACAAAAACATATTCTTCCACACCATCAAGGTGCCTTTCAGATGGATGGTGACATCCAGGATCAAATTCGATATAAAATATTTCTACGTTACGGGTAGGGTCAAAAGGAAAAACAGGAAATGCTCTCATTTTTCCATCATTTTCAATGATAGCGTCTTTGGACCGTGTATCAACCACACTGCACTCATCTTCTAGCTCTTCCAATAATAAAGATAAAGGGACTTTTAAGCCGACTGCGATTTTCCAAAGAGTTGTAATCGTTGGTGAAGACTGTCCTCTTTCAATTTGTCCAAGCATAGGCTTACTTACATCAGTAAGTTTAGAAACATCTTCAAGTGTAAGATTTCTAGTTGCTCGTATTTCTTTTAACCGTTCTCCAATGGTTAATACTGGCGATTGCATTGCATCACTCCTTTTTGTATGTTATAGCATTTTAAACTATAATATAACATACTAGCAGTTGGATTCAATAGGCGACAGTTTAATGATGTAAGTAACTCCTTCACATATTTATCCATACTAAATGGAAAATATTACGGGAGTGACAGATCAAAGAAGTCATATTTGTCTATACAATAAAAAACGAAAACTTTCTCCAACAACACTTCTTTTGCTTGGCGAGAATGTAAATACTTCACCATTCATTCTCAAGTTAAGCGACGAGGTCATATGTCCAATAGGGCTTATAATCTTGTTTGTGTGGCTTCTGGTGGAGTATGCGGCTTATGTCTCGCTCTATGACAAGACCTATCGGGCACCATACAGCCTCGCGGCCTCAGGAAGGTTGTAGTTGGCCGAACATATTCGTCATCTGTCGTTAAGATTTTTCGGAAAACATGATCCTGGGGATCTGAAGAATCTGATCTTGAGTGATTATGGTCAGGTTGAGCATACGATCTCTCACAATCTGTCGCAGCTAATCAGTGCAATTGTGCTTCCTGTGCTTGCTTTTGGCGGGCTTCTGTTGGTGGATTGGAGAATGGCCGTAGCTATGAATTGCGGTTCCCTTAGGTGTGGCTCTGTTATGGCTTACGGATTCAATTCAGGCACGACTGAGTGAGAACCATGTTCGAGCCAAAAACGAAGCCGCCAGCCGGCTGCAGGAATACCTGAGCGGTATTCGTGAGATTAAGGCTCACAATATGGGGGGCCAACGTTTTGAACGGCTGCGTCGTTCTTTTGATGAATTGAAGTCAGCTTCCATTGGGTTGGAAGGCATCATGGGACCTACAATTGCATTGCCTTACTCTTACTATGATTGGAGAGATCACCTGACATTCTTGGCAGATACGTTTGGAGAAGAAAGCAAGAAAGATGAATATCTGGCCAAGTATGATGCGAAATCGGCAGAGTGGAAACAAAAGCTGGAGGCGGCTGTACATGGTGAATCCTTTGCCGTAATTGAGACATATCCAAACAACCTGGTCATCTATTCCGATAAAGGTGCAGCTGAGATGTTATACGGTGAATGGGGCCTGAAATCTCTAATGTCGATAATTACAATTATTCGTACACAGCGATGGGGAGAATGGAGCTTATGGACCGCCTGGGTACGATGATTCTGGAAGGTCAGAAGTAGTCGTTGGATTAGAGCAATTTACGATGGATTAACTTTTAACATTTAACAGAACCTAATAACGCCTATGTGTAATTGTGTAATTTGTTCGAAATCATGTAACTTGAACGGTTCTGGCTGCGTTTAGACATTGGGGTGATCTGATGTTGGTGAACGCGGTTCAACGTTACATGGTATTAGGACTGATATTTATCGGGATCTTCTTTACAGCACTCATCGTTCTTGAGAGGATTGAAGGGTACCATATTACAACGACAGAGTATTACGGCTTACGTAATCTAGGGGGCTTGATATATATTTTGTCGCTTATCCTGGGATTCGGTCACTATTTAGTCGCTTTTTATATTGTTATTCTTATCCCGATCTCATGGCTGCTGCGGAAATATGTATGCTTTCCTATGATGAGAACTTTCATCTATATGATTGGGTTTGGATGGGGCGGGCTGTGGGTTTTTGATCTCATGTACAATCCATATTTCGTGAATGGATACCATCTGAACCGAATGACATCGATATGGATATTTGCCATCGCCGGTTTAGTCTATGGCCTTGTGGAGAATAAGATTTGGCGAAGAGGGCAGATGCAGAACAAACAGAAGGCTACTTAACAAATGTTGAGTAGCTTTCTTAGTTTACATAATTATTATGGTGTTTTCATGAAGACTCAGAAGCTAAATACAATATTAGAAAGGATTATGTAAGAGTAAGTAGTGAATATGAACAGCAGTCAAGTTAATTCGATAGTTTGTTATAAAATTCACAAAAGATGCAAGTAAATGAAATAGGAGTTTTATCGTAAAAAGGTAAAATTTTCTGTTATACTATTTGAGTTGTGTACATAAAGTTAGATATTTTAATGAAGGGAGTTCATGAAGTAAATTAGCCGTTTAGTTTAAAATTGTAGTTTGGAGGAAAGCATTTTGTATAAAGCAGGTTTTTGGATTAGATTAGGAGCAAATGTGTTGGATAGTCTTATTATTTCAATTCCGTTAGTGATTATTGCAGGTGTGCTTACGGGTAACTTTGATACGGATGAGCCGATTGCCAAACTACTTAGTGCAATATACTCAATTTTATTACCAGTTTACTGGTATGGTCGAACCATAGGCAAACGTATATGTGGAATTCGAATCCGCCAATACGATACACACGAACCGCCAAAAATTGGTACGATGCTGATGCGAGTTGTCGTGGCTGGACTTGTGTATATAATAACTTTGGGTATCGGAGTTATTGTGAGTGCTTTTATGGTTGGTTTGCGTGAGGATCGACGTGCGATTCACGATTTTATAGCAGGAACAGAAGTAGTTTGGGATTAACTCGAAGAATGAACTGGCTGTGCAGGGGTAAAAATCACTGTGCAGCTTTTAAATCATTAGTACTGTTTCACAAAACTCGTATTTTGTACATATGTACTAGTTTTAAAAGCTTTTAAGAAATCCCCCCCTTTAATAATTGATACAACTCGTTGAACAGCAATATTAAAATTCAGTCATTATTATTGTATTTAATGCATTTTTTAGTGCTAATTTATCATTATCAGTCATGTTTAGAAGCACCTTTTGATTCAACTTAATAGTTGCTGCTTCAACACCATTTCTGATTTCTAAAGATTTTTGAGTGGCTATCACGAAGACATTTCTACGATTTTTTGGATCTGCAGAACGTTCGATTAATTCTGCCTTGTGCATTTTATCCAATACCCCCGAGACAGTTGAAGCTTCTAAAAATAACATTTCTCCAATTTGTTTTGGGGTTAATTGCCCTTCTCTCCATAAAACATTTAACACGCCATATTGAGACGGTGTTATTCCATATTCTTCTAAAAGCTTGCTGAAATATTTAAAAACTTTGTTCTGACTAACACTTAATAGAAAGTTCATGCAATCATTTAGTTCCATAGTCTCTGTCCCACTCTCCCCCATCTTGACAATACCTATTATACCATGTTAGATTTTGTTATAAAACATTTCTGTTACAGAAATATTCTATTACAGAACTAAGGGGGATTTTATGGATAACTTCAAGGCAATCGTCGTAAATGAAGATAACGGTCAAGTAAGTTACAGTTTGGAAATTGTTAATTTGGATAGTCTCTCCTATGGGGAGATTTTAATTAAGGTATCTTACTCTTCAATAAACTTTAAGGATATGTTGGCTGTCCAAAAAAATGGTGGTGTTATAAGAGATTACCCTATGATTCCAGGAATTGATTTGAGTGGAACGATTGTTCACACAGCAGATAGTCGTTACCATGTGGGACAGGAAGTCATTGTTACAGGGTTTGCTGTTGGTATGAGTCATACAGGAGGATTTGCGGAATATGCAAGGGTCCCTGCAGCTTGGATTGTTCCTATGCCAGAGAACTTCTCCCCCAAAGAGGCTATGATTTTTGGAACCGCAGGGTTTACGGCTGCTCTTTCTATAATGGCTTTAGAGAAAAACGGTATGGACATAAATAAAAATCCTAAAATCCTAGTCACCGGTGCAACTGGTGGAGTAGGTAGTATTGCTTTACAAATTTTATCTAAAATCGGTTACAAAAATATTTCTGCCTTAATTAGAAAAGAACATCAATTAGAGGTGGCAAGATCTTTAGGTGCTACAGATGTCGTTTACGCAGAAACATTAGGTGAGCAAATTAAGCCACTAAATAAGCAAAAGTTTGATTTTGTTTTAGATACTGTAGGTGGAGATATTGCTTCCATATTAATTCCCCAAATTTTTTATGGTGGTAGTATGAGTATGTGTGGGAATGCAGGCGGCATAAAACTAACCTCGACCGTACTGCCGTTTATACTTAGAGGAATCAGCCTCTTGGGCATTGATTCTGTAAATGTACCTATTGAAAACCGCGGATATATATGGGGTAAATTAGCAAATGAATGGAATATCTGTCAAAGTACTCTCGTGAGAGAAATTACACTTGAAGAACTATCTCAAACGATTGAAGCTATAAAACACGGAAACCATTTAGGGAGAACAATTATAAAATACGCATAGCTAGAGGTATTTATCAGATGAAAGTATTTTTTATTCTTATAAATTACCCCTCCATCACATTCAAGTAGTTGACTAAAAAGCAGCCGATCATAGGGATCAACTGCTTTCTTTGTATATTTGAGCTATCGTTTCCTGTTGGCGTAATTGATATCTATTAATGTAATGTATTCATATGCTCTTATTTTCTTAGATAATACTCTCTCTTTACATCAGCTTAAGCCGCAGATTCGGACGAAGGTCAAAACCGGAACTTGACTAAGAAAGGCATACTGCGTTCGCCAATGTCCGTTGGGTTTGTTGTTTGAGTGAAGTTAAGTAGTAAAGACCGCCTGGTATTCTGAAGTGCACCCTGTCAAGTAGACAGACAAAAAAACAAAATCATCCGTGTGCAATCCCCTCGGTTATCCAAGCTGAGGGGATTTATTTTTTCTTCGTTAAGCTGCTCGTCGATATTCGTTAGGGGATAAACCATTTAGTCGTTCGGTGTATCGATAATTATTGTAATAGCGCATATAGGTTTGTACACTTCGCAGGAGATCGTCGTACGTGTCATATTTCTCCAAGTAAAATCGTTCTGCTTTAAAGGTACCCCAGAATCGTTCAATAGGCTGGTTGTCCAAACACCGGCTTACACGAGACATACTTGTCCTAAACTTGTATTTCACTTGAAGTCGCTTGTACTCGAGCGAGGTATATTGAAAGCCTCTATCACTGTGTAAAAGCGGCTCAGCGCCCGGGTTTCTTCGGTAAGCTTTCTTTACCGTATTCATGACAAGCTCATTGTTATTGGAACGGCTGAGCACCCATGAAACAACAGCGTTGTCATATCCGTCAATAATGGCACTCAGATAGGCCTTGCGGCCATTTCCGTACTTTAACTCTGTTACATCCGTGCACCACTTTTGGTTGGGTGCCTCCGCTTGGAATTTTCGGTTCATGACATTTTCAGCGATATGAAGGGCTGGAGCTTTCACGTAATTTGGCCGTTTTTTGCGAATCACTGCTCTTAATTCAAGTGCACGCATGATGCGATAATACCGTTTACGGTTGTAGCTTTTTTTAAGCTTACGATTCAACTGAATACGCATTTGGCGATAACCAAGTATCCCGCTTCGTTTGTCGTAGCGACGTTTGACTTCTTCAGCCAGTGCAAGATTTTCGAGTTCTCTGGTAGATGGCGTCCATTTCAGCCACTTGTAGTAGGCCGATCGGGCAATCCCTGCGAGCTCACAGAGTCTTGTGACCGCATATCCTTTTTCTTCATGCATTTCCTTAATCGCTCGATAGATGTCCACATGCCGAACGAAGGTTAGCGCGGTTTTCTTCGCCGGATCTCTGCCAACTTTTTTGCAAATGCATTCTCCATTTCAAGATACTCATTACGTGCTTCGAGTTCCTTAATCCGAAGCTTTAATTGTTCCTGCTCATCTAGCTCCTTTAGCGGTTTTTTACGACCACGATGATCTTGAAGAGCTTCCTGACCATGGGTTTTAAATTTACGGACCCAAGCGTATACCTGCTGGTAAGAGACCTTGTATTTTTCGATTGCCTTCTGATAATTCAAATCATGAGCGAGGGTATATTGTACAATTTCAATGCGTTCTTCGTAAGTGGTTTTCCGTCCTTTGTTCATGTGTGAGGATCCGATCCTTTTCCGAGTTGGTTTTCCCTCAGTATACTTGGAAATCCATCTCACCAACACACTTTTACTCGATATATGATACTTTTTGGTTACAGCTCGAACGGAGTAGTTCCCGGAGAGTACATCCTGAATCGCTGCCAGTCGTAGCTCCTTGGAATAAACTTTCCAACTTTTGGATTCGTTTAATCCTTCCACTTCATCTGCTTGATATTTTCTTATCCAATCGGTAACCGTGTTTTTATGGACCCCCAGTTGTTTTGCCTCCTGGTTGGGATTGGATTCATGTCGCAGGCAACGCCTTACAACCTGAATCTTTATTTCATATGAAATTGGGCTTCTTTTTGACATTACAAAAACTCCCATCAAGGTAGAGGTAGAAGTTTTGTTTTTTCTACTGTCTACTATGATGGGAGCATATCATTCTCCAAGGCGGTCTTTACTACATTTATTATAATTTTTTGTCTCTAATCCAAGTATAGTAACGGTATATTGAGATTATAATAAGCACAGTCAATAAACAAAACACGAACAGTATCATACCAAAGATTCCGCTTTCGGATAATCCATTACCATTTCTAAGGATAAATATGAGTAACCCGATGTCTGCTATAATAATAATTAATAGGGGGACAGCGTATCCTATTCTTTGAAAAATGATCTCACCCCCTTTTTTTAAAATTAGAAGCCCGGTTTGTAGTTTATACCGTAATTAGCATCGTTGAACATAAACCTGATCAATAGCATATTGTTGGTATTGAGCTGTATTTTAGTTATTGTAAGTCTAGAAGCGGTTCCATAAGCTGATGAGGTAATTCCAATTAGTATAGTTAATGCATTAGAAGAGTTTAAAACCATGGTTACCCATCCAGCAGGGCCGGAATATGTGAGGTAAAATAATACCATAGATGCAATTGTTCCGCCCCAGCTTAGTGCTTCCATTTTATTATTATATTCCACGCCATCAACTACATATCTTTCGTAGGTATTAATATAAGATTTAAATGTTGAGAGTCTTGATGCTTTCCCAGAGTCATTACCGATATTACCATGCAGGCTGGTGTACATATTAGGCTCGCCAGATAAACCTAAGACTTGAGCAGCTTTTTTTGTTAACGTGTTAAGCCACTGCAGCGCATTTGCCGATTTCCCAAAAATTAATCCGGGTACCGGGTGATCCTTGGTTCATAATATAGATTACCTTTCGCGACAAAGGGAAAGCCTACTCGGCCGTAGGGACGGATACGCTGCTGTCCAATATGGGGGTCAACCATGAATTTCGGCTGGTTTGACCAGGATACCGAGGAATCGGAGTTCGAAAGAACCGTCATGCATGAATTCGGCCATGCCCTGGGGTGTATTTATGAGCACCAGACTTGTCCCTCGACACTTGGTTGGCCTGCGCATTTTGGAGAATCTTATAATCATCACATGGATTACTATGTTCAGCATGGAAACTTTTTGTGGTATATACGATATCATTGATTGAATATCTTATTTAGCGGTTTCATGTTGATTCGGACAATTGCATTTGTTAGTCAACAACGGTTCTCTGTTTTGTAAATGATAATATTCAATGCTGCTCGATGAGCTTCTCTCATCAAAATTATTTTTGAAAGCAACAACTGGAAACGAGTGATCCCTCATATTCTCAATTTCCTTCCAAGAAGGTACGCTAATTTCTTTGCTTTTCTTCCCTGCGGTCTTCATCCATACACAGAAGAAATTCTCACAAAACTGCAAGATCAGTTTTTCAAGAATCCAGGAAAGCCCCCCATATCAATACTTCTACTGACTTTCATTTGATATTTAACGACCTGATCAGAGAAATACTCCAGAAGCTCCCTGATTAGAAGTGGTGCTAAATGAGCTTGTTCTTAACGAATTAAAGCCATAGAAATGCTTCTCCTTTAACAGAGGTTTTTTCCAAAAAACAAAAGCATATGCATAGGGACAAATTTCAGGGAATTCAATCGTTTCATTCAATTTTCTAAGCTCCAGGCATATCCACACTTGCACTGAAATGCATGTTCTAACTGTCTATTCGACAACAAGAAAGGTATTGTTGATCTACAGTTAGGGCAAGTATTATTCAATTTAGATCATGAAATGCGCATTCATCCAGAAGTTTAAACTGATGCAGTCAAGAATGTTCCCCCCTCCATACACTTCGAACACCAATGCAATTCAGGATGAAACCAATGGTCCCATGAACTATATTTAGCTTCAATGACCATATTCTCTCGAAGCTGATCCCAAGTCAGTCCTTGAAGATGGTCAATAGATTGTTTGCTTGATGCACCAAAAATTGCTGAGTTACGGTCAAGTTGAAGAACTTTGTAATAGATTGACGTACCGACAGCATCTCTCAATCGTGCCCCGTTTCCAAACTCAGTTTCGTCGATAGGGATAATTCCTTTGATATGACCTACGAATACAATACCCCACACCTTGCCGGCGTGAGTTTCAACACTCATACTGCGTAAAAGCTGCCGGGCTTTTTGGTGAGAAGCGGGGAAATCCTACAATTCTTCAGAATAAAAAGCTTTAGATACGGATTCCGTAGCTTTATCAATAAAAGCTGCAATTTTACTAGGGCTTTCCTTCAGACCACTACTCACCCACTTTTTAATAATAGCTATACTGCCATGAGCGGTGAACGTATACCAGGACTCAAATAATTGTGGATCAAAATATTTTAATTCCGTCTTCCATCGTTCAATAGTTAAATCGTGACTGATATAAAGGATTCGTTCTAATAATTCTTTATCGCCATGCTCTGAGAACAGAACCTCACATATCGTTTTATTCGCTTTTATATACTTACATAATTCATAAGATAGCGTTTGAGGATTTGAAGAACTCATCCCAACTTGCTTAATGTCTTCGTAAAGATCATTTTCCATCGTTGAAAGAAGCTCAAACTGATTAGCGTAGTGTGTATAAAAGGTGTTGCGATTAATCCCTGCTTCTCTGCAAATGTCGGTCACTGTAACTTTATTGATAGACCGTTCTGTCAAAAGCTTCAACAGGCTTTCTTTGATAACCATTTTTGTATATCTCACTCTGTGATCTGTTTTTTTGTCTGCCATAATATCCTCCCAATTTAAAATAATGAACAAATCTAAGGTAGTTTGTATGATAACTAACATATCTCAATCGAACAGCCTGTTGTTTAAGTAACACAGTGAAATTATAATTTATTTGAACGTTCAATTCTATTTTTAAACTTAAATGGAGGTAAAATATGGGTGATATAACTGTAGTACCTGTATGGATAATTCAAGATATTATAGTCTTAATTGCTGCTGTTCTAATGGTTTTCTATATCCTTGATAAGGAAACACATCCCAAAACGGTTCTACTGCAGTTTATAGGTTTTGTGTTTTTTTACGCAGCCGTTTTTGAAATTACTGCTTCATCGCTTGGGGAAGGTTTTTACGCCTATGGGCGGAGTATTTTAATGTTATTTAATATACCGATTACTGTCCCTATTATTGAGTTTCTGATCATTTATTCAACTTTGCGTGTTCTAAAGTCTGTAAATATACCATCCTGGACTAAACCATTTATTACGGGATTGAGCGCTATGGTTTTTGACTTTTCACTGGACCCGGTGGCTGTCAAACAGATATTTCAGACTACAGATGGACTCATGGCAAGATGGACTTATTATCCGCTAGCCGGTGAGCCTCAAATCTATGGGGAACCTGTGATGAATTTTACAGGATGGATTTATATAGCGGGATATTGGACCGTCTTTATTCTAATTGGAGAATGGTGGCATAAAAAGAAAGGCTACAGTAAATCAATTGGTTATATCTATCCGTTTCTGGCGGCCATTCTGTCATTAGCCTGTATGTTCTCACCTTTATCTAACTTCCTTAATTATATGGGGCCGTTCTTCGAAAGAACCTCTAATATGCAATGGGTGATGTTGATTACACTTTCTGTAATTACAATCGGAATTTTAGCATTAGCTTTTATAAAGTTTTGGGACCGGAAGGTTAATTATTCAATCACGCCCAAAAAAGATTTTCCTATCATGTTTACTTTCGTAGGGTTCCCCCTAGTCAATACTATATTTTGCATTATAGGCGGTTATACGGAAGTGTTGTGGCTGGTCGCTCTGGCTCAGATTTTCTTATTGCTAGGCTGGATTGGAATTTACATTATGGGTAAAAAAGCAAGTCCAATCACGAAATAACCATAAACCCAAGCATTGAGGCAAAGACACACTTTCATTACTATTCCTTTTCGGTATTTTAATTTTGGTGCTTCTTGCTTACATGAAAAGAAATAGACCGCCCACCCTAAGGTAACAGTCTATTCCGACCACCACCTAGCGGCCGACTGCTCTTTATGTAGTTTCAATTGTATAATTTCTTGTTTCTACCATAATAAACGTATTAACAAGCCAAAAACCCGCCGGATCCGCAAGGATCCAGCAGGTCTTTTATTGGCCGAATGATATTTGAATATCTATAAATCGCCAGCTTCCGATTGCTTTGTAGACGACCCAAAGGTCCTTAAGCTCACTTTGACATCTTACTTGGAAAAGCCGTACGCTTTTCGGATCAGCGAGAAATATTCGTCCGCATTAACTACCTGGAACTCGGCTCCAAGAGATTCCGTAATCGCCAGCACATCCGATGGGGTCATGCTCCATGCATTAATCCCAACCGAAATAAACGTTGGAGATTTGCCATCCCATTCGGTCTTGGTACGATTCAAAATATCTTTACCATCCTGCACCGTTGAGATGCCTCGCAGAATGGAAACCGGTAGGCTGCCATTCATGATTTGAACATTGGCTTTGTCCTCGCCTGCGAGGAACAGGCCTGGAAGTTTATAGTTCTTCTCATACGCAGCTGCAATCGAATCACTCAGCGGAACGTCTTTTCCAAGTTCACGATTGAGCACAAAAGGGTACGACATGTTTGTTTTCTTCAGATAAGAGAAGGTTTGTTTCAGATACTCCGGGAATGTGTCTGTTGGCCAGACATTTGGATTGAAGTAACCCACTCCGGATGGGCCTGCAACTAGCTGATCATTTGGTGTCGCCGTTGAACGGTAATAGTTTAGAATGGCAGGCGCTGCATCGTAGAGTAACGGACTGGAAGTCCAGTTGATGGGCACTTTACCCCGAGCGGGATCAGCCCACAGGTTGCGCATATGATTCTGATCGTATTGCAGGTTGTCACCTTCCCCAAAGGTATAGGTTACATAGATTTTGTTCTCCAGCTTGGATTTTACCGGTTTGGGAGCAGGCTGTTGTTTTACGTTTGTTCCTGAAAATACGGTCATGTTATGGAACCAGTCGGAAGGAACAACATAGACACCATGACGAGATGTGAGTTCTATGCCAGCAACTTCGCCTTCAAAATCATTGTCGAACCAACCCAGATAAGGTGTCCCTGGTTTTACATCAGACAGAATCTTCTCAAATAGCGCCTTTTCTTCTGGCACACTGGTAGACAACCAGAACACCATGGCTTTGTTCGCTACAGCATAATCGCGGAGATAGCCATAAGGTTCCTTTTCTTCTGACGAGAGTGGTTGAACATTGCTCGCAGATACCTTGTATTGGTTCCACATCTCGATCGTCACGGTTAGTTGCTTTGTGTCCGCTGCAGGCTTAAATTCGTATACAAAGTAGTTTCCGTTATCTGCGAAGCGGTGATCGCTACCAGGCAAAAATTTGGAGTTATGTCGGTCATAGAGAAATGCTTCTTCCTCAGAAGAACCCGTTTTGAAATCCGCAAGAATCTGTCCATCTGCTTTCACCGTCACTTGATGAACGGCAGGCCCCCAGCCATCCTGAGGAAAGGCATCATTAAAGCGGAGGTAGACCGCTTCTTTTCCCAAATAGGATGACAAGTCATAGTCATAGGTCTTCCTGTTGCTTGCATCACGAATCTGTTCCTTCTCGACTCCAACCGTTTGGAATGAATCAAAATTTCCGGACGGAATCGGGATGGAGGTGTCTGGACTCAATCCGACCAACATTCGTTGAGTCGTCTGGCTCCAGAGATGCTCATACTGCCAGTTGTATGCATCCATACGATTCTTGAACTTGTCCTGCAAGTCTTCGATTACCGACAGGTGATACGGTGCAGAAGTCAATTGTTGAGCCAGTTCAGGACTGGCAACAACAGCATTTTTGAGTCCGGCAAGTGTCGTTGCCACATTAATGGAGTCCGGCAGCTGCGGATCATATACGATAATGCCTTTGATCTCTTTTGCATATTTCTTGAGAACATCCATTACGATGTCATGCTGCTTATAAGGGACGTTCAAGTCCTGCAGCCAAGGGTCTACTTTATTCTGTTGAATGTAGATTCGCGGCTTTTCTCGATTGATTACCCCTTCAAGCGTCGTCAAAAGCAATTTGATATCGCCAGATTCCTCATATACATTCGCCACATCCAAACGTTCTACTTTATTGAAAGTTGGAAGCGCTTGATTTTGCGGCCACTTCAAAGAGTTGGTATGCTTCAACTCATCTGTGGCAGCAAATGCACTAGCCGATAACACGGTTGTACAGACCAGGGCAACACACAAAAAGGTTAATTTACGAATCATAAAGTTCATATCTCCTTTTAGAGGTAATTCAAAAAGTCAACTTTTGATCACGAGGTAACTCGAGAAGCAATTTCGACATCGAATCTTGAATTCAGCCGGGCCTTCCGTTGCTCACGTAGGTTCTCAAGCACATGCTTCCGAAGCCGTTTTCTCCAAAAACGTGTAGCTCCGCTACTCTGTCCCTAGCTTCATCCAAGCTTCTCGGTGCTGAAAACCTGACTTTTTGAGCACGCACTTTTAATGTTTTTATGATTTGTTGTGATGTTGCGTCTGTGATGTTCTTCGCGTACGTCGGATCAACCTCACCTGTCCATTGATTCCTGATGTCAGCGCTGACTTTCCATACAAATTCTCCAGTGTATTTGCGGCATGTAAGTTCATTTCATTCAATCCTTCTTGAATATATGGCGTTATGTTCCATTGGTAAGGCGGCCATAAACGAATACCTGCTTCAATATCATTCACATATAGGCTTGCTGTCTCCCTTATATCTTCGGCTACCAGCCATAGCTCCTCATTTGCAGCTAAGTTTATGTTAGACAGATCCACCTGCTGCGAGTAGACACCCGTACCTGAATAATAAGGATAGCCAGCAGTATTCCAACATCCACCCCATTGTTCCACATCGGTATTTAACGTCGTATCATTTTCTATCGCGAACGGACCAATCAGAAAGGCTGGGAATGAAATAGCAGGCATCGGCTCCAATAACGAAACCGTCAGAATTTCCAGCTCATTCTCACCAGCCAACAAATGTGGAGTGAGATCTACACTGTCATAATCACCATCCTGCCACGAAGAGTGTCTTAACGCTTCCTGACGTACCCCATTGACGAATATTTCCAGATTACGCCTACGCTGCAAAAATCCGATATGGGATGGAATGTTCTGATCTACATCATCCAGAAGCAATTCCACCCTGCCCCATGATTCTTCTCCCGCCTTACCGGAACGATCCGAACCACGCGGGGATTGAAGCCGTTCAATCAATTTTGGCGTCATGCCAAATGTCGTGCGATACGTATTTACTTGCCCGGGCATGGTCGCGTTCATCCTGGAATGTCGGTCATTCAACGTGACATGCCATTGATCTAGCAGAAGAACGTTGGGGCCTGCGGTCCTGAACCCCCACTGCTCATCCAGAATGACCTCTACCACATTCGTGGAAAAAGATTTATCTCCCAGGCACGCTTGCTCTATATACTCCGCATGATCCGTACGTTCTTGCGGAAAAGAGGAGCTCTCTTGAGGGCTTACCGACAGCACACACAGCTCTCCGGGTACGAACGAAAGGAACGATTCAGCGTCAATGCTGCATACTCTTCCATTCTCCAACTCCCACTCTTCCAAGTGACCTTTCTTTTCATCGCAAATGAGCTTAATGGTCACGGAGTGCTCTGACCAATTCATCAACCATACATACACCAGATTTCCAATTCTGCGTTCGACGCTAATCAAATCGTCAGACTGACCTTCAATCCAATCCCATCGTATTACCGGTGGTTCCCTGATCAACTCCCCTAATTGAATACAAAACGCTTCGAGTTGATCCAGACGCTGACTCTGGCCGCCTTGATGAACAGCGTCATCCATGGAATAAAAGAGGCTGTGCCCCTTGCCAACAGCACGTAATTTTCCGTGCGGCGGATCGGTACCAAACAGCTGCTGGATATCCTTCAACAACACCGGATCATGCCGCAAAGATTCACTATGCTGCGGAATCGTACCTATCGCAATTAACGTGCCGCCCTGGTTAACAAAGGATACAAGCCTGGCTGCAACATCCCTTGACATCACCTCTATTTCCGGCATAACGAGGATCGAATATCCATGGCCATGGCCATCAAATTGCAAACCCTCTCCTTCAACAAGGAGCGCTTCGCGAAGCTGGCATTCATCCACATAGTCGTAGTCGATAGATGATCGCAGCAAGCGATCTGACAAAAGCGAGAACAGCACATCTGATGAAGGCTGCATGTTTGCTTCGCCTGATGTGAACATGGTTTCATATACCGTATGGATAGGCGATAACAGCAGAACTTCCGGCGTTCGTTTTCCTTTTGCTCCAAGCAGACTCAATCGCCCTATATAATCGGCAAAAGCACGATAATGCAGCCAATGGGGTGCATGTTTGAATTCAGTCGGTGGAAAGTCGGTCTTCCGATACCCGGCAAACGAATAATAGAATGCATGCGGAATAAACAGATTAACTCCCAAAAAGGCCATAAAATTGGCATCAAGTCGCCGCTGGCGCATGGAATAACCATGACCACTTGCACCAAAGGCTTCACAGATCACCCGTTCCTTCCTGTGCAGCTGCGCGACAGAAGCCGCCGTCTTGACGGACACAATGCGATGCGGATTCGCCTTTGACCCGATGCCGGGAGTGAGATAATCCACGCCTGCATAGTGGAATTGCTGCAATACCCGGGTTTGATTGCCTTGAGATCGAGCCTGCCCCCAGACAGGCTCCTCCAGCGTATGACCGATATAGAGCAGACCGGATTGTTCACACCATGAACGAATCGCGGCATGATATCCCTCCACATACCAACGGGTGATCGTATCATAATATTGCTGCCTTGTGGATCGGCTGCCGTCTGTCATGGGATACAACAATGCCCCCAACCGCGGGATTAAATCATACCCGTTCTCTTGCTGATATCGTTCGACCATCCCCTCAGTCCAAGCGAAGACGAGCCCCGGCAAAGTAGCCTCCACATCATGAACGGCGGTTCGGATGGCCTCCACCCCGAAGAAGCCATCGTGAATCATAAGACCCGGCTCGTCAGTAAACACCCCTTGAATGGTTGATCCGTAATAGGGCTTTAATGCCAGAAACGGTTCATAAGACATCCCAATGAAAGACTGAACCGCTTCCGGATTCAATGTATCCAGGTAATACCCTTTAGCGAAGGTGATTCCCTCGGCAATCTCACATGACCAGCAAGCGAGAACAATATAAGAATCATGGGCGTGACCCGGACTCCACTCTTCTCCCCAACAATGTGTGATATTTTCCGGTTCATCATGAAGCAACCACTCTCCATCGAGGTTAACCGCGCGATAGGCCAGGATGGCGATCAGCTCATTGTGATCATGGGAGGCAAAATCCAGCTTCAAGCTTTCCTGCGGCACATCTCGTACATATCGCTTTTCCTCTATTCTCAAATAACGCATGCGATATTCCGGTTGTTCCCGTGTCAGTCTGCCGCCCAAGGTTCCGCTCGGCCAATTCTCCTCATCGTACAGCCAGACGACCATATTCCGTTTCTTGCATTCTGCTGTGCAAAACTCCAGCACATCCATAAATTCCGGCGAGAGATATGGGATTAGCATTCCGTGCCGGGCATGCAGAACCACACCGCCGACACCCGCTTCATACATGGATTGAATCTGACTCTCCAGTTCGGTCTTCTCCAGCGCATGATTCAGAAACCAGAAAGGCTGCGGACGATACGTTGCATCCGGATTCGCAAATTGCTGCTTGAGCTGCTGTAAATGATCACAGACTTCCTCTGCGCCTGCCTTCATATTCACCACCTGCCTTCACACCCATCAGTCTGTAGACTGTTGCATGAGTAATTGGATAAAGAAGCCGCCAACCACAGAACGATTCTGAAAATTCATCTGCTTAGCGGTGATCGTGTCATACCAATCCGTTACGGGAACACGAGACGAAGTTTCATTCATGAAATCCCACAGCGGTGAAATGAAAGACTCAAACTGCGCTTTCGTTGAACTCATGGAGGCACACCATACCAACCAATCGGATTTGGTATACGTTTCACGGCTATCCAGCGGCAGGCCATAGCGGTTTTGTTTGTGCATGTAATATTCAAGTTCTTTGGCGGCGATCTCTTTCGGGAACAGGTACAGGTCGAGCAGATGATCCCACACCAGATTGTACTTCATGCTCCATGACTTGGTTGGACTGTCAAACGTCAGCTTATAATGGTCCCCGGCATCTGCCATGGACACCCACTCCTGAGCCATGTTCCGAGCTTCCTCCAGGTACTTCGCCCCTTCCTGCAAACCGAGCTTTTCACACAGGTAGGAATACGCAGCAATACCCAATATGGCCTTGATCGATAAATTGGTATTGTGCGCCAGATGCCCGGCGAAGTCATCCGTGCACAGCTGGTTTACAGGATCGAGTCCATTGTGCAGCAAATAATCTGCCCATCGCGTAAGAGGTTCCCAATGCTGCCGAGCAAATTCGATATCTCTCTCATATTTGCTGACCGCCGCAGCCATCAGCAGCATATTGCCGCATTCCTCAATCGGCATCTGGTATTCCAGCTTATTCTCTCCATACACCTGACCGTTGGCCTTAGGGTAGGTTCCTACATCATGAGGAGCAAAATCAAACGTCCAATCCGGGCTCATCGCATACTTGTAAATTGGACGCATCATGCCCTTGATCAGTTCAGGGTTGTATCTCAGGAATAATGGGATCGAAGGGTAACTGACATCCACCGTAGCGATACATCCATTGCTGAAATTCTCTTTGGAGAAAAATAGAGCATTCCCCTCCTCATCGGCAACCAGCTTATGCGCTGCAATCGCCTGTCTGTAGGTTAGCGCCACAATATCCCGGTATTTCTCACCGCCTGCGGCCTGACTCTCTGCCATGAGTTCAAGATTAAAGCTGTCACAGCGCTGCTGAATCTCTTCGTATTGTTGGGCTGCCAGTAATAGCATTTCATGAAACGTTAATCCATTTCTTTTCCAATAGGCATGTAAAGGCTGTTGAAAATATTCAATCGCATGGATATCGTCATACGCAAGCATGAGAAATTCGGATATCGGTTCGTCCCGGACAGCCCCCAGATCGATCTCGGCGGCCATAACCGGCATGTTGTCCGATACAGCTCGCGGCTGAGGATGATCATCTTCTGTCGGCAATTGACGGGAGCGTACATACTGTTCGCGGCCTGTAACTGAGTGAATGGCCGTCTGGATATGAGAGGATTGAGGAACAGCGAGAACCATATATCCCCAATCAATTCGTGTATCATCACCGGCAAGCTGTAATACGGGCTGATCCACAGTGCCCATGGACATGACATTCCATTGCCCCTCAATCACATGGCGTTCCCAGGTTACGTGCTGATCGGTTGTGTTTACACACCATTCGCCTGTTACATCTACGTAAATTTTGACTTGGTGTGAGGCCCCATCGATCGATTTGACCTGAAAATTCAAATAGGTCACCGGCCTGGATAACAGGTCCAAATCATCCAGCAATAAAGGTGTGGTGAACTGAACATTAAGCTCTATTCCTTCGCCTTGAAAGGTATATCGAGTCGTTACGGGCTGGACAGTCAGGTTGGTCTGCACCAGCACTTCAGGTTCCTGGACAGCTGTACGCTCCTCCGATCCCACTTTCCCCATAAATCGTCGAAGCTTTCCATCGATCACCGCCAAGCCCACCATGCCATTCGTTTTGTTCGTCCAATGCCGGGTATGATCTTCATACAGATGGTCCGTGGCTGACCATACGCTAAAATAAGGGTCCACAGTAACCAGAGGTACGGAAGGCGGTCTAAACTCAGTCGTCATATGAATGCAACTCCTTCAAATTAAAAGTAAGAATATGGAGGTGATCAGTTCGGCATCTGAACGGTAACTACGTCTTTCCCTTTCAAGTTTTCGTTCGTAAACTGCATGGCTTGATCATATCCGGTCTTTCGAAGCTGCTCGCGAAGCTCGTTGATAATGCCCAACGCCGCTTCATCCGATTTCGCAAAGATTGCTTCCTTCCAGGCATCACCCATCCGGTCCATGGAAGGCTTCAGCATCTCCCATTCCGGTGCTTTGGTCATCACATCGCCCGGGTTATAGGCTGTAATGACATGAATGCCATTAGGACGCAGAATTTTTCTGGCTTGTTCCATGGCATCAAGCCGTTTCTGATCGGCCCAGATATCTCCGCCTGCGACCGAATTGATTCGATCAGGCCCCGTGATGGATTCCAGACCAATGGAGATGCCTTCGTTCTTGCGAACTTTACCCGATTGATCTGCCGTAAATTTATCGAACCACTCCTTATTGGCAACGGGTTTACCTTCCTTCATATCCCAATGAACGCCCTGCACTCCGTATCTTGCCAGCATAAATCCTTCATCGGAAGCCATGTAATCGAGGAACTTCAGCGCCGCATCTACACATGCGCCCTTGCAGTTTTTGGTGATCGCTGTTACGTTGTTGCCCTGAATGCCCAGATCCGCAGGGCGATTCGGTTCAACATCTGCGCGCTCCAAAGGGCCGATCGGGATGTAATCGCTTCCAGGATGTGAAGTAACATATTCTTTGGAGGCATCCAGAATGGCCGGATAGTGTGCGGCCAGAATGGCGATGCGGCCCTGATTGATTTTCTCCTTGGCGATCGGGTCAGTCTGGGTGAATGCTTCCGGGTCCATTAACCCTTCCTGAACCAACTTCCGATAGAATAACGTGTACTCTTCATAGCCTTTCGTGAAAAAGTTATGCTCTACCGTTCCGTCACCTTTGTCAACATAACTGCCACCCGAATTGAACATGGTATTGCCGATGCCGACGGACCAGCCGTTGCTGAAGCCACCCAGTGGAAAGACCGGCTGCCCGTTCTCTTGCAGATTGGCATCCTTGATGGCTTTGAGGAAGTTATAGAATTCCTCCTTCGTTACGACCGATTGAGGGTCTATACCCACCTTATCCGCGATATCTTTACGAACGTAAAAGCCGTACAGCCAATCCATGCCATCTTCATTCTGGGAAGGCTGGTTTTGCAGAAGCAAATATTTTTTGCCGTCATATGCATTTATTGCTTTTTCGTAAAGCGCTGGGGGTACATTTTCTTCAGCAATGGATTTCGCGAGGTTAGGATAGTCCCCCAATTTGTCGGAAATATCGACGAGCTGCCCTTCTTTGGCCGCCTTGATAATGCCATCCAACTCGCCCCCCCATGCGGGTCCGGTATAGATATCCGGCAGATCCTGCGTAGCAAATATCTGGTTTACCTTCTCGGTCTCACTGCCTTTGGTATACTCCCAATCCAGCGTGACGCCAGTCTTCTCCTTGATGACTTCTTCCACAGGCGTTATTCCGTTATCCGAACCACCCGAACCGTTCCAGTTGTGCAATATTTTGAGTTTGTATGAACCATCAGCTGCTTCTCCGCTATTCCCGTTTCCTGATGAATCCGTGCATCCGCTCAACGATCCTCCAACCAAGATGGACACGAGTAATACGGATACGCCTTTCGACCAAATTCGGTTCAAACCAATCGCCTCCTGAAATATGATGATGAATGATCTGGGTCAAGCCTGATAAAACTCAGCAAATTCCAGGTTAGGATCACCTAACCTTTCACCGAACCGATCATCACTCCTTTTACGAAATATCGTTGCAGGAACGGGTAGATACACAGGATCGGGAAGACCGTAATGACGAGCAAAGCCATACGCAGGGATTCGGGTGTCGCACCCGCTCCGCCTGAACTGCCAATCGTCTGCCCGCCCTGTTGTGCTGCGCGCTGCATCGAATTGGACAGCGACTCCGCTTCGGTCAGCATCTCCTGCAAGAGGGTTTGCACCGGAATCAGATCCTTGTTGGACACATAGTAGGCACCCGAGAACCAGTCATTCCAGTGGGCGACCCCAATGAAGAGGGAGATGGTTGCCAGTACGGGTCCCGAGAGAGGCAGAATGATGCGAATGAAGATTTGAAAATCCCCATACCCGTCAATGTGGGCTGATTCCTCCAGCTCTTCCGGAATTCCTTGCAGAAAGGTCCGGATAATGATGATATGCATGAAGTTGAATAACAGCGGCAAGACGTACACCCAGAACGTATTGATCAGATGCAGCTTCTGAAGCGTAATGAAGAACGGGATGAATCCGGCACTGAAAATCGTAGGCAAGAAGATGTAAAAGGTGAAAAATGAACGGCCCGGCAATGATTTCTTCGAGAGCGCGTAAGCCATCAATGTACACAGAATTACATGAAGGAACGTACCCAGCACGGTTCGCATGATGGTGATCTGGTATGCCTTCCAGATGCGTGCGTTATCAAATACCTGGGCATAGTTCTCCAATGTAAATTGTCGTGGAAGGAAATAGATCGCGCCCTGCATGGAATCCTTGCCGTCATTCAGCGAGTACGCCAGGATGTAAATAAACGGGTAGATCATGGAGAATCCGACCAAAGCGAGAATGGTATAGTTTATAACTGAAAATAAGGACCATTTGCGTGTCATCACATCACCTCCTTAGAACAGGGATACATCACTGACTTTGCGGGCAATCCGGTTGACCGTTAGCACCAAAATCAGCCCAATTACACTCTGGAACAGCCCCACAGCTGCCGCGTAGCTCAGACGCCCTTCCCGGATACCCGAGTTAATGGCGTGCACGTCGAGAACACTGCCCATGCCAGCGGTCGCAGGTCCATTCAGGAGAAGCAGCTGCTCATAACCCGCGCTCATCAAGTTACCCACGGCGAGAATAAATAATATAATGGCGACATTACGTATACCCGGCAGGGTCACATGCCACATCTGTTGGAAACGCCCTGCACCATCGATCTTGGCAGCTTCATATTGCTGCTGGTCAATTCCTGCAATCGCAGCCATGAATATGATGGAGTTCCAGCCGATGTTCTTCCAAATATCCGATCCAACAATCATCTGATAGAACCAGGTGGGATTGTTCAGGAATTGGATTGGATCAGTTCCGAACGACCCCAGCAAATCATTCACTGGCCCGCCGTATGGCGTGAGCAATCTCTGCATCAGGGTGACAACCACAATCCAGGATACAAAGTAGGGTAAATAGGAAAGTGTCTGAACGGTTTTCTTGAACCGGATTAGTCGTATTTCGTTTAAAAGAATGGCAAGAATGATTGGCATAGGAAAGCCGATTAACAGCTTCATAAGACTGATAATCACCGTGTTGCGGATGATATCACCGGATTGATAGTAGTTAAAGAACTGTTGAAAGTACTTGAAACCTGCCCAGGGACTTCCGGTAAAACCCCCAACAAAGGTATAGTCCCTGAAGGCAACCTGAATTCCATATAAGGGAACATAGGAGAATAAAAAAAACCAGATGATGCCAGGTAACATGAACAAGTAAAAGAGCTTATGCTTCCAGATTCGCTTCATTAACACACTGTTCTTAATCACATTCCCAACGCTCCTTTCCCTTAACCTAACCTTTCAATCGCAGCGAGATGATCTCGAATGGTGTAAAGGACAAAACTACGTCGGCTTGATCCTGAAGCTCCAGCGATGAAATGTTATTCTCCATGAGATCCACTTCCCAGACTTCTTCAGCATTCCAACCGATTGACAGTTTCGTTTTGACCCGGGTTCCCGAGGTCTCATACAGACGGACGATAATGTCATTGCTGTCCTCGGCTTTTTTGATTGACTCCACCATGATGTGCGGATGATCCGGCTGCAGGAATGCTTTCGTGTAAGGCAGCTTTTCCTCTTCTACATCCATTGAAGGTGCAGACAAGGAACTCAGGCGCAGCGGAATATTGAGTTCATTGCCTCTTCGATAAATTTCAGCCTGAACATGGTTCCCCTGATGCGGATATAACGAATAGGTGAATTGGTGCTCTGCACGATCCGCCACCGGATCCGGGTAGGAACTGCTGCGCAGCAAATGAAGGTCAAGTACATTGTTAATGGCTCGATGTCCGTATTTGCAATCGTTGAGTAAGGCGACTCCGTAATCCGGTTCTGATATATCCACCCATTGGTGAGCGCAAATCTCATCCTTGGCAAAGTCCCACATCGTATTGCGGTGAGTCGGCCTGCTCAGGCTGCCAAACTGGATTTCACAGTGAACCTGATCGGTACGAATCTGCACCGGGAACGAAGTGCGTAACATTTTACCGTATTCCTGCCAATCCACGACCGTCTCAAAATCAATACGCCGACTGCCCTCCGTTAAAATAACGGTTTGGGTTAGAGACGATTCTCCGTAGCTGTAATCAAAAACCAACCCAACTTTCGGACCATCCCGAAGCTCACGGATATCATTCAGAATTAATGGCATCCCCACTTGCGCTGAATAATCATGGCGGAAATCCCAGGCATCGCCTTCATCATGATATACACGAAGGTCGTTCCCCAGCTGTCCTTGTAGGATAACTTCACGTGCCTCCAGCTTATCCAGGATCGAGGTGATGCTGCCATTGGGGTCAAATTTCACGATGAGAATGTCATTCTCCATACTGTACTCCTTGGCTGTGTCACGGAAATCTGTTTCCAGCGCAGCAACATCCGTTTCAATACCAGTTGCGATCTCCCCCATGACCTCCTGATCTTCATGATCAGATACCACGGTGTAGCCCATGGATGGAACCTGCACCTTATGCCATCGTCCATGGAGGTGCAGCCACTCCTGACGTTCCCACGGTAGTGAGTTGAATACCACAGTTGAATTGGAGCTTTCCTCTTGGGAAGAGATATAATCTGTAATATAGCTGTAGGTTTCGGTGATCATGCCTTCCGTCTGCTGGAGCAATGCTTCATACCGTATTAACGACTCATCATATACTCGCTTAATCGAAGATCCGGGGAGAATATCATGGAACTGGTACAGAAGCACTTCCTTCCAGATCGTCTCCAATGCTTCGGCCGGATAAGACTTGCCCATGCGGGCAGCCAGTACAGCAGCAAACTCCAGCTCGCGCAGAGCTTTCTCCATCTTGCGGTTATACCACTTGCTCCGTGCCTGACTGGTCAGGGTTCCTTGGTGCTTTTCTAGATACAACTCCCCACGCCAGGTCTGGAATCGCTCTCTTTCTTCATTCAATTGTTCAAAAAATTTCCAGGAAGGTTCCTGCACAACAGGCGCCAGACCGAGCAGGTTCTTCTCCCGCTCCAACCGTTCCAAATGTTCTTCTCCCGGCCCGCCGCCGCCGTCTCCAATGCCAAAGAGCATCAATGCGTGGCTGGAAACATTTTTGTCCAGATACTCCCGCTCTGCTTTGGCAATGGAACGTGGAGCGGCCGGACTGTTGTACGTATCCTCAGGTGGCATATGTGTTAACACCGAGGAACCGTCGATCCCTTCCCACAGAAAGGAATGGTGAGGATGGCGGTTGTACTCACTCCAGGAGAGCTTCTGGGTCATCATGTAATCCACACCGGATTTCTTCAACAACTGCGGCAAGCTTGCGGAGTAGCCAAATACATCTGGCATCCACAGCGACTTCATCTCCATTCCAAATTCCTGTTGGAAATAACGTTTGCCGTACAGAATCTGGCGTACAAGAGATTCACCGCCTGGCACATTGGTATCCGACTCGACCCACATGGCCCCTTGCGGTTCCCATCTGCCTTCCTGCACCCGTTCCTTGATCTGGTCATACATCTTGGGATAGTGCTGTTTCATCCAATCGTATAGCTGAGGCTGACTCGCTCCGAACACATAATCGGGATAACGCTCCATCATGCGAAGCACCGTGGAGAATGTTCTTGCGCCCTTTCGGATCGTCTCACGGATCGGCCATAACCAGGCCAAATCAATATGTGCATGCCCAACCGCACTTATGTTCAGCACAGGATCGCCACCACGACGTGATAATGGTTCGTTCAATAATAACTTGGCGCGATGTATGCGGTCAGGCGTTAATTCCGTCAATATTATGGAAGCGTCATACAGGGATTGAAGAATCCTTTCTCTGCGCGCCATGTTGACAGGAAGGTATTCTGCCGTCTCCAGAAGCACTTCGGTGTCGTAATAGAGACTTCTTATATCTTCACGACAATGTGCCAAAATCGCTTCTTTTACCGTACCGCCCTGGTATTTGCCAAATAAGTCGTTATTGCCGGCGTCAGCCCACAGTTCGAATGCTCCGTCCGTCACCATTATCGACGAATGGTCCAGTTCAACAACTCTTTTCCCAGGGAGACCCAGTGTGAATTCAAACTCTGAATTAATCGTTGTCAATCCCTGTACAGGCGTTCCTTCGTGGTCCACCAGACAGAGTTCGCCGTTCACGTCCAGCAGAAGAACAGCCTTGGCGTCACTACCGGACGGTGGAATGCTCCCTGTAAAACAAAACCAGGCACAATCCCATAATTCCCCCCAACGCTCGCTCTGTGAAAGAGTGATTTGCTGACCTGACATTCTTTCCTCAAATGGAACAGGCTCCGGGGTAACCCATGCCGTCACATTCAGCTTGGCAATGGGCTCATATATGGCTTCACGGAGTTTGGACAGCATTTGATTCAAATGTCCGAGTCTAATCGGTTCATATGGCATAATTGTTTTGTTCTCTCCTCTCGTTCATCAAGCTTTTGCTTTTGCATTCTCACGATCCCACCTTACTTGAATCTCCACCTTGTTCTTGCTGCCATGCTCATAGTTCAGCAGTACGGTTTTCGATTTGGAATCCCATTTCCATTCGGCAGGTACAGTCTGGTGTTGATCTATACTGCAAACGGATATGGGTTCAAATGGGCAATAGAATCTGGCGGTGGCCTGCATGTTGGTCGGACCCTTGGCTACACATTGAAAACCTGTATTCGTTATCGTCAGATCTTCAATTCTGGAAGAGGCAGAGATCAGGCTCACCTTTTCTTGCTGTGGCCTTCCGGCCGTAATGTCGTATAACAGTGCTTGCTCACCAGGAGCCAACCTTACTTCTTGCCGAACATGCAGGTCAGGATCGAACAAGTCCACCACCGGACCTGGGATAACCAGTGGTGCTTCGGATATGGACTCTTCCAGGACAGAGGCTATGATGTAGGGCCCACGTTTAATTTTAAAATAATGCTTGGCTTCCCAACGGAAGTTGGAATCCTGTAGTCTCTCCCATGTTTCTTTCACAGTCTGGCGAAGTTGATCTGCACTCGCTTTACTTGACGTACATGCAGCCGGATGTACAGGAAGCCAATGCACCGCCCCTTTGCCCACAGGATGAATCCCTTCCTGTTCTCCCTTAAGCCCTAGCTGTTCAAACAAGTGCTCGCGTGGTGAGGTATATATGGTATTCGTGCTTTCCCTGCGCTGGTCATCATTCCACCATGCCCGGATGTTGTGATAGGGGTCGCTGTCGTCTCCCACATAGATCAACGCACCACCGTCCTGTACCCATTGGGCCAGTGCATAATGGATATCGGAGTGCTCCGGTTTCATGTATTCATAACTCAACAGCAGGACACGATATGGAACCAGGTAATGTGGATAGCGCCTCACATTATCAAACTGGACGGGTCTCACAGGTATTCCGTGTTGAAGCAATGGCAGAGCAAGACCATAGAATGAAGAGAAATCCAGCAGCTCCGTGTCGCCATCCGCTTGGAATCCTTCCGGATCTGTACCGTCATATTTTCCAGCATTCGGTGCCTCCGGCTCAGGCTTCATGCGTTGAAACATGGCCGAGTCGGCAATCAATACACCAATTTGAAGAGATTCACCTTCTGTTTCGATATTGTCCTGATCCATGTTGCCAAGCGTGTGCATGACATGCAGCAATGTCGTTGCATAGTCAGGTGGAATCCGTTCTTTATGCGTGCCTTCATCGGAAGGATAAGTTCCTTTGAAAATTCTTCGCGGCCAAGGTGCGACCTCGTAATGGGAAACCCCGGGATGAAGCAGGGAAGCAGCAACGGTCTTCAGGTAGTTCTGTTTATAGTCGGCCCATGTATAATTCGGATTGTCCTCGATCGGGTCATGCAGAAACCACATTCGTCTGTCTGTACCCCGCACAAGCTCTTGCATGACACCATATTCCAGGTAAGCGGTTTCAAAAGTTCGTTCTTTGCGCACCCCTTCATACACGTTCGGTGTTCGTGATGTCCCGGTCCAGATTTGAGCAATATATCCATCTACGGAGGGGAGCTCTATCAATCGAGACTGCGGGCTAACAATTCGCCACTGCGTATAATTGATCAGGCTGTGGGTCGGAACGTAGAATCGCAAGATGCGATTGTAACGTTTCAGAGCGTAATCTTTCATCTCGGTACACAATCGGTCTAACACACGTGTGTATAAATACGCTTTCAATTTGGAAGCCCGAAACTGTGCATCGGGTGAGGAGTGAGGCGGACTCCAGGGTTCTTTGTAATACAACTGCCATTCTCTCTTAAACGATTCCGAGTACCCCCCGTTTACCCAGAATTCAGGTTCCTCCAGATGGATCGCCTCCACGCCAGAATCAACAGCTGCACGTATGCGTTCAGCGATATATTTACCAAAGGAAACCGTTGGAACCATGTAAGGAATAATAGGTTCCTTCCCATGGACAATCATCTCGCCATCTCGATCCATCTGGGCTTCATCCCAGTGCGTTTCCCCGTCTACTTCCCCGTCCAGATAGTCGTTATAGGTCCCCCATGCTACTCCTGTCATTAAATGAACCACGTACCCTTTATCCTTCCATTCCTGAATACGTTGCGGCATCGTATCGTCCATTCCATAGACCATGACAAAATCCGTTTGCAGATCATAATCAGGATGATAGGGTGCTGATTCCTGGAATCCGGTTCGTTCTTCTTTCCGATCTCTAACCACAGCTATGACCTCCCTGCCCCTGTTGGATTGGTCTTTCGTTGTAAATATTCACCATTTTACAAAATATAATATACATTAAGAATATATTCAATATGTTTTTTAAGAAAAAAATAAAAAAGCCCTTTCCGTACATCTACGGAAAAGACTTAAATTTAAGCATTGATATGATGATTAGGGACAGCTTCCAGTCGTTTGACGAACGACAAGTTCAGGTTCAATCAGAATTTTGCTGAAACCTGTAATCTCGCGGCTATTCCGAATGACTTCGAGAAGCTGGTTGCCTGCTCGGATTCCCATCTCTCTCTCAAATTGTTTTACATGCGTAAAAATACTGAATTCCTCCACGATGGAAGTGGGGTCATCAAAGCTTACAATCGATACATCTTCGGGAATGCGAAGACCGGCTTGCTTGGCCATTTGATAGATCTGAACCCCCAGCCTGCCATTCAGCGATATATAAGCAGTCACCATCTTGTTGCTGATATATCGGTACAATGGATGGGCTTCTGCATCCTTCAGAACAGACAGTGGTTTGAAATCTGTAATCATATGTGCAGGGTTAATCAATGCTTCTTTATCCTTCAGTGCTTCAATATAACCATCAATTCGCTCCTGGACCGTGACGGTTTGCAATGGAGAATCCGAGCAGATCGCTATATCACGATGTCCAAGCTCCCATAGATGTTCAACGGCCAGCCTCACGCCCAACCTTCCATCAGCCGCAATGTAATGGGTTTCGACGCCAGGCAAATATCGGTCAATCAGCAAAAAAGGGAAGCCGGATAACTTCATGCCGAGAATCTCCTCGTTATAGTTACCTTCATCCACAGGAAAGATTAACAACCCCTCAGTTCCAAGTGCCTTTAACTCCCTGATCGCATCCTTTTCTTTCTCAATGTTGCCATGTGTCAGCATGATCATGCTGCGATAGCCTTCCTGATTGAGTGACTGCTCGATCCCTTCGATGAGTCGAATCGCAAAGTAGTCGTGAATCGTAGGCATGATCACCCCAATCATTTTTGTACTCGATCTGCCTCCTTTTACTGCCGGAAATTCAGAAAATGAGGTGTCTGCTGCATCTGTGCCTTCCGCGACAAAGCTTCCTTTCCCCGGGACGCGTGCAATCAATTTCTCGTTAGCCAAGCCTGTCAGGGCATTCACAACTGTAATTTTGCTAACGTTAAATCGATCCATGAGTTCCTTCTCTGTCGGTATTCGATCACCCGGCTTCATATTTTCGGAAGCAATGAATTTGCGGATGTAGTCTTGAATTTGTTGGTACAACGGTATTCTATCATTCGTACTCATGATAATCACATCACCAATTCATTCATTATATTTTTATATATAAAATATATTTTTACACATATAAGTACAATAAACAACCGTATAATGCCTGTCAATCCTTCATTCCTTGACTCACCTTCTTTATTACAGTGATTCCCTATTGCTCTGCTCCGGGATGCCGAAGGCAAAATTTTGCCTTTGCAACACTAGCACCAGGTTATGACCACAACAGATTGATCTCTATTGATTTAAGGAGACATTTAAACGAAACTCCTAATGGTACGATGGATGTCTTATTTGTAAATCTAATGGAGTGGGCAAAAGAACAAGGATACTCCTATTTCAATCTGGGAATGTCTCCATTATCCCGGGTAGGTGAAAATTCAAATGCTCATCGCGAAGAGAGATTCCCCCGTCTAGCATTTCAATATGTATCCTTTCATCTGGGGGTATTGATTGCTCTTGCATTCCGGAACAGAATGGTCCATTTTCAAACATTAATTGCATTATGTAGCGGATTTCCAAGCATTCACGTTTTAACAATCTACCTAATGTTAAGAGGTGGTCATGTCTTTAACCGTACTATACCTTTAATTATTGCAATCATTTCTATACTCATTATTATTTCAACAGTACTAGTCAAGCAGCACGTGGTTGCAGATATATGATGTGTTTACTTGATTTGAGTTATTGCTTGAAAGTGTAAAAAACCTAGGTTGCGAACTGGCACCGGTACTCTAGCCATTGGAAAAGAGTCTACAATCCGGGAATTCGGCAGCGCCTTTGGCGTCGCGATCGTCGGAACCGTGAAAACCCCAAGCTTCACTGGGCATTTGCCAACAGGTCTTCAGCACGCAAGTGCTCGCCGAGGGGTTGCTGCGGCTACCACCTGCCGACACATGATCTCTTAAAGGACCTATAGGTGTAGGGACTGTGCTGGCTAGCTGCTTCAGCGGTGCATTTCTTAGTTGTATCTACTCATTATTCAGGTTTTTGTCTAATCGGAAATGGGAACAAGTTCGTGTCCATTTCGGCAAAGGAACAATGTTCTTGTCCCGCGACATCCTCGAATCTTCTTTCGATGAAATGGTGAAAAACCGCCCCGTAAAGGGGCGGTTTTCTTAGGCTTGCATAAATGCTTCTAACGGTTCCAGAATCGCGAACGTCTTCTTTGCATCCTTCTTACGTTGCTCGTCATAGAGTTTAGTCAACTCTTCGAATGATTTAGCTTTAATCTTCGTATAACTCGATTTGGTGTATCTGATAATGTACGTCTTTACCCCTTCCTCTTCACTCCACTCGTAAACGACATCATATTTGTCCCTCAAATTCTTTAAATGAAGTGACCGGCGCAACACTGCAAAGTGTTCTTCAATGGCTTCATCGCATTCCTCCATAATCTTCTCGTATGTGCAGCCAACTCGCATCAGAATCTCTGATGCCCGTTCATCGCCGTATCTCGCGAGAAATTCCTTCAACGAAACCAGCGCATATAGTAATATTTGTTCCTTGTCATTCGGATTCCTGTATTCATAACAGCCTACAACCAAATTGCGGTCGGTCATCTCCTCCTTACTGAATTGCATGTTAAACAAATACTCGAGTGTCTTTTGCTTCATAACGGTTTCCAACATCTGTTCTTTATCAATCCTTATGCCCGTTGTCACCCACGGAAATGATAGTTGGCCGTT
Organism: Paenibacillus sp. 37; assembly: GCF_008386395.1. Lineage (NCBI taxonomy): Bacteria > Bacillati > Bacillota > Bacilli > Caryophanales > Paenibacillaceae > Paenibacillus > Paenibacillus sp. 37. The sequence goes on along the minus strand of NZ_CP043761.1, from coordinate 3,912,569 downwards.
ACCTTCACGCGGTATGCTACCCCTAAGATTCAAAATCGGCATACCCGTAGCGATTGCGTACGACCTGTTATATCCTTCGCCCGCGAATATTTCCTGTTCTTCTAGCATGTGTTCTGCCTCCTTATAATACCAAGTTCCATTCGGCGACTATTGCATATCCATAAAACTACCACTTTATTGTGCTGGTCCTTATTAGTTCATCAGCGCTTTTCATTAACCCACGAAGATATTTCATTGGTCAGCTGCTTCCTTGTTTTTTTATTGAACTATCGTTCCCCGTTTGCTTAATACACTTTACCCTAATACAACTAAACACTCCTTTGAAGCTTGACATCAAATTCTATCGTTGACGCAGTTACATACTCCATATAATTCACAGATCCGTTAAAGTTCAAATAAGCTTCATAACGCATGCGGATTCCAGGTAAAGTAACCAAATCCAGAACACTTTCCTTTGGTACCCACCTACATTCGCTCGTTTCATTAGAAGTCGCTAACTCTCCACCCACAGCTTTACACACAAAATCAAACATGACCTTCGTAGGCACATCAGTCACACCGTCATACCACTTATGGATTGCTGTATTCGAAACAACACTAATCAAATGGCTAACCGTGGCAACTATTCCACTTTCCTCTTTGATTTCACGAATGACGCCATCAATTAGGTTTTCTCCTACTTCAGTTATCCCACCAGGATACACCCAACCATCGTCATGAGCTTTTACTAAAAGGATATTTCCAGTTCCATCTTCTACAATTCCGCCTGCAGATACAATATGTGTCGGGAACGCCATTTTACAACCTCCAAATAAGATAAAGTTGTATATTTATTCCGCACAATTCCTACATTTTCCTGCCTTTGTGAATTTCTAAAAGATACTGCCGGCATGATTGAAACAACCTGCCCGTTGGCTTAATGAGGCATCATCACTCTAATATAATTTCTTCGTTCTCTACCGTCCCTAAAGGTATATAAAAAGGATCGTCAGCATTTCTGCAACGATCCCTATTATCATCCACTAGTTGTAAACCGCAGTTGATCTATTTGGTAATGGCGGAGATATTACATAATTAGTAAAAGCATGACCTGAATGTCCACCCCATTTCAATCATATTCTTCTCCATTTTGAATTGAGGGTACCTCAGCCTCATCCCAATCAATATTAAAAGGAATTTGTGATGCATGAAAGTACAATAATTCAACGGTTAATGCATTCAACGTCGATACCAATAAATATATACTAATCCCACCACGTTAAGATAATGAATCACAACGGAATCGGAGGTGTAAATGACATGAATCAAAATGTTACTTTAATAGGCAAGACAATAAAACTCTTACCCCTAGAATCTAAACATAAAGAAGATTTACTTGAAACACTAATGAATCCAAACATATGGGAATTTACTTGGAGAAAAAATGCAACATATGATGATATTAAGCATTTAATCGAACAAGCCATACAAAACCAGCTTCATGGCACCCAACTCCCTTTCGTCATCGTTGAACTCATGTCGGAAAAAATTATTGGAACCACAAGAATCGGAGATATTGATATGATCAATCAAAATGCGGAAATCGGCTGGACATGGCTAACACCGACTTACTGGCGTACAGGTGTAAATACGGAATGCAAGTTTTTACTGTTAAATTATTGCTTCGAACAATTAGCGCTAGTTCGCGTGCAATTTTCCATCAGCGGCAATAACATAAGGTCACAGCGAGCGATAGAACGGATTGGGGCAACTAAAGAGGGCATTTTTAGGAAGCATAGGCGGGATACTCAAGGTAGATTTCATGACAATGTTTTTTATAGCATTACGGATAACGACTGGCCGGAGGTAAAAAGCACTCTTGAACATATGATCCATATAAAATACTCCCCAAAAAACACAAGATAGATGTTTGTACAAAAGAAAGTAAAAGAAGCACCCTGATATTTTCCTAGCCAAATGCCATTGGATAGCTCAATAAAAGCCCATCGTAACAAGGGCCTTTATTGAGCTAACCTGCCCGTTACTTGAACAAAAGCAGCCGATCACGTTGACCTGGCTTTCTTTGTATTATTGAGCCATAGTTTCTTCGTTAGTTCAATGAGTTTTAATAATTTTTTGCCAGTTAGGAGGCAAGTCATAATTCCTAATGTGCTTATACTCAAGAACTACTACTGATCCGGAGTTATCTATACTAAACCTCATCGAGTCGAGTCCAACATCCAAATGAGGTCCTACATACGGAATAGTTTTAACCTGAACAACAATATGTGAAGAATGATATTTAACGTCTACATCAGTTCCATCCAAAAAAGGCGTAAACGTAGGTGTTACAGTGGATTTATTTTTGTAGTAGTGGTTAATCTGTTCCTGTATTTTTGGAGCTAACAAAGTAAGTACAAGCCGTTTCAATGGTTCATCGTTTGGCTTTGCACAAATGGGCTGGATTACCATCAAGAAAATGATGGCTGTTAGCAATGATCCTATAAATCTTTTCATTTCTGAAACCCTCATCCCCAGATTTTTAAGGGTAGTTTTCACTAAATGAAGATAATTTATTAAGCTAACCTGCCCTTTAGTTGAACAAAAGCAGCCGATGACATTGATCAGCTGCTTTGTTGGTTTTATGAGCTATCGTTTCCCGTTAATTTAGTGAATTATTACATAAGCCTGCCTCCACAAGCTTCTCGTCAAGTCTTACCTTTTGGTGCAAATGATGCCTGCTGTGCATGCCAATCATCTCAAACCAATCACGCGCGTTAAGCCAGCCAAACCAGCCATGACGCACCTTGCAAGCCTGATTCGTTCCGCGAACGTGTTCCTCCCAGTATCTCATTTTTTTTAACACCTGCTCTAGACCGGCTATGATCTCTTCCTTACTATTGGGGTTACGGGTCCTGTTGACTGGTTCCTCAAGTTTAACACGGACATCGGGCCACACTTTTTCGATAAACGCCTTCGTTCCGACTTCAGTCTTGCCTCCATTTTTTTCTTGAGTCTCCATCGTACAAGTTTGAATATGATCGATATACTCTTCTGCCACATCGATCACGTGAATATACATTTGTCCAATCGACCAAACGTCTTCCTGGAATTTATATCGCAACTGGTCTATCGTATATCCAGCCAGGTTTCGCTTATATTGCTCGATAATAGCCACGGAATCATTTTTTAACATAAGGTTTTCACCCCATCACATAATAGTCGTTAAAGCACCTGCGCTATCTCCCAAATATGCCCGTCAGGGTCGGCAAAACAAGCCGTTCGCCGCCCCCAAGGACGCGTTATTGGCCCATTTAACAATGTAACGCCCCGTATTTCCAACTCGTTGCATACCCGATCAACGTCGGGCACTTGGATTGTACACAGGAACCTTGCACCATCCTCGACACGACCAAACTGAGCCGGATCAATCAATTCTCGTGCATTTGATTGATTTAAGAGGTTTATGCATGTATTACCGTAATCAAATACTGCACAGTTTTCGTCTTCGTATTGGATTAATACTTGAAACGATTCTTGGTAAAACGTCTTCGACCGCTGCAGATCTTCCACAAATAATGTGATTTCGGTAATTTTATTCCCCCAGCCAGTTATCCCCATCTACATCCGCTCCTATCATTTATTAGAAAACTCTCGAATCATTCCGGTCGTTTGCTTGTTCGTTCCTTCTACTCTACATCCAGTAACTCAATTTCGCTTGGTTGGAACTTTCTGTATGCAATATGTGTTTCGACGTTCATATTCAACTAACCTGCCCGTTAGTATAATGAATCGAGGAGCAAGATACCGATTAGATATACGCCTAATCGTCAATGGGACTATGTTCTTGTCCCTCGACACGTTCCGTCGCAAGATATAAGCACCGTTCACAGGTAGTTTTAAGCCATTGGTATAAGCAGGAGCTTATAGCTTGCGAAATCATCGTTTGATCCTATGATGTCGACCGGCAGCCCCATCTCCCTTCATTTGGTGCTCATTCCTCTATCTTGTAAGGGATTTTTGGTGGCTTCAAGCATAGTTTACAGCAGAATGAGGCCTTGGATCATGCTCCACATGTACTGTCTTAAAAATGTCTATGTATTTCCTTAATAACTACCTGTTGATAGTGGAACCTCATTTTTCCGGGAAACTGCCTTTACTTTACTGTACATACACTTACACGAGTCTATGATAGGTTTAGGCAAGCATTTGGCACGAATGTTATATTGTTTGTGTTGTCATTTAGTACATAATAAAGATGCACGATTGATTCTATTCAGCCATGAATGTGAGCCTTTATTAGCTTCCCAAAGTAGTGTGAAGCATTCACCAGTAAGATACAATTAGACGAGATAAAGCAAGGTCATGTATGGTAATTACACAACACAAATTCTGAGGAGTAATTTTACACTATGATCAATCGATTTATCAGCTTATTTTCCATTCCTTCGTATGCGCTACTCTTTATGTGTATGGCATTACAGGGAATGGGCATTTCACTCAGTGCCCCCTTTTTATCTATTTATTTCACGGAACAGCTTGGCGTATCTATTGGAATGTTTGGTCTTTATCTAGCCGTTACACTAATTGCAGGAATATGGATCAGTACGCTAATCGGGAGACGTTCTGATCTCGGCTTGAATCGGAAGAGCGTTTATCTTTTCTCTACTCTCTCTAATGTTCTGGCCTTTAGTGGATACTTGTTTATTCAAGATTTTCCGATTTTGTTCATTTACATGACTGTGTTTACTGCCCTTGGTGCACCAGGAATGCCCCAGTTGTTCGCTATTTCTAGAGAAGCAGTGATAAAGAGTCATTTTACGGAGCGTGCGTTTGCTAATTCTACCTTGCGTTCTGCTTTCTCTCTTGGCTTTATTACAGGTCCTTTAATCGGCACTTTATTACTCGCTGCTATTGGATTTAAGGGGATTTTTTTGGGAACGATCGGAGCTTTCCTACTCGTTGCTCTGCTTGTTTTCCTGTTTCTCCAATCAAACACAGAAATGAAGAACAATAATGCTGAAGCGAATATAAAAAGTTTCCGACTGACTCAAAACCGGGATATTTTAATTCCTTTTCTCATTCTGACACTCATGTATACGGCTCATTGGATGAGCAGCATAAACACGGCTCTCTTTATTACAAACAATCTTGGGGGTACGACAAGTCATGTCGGTTTAATCAGCAGTATATGTGCCGCGTTGGAAATTCCCTTTATGATTATACTCGGTCTACTTAGTGCAAAGTATAGTAACCGAATCTTGGTGTTTTGCGGGGCTATTTTTGGAGGAGCTTATTATTTCGTTATACTTATCTCGAACGAGATGTGGCAAATGCTTGCAGCACAAATTTTGCTCGCTGTTTTTGTCGCCGTCATTTCTGCGATTGGAATTAGCTACATTCAGGACCTGCTGCCTAGTATGCCGGGATATGCTTCCACACTCTATTCGAATTCATCCACAATCGGTAGACTGCTTGGTAGTCTTGTTGGTGGTGGAGTAGCCAGCATTGTAGGTTACCGATATTCATTTATCTTCTGCTTTATACTTATCATCATTGCTGTAATTATGCTTGTGGTAAGTGGACGACAGCCTTCAGATGAACCGCAAATTTCAACCTAACTACGTCGATTCAACGGGGTAGTTTAGATTTTTAAGCTTTTTCTACGTATAGGTAATTAACATTGGGCACGGCATTATGCTTGAAGCACTCCCTAAAAAAGAAACCGACCTTGGACCTGCAGAAAACAGGATGAAGGTCGGTTTCTACAATTATAGTTGCAAGAAAATTTTATATAGAACCTGAGCAGCTTCTGCTCTGATTGTCGTTCCGTCAGGACTCAAGGTTACATTGCTTCGCCCGTTTATGAAACCCATTTTAGCCATTGCAGCCATATCATCAACTGCGTACTTTGCTACGTTTGCTGCATCTGTAAATCTCTTGAGATCCTCAGCTGTATGGGTCTGCTCAGTTTTCCCCACTGCCCGCAAAGCCCGCATGGTCAGCACAGCCAAATCTTGTCTAGCAATTTCCGTTTCCGGATAGAAGCTGCCGTTCGTGCCCAGGGCGATCCCGAGTGCTTTGGCGATTCCGATTTCCTCATAATAGAGGTCTGTTTGCTTCATATCACCGAAGGTGGTGTTGAACTCTGCTTTGAGATCCAGTGTCCTTACCAACCAAGCTAGATACTCACCTCTTGTGACCTTTTGGCCAGGACTAAAGCTTGTTGCTGATGTCCCGTCGATGAATCCTTTGGACGCCATTGTTTCAACCGCTGGTGCGTACCACGAATCCTTGATGACATCATTGAAGAACTTCTTCGTATAAACAACTGCATATTGACCTGTGTTTGCCGCTGGAAAAACCATGGCTTGTAGAGCACTGTCGTATTTGCCATTCAGTAGCTGAACAAATGTACTATTTGCAGCCACGTACGCAACTGTAAGGTATTTGGAATTGGCCAATTCTTCAACATCAGGAGTATAAGGCAGTCTGATTTCAACCGGTGCATTCAAGGCTACCATTTCTTCTCCATCTAATTGAACAGCGAATGCAATAACAGGTCTGCTGGCTGTTACGGAATTTACTTCTGAATGTAGCTTTGCCGTATCTAGCCAGCTTAGTGTCAGTTCCACACTTTTGGCACCTGATATATACTTCAGCAAATTAGAAGGTACTGTAACGGATCCAAATTCCGTATTAATCTCGATCTTGATGTTGGCATGCGCTGCGGTTAGTGCAGCTGCAGGAAGCTCAACCGCATAGGAATTGGCTCCCTCTGCTTTCGGTATGTCCACCATAAGCGTTTTAACATTACTGCTATTTGCCTTTACATGCTCCAGAGCCTTATTAAGGTCTTCCTGGCGGATGGGTGCTCCTTTAGCTTTACCGGTTTTGGTATCCGTCTGTGGTGCCACAATCTTAATCCAATTCCCTTCGACTTTGATGTTTTCAGGAGTCGGTGAAGGTGTGGTCACTGACACAGGTGCATCCGTTGACGGCGGTGTTTCCGTAGGCTTCGGATTGATGACTGGATTGCTGATAACGACAGTAAGGGATTGGCTCGCATGATGAATTGCCGTTTCTTTATATCTTACTTCGTAGATTCCGTTACCAAGACCTGTAACCTCTGTGCCTGTGATCGCATTCCAGCTGCCAGCGTCCACTCCCACTTGCCGATATTCCATTACAGGACTTACACCAGTGATCTTACCATCCTTGGCCCCAGCTGCACTGACATTTACAGCCTTGACCTCTGCACTGGACGGCGGACTTTGCTCCTGCTTGGTTCCGTCAGGAACGACGATCAGGATAGCAGGACTTGGATTGCTCATATCTGTTCCGGCGTACCGGAGCTCATAGCTACCGGCCGTCAGGCCTTCAATGCTGGTTCCACTGACCGGCATGTAACCACCTTGATCGGCCTTCCGGTACTCCATATCGGCAGTCACATTTTCAATTCTGCCATCATTTCCGCCTGCCGCTGTAGGCGGTGTAATAACCAGTCCTTCCGCTGTTGGTGCATCTCTGTTTTCCTTAGCTTCATTGCGAATGTCCACGGTTACCGACGGACTTGCCTTTAGGCTGTCTGTGGCTGCATACCGGATCTGATAACTGCCAGGCTCCAGATCGTTGATACTTGAACCTGGAACAGGCGTGTAGTCCTCTTCGCCCAGCTTCCGATATTCCATCGTATCATTTAAACCCTCAATTTTGCCTTTTGTGTCGGTATCCGAATTGGCGTGTGAGATCACCCATCCACTTGCATCTGGTGCAGCCTGCTCCTGTGTCTGCCCTTCCGGAATAACGACTTCCTTATCCAGGCTGGCGCTCAGCGAACCAGTCTTCATATACCGGACATAATATTTACCGGCGGTGAGACCTGTGACCTCAATTCCTGAAATAGCAATATATTCTTCTTCGCCTTCCTTCTTATACTCCATTTCTGTTGTCACACCGATCAGTTTGCCGTCATCTCCATCAGGAATGGACGGTGCCACACCGGCCGGTGTTACTGGAGCCTCACGATCAGGACTGGATATGGCCTGGTGAACTTCCCATTCCCATAGGCCTACACCGTTATCTCCTGCCTGTGATTGCTTGGTCAGGGTGGCTCGCAGCGCCTTGACCTCAAGTACTGGATCAAATGTGTATGGATTGGAAGATTCCGTCGGAGAATGATCAACCACTTTGATTCCTTCTGTAACCGTTCCCGCTGTTACCCATTCATTAGTAACGCTATCCGCCGGGATGTAGGAATATACAATTTGGGTAGGCGGCTTGATTCCGCCGGCATCTGACCACAGCACCAGATTCGAACTTCGGATAGATGCACCCTGCGGCCATTCATATTGCACCCACTCCTCTGCGCCCTCATGGCCCCAGGTTCCCCAATGCGAAATGTTGCTGCCATCCTTCTTTCCGTCGTTTACTGCAGCCAGACTCTCCCAAGGAGAGGTATAGCTAGAAGAAACATTTGCGAGGAAGGCCATATTGCCATCTCTCGGACTAAGAAGACGCAAATCCGTAAGCAGCTTCTCAAGCGCCAGAGTAACTTCTTCGTCTGTGGTATTCATATTCTTGATCACAGCAGATGCTTCTGTCTTTGCCGCTTCAATTGGCGCAAGACCAGGATCTGCAAGGTTCGAAGCATTTAATGTATTTACATAGTTATAGACCTTGATCAGTTCTGACTTATCTACCGCTCCGGTATAGCCGTATACCTTCCATTCCAGAATACCGCTGCCATTAACGGTAGGCTTCATGTCCATACGAACACCTGTAATATAGGCGGGCTCAAAGGTAGTCGTATTGTATTTATTAAGTTCATTGCCCAATCCCTTTATGTCCCGCGGGGTGTACCATTTCCCATCTTCGCCGCGAAGCATAAGTTGCATATCCTTTGGACGGAAGTTACCGCCGTTGTCTTGAAATACATATACATCCATGGATGAGGCCAGGAATGGCTGATCCCATTCATACGTCACCCATGCTGGATCTCCTTCTCTACCCCAGTTATGCCATGCACTGTTGGGGGCACTGCGGTTCGGCGAGAAATCTGCCGAGCTTTTAGGTTCAATGCCGTTATTCATCGCTTCCGGATATCCGTCGCCACCAGAAAAGCTGGCGGAGGCCTTGGCTGTCAGCGCCGCATTTTGCAGCTCAGTATTCACGACATGTACGGTAGTCCAAACCTCCAGAGCAATGCCATTGACGTTTCCTCTGGCTTCAAATTGGCCTGCACTAGCATAACTGCTTGGATCAATAGCATCCCAAGTGATTTCCTGCTCTAGATACCCGTCCTCTGACAGAATATAGATATGTCTGGGGAGTTCTGGTTCAATATCCTTCTTGATCACTACGCTGATTGCACGGTAAGCATCAACGGTATCTTCCTTGATCTCTATCGTTACATCCTTGCTAGCCTTCTTGTCTCCGTCTGCCGCACTGAAGGTAAACATGTAGGTGCCTGCCGTGCTTATACGTGCATAGGCCGCTGCCTTGTCACTATCCACAAATGAAATGTCTGCTGAACCTTCAGGCTTTTGCTTGATGGCCCAAGCGTACTTCAACTGGGGTTCTTCTGCCTCGGTATGCACAGGGTCAGGAATGGCTTCCCCGGACAATACCACGATACTGTTATTGGCAACATCCTGAACAGCAGTCACTTGGCCAATTGCTGGAGGCTGTTTATCCGGCGGTGAAGCCAGTTCGAAGATTATCTGGCTGGAGCCAGTCAGTTGTCCATCACTTGCGCTAAGCTTAACGGTATAGGAGCCTTCTTTGGTACCCGTAGCCTGTGTAATACTTGCTTTCGGATGATTAAAGGTTAACTTGCCACCTTCCGGGGCGCTGACCACTTCCCATTGATAGGACAGAGTGCCTTCTGGAGCGCCATCATCGGTTACAATACCATTAAGCATAAATGGAATTAACGCTTGTGGATGTTGTGTCGCCACCTCTACAGTAATTTGGGGAGCTTCATTTTCACCGCCGGCCGATCTTTCAATGGTCAATTCGGCACGCTGCACACTGCCCATCTGAAACATGGCAACGCCTTCATTGTTCTGAACATAGAACTGTCCGGCAGCTGCACCATTTAGCTTCATGGTATAGTAGCCATTCTCCATCCCCACTCCATCGAACAAAATCCGTGAAGTATGCTCTTTCCCTGAGGGATTTAGGAGCTGGAGAGTAAAACCCTCACCATCTTTTTGAATTTTCGCGCTTTCTATTTTATCGCTTTCCAGCTCCAAGTAAATTTTCTCGTCGATCAGATTGATCCGCTTGCCGAAACCGTCTTTTGGCATAATGTTATAGCTGTTTCCTTCGTCAGTGACCAGCGCGCCATATCCGAACAGCCCGAATATCGGATCTGTAACAATATCAGAGCTGATGCTGAGAAGGGAACCATAGAGGCCTTCTTCCGATTCGCCCGAAAAATCATTCCAGCCGTTACTCATGACGCGTGATCCGCCATCGTATACGTCCTTAGTGCCCGTGCCTCCTTTATACATCGAATATCTCCAAGAGGTGCTGCCAACTGAATTCGCCGAAATCTGACCCATATTGACGGCGTTGAAGTTCGAAATCTTCCCCGCATAATTGCGCTGCTGTGCAATTGCGGTCTGCTCCATCGATCTGCCGTCATTCTCATATCGGAGCCAGTCATCCATAATATATCCTGCTAAAGACGCAGTATATTGAAAATTCCACCAGCCTTCACCACCGCGGAAGACGGGCACTGAATAATGGAACCAGGTAGGTTGAATCCCGCGCATGGCGCGTGTTTTCCAGTCAGCCATTTCCATACTTTTCTCAGCTGCGCCTGCAAGCGTGTCTGTAGGATAGTAAGTGCGCAGCGCCTTCGCTGCTGCATAGGCTCCTTCTTCACCAGTGTTATCATATTCAAATTCCGAGCCGTAAGGATAAGAGGCCCTAGTCATATTCCGTCCTTTGTCGAAGGCGAACTTCTTCTGTAGATTGGCCGACTCGGTCTGCATTCCCTCTTCCTTCAGAGCTTCAATCATATCCGGGATCTGCTGCTCACCATAGAATCCGATGGCTTCGGTGGAAACACGCTTATCGTAGATGTTATATGCTTTTTCCAGATAATACTGAGGCGATTCACGGTACTCGATCAGATTGGGATACGCCTTTTGAATCCGGTACATGTTGAAAAATCCAGTAGCTTCCATGATTTCGGAGAAGGTACGTGTATAAGGTTTATCTTTGTCGGTGTACGCTCCAGAATCTTTCAGCCAGTTTGCAACGATATAGCTGTCCTGAGTATTCTTCATATATCGTTCCCACATGAAGTCGATCAGGTATGTTTCGATTGAGCGAATTTCATCAGGGTTGGGTGCCAGATAGTTCTTTATCGTCATGAAGTTGATGTTATCATGGCTCCAGTCATCTCCCCAATGGCTTGTGTTGAGATCCATGCCGCTTGACAGATACCAGTCGAAATAGTTACCGTAAGTCGGACTTTCCGGGTTTTTATCCTGTGTTTTCTGGACCATGAAATCGGAATGGGCATCCGAGATTGCATCCAGCTCGGTTAGAACATTGAATTCATATTGAGTGAATTTATCCACCCATTCGTTACCGTCTTTCAGCTTATAATTGATGTGCACACTGTTGTTGCCGATCGAATCAAACTCAAGTGAATAGATATGATGCTGTTCGCCATTCACGATCTTGGTCTCCACAAACTCAACCGATTCGTTGTAGCCAGGGTTCCCGTCAGGCAGTCCACGTCCGGCCCGCGAGTTGTCAACCATTTCCTTTCTGCTCTTCCCAGGCTTAATATCCGGAATATGCGCTTCATCAAACGGATCATTCTCTGCCACATTTTGAATATCGATGGATTGTACATCAATGATACTGTCGTCATAGTGCAGGTCTAGCTTGACAGGCATATTGATTGCTGTCTGGAAGCCTGGCACCGCTATGGCATCAATCATGCCTGATTTATATAGGATGGACCGGAGATTGGCTTCGCGATCCTCCATCGAAGTTGAACTGTTATTTGGGCTTTGGGCGCTTTCCTGCGGCGTATTGTCACCTCCACGGACTGCTGAGAATTTAAACTTATATGTCTTGGACTCATCCGGTCCTAGGACGAGGCTGGAAGCATCAGTAAAGTATCCGCGTCCCGTTTTCTGGATTTCTTTGGAGTGGATATAGAGCACGTTCAGTCCCGGATACCAACCGCCACTGTCCCCTGTCCAGTTCTTAAAGGTATCTGCAGCACGCCGCTCTCCTGCTTCATGCATCCAATAATCTACATACTCGATCCGAGCTCCGCTTTCCGGCACTGGGGTGAAGAGCATGAAGTTCCCCTCACCACTGGTGCGGATGGCATATGAATATCCACTATCAGCACCTGCGAAATTATGCACCGTCACACGGTCATCATAGGTATCGGATAAGGTCTGGTATTTGTTGTTCCAAGGCATCGGCAAGCCGATATCCCCGAATTCGATATACTGATTGCTCTTGTTCTTCAGCGTAATTTCCCAAAGCAGTGAACCGTCATCGGTCTCCATATCAAAAACGGATTTCACATCAAAGCCCTTCATTACCCGCTGGTCTGTAGAATTTAGGTTCTGTCCAATAAAGTTGACTTCTACCTTCTTGCCGTCTGCTGATGCGGTCTTGTTCATATAGGGGTTATCCGGATTAATGGTCGAAACTTGTGTAGATCCCCCCGCAGCCAATGTTTTATTGGTATCAACTTCTACAAAGCCGTCCCTGTTGTCAGGGAATTGTCCATTGGCACCCGTACGGTAAGAGAAGATCATTTCACCCATCCACTGGTGCTGTGTACCATTCTGCGGTGATGTAGTGTTAGGCAGGACGAAATTGATTGGCTTCCCCTGTTTATTGGCAGGATTGTTGTTGATATAGAGCTCCTCAATCTGACCTAAATCGCCGACTTTGGCCGACAGGCTGGCATTGGAGATACTGGTCTTTACTGCAGCCACCGCGACCCCAGGCAAAGCGCTAACCTGCAACGGCAGACTTGGAAATGCCAGGAGCAGCGCGATCATAAGCGGCTTCCACTTCTTCGAAATCATTGTCATTATAACCTCCTGTATATATGTGATCATATTCATTAGGGGTTTAATTCTCTTAAACCGGTAAGTAAAGTCTTTCTACGAAATACCTTTGACCGATCAATAGAAAATGACGTTCATGCTTTCTGTTAAAATAGAACCGCGAAATAAATTGTTAAGATGTCATCGAGTCCTTAAAACGTTCAAGATCCATGTGTACCAAGTTAACAAGATGTTGATAATTCACACATCAATTTCCTCTAGAGGGAGTTTGCATTAACCTTTCACCCCGCCAACCGTGAGACCTGAGATAAAGAAGCGCTGAAAGAAAAGAAACAGAATCAAGATGGGCACGATGGCAAGCACGGCTCCCGAGATCAGTTCCTCATAATGATTGCCCAGCGGGGATACGAAGGAAGCCAGCCCGATCGGCAGAGTGAACTGCTCCGTTGTCCGTAGGACAATGAGCGGCCAGAGAAAGTTATTCCAGCTGTTCATGGCCTGCAAGATGGCAATTGCGCCAAATGCCGGGGCCATCAGCGGCACCATGATGCGGAAGAAGATGCCAAACTCGGTACAGCCGTCAATTCTGCCTGCGTCCATAAAATCCTTGGGCAACCCCTGAGCAAATTGCCTGAAGAAAAAGATTGGCAAAGGGGCCACCACAAAAGGCAGAATGACGCCCCACACCGTATTAATCAGCTTCAGTTTAATCGTCAGTTCATACAGAGGCAGGATAATAATTTCCATCGGAATCATCATCACAACCAGCACGAAGGTGAAGATCAGACTCTGTCCTCTGAAGCGGTACACGCCGAGTCCGTAACCGACCATGGACGAAAACAACAGGCTCAGTACCGTGAACAGCGCTGTAATGACCAGACTGTTTTTGTACCATGTAAAGTAGTGACCTGCTGCTCCCGATCCGGCGAAGATCGTCTTATAATTGTCCAGGCTCATTAAGGCCCAGTCCCATCGAACGTTGAGGCCGTACCGGAACAGTTCGGCAGCAGGTTTCAGTGAAGCAAGCATCAGTGCATAGAGAGGAAATAACATCAAAACAGCCAAACCCGCGAACAACACCAGTAACAGCAGCGAAGCAGCATTAATTTTATTTTTTCGTGTCCCCAAGTACTAATCCTCCTTCCTGAACATGCCCAGCACGGTCAGCTGAAGCATGCTGATCAGAAGCGTGATGACCAGTAATGTGATGCCAATAGCTGCACCGAACCCGAGATTAAAATATTGGAATCCCTGCTGATAGATATAACCTACCATCGTCAGTCCGATATTTTGCGGAGAGGGTTTGCCTGCCCACAGCATGTAGCTCTCCGTGAACATCGAATACCCTCCATACAGCGTAATCGTAATCACATAGATTGTAATTGGCTTAAGCATGGGCACCGTAATACTCGTGAATTTCCTCATCACTCCAGCACCATCGATATCTGCGGCCTCATACAGATCCTTGGGAATGCTCTGCAGTGCGGAGAGAAAGTACAGCATGTTAATGCCCATCCAGCGCCAGCCTGCGAGCACGACCAGTGCAACCATTGCGAGGGACGAACTGTACAACCACTGCTGCCTTGGAATGCCAAAAACACTCAGAATGGAATTCATCAGTGCCCCGTCGAGTTCTCCGAAGATGAGCCGGAATACAACTCCTGCTACAACTACCGAAGTCAGTGCAGGAATAAACAAGGCTGAGCGAAAGAGATTGCGCGCCATCATGCGACTCGAATTAAGAAATACGGCAAGCATCATGGGTACCGGAACCAACAGCAGCAGCGTCCAGAAGGTGTAACGTGTGCTATTCCACAGTGCGGCCCGAAAGTCGGCGTTCCAGAGTTTGCTGTAATGCTCAAGCCCCACAAACTGAACATCTCCAGGGAGAACCTGCTGAAAGCTCATCATTCCAGCCCGAAATAAGGGATAAGCGAAGAAAATGAGAAATGACAAGATAAACGGTAACACAAACCAATACGGAGCCCATGTTCTTGAGTTCATTCTGATGCTTCTGCGCCTGCTAGCGCGTACGGAAGCCGCTGTTTCCTTATGCAACTGCACGGTGGACCAACCTCCAACCTGGAATAAGCTATATACTCTATATCAAAAACGATCCGACCACACCATTTACCGAGTCAATTCAGCCTGCACGTCATTAAGCACTTGTTCAGGATCCTTCAGATTAATGAAAATCTCTGGCATCGCTTTATTACGCACCGCATCGAACACCTCAGGTGACTTCTCCCGAATGTGGACTGGAGCAATCTCATCCTTCACCCCGAGCAGGGTGTCGAAAATATCATCTCCGAAATAATCCGTGTATTTGTTTGACTCCTTCATGGCTGCATCTGTCCATACGTCTGTGCGAATCGGGTCAAATCCAAGCTGCTTCCAGATCTGAATGTTACCCTCTTTGGACAGTTTGGCATAAGCGAGAAATTGCTCGGCGAGTTCAATTGAAGCGGACTGGTTGGTAATGGACGTTGCAGTCCCCCCCATGCCTGCGGAACGATTACCGCCCTCTTCCCAAGCCGGCAGTGGACGAATGATCATTTTGCCTTTGAGATCGGGAATGTGGTCGGTGAACCGGTTCATGAACCAGAACGGCATAAACACTGCTGCTGCATTCCCCTTATCCATGTATCCGAAGTATTCTTCCGTGTCATGTCCAGCACCGGGCGCGACAGCAGCAACACCTTCTTGGACCATTTTCTGAAAGAACTTCATCGTTTCAATATTGATGGGTGCATTCACCGTTACGTTGCCATCGGCATCCACCTGATCCGACTTCTGCTGACTAATGGCTGGCCACCAGGACCAGTTCCCGTTACCTTCAAATGTGATCATTGGTTTGCCTGTCTTCTCGAGCACCTGCTTCCCTGCCTGCTCGAAATCGCTCCATGTCTTGATCTCATCTGCGTTAACACCCGCTTGATCCAGAATGTCCCGGTTGTAATACATGACGGTTGCCCCCACATGATAATCAATGCCGTAGTATTTGCCTTCCTTGCTGTAGATCTCCACCCGGGATCGCACAATGTTATTCATTTCGGGCTGAATCATGTCAGTCAGATCCACCAGCTGCGGTACACCTTTCATAAAATTGGGGAATTTGCTCTGCTCGATATCAACCAGATCAGGTGCACCAACACCGGATTGTAAGGCAAGCAATAGCTTGGTATGCATATCGTCATATGGAATCGTGGTTGCTTCGAGTTCAATCTGTTGATCAGGATGGTCCTGATTCCACTGCTCTGCCATGCTCTCATAAAATTTCTGATGGGCATCCACAAAAGTCCAGAAGACCAGTTTGGTCACTCCTCCGCTTCCTGCCTCTTCAGATGTCCCGCCTGATGCTTCCTTTGTTGTACTGCAACCATTCAGAGCCACCACCATCACAAGAAGACATACCCCTAACCAAACCTGCATTTTCTTCATGTACAATCCCCTTCCTAAGGTTGTAATCTGATTCCGTTTAAGGATGGAAAACTGAAATTCGTAAGCGCTTTATTTTCTATGTTACTTGCTGTATCATAAAAAATAAATGCTCGATGCCAACATGAATTTTAAATATTTCAACCTGTTCGGAGGTGCCGGATTGGACTCGCCCATCCTTCATTTCATCACCCCGCCCATTCCCTATTTTATAGATTGCGGACGTGCTTATTACGAAGCCGGTGAATATCACATCAGCCGCAGTGACATCGGTGTCTTTGACCTGATTGTTGTTACTCGCGGTTCACTCGCCATTAGTGAAAACGGGACGAAATGGCTTTTGAAGCAAGGAGAAGCGCTGATCCTTAAGCCGGATGGACACCATTACGGCAGCGCAGCCTGTGAGACGGAAACGGAAATGATCTGGATTCATTTTCAAACCTATGGCAGCTGGAGAGAGTCTGCGACCATGGACGAATGCCTTGCCAATCAGGCCGAACTAATCGAGACACATAAGGTAAGCGCGTATCTGAACCACTGTGATGTCTGTTCCATCTTCATCCCGAAACATATGCACATTACAACCAAAGACATGGAGCTGCTGGAGCATTTCTCTCAGCTTGATCAGGAGCCTCAATCCATGCGCAACTGGAAACGACAGGCGACATTCCAGCAGTTTATGCAGCATCTGGACCTTGGGCTGTCCTCACTGTCCGATGTTGCCGCCATCCGGATTGCCGAGAAAATTGAACTCTACATTCGCCACAATTACCCTCTACCGATCTCTAATCCCTTGCTGCAAAAGGAACTCAATTACCATCCAAACTATCTGGCACGTAGCATGCTGAAAGTGTATGGGATGACACCCATGGAATATCTGCTGCATTACAGAATCGAGCAGGCCAAAAAGATGCTGCTGCAAACCGCCTGGTCCGTTGCTCGCATCGCCGAAGAGATCGGCTTCAATCATGTATCCTACTTCTCTTCCTGTTTCTCCAAAAAAGAGGGCATCTCTCCTTCCAACTTCCGCAGCAAGTTTACCAACACAGAAAATAAACCGGCTCATTCAGAACCGATACCTTGAAAAATAAAAAGCGTCCGCTTACCAGAGATCGCGTTATCTTACAACGCATCCCGGATATATCGGACGCTTTCTCTCTTTGTCTACCTTTTTGAAGAAGCGCTTTTCAGCCCAAGCTTTAGCCCTCCTTTTGGTTCTTGTTCCATAGGATGGGTAATCATCCGTTGTGGCAACAGCATTTTACTCGTTCAGTTCCACTGTTCCTTGAACGGTAATCGTACCGTCTACATTCGCTCACCACTTTCTCTCCTGGTAAGACCCTCCCTTATTCGCACTCCCGAATCCAAACGCTCATTGCTCCTTCATCCCGATTGGCCCAAGTGAAATAGGGAATAAAGCAAAGCTCGGCAGGCTGGGCATCCCAGTGGACATCACTGCGATACAGATGTGTTCCCCAGTCTTCATGGGATACCACTCGGTGCCCAATGGTTGTAAGTGCCGGCACCCCAAGAGGCATTTGATCCCCGCTAACGATATGAAACTCAGCGTCCCGGGGCAGTTGAATGCGATGCAATCCACGGCCATTGTCGACTTCTTCGAGACAGTACATAAACGGTCCCCGCTGTATGGCTACTTTTCCGAAAGTGGCTCTGATCTGATCGTGCCCTTTCATCCGCAGCAACTCCATAGGGAAGCGAAGCCTGATCTCATCACCGGCTTTCCACGTACGGGTCACCTTCATGTAACCGTACTCAAAAGTAAACCCATTCTGTTCCGTCTTCTCCCCATTAATCCACAGCTCGGGAATCTCGCACCAGTCCGGCTTTCTCAGAGCTATCGTAAACTGCATTCCCTCCGAGGAATCAGGTCGAACGATCAGCTTCACTTCTCCGGTGGAGGTATAGTCAGAGGCCATGGTTAGCGCTGCTCTCCGGCCCTTTAGTGTGAATTCCCCTTCTCCGCCGATGTACAATTGCACATATAACGTAGCTTGTTCCTCAACTGGGGTATACACATATTGATCCAATGAGGCAAGTAATCGTGCAATGTTCGGCGGACAGCAGGCACAGCCAAACCACCCTTGCCGGCGTGTTCGCACGTGGGCATAATTAGGATTCACACGTTGAATCTCCGGATCGACTTCAAGCGGATTCACATAGAAGAAGCGTTGACCATCCAGGGACATTCCACTAATCACCGTATTGTACAGGGCCCGCTCCATAACGTCTGCGTACCGACTATCCTGCTTCATCTGAAGCATGCGCTTCGCCCAAAAGATCAGGCCAATCGAGGCACAAGTCTCTGCGTAGGCCGTATCTCCCGGCAGATCATAATCTCCTGTAAAAGCTTCTTCTTTGGCTGATGAACCAATGCTTCCCGTAATGTACATTCGCTTACTCACGGTGTTACTCCATAACCGTTCACAGGCTTCTTTCAGCGATGTATCCCCCGTCTCAGCAGCTACATCTGCCATAGCCGCACACATGTACACCAGTCGAACTGCATGGCCTTCTGCTGTCGACTGCTCCCTAATGGGGAGATGGGACTGGGAGTAGGTGTGCCGGTGAACCATATCCAACTCGCCAAAATGTAGGGTACGGCCCCTTTGTTCCCATTCCTCTACAAAAAAATGCGGTCTCGCTCCCCGCTGATCCAGAAAATAACGGCTCAGTTCGAGATACTTCTCTTCCTTTGTCGTCTCATACAGCTTGAAGAGTGCAAGTTCAATCTCCTGATGCCCATCATAACCAGGCAATTGTCCAGGCTCTGTACCAAACACGGTGCCTATATGATCCGCCAGACGAATAACCACATCCAGCAGCATGCGCTTGCCTGTGGCATGATAATACGCCACACCAGCCTCAATCATATGTCCTGCACAATAGAGTTCATGACATTCGGCGAGGTTCGTCCAGCGCGCGCCAGGTTCACGCAAGGTAAAGTATGTGTTGAGGTAACCATCGTGTTGCTGTGCCCGTGAAATGGTTTCAACAACGGAATCCACGAGGACTTCCAGTTCCGGATCGGGCTTCGCGGAGAGCAGGTACGAAGCTGCCTCAATCCATTTCGCAACATCGCTGTCCTGAAATACCATCCCATAATGAACGCCCTCTTCTTCCCCTGCAGCGATGCGGAAATTCCGAATGGCCCGGCTTGGTTCAGCTCCTTCGATACGATCATTTAGCGCCTCCCATTGATAGGGAACAACGACGTTGCGGACCAATTCGATATAATGCGACCAGAATGGATCATTGATTGTATGGCTACACACTGGATATGGATGGTGTGGTACATCTGGTTTTGTCATGGGAACCTCTCCTTGTTCTATTTTAATATCCTTATTTTACAAATCATTACATCAGGACGAAATCATCATTTCCAACTGAATTTTACATGATTACAACCTTTCACGACCGCCTTCCTTGCTACATTTGTTCTTATTCGGGCTTCGTTCCCCACAGCCTTCGTCTCTTCAACAGTTTGGTCTGGTAGAACAAGACCACCCGTACCATATACCTCGCTGAGTAGTTCTGTATCCCATTACAATGATCATTCATAATGTGTGGAACAAACTGGTCAGTACAACAACTCCCTATTCTTATGATGAATAGAGTAAATAATGGTTGCCCCTCAAAAATATGTTGGGCAACCATTATTTTTGTCACATGTTGATTTTGGAGTTGTCCTGATTCTACTTTTCTAGGTTTGTAAGCAATCGGTAAATAACCGTCACCGCTTGCGCACGTGTGGTCTGGCCATTAGGGATAAAGTGGCCATCCGGCATGCCTGTAATTAAACCACCCTTGCGAACAGCCTCTACTGCTGATGAAGATTCAGAAGAAAGATTCTCCAAATCAACAAACTTCACAGAATCATCTTCCCCTTCGGTTGATAATGTCACATTTAAATTTTCTGCAAGCCGATAAATCATTACAGCCATTTCCTCACGGGTGATGGGTTCATTGGGACCAAAAGTGCCATTTGCTTTGCCTTTGACAATGCCCAGCTTATGCGCACTTGCGATTGGTGTGCTATACCAGGTCCCTTCTTTGACATCGCTAAATGTGGTTGTTGCTGTTTTATCCAATAAATCGAATGTAGTCATTAACGTTTTAAGGAATTCTGCACGGGTTACTTGAGATGACGGATTAAAATCTCCAGCTCCCGTTCCCTCAACAGCTCCTCTGGCTGCAAGTGCTTCAATACCTTCCACAGCCCAGTTCACATTGATCAAGTCCTTAAAGGCAGCGTTTACGCCAAGTACTCCGAACATGCCGTTCTGCGCCATGTTAAACTCAAACATTTTTGTGGATTCATCATATTTACCACCGACAATAGCTTGGGCCACTCCGGCATCGTTCAGCTTGAAGGCCACAACCTGATGCCCTTTTATCCCTTCCTTCAACTGATAAGGCATGGCTAGTCTAAGTCCTTTTCCATGTAGTTCTTTAGAAGAAATACTTTTCCCATCTGCATTCACTGTGATGTTGCTGACCAAGTCTGCTTCAAGAAGTTTTCCAGCTTGTTCTGGCAACTGGCTTGGTTCGACGGCTTCAAAGACCACTCCCAGATTAGTGATGTCCTTAAACGTAGTCAGGAATTGATGAGGTATCGTCAAAACGGCTGATTCCATTTCAATCCTTACACTGGTCAAAGACTTCGTAGTACTAAGCGTTTTCCACGGAAGCACGGCTTCGACTTGTTGTGTTTCCAAGTCCTTTTGGATGACAATGGTTAACTTCCCGTCCTTCATATCTTCCAGCGCTGCTTTAATATTGCTGTCTGTGACCTGAACTTTGACCTTACCATCTTTGCCGGTGGCAGCTGCCTTTACTTCGATTCTGCCTTGGCTCACGGTAACTGACGTAAGCTCTTTCGGATCCGTAGGCGTAGGAGCTGGCGCTGGAACTGGAACTGGTGTTGGAGCCGATGGTGATGGGCTTGGAGTCTGTGTAGGTGTTGGCAACAGTTTTAATCCCGCAATAGCAGAATCCAGCGCAATAACCGCAGCATCAATGTCAGCCTGTGAAGCTGATCCGCTCGTCAAGAATTGTTCGGCAGTGGAGATCTTTTCCGCTAAGTTCTGCCAGCTTGCCGCAGTGTAGCGTTCTTGCTTCAACGCCCTTGCTTCATTCAGCTTTGCTTGAAGCGCAGCTGTATTCACTGGCGGATTTTCTGTAACCTTCAGGACAGTGTACGTCTTCGTCGTGATTTGATCAGAACCTGTTAACGTCACTTTGTATCCTGTCTTCAAATCAATAGCTGGCGTCAACCCATCAGATTCGTAAACCGCAAATGTCACACTTGCGGGAACGTTTAAGCCCGTTGTAAGTTCCTCCAGCGTTGTCGTTTCAGGAATAACAATTTCCTTGGCCAATTGATCCACAGAACCGCCTGGAATGTTAATACCAATAATAGTTACATTGTGTTCTTCTACGGGCTCTAGGGTTTCAAAAGCTTCGAGCAACGTTTTGTATGCCGCATCGATATCTCCTTCGGTTGAAGCGTCATTATTATATACGTCACTAGCCATCTGCAAAGCTGCTTGCAACGTTTGCCATTGTTCGGGTGTGCCACTATAGTTCTCTTCGTTCACGGAAGGATCTGATGCAGCATCAATTGCCGCTTTCAGGCGGGACTTATCGTATTTGACATAAATACGCAGGCTTGCTCTCAGGTCGGTTCCTTCCACGCTACCAAGCACAACAAAATCGGTTGCGATGGAAAGCTTATTTTCGGGAATCTCATCCCACACGACATTAGCCAGCCCTTTCGTTTTGTCTTCATAGGTCACCGTGACTTGTGAAGGCAACTCAGGCATGACGTTGATGGTCGTATTAACTGATGCTGGCTCAATGGCTGTTATCGCTCCATGGTCCGTTTGAGGTGGTTCTTCCCCGTCAGGTTTGGCCGATATAGCCCGCCATTCTTTTAAACCGGTATACACCGAACTGCTTTGGTTTTCCATCGTTAAACGTAATTTGTCGGTCGTGACTTCATTAAAGGTGACTTGGTTGAATTTGCCCTTTTCCATTTTCTTCTCACTAAGTCCGCTAACCGCCACATACTCGCCCGCCTCCTGATCCCAATACTCAAAGTCGTAATCGGCAGGAACCTGTACGCCGCCTCCATCATCATAAAAGTACATTGAACTGCCAGACAGGGTCACAGGCGTTTTCCATGTATACTCCACCCAATGACTCTGGTTAGGCGATCCCCAGTTTCCATACTGCGTTTCGATCTCTGGGCTACCCATGCTCCCAGGGACTAAAGGAATATACCCGTCATTCACAGATGTTAAAGATTCCCATGCTGATGTGTAGGAGGCGTTTGGTGTAGCCAACAGAGCAGCATTACGATAACGAAGACTCTCTTCAGCAAGGCGCACTCGATTCGTCATGGACTGCACTTCATCCAGCGAATAATCATCTCGCGCAAGCAGTTCCTTGGCTTCAATCAACGCGGCTTGCAATGCCTGCCACGACTCCGGCGTGAAATCATCGGCATTGCGGACAAGTTTGCCCTGCGGCGATACCCGATCTGCAAACTTGGCAATGACATTAGACAATTCGGCTGTAGCTACGTATACCGTGATGGGCACTTCTACCTTCGTGACTTCTTCCCCATCACTAATGCTCAGCTCGTAGACGTATTCGCCTACCGCGTCAAATGTCACATTCAATGTCGCCTGATCCAGTGCCTCTGCCTGCACCGCACCAGCGTCGCCTGATACTAGATTCCATGCATACGTCAAACGCCCGCTTGGCAGACCATCATCTGTAATTACTGGCGCCAACTTCAATGGAGCTCCTTGCTCCACGTTCACCGGCAGGTCTAGTTGCACTTTTGGTGCAAGATTCTCCGAAGGCGTAACGTTCAGGTCATTATTGTAGATTTGAATTTCCTTAATTCCTGTTGAATAGCCCGATGCATGCGTAAAATGGACTCGGATAGCCTTTGTGTTCACCGCATTAAATTCAACATTATTGTAATTCGCGGCCACATAATTCGGATAACGGAATTGCCCTTCTACAGGCTTCCATGTGGTGCCGTCCGCATCCAAGTATTCCACACCAAACGTTTGTGGAGCTGCATAGCCGCTTGGCCGCCGGTCGTTATAAAAGTAAACTTTTACATTATCCACCGTTTGGGCTCCATCAAATTGAAACGTAACTGAATCAGATGGGTTCGGCGAGCCGCCGAACAACGCAGTATTCGAGGTATGGTTAATGGATGCAATCGTAGAACCGTCTGCCAGTCTGTTCACATTGGAATTGCTACGGATATAGCTGGATTCAACCGTAGTACCAGATGCCGTTGCCAGATTTACGCCGTTATGCTCCACATCAACTCCAGCTTTATTGAACATATCAACTGTTTTTTCATTGCCTCCCAGTGAAGTATCGTCTGCAGAAGCCAGATTAACAGCGCTGCCAATTTCATAAATAACGTTGGTGTTTGTGTTGTCTCCAACTGCCCCTGTCACGTCTCCGTCCGGTTTTTCCACCTTGCCCGTGGCTGTATCAAAAATGATATGCGACATTTCATCCGTCGTCATGACACGTTCGCCATTGATGAACAATGAGTATCCGACGGGGATATCCTTGTAATATGGATCACTATCGCTGTA
The DNA here is from genome assembly GCF_008386395.1 of Paenibacillus sp. 37. Classification (NCBI taxonomy): domain Bacteria; kingdom Bacillati; phylum Bacillota; class Bacilli; order Caryophanales; family Paenibacillaceae; genus Paenibacillus; species Paenibacillus sp. 37. Next base: position 3,888,436 of record NZ_CP043761.1, on the reverse strand, counting down.
CTTGGCCGGGTCCTGCCACACAATGGACAGATTGGCATCATGATAACGCACATTGTCCACGGCGAAATGGTCATATTGGATATCAAGTGGCCATAGCTCGATTTTATCGTCCGCTCTTGGCTGAATGCCTGCCATATCTTCCATGACGGAATAATTCATCATGCCCAGCGTATCGTGGTGAATCCAGGCACGAACCATTTTGCCACTTGGGTTTGGCGGATTTTGCGGTGTCCAAGGCGTACCGAAGAAATAATCCTCAAGCCAGAAAAACTCATTGGAATCCAGGTGATCGGTATTGCCTGGTTCAACCGTATGTAACCAAGCGCCCCAGTCAAACAATGTTTTGTAGGTGTCGGTGTTGATATTCTCCACCGGATAATGACGTAAGGAAGCACGAATTGTATTGATGTAATTTCCAAAGTTGCACCAAGCGAACTGATCCGTTCCGAATGCGCTGGTCTCTCCATTCTGGAATGCTTCCACACGTTTCATGATACTGTGCTGATCTGCCGTAAAGAATGGGAAAATCGGATAATAGTTTGGATCACCGTAATCGGATAACTGGGTCAAGTATTTGGATTCGTATCCTGCCTCCCCTTCTTTCGGCACTACACCGAAGTTAAACACAAACATATTGTTGTCACGCCATGGATTGAATACGTCTTGTTGGTTGATGACTTTTTTGTGCAAAAAGCTGCCTTCGCCGTTCGTATCAGCTTCGCCATCATCGTCAAAATCCGCTTCGTCGTACCACATGTTGTTCAGAATGGCGTTCCGAATGCGCTGCGCAACCTCATCCATGCGTTTCGCGTTTGCGTCATCCCCGAGTTGTTCGTACATTTGTTGCGTGGCTACTGCGTTTGCATAAGCTGTGGAAGAACCGTCCAAACGCGCATAGTTTCCATTTCCTTTCCAGTGCATGGACACCGTGTCTCCATCATTGCCGGTAATTGGTCCGTGATTGTAATAAACCAAATCAGGATTGGTTCCCCGGAAATGATTTAGTGTACCCGTCACATCGCTTGCCGAGAAATCAGCGAATTTTTTCAATACCTTTTCTCCGCCACCATAAATCTTGTACGCTTCCCAACCGACTTGCGAGGTGTTTTGCATCATGTCCCACGTCCAGATATTTGGTCGTCCCGGATTGTTTTTGTAGTTGGCGTTTTCAGAATACTCGCCTTGGGCCAGCCAAGTCCCGTATGCATAAGATGGATCTCGCAGCCACTTCAAATCTTGCAACACCCACGGAACACTTACTGTGATGCCGTTGTTATAACCCAGCACCCCTTCCATGTTCATCGGGAATTGCCAGTCGTTTCCGGGGATGTTTGCTTCCAGCAAGTTGAAGCGATTGGACCACCAGCGATAATACAGAACCTTCTTCACATTTTCGTCAGGAATATCGATGTAGGGGATATTTTGTGCCCACCATTCGTTGTATTCCTTCACTTGGTCACTGAAAGCCTTTTCATTATTACTTGCTTTAAATTCAGCATACTGTGTTTTCGAGGCCGGGATTTCTTCCGCCGACCACCCCATGACCACTTTTTCATCCACCGAGGTACCTGCAGGGACCGTAATTTCTTTGACCAAATCATTGCCAACAGGCGTCATGCCATCTCCGCTGAGATGCACGTCTACATGGGACATCGCTTCAACATACTCTTCTCCGGCGCGTCCAACCATGATTGGAGCAGCCACCCGTTTACCGATCAATTCATCTCCCTCGGTTTCCGTTACAAATGGAGATTTGACTGTCATCGTTAACGTAATTGGCGCATTACCGTTATTGGTTAACTTCAGTAAAGTAACAGCACTGTTAGAGGAGGTAATGAATTTACGCTGACTGATGTCCAAACCGCCACTCTTGTAGGTTTGGTCAGCATGGCTAGGGTAGTTTTTACGAGCAGCCTTGTCTTCCGCTACGGCTCCCGTAGATAGAGTTATGTTGTACATCGTATCCTTGTTGAGCGTATCCGCATAATGTACCGTCCCGACAAAACCGAGCTGCCGGTTATCCTGCGTTTTCATGTACAGCGCGCTCCCCCGGCTGAAAAGCGTGTTGGCGCTGCCATCATCGTTGTTATCGTCTGGGATGACACCCTCGTTAACCAGCAACTTATCGAGCCATGGCAAGTCGGCATGATCTGCAGCAAACTGGTCAAAATCAAAATCTTCGATTGCTTTCATCATTTGACCGACAGTTTCCTGACTGAAATCCACGGGCTCGCTTACGATCTGATTGTTCTTCCACGTTGCATCGCCATAATCGGTACCTACGCCTTCATGCACAAAGTCTGTCGTGTAGTTCGCCGATGCAGGTATGATGCCTGTATTCAAAGTTACGACGGTAGCCAAAGCGGCCACCCACATTTTTGTTGCCCATTTCCTCTTCTTTGTCGCCATTGCTTCGTCTCCTCCTTATTAACCTTTAATTCCCGTCAACGTAATGCCTTCTACGAAATATTTGTTGCCGATCAGGAAAAACACCAGGCAGGGAAGTGTTACGATGAGTGCAAGCGCCATGACCTGCTCATAGTTTGGAATACGCATTCCGTTCACCATGTACAAGCCCATAGGCAAGGTATAATCGGCCACGGTTTTCAGATAAATCATGGTGTAGAAAAATTCATTCCAACAATTGATGAAACTGAATAGTGCAACAACGATCATGGCAGGACGAATGAGAGGCAGCATGATCCGGTAATAGATGCGGAAATAACCCGCGCCATCGATTTTGGCCGCCTCGCTCAGTTCAGCAGGGATTGTCATAAAAAATTGTCTGAGCAGAAAAACGAAATATGCATTGCCGCCTGCGCAAAAAAAGGCTGGAATAATTAGGGCAGGTTTGCCTGCAAGCCCAAGCGATGTATATAACGAAAATTGTGGCAGCAGTGTAACTGCACTAGGCAGCATCATACTGCTGATAACGAGCACAAACCAGGCGCCGCGCATGGGGAAACGTAATTTGGCAAATGCGTATGCTGCAAAGCTGGTCGTTATGACGGTCCCAATGACATATGGAACAACGATGGAGACCGAATTCCATAGCTGCCGCCAGAACTGAATCCGTTCCAGCCCTAGCCTGAAATTCTCAAACCCAAGCTCCTTCGGAAAAAATACAGGCGGTCTGGCCAATATTTCCGAATGACTCACCATTGCGCCGCGTAACAGCCAGTACAATGGAAAAGCAAAAATGAATGCAAGAAGGAGAGATAACACAATCAAGCCGAAATGAATTGCTCTTCTTCGGTTTTTTGCCTGCTTGATGCTCGTATATTTCATCGGTGCAGGTGCCGTCTCCATTATCTCACCCACTTTCGTTTGCCCATGGAATCATCACGTTTGAGTGCGCCTTGAAAGTAAAACAATACGCCCGTAATCACCAACGTGATGAGAAATACGATCCAGGCTTCCGCCGATGCCAAACCTCGCATGCCCACCTGTACAAAGGAATGGTCGTAGATCATGACGTTGATAAAGTATGTCATTCGGTCAGGCGCGCCATTTCTCGACAACACTACGCTTTGGGTGTAAATCTGGATCGACGTCATCATACACATGATGAGCTGAAAAAAGAGTACGGGTTTAATCGTTGGATAAGTCACCTTTAAAAACTTGTGCCAGGCATTGCCTCCATCCATCTCAACGGCCTCCAGCAATTCTCCGGGGACATCCTGCAACGTGGCGATAAATACAACAATCGTCCCGCCGCATGTCCACAGACTCATGATAAACAAGGTGTAAAAGATCCGAAGTGGATCGTTGAGAAAATCCCATGGCGCAATGCCCATTTGTAGTAGAACCCAGTTGACGAGCCCGCCTTTGGCCTGATTTTGCAATAACATCTGCCATACGATCGTTGTCGCAAGCATCGGTATGACAGATGGCAGAAAGAAGATAGCTCTTAGCAAATTTCTCCCAATAAACTTTCGGTTCAGTAGCAAAGCAACGATCAGGCAGAACACGATAACAAGCGTAACGTTGACAAAGGCGTAAACCAGCGTAACCGTAATCGATTTTTTAAATTCAGAGCTTGGATTGCTGAAAATATACCTGAAGTTATCTAGCCCAATCCATTCCATGACCTGACTGCCGCTCATAATCGTAATTTTATGAAAACTGTAATATAAACTGGCGAGCATTGGGTACATCGTCAGCACCAAAAATCCGATAATGGCGGGGGCAGCAAATAGATATCCGGCAATGGCCTCTTTAGTGGCACCTTTTGCAAATCTTCTGGCAGGAACGGTTTCTGAACCGATTTTGCGTTCTGGATTCATAAGCATAGCCTCTCTTTTCGAATTCAAACTTCCTTCCTATGGTTAGGAAACCTTTCCGCTTTCCCACAGCGACTTAATTGCCGGCATAATCGCATCATAAATTTCTTTGACACTTTTCTGGCCGGATAATGCCTGGTCGATCGACTTTTCGTATTCCGTGTTCATTTTTAAATAAGCCGGAACATAATACGCTGGCCATTGGACAATGGCACCCTCGGTCGTAGCATAGCTAAGGATGGTTTCCTTTGCGCTAGCTGGTAGATCAGCAGTCCATTGATCAATTAAAGCTGGATCTGTATACCAGTCCGCCTGATTGGGCAGCCATGCTCCGCTTTTCAGCAAGTCTAGGCTGTTTTCTGGGTTAACCATATAGGCGTAGAACTTTTTTGCTTCATCGATATGTTTGGAAGTGTTGTACACAACGAGTGGAGCTCCAGCATTCATGGTTACTGCTTTCTCCATTTTCGGGAGCACACCTACACCAATGTCCTCATTGCCTTTGATATTTGCTAAATCCCAGGATCCGCTCACAGCCATAGCATAACCCCCGCTTAACGCATCCACAGCGGAGCCTATTCCTGTACTCCAAGTGTAGCTAAAGGCAGAAGCAACTTTGTTTTTGTTCACAAGATCAGCCAGTTTTTGAATACCTTCTGTCGTTTGGGGCGAATCCCATTGAAACTCTTTTCCATCCGGGGATACAATGCCTCCTCCATTGGCGTTCGCTGCCCAGAAATGGTGAAATTCACGACCTGCCGTAAAACCAAGACCATAGTTTTCAGTCAATGCAGCATCGAATCCAGCATCGGCAGCTGTCTTACCACTCGAATCCTTGGTTAGCTTTTTAGCATTGGCAACAAAGGTAACCCAATCCCAGGCTTCTTCAACCTTAGTAGGTGGGTATGGGACGCCTGCTTCATCAAATTTCGATTTGCTATAAAACAGCAGTTCCATTTGGTTGGACAAGCCTACACCAATAACTTTCTGTTCTGGAGTATGGATGGTGATTGCAGGAAGTTTCTCCGGAATGGTTCCATCCGCAAGCAGGTCGGAAATGTCCTCCAAAATGCCCATCTCATTATACTTTTGAATGTCAGCTTCCCCCATGTAACTGATGTCCGGCAGTTCTCCGGATTGAAGCCTCGTCTGGATGAAGGTGTCAAATGTGCCGTCTGCCGGCAGCACCTGCGCATTAATTTTCACCCCGGTGTCCGCTGTATATTTTTCTGCAGCGGATTCCACCAGTTGCTTCTGTACGTCATCCCCCCAATACAGCAACTCAAGGGTGATGCCCCCACCGGACGGATCCCCGTTGCCTGCTGTTGCGTTTTTGGCATTGCCGGAAGTGTCCGAATTGCCGGAACAACCTGCTAACGTGGAGAAAGCCAAGGTTAATGCGAGAGACAGAACCAACTTGCGCTTACCAAACCTCATGTTTGTTTCCTCCCTTTTTCAATGCTATTTATTTCAAGTCAACGAATTTAATCGTTTAACTTAAAAACATGGTCTTGTTTCATATCCGAATGATTATATGGTGCTGTTCGTTAACCAAGTCTGTACTTCCTTTTATAGAACAAGTGGGAACTGCCAAGTTAGGAGACTCGTCAAAGGCAAGCGCAGAACTTTCCATTTTCCAGGCGAATGCTCTTTTGCAACGTTCCTTGGTGAGCTCTGAACTCTAAGTCTTCTTCACGGAATACGTACCTGGACGGATACGCCGCATAACTTTTCACGGTCCAACCATCATGCTCTTCTGTCACGAATCCGTTGACACATCTTAAAGTGCCTCCTTCATCTCGATAGAGGTACGTCGTAGTTCCAAACCCCAGCAAATAAGCTACTAATTCCTCACCCATATCCCAATCATCCCCCGATACATCGGAGAACAAAGCGGCAAACAGCGGATCGTCTGCTCCCACGAACACCGATTGCCCAAAACGATTACGCGACAATTCCGGCATGTTCAAGTTGGGTGCAGATACACTATACGTCGATGCGGCTTCACCTTGCGCCAGCCTTCGCGGAGTGGATTTTACATTCCAGTCATAGCAATGAAAGATTGCCATTGTAGAGCGATAAGCTGCTTCCAGATATTCTGTATTACCGAGATGTTCATACGCAACCAATGCCGACGATGCCGCTAGTCCGCCCCATAAGGAATGAATCATTGGAGATAGTGCTTCCCACCATCGATCCGGATTCTGCAGCCTATAGTCGTTGCTGAATCCGATATTTGCCAAAATAAGCTGACCATATTGTGAAGCCTTGTCGGTATGCCCAAGGAAACATAATGCTGTGCACGTTGGACCAAATCCGGCATTATCATAAAAGTGCTCTGTAACGGCTCCGCCGTAGTGCCGAACACCAATTTCCATTTCCCGACCAAAGCGATCCCATAGCTGTCGTAGTTGATTATGTAATTCAGCATATCCCTTGTCTTTCAACGCTTGTAGCAGTTCACGTATGTAAAGGATAAACACACCATTTAGACGTGATTCGTCCTTTTCTCGCTGACCTGAATGGCAATCTGGATCAAGTCGCAAACACATAACTTCGGCGGCCCATTTCAAATACTTGGAAGGAGAATGCAAATGAAGCAGCTCTTCATCCATTTGTGATAATAGATAAAAAACGTGCGCAATATAATCGAAATCGTAGATACGATAAAAGTTACCGTACAAAGTTTGCGGCCGGGACAAATCACCTTCAATGAACCAGTGCACCTTCATATCCAGCACCGCTGCTGCTTCCGCCCTCATAACCTGCTCGGGAACAGGTGAAGACCTCCCATTTTTCATCAATAAGAATGCCAATTTTCCCAGTGACTCACCTTGGTTAGATAACGGACGGAACGCATGGGGCCGAACCGCTGCCTCCCCGCCTTCATAGCTATTTACTGCCAGCCATTCTGCTCGCTTTTCAAGCAATGTATGAACGGGTTCAAGGACATTCCAAACCAGCATGTCACGACGTCCGTCCTTGAGTATCAACTCCAGCTTACGTTCTCCTGGTACGTCAGCGGGTAGGGTTACTATGAACTCCTGTTCAACGACGAGGTTGCTAATTTGATCAGAGCCTACGTCTAGTGATATAGACTTTTCTGAAGGAACCAGTAGTGCGGAGATATCCTGCTCTTCAATGCCATTCTGGTGTCCAGGCGCACTGTATAGCTTTAACGACCTTATTTCAAGATCCCTAGGCAAACGGACTGAGGCTGTGAATTGTCCTCCTTCAGGCACAACGGGTGTAAAGCTCCAGTGAGGATGTCCGAGGACCTTGCCTTGGTGGTAGAAATCCGTCAGATTCTGGAATGACACAAATCCGTACTCCCAATTTTCCGCTTGCCCTGGTGTTAACGTTAAAGAGTTGTAAGCGTCATTATAGATCCAATCGGTAAGTACCAAATCTTTCAATGAGGTCCCATCCTCCACTAAAGAAAGTCTGTGGAATAACAAGCCGTCCAAAGATGGAGAAACTTGCTCTAGAAAGCGGTTACAATAACGACAATGAGAACCCATGGTGGATGTATTCCCTCTGAGCGTGTAGATTCCCAGATGAGGACCGTCGTTACTTCGTCGTACAGCAGCAAACTTGGCAAAGTTCCCCCCGATGTGCGTAAATACGGCGCAGGATTCATGCATGTTACGGTAAACATCTTGCGTCCGAAACATAATGTAGGCGAGAGAAAACCACACATGCAACCCTTGAATTTTAATGTTCGTATCCGATTCATTGGTCAGTTTGATACCCCAGCGGAATTGATCGCCTTCCAGCAAATATGAAAACAAGATCTTGACCTGTACATCTTTGAACTCAACAGTAACATGGTTCGTGCTATGTTTCGTAATATTTGGCTCAAACATCGAGCTTTGAACAAACCTATCATTCAACTGCATACTCCATTCGCCAAAGAGCTTATCCTCATCCTCTTGGAATCCAACCTCTTGCAAATAATGAGGATCTACGACCCAATTCATCTCATGCGGATCATCTTTCATCACCAAGGACTGAACGGTACCACGTTCACCAAACTCGATCCTGAATTTTTCATTACTAAGAATGGTCACTCAGATCTCCCTTTCATTGATCAGAATTAAGTTAAACGTTTAAATTACTTTGAAAAGAGAAACTTAAATTCCTCTTTGGTATTGCAAAGCCTACCTGCGTTGGTTCTATATATGGAAACTGGCATGCGCCTTTTTAGCTTTTAAGCTTCCGAACGGAATCGCGTTCGATCAAGCGACATTCCGGCATGGTTAGGTTTTGAATATCTTCTCCATGGATTAGGCGGTAAAGGGTTTCTATCGCTAAATATCCCATCTCATGAAGCGGTAATCCCATTGTTGTCAGACGTGGGCTCAGGTAATCGCTGAATTCCCGATCATCAAAACCAACTACAGAAATATCTTCAGGAACGCTTAGCCCCTTTTCCTTCGCGGCCTGAAGAACCCCGACGCCCATAACATCGTTCATTGACAGGATCGCAGTCGGCGGATTGTCCATGTCGAGTAGCTCGTTAGCGTACCTATAGCCCGAATCTCTTTCCCAATCCCCCATCTTTATTAAGGAAGGATCAAACGGCAATTCAAAATCGGTGACTGCTTTGTAATAACCGTTTAATCGGCGTCTTGAAGGGATTGAATCCATTAAACCACTAATAATGGCGATGCGACTGTGTCCCATTTGTACCAAGTACGACATCGCTTCATAAGATGCCTGTTCATCATTATACTGAATTGAAATATCGTCTTGTGTGTAACCGTAGGTGTATATAATCGGTTTACCTTCAACATTGATTAGACCTGTCAAGTCGCGAGTGTGAACTCCGATGTAAATGATACCATCCACCTGTTTACCAAGCAGTTCAGATACAGCACTGCCTGCATACTTACGGTAAGCTTCGACGTCTTGAAAATTACGGCCAATTCGTTTGTCGAGCCTAAGGTTAACCAGCAGGATATGAAGGTCGTGACGGTCTCCAAAGTCGTTAATACCATCGATAATATTCGGAGCGTTAAAAACAGTCACATCCTCCGTAATAACACCAATTGTGTTGGTACGGTTACGTTGGAGGCTTTTAGCAATCTCGTTCGGTTTGTAATTCAATGCTTCGATGGCCTCCTGGACCCTTCTGCGCGTTTCGGGACGCACATTGCGAGTGCCGTTGAGTACATAGGAGACTGTAGCAATAGAAACATTAGCCCTAAGTGCGATGTCCTTTATGCTAGTTTTTCTCATAGGTCTCTCCTGTCTAAGCATACGAACCATCGTTCATTAGCTGTTTAAACGTTTAGATTTTTTTGATAGTTGAATCTTACCTTACAATCACTGATTAAGCAATCTTTATTTTGGGTTTTACTTCCACTTTTTTTTACTGAGACACTTGCGTTGATTATGACTAATAATCTCTTTTATTAGACTTTATAGTATCCTTAAAATTCCATACCTACTGAGCTTAACAGCTCATTTAGCATATTAAAAACAGCCGCTCGCCAGCTGGTCTGTTATGTTTAAACTTAACGCTCCCCGCTAGCGTAACACCAATTAGGATTAAATCAAAAGTAAAACTACACAAGCAGAAAAACAGCTTATTAATGCAATGAAAATATGAAGACAACTAAATGAGGTTTTTTCCAGAAAAATTCTTTGTTTTCTTTGAATGAAGCACGAGTAAATAAACACAGTTATCACAAGGGGTAAATATAGTTGAAGATCCAGCCCATTACCACCCGGAACGAATTTATTAATATATCCACCTATGTTTCGCGCAGATAGCATCATTCCAGCCATTCCTCGTGAAAATGCCACTAGTCGGATTAGCTTAATGAAAAGATAAATATTCTAATCGACATTGGTACCATGTTCTTAACCTTTTCAGCGATGATACTAAGTTCTTGCCTTAGGTCCTGATACAAGAAAAGTCGTTATTCAAGCGAAGTCTTATATTTATGTGGCTTTTATCTCGCCATGGAAGTTCCAGCATCATACTATTTAGAAATCTACCTAATCCGAAATGACACCAAGTTCTTGTCTTCAACTTGGGACAAGAAATTGGTTTAAAACAAAAAAGCCGCTATAATAGCTAGCTGATCACTTAATCGCACTGTACAATACCGCCCAGTTCGCCCAATCTAAGTAGCTTGTTAAACTAAACTGCCCGTTAGCTTAATGAAAATAGAATGAGCAACTTACCACTACTTATGGTACGGTTCAGCGTATTATCTGTAGAGCGAAATCGAAGGCACCCAGTAGAGTGCCTTCGATGTTCTTACTGTCTCTCTTTGGTAAGTTGGATAAACGAACTCAAATCCATCAACCAACCTTGTTGGGACACTCGTTCACTTTACAGAACGTGCAAGTGCTGCAACAGAGCCGGGGAAATCGGGTCTGCCGTCAGCCGTCCACAAAAGCTCCGTCACAAATGTATGACGATTCGGATCGTACAGCGGATCTCCTATAATATTCTTGTACGTTCTTGCGTGGAACACAAATAGCGTCTTTTCGTCGGCCTCTGACACCGTGAAGGAATTATGACCGGGACCATACATCGAGATGCTCTCATCTGTCGAGAGAACCGCTGTTTGTGACTTGCGCCATGAGGCGGCATCGAGCAAATCCGCATCCGCATCGGCTTCAAGCAGGCCCATGCAATAATTGAAATCGGTGGCGCTAGCCGAGTAAGAGAGGAATACCAGATTACCCTTGCGAAGAAAAGCCGCGCCTTCGTTCACTTTATAACCAATGATCTCCCAGTCATACTCCGGCATCGAGATCATCGTTTGCGGCCCAGTCAACGTCCACGGATTGCTCATTTTAGATATATACAGATTAGAGTTACCTTCAATATTCGGATCCTTTTGTGCCCATACGTAATAACGGATTCCATTATGCTCAAAGGTAGTGGCATCGAGGGCGAAGCTTTCCCACGCGGTACGAACCTGTCCTCTTTCCACCCAACTGCCTTCGAGCGGATTGACATTTTCATTCTCTAGTACGTACATCCGATGGTCGAACAAGCCTTCATTCGTTTCCGTCGTGTGTGCGGCAGCGAAATACACGTACCATTTGTCATCAATAAAATGCAGTTCAGGTGCCCAAATATTGGCACTAAGGATACCCGTCTCGCGTTTTCTCCAGATCACAACAGGAGTTGATGTAACAAGCCCCTCAAGGTTCCGGGCTCTACGGATTTCAATCCGGTCATACTCCGGAACGGATGCTACGAAGTAATAATAACCATCCGAATGTCGGTAAATAAAAGGATCAGCTCTCTGCTCAATCAATGGTTGTACGTCGTGTAACACTCTTTTTTGGACTGCCATCTTATCACCTGTTTCATCATAATATTACTACCCTTTAACAGCACCTGCAGTCATACCGTCTATGAAGTATTTCTGGAAAGCAATGAACAGTATAAAAATTGGAATGATGGAGAAGAAGGAGCCCACGATCAATAGATCATAGTTATTGCCATAAGGAGTTAATAACGTTTTCAAACCGATTGGAAGTGTATATTTACTCTGATCTCCCAACACCATGAATGGCCACAACAGATTATTCCAGCTATTCATACCATTCAGAATGGCCATTGCTGCAAAGGATGGCTTCATAATCGGCATAATTAGTCTGAAATATATCGCATACTCGTTTGCCCCATCAACCCGCCCAGATTGAATAATTTCTTTGGGTATGCTTCTTAGATATTGCCTGAAGAAAAATATTGTCGCGGCATTGGCTATACCCGGCAAAATGATTGCCGAATAGCTATTCACCATTCCCAAATCATTAATTAGGCTATACAAAGGAACCAGCAGTATTTCGAAAGGCACCATCATAATGAGCAAAACACATATAAAGAGGAAGTTCTTACCTTTAAAATCATATGCTGCAAAACCATAAGCAACAAATGAGCTTACAAAAAGTGTTAAAACCACTTGAACGATTGTTAAAATCATACTGTTCCAAAACCACACAAAATAATCATGTTGTCCAGTAAACAGATAGATGAAATTATCAAAACTCATGATTTCAAAATCCAAACTTAGGTTAAGACCATATCTAACTAATGATTCACCTGGTTTAAAGGAAGAGAGGGCCACTGCATAGAATGGAATCATAATTAAAACGAATAGTATAATGAATAAACAAATAATTACTATTCTAGAGATGAAATCACTCCTCGTCTGACTTTTGCCCACTTTAATCCTCCTCCTTTTTGAACATTCCACTAAATTTCAGCTGCGTTAAATTGATAACCATAGCAATGACTAACAGAATGATACCAACTGCAGCTGCGTAACCCAGCTTATTCTGCTCAATCCCTTGCCTATACAGGTATCCAACAATGGTTAAGCCAATATTTTTGGGTGAATTGTTACCGTTAAACATCATCAGACTCTCGGTAAACATGGCTAAACCTGCATAAACACTAATTGTTGTAACATATACCGTGGTCGGCTTCAATAATGGCATTGTAATCGTTCTAAACTTCTGCCAAGCAGATGCCCCGTCAATTGAAGCAGCCTCATAATATTCATTGTCAATGCTTTTCAAACCGGATAGATAGTAAAGCATATTAACACCTGTCCATCTCCAACATGCGAGGATTAACAGTGCTGCCATACTCCAATTTCCGTCTTTCAAAAATTTAATAGGCTCTATACCAAATAGACCCAGCAAACTATTCATTAATGAACCTTCCATTTCACCGAATGTAAGGCGGAAAATGGTACCCGCAACTGCGACAGATGTCAACGCAGGTAGAAAGAACGAAGATTTAAAAAACTCTCTTCCCTTCATTAACTTACTGTTGATCATAACGGCGAATAACATTGGAAAAGGAATTAACAGCACTAAGGTTCCCAACATGTACACAACGCTATTTTTAATAGATGTCAAAAACACTTTATCGGTAAGTAATTTCGAATAATTTGCTTCACCAATCCATTTAGGATCCTGTCCCAACATCCGATCTTGAAAGCTCATTACGAATGAATTTACAAGTGGAAAAAACCAGAATATCAAAAATATGAGTATAAATGGCAGTACAAAAACATAAGGTGCAACTTTTTGAGAGTATACAAATTTCTTTATCATATTCTCAATCTCCCTTGATTAAGGTTAAACCTGTCGACTACTATACCTGCCGACAGGTTTAACCAAATCATTTACTTATTATATTTATTTCAATTCTTGTTCAATTGCTGCTTGTGCTTCATCCAACGCTTCCTTCACGTCTTGACCATCTTCAAAGATGGCGTTCAAAGTAACCGTATTGAAGATATTGCCGATGGTCGGTGAAGCTTTAACGGATTTGATCGCTTGAATTTCGTCCTTGATTTCATTCAAAGTATCAAATGCATTTGTTTTAAAGTATTGTACGTACTCGTTATCAGGGTTTTTCGTTACTGCATCATCTTTCCATACTTCCATGTTGATTGGGTCAAATCCAAGTGTATTCCAGATTTCAGTAGTAGCTTCTTTCGAAAGCTTAGCAAAGGCTACAAATTCTTTGGCCAATTGAACGTCTTTACCACTCTTAGTAACAACTGTGCCAGTACCACCTAAGCCAACGGAACGAGGATTACCTTCTTCAAATACAGGCAATGGAGCAATTGCATACTTACCTTTAAGGTCCTTCATTTCGTTTACAAAGCGGGACATGTACCACTCAGGCATCAATGCACTTGCGTAGTTGCCTTTGTTGTATTCGCCTTTTGCTTCTTCTGTGTCGGGTTGTCCGCCTGGGATCGTATGAATAACATTGTTCTTCTGCAGATCAACTAACATTTCATACGCTTTAATCATTTCAGGCGAGTTAACTTTTGGATTACCATTTTCATCTGTAAAATCAGTGTTTTGCTGAGCTAACAGCAACGATGCTTGCCACGTAGCAGATGTATCAGCAGTACCTAAGTACTTGCCAGTCTTTTCATAAACCTTGATACCTGCTTGTTTGTAATCTTCCCACGTTATGATTTTCTTGTAGTCAACACCTGCTTGTTCGAGAATTTCAGTGTTGTAGAAAGCAAGTGTTGCACCTACGTGATAATCAAAGCCATAAACCTGATCGGCTTTGGAGTAAATCTCGACACGCGAAGGAACAACAACGTCTTTGTATGGTGCAAATACATCATTCAAAGATTCCAGTGGAACGTTGTCACCTTCCAGGAATTTAGGGAATTGACCAAGCTCGATATCCGCGATATCAGGAGCACCTTTTCCGCTTGTAACTGCCAATAAAAGCTTGTTGTGCATATCATCGTAAGGCATAACCGTTACATTCAACTTAATCTGTTTGTCTGGGTTCTCTTGGTTCCATAAACCCAGCATTTTATCCAAATGCTTGCCGTGCAAATCTACGAATGTCCAAAATGACAATTCTGTTGCATTCTCACCGGCATTAGCGCCTAATTGCTGTGTTTCCGTTTTTGAATCAGATGCATTACCACATGCTGTAAAAAAAAGGGACATCATAAGGATTGTAACGATGGAGATTAACGTACTGCGTTTCTTCATTTCTTCGTCATCCTCTCTTTTTGTGTTATGCATTTGAAAAGTCGGCTGACTAGTTAGTTCTGTTAATTTAAGCGGTTTCAATCTACCTTGGCACCACCATCCTTAACATAATTCTAACCGTTCAAAGAAAAGACCCCTTCGCAAAAATTTCTTAGATTCCATATTGTAAGCGCTTTACATGCCGTATTATAATATATATGAAATAAGCTTTATATAACCAATTGATTATAAAATCATAAAGTTTATGGGGAGATGCTACTCTTTGAAAAAGCTGGCGCTCTACAAACAAATTCAAGAAAATATTATACAGAAAATTAAATCAGGGCAGCTTCGGCCCACAGACCGCATTCCTTCTGAGCAAGAACTAATGGACGAATTCAGAGTAAGTAAAATAACCGTCAAGAACGCCCTAACCCTACTCGCTGACGAAGGATTAATTATACGCGTACAAGGCAAAGGCTCATTTGTCTCTTCAAGTCTTGTTGTTTCTAGCATCCATTCTCCCCCATCCGAAGGCAGCGCGTCCTCCATACCACTCATCGGCTTCATCATTCCGACGATGAGAACCCGTGTCATTCAAAAGCTCGTTGACTACACAGAACAATTCCTGCAAGAAGCCGGCCTCAACATGGTACTTAGCATCACGCGAGAGTCCTCCTCTATCGAAACAAACGTCATCCGTACACTAACGGAACTCGGTGTGAAGGGGCTGATCGTTTTTCCGACGGAAGATGAGAAGTACAACGAATCATTACTGCGTCTGTCGCTCGACAAATTTCCGTGTGTGTTCATCGACCGCTATCTGCGCAACATTGAGACGTACACCATTACATCCGATAATTACGGCGGTGCGTATAAGGCTGTATCCCATTTGTTATCCAAGAGTCATCAGCAGATTGCGCTCATCTCACCTGAAAATGCCAATACAGCCGTCGAGGATCGCACGCTTGGCTTCGAGCAGGCATATACAGATCAAGGTATCTCAATTGACAAGAGCTTGTGGTGTCACATCCCTCTCAACATTCTACGCAGCGAGCATGCATTGGACTATGTAAGCGAATTCTTGCAGAACCACAGTGAAATTTCGGCAGCTTTCTCCTTGACTGAAGAAACAGCACGCCTTACATCATCCGCTATCCGTCGTCTGAACGATCACTCCAATATCGATTTGCTATCTTTTGATAATCCACATCTTTCAGGCGTAGCTTATGTGCAGCAGAATGAACAGGAAATGGCACGAACAGCCGTAAGGCTGTTACGTGAACAGATGGAAGATACTTATTCTCCTAAGAACGCCATTATTCCCGTGCAACTCATCTTCCCTTGACACGACAATCGTTGCAAGTTCTTGTCCTTGGCTCGGGACAAGAACTTGTGCCGATAAAATAAAAAAAGCCGCTTCAATAGCGACTTCAATGGGAATATGTTCTTTTCCCTCGACATCGGTCGAAATTCTGGGAACGGCAACATCAATCCTGTTACCTTCATCATCTTCAGTAACATTTAAAACACTGTGTTCGTAACCGTAACCCTTTCTTGCCTCGAAACCACGTTTGTGCTGCATCTGGTATCCCTGAGGAACTCTTACATTTTTGCGTTTTTTTCTTTTAATTTCATTTAGATCAAGTTTGATTTCTCCTCGTAATGAAGTTGAAACCTTATCTTCATTTGCTATTCCTTTCAGTTTAGTTTGTTTTCCTGCTCAGAGAAAAAAGTCTTATCGTTTATTTATTTCATGATTTTTTGTTTTAAAGTAATGCGCAATGTGAGCAAGCATATTCTTCTTGGTAATCAGGAAACGATTTTGTTCCAAAATTATAATTATTTTTATAGCAAAAGGGGTTGGAAAAGAGCCTGAAGTAAAGTTAACCCTCATACATCCTGAAAGGGAGCATGAGGGTTAACCTAGTTCTATGACTTTTAAATTAAGCGCTGCTTGGGCAAATGCAGAATAACGTTGAATTGATCGCCATGAATCTCGATTTTGATCTCCCCGCCGTGCAGCTCAACGATGCTTTTCACAATGGACAGCCCTAGTCCGGAGCCTTCTGTCTGGCGGGATTCATCTGCTCTTTTGAAACGCTCGAACAACTCTTCCGCAGCAAAATCAATCTCATAAGCAGCAGTATTTTGAATTTTGAATTGTACCTGATTATCAGACTGGTCCAAATAAATATAGATTCTGGTTCCTTGAAGTGAATATTTCTGCGCGTTGCCAATTAAATTTTCGAATACACGCCAAATTTTATTGCCGTCCAAATGTGCATGGATGGGGAATTTTGCAATCCTCTCCCGAATCACAGGCGACGTTTGTCCCATACTGGTATTGGACTCGGCGATCGCCTGTGTCAACAATGTCGCTACATCCACGTACTCAATATCCAGCTCTACTGTACCGCTGGCCATCTTTGAGATTTCGAACAGGTCTTCAATCAACAGCTTCATCCGTAGCGCCTTCCGGTCCAGGGTTTCAATATAGGCTCGGGTAGTCTCCGTAGACAGATCTTCTTTTTTTAATAAATCTACATAATTGATAATAGAAGTAAGCGGAGTCTTCAAATCATGCGATACGTTGGTAATCAGCTCTGTTTTTAACCGTTCGCTCTTCATTTGATTCTCCAGCGCGCTTTGATACCCGGCTTTCATATTGTTAATATAGCCAGCAAGCTTGGATAGGGCATCCTTGCCGGTATCTTGAATCGTATTCTGAATATTTCCTTCAGCAATTTCTTTGCTCCCGTTGATGATAGCGATGAAACGTCCAAGCTTGGAAAGGATATACGGTACCAGAAAAAGCACATACAGCAATACATAAAGTATGAAAAAAAACTGTTGATATATGCTGTAATATGTGGCTGCCTGCCAAATACAAATGCCGGCTATCGCGGTTAGCAAAAGCATCATGATGAGACCAAACGTTAGTCTCCAGTTTTGCAAACTGGCTCTAAGACCGATTCTCCAAATGTGAAAGTAATCCATCAGCAGACTGCCATGCCAGAAGGAACGACTACTGTGGGGTGCCTTAAAATAAAGAAACAATCTGCTTGCCAGTAAGCAAAGAATAATAAAGGCAAGCAGTGCCTGAATGTAACTTGAAGTTGAATAGCTCAGACTCAACCCCGTGTATGAATACTCGTTTATGAGTAAGAGGATCCATAAGATCGCGGCGACAATGATGACAATAAGGTCGATTGGAACCTTCCAATCGGCTTTATTTTTTCTCGATTTTGTATCCAATTCCCCATACCACCTTTAAATATTTTGGGTCTTTGGGATTGATTTCAATTTTTTCACGGATGTTTCTCACATGTACGGCAACCGTATTCTCTGAAGTGAAGATCAGTTCATTCCACACGCGCTCATAAATCTCTTCAATCGAGAAAACTCTACCCTTGTTCTCCATCAGCAGCTCCAAAATTTTGTATTCTTTCGGGGTCAATCTGACGTCCTCTCCATCTATCTCAACAGTCTTCGAGCTTTTGTTCAGCACGAGTCCCCTTACTTGAATGAGCTCATCCCCGTTTGACTGGAAGGAACCTAAATTCGTAAACCGGCGCAGTTGAGATCGGACTCTGGCAATCAGCTCTAGAGGATTGAACGGCTTCGTTATATAGTCATCAGCGCCCACGTTGAGTCCCAAAATCTTGTCGCTATCTTCTGACTTGGCAGAAAGCATAATGATCGGTATATTTTTGTTTTCACGAATTTTAAATGTCGTTTTAATTCCATCGAGCTGCGGCATCATGTTGTCCATAATAATAAGATGAATGGTTTCTTGTTCAAGAATTTCCAGCGCCTCCAATCCGTTAGAGGCAGTTAATACATCCACTTCTTCGCTTTTCAAATAAATAACGAGCGCTTCTCGAATTTCCGGTTCATCGTCTACAACAAGAATGTTATTGATAGCCATTATTTCTCACCTTCATCACGATATTTCTTATACTTGCTAATCCGGAACTCATGTATCCCGAAAATTCAACATGGCCGGGGGGAGCGTCTGCAAGCATCAGCTCCTCTGGTGATTCTTCCTGATCCGTGTAAAACCCATGTACCCCAAACCTGGACAGAATCTGCATTACCGGTCTGCTGTTGACAGTATGAACATAACTTTTTACCCCAAACTTATTCAGTGCTGGAACTAAATTGGGGTTTAGATACACGCGGTATGCAGGCATGGCAACGGCTGTCAGTTGTTTGTCCCTTACGAATTCTACAATACTTTCGGCGGAGGCGCCAGTTTTGTAAAGTGAATATATTTTGTTTGGAAAGGGGTGGATTCCCATAACCGTGTCATACATTTCCGGGCTGAAGATTTCAGGTATAACCCGGTTGAGCAGTGCAGGATCCGTACGTCGAACCTCATTGACTAGATGCGCAAACTGCTGCTGAATTTGCTCTTTGCTGCCTGCTTTCGTGTCCACAATTAAGTCGAAATCAGGATATTGTTTCATCAGGTGCAATATGTCCGGCAGGGTAAGAGGGTGGAATCTTCCCATAATAAGCGAGTTTGCAAACTGAAGCTTTGTTACGTTTTGTCCGCGATGAGCGGCCAAGTCCGGCTGTAGCTTCTGCGACCAATCATGTCTGGCTACAAGCTTCCCATCCGTCGTCTGCACAAGATCAACCTCGAACAAACGGTACCCTCTATTGTAATTGGTTATAAATGCCTCATAAGAATTGGTATAGTTAGCACCGTCAACTCCACCAAATGCATGTGCAATAAGCCTGTTTTCCTGCCAGCCGCTGGTGCCAGCTGCAGAGTCCGGGTGATTCTGATCTGTCCTAACAAGCCCCCAGCTGCACCAGATCATTCCTGCCGTTATGATTATGAGTAAAGTTAACATCATCGTTTTCTTCATTCTTTTGCTCCTTCGTTATCCCGATGTAAGTCATACTACAGGACTCAAATGAAGAAGGAGTGGTATAAAAACGAATGAATTTATGAAGTTTGTATACATTGCTGAACGAGAGATTCAGATCTCGTGATAACGTTGTAGCTCCCTGGAGCACAAGCACAACTTATACTAAATGGTTGTTTCTCAGATACTTCGATGGGACTCGTAGCTTGTAGTCAAGTTATGGGACAATCAATTAGGGAGGATTATCGGAGCCTTATTTGCGAGCTATCACCTTACTAAAACCGCTTTAGGTCTTCGCATTCTTAATATGATTTTGCCAAAGTCTTGTCTGGTCATTATTTTTTCTCTTCTTCTCAATACATCTTATAAATGTGTTCCAGACTTGCCGACTGGCTTTAATTGGTTAATCGGATTTTGTTTTGTCCTTATCGGTAATTGGTACAAGTTCTATACGCTTGTATATAAGTGGATTTTAAAATGAAGATTGGTTTTATTAGCTATTGTTTACCGTTAGTTTAACGAGTTTTAATAATTTCTTGCCAGTTAGGAGGCAAGTCATAATCCTTAATGTGCTTATACTAAAGAACTACTACTGATCCGGAGTTATCTATACTAAACCTCAGCGAGTCGGTCCTGCGATTTTTGTTCCTATTTTTTACATACCATCATAAAGGGGCAGCCCAATGGTCGTTTTACTGACTTTTTGGACAGCCCCTTCTGAAAAATCCCGATCTCAAAAGCAAAAAAACGCTTGAAAACCCAAGCGCGAGGTGTAATTCATGATAAAATGGGGCGAAGTCCCTTTAAGCACTCAGTTCCAGAAATACTGCATCCGCGTATACCCGACATCCCATGCTTTCATGTCGCCCTTAATCGTGATCTTCAGCTCATCGCCCGGCTCAAGCGGGATTTTGAATAGCGACGGAAATAGATCGGGATTACTCTGCTGATCTTCTCCAGAGCCGGTCAATATTTCATTGCCATCCCGAGTAACACTGATACTACCAGAATAATCCGTTGGTTCGGGGCATCCGTAATCGAAGGAGAAAATCGTCTGTCCCTCAGACTTGTACGTGAACGTTCTGGAATCTCCGTCTTCAGCACCATATAGGTTATAGCGAAGCGGTACCTTCTGTCCGTTGATTAGGATGCTGTCCGGCTTGTCTCCAGCGGATGAATGGCCCGAAGTATCCGTCCAGTCATTGATCGCCACAAACGGGCCCTCTACTTTTGTTGTTATTTTGTCTACCGCCGCCCCTAATCCCCATAAAGCTATAAAAAGAATCATACCCGATATAGCCGTTGCCACCAGATTGCGCCCGAGGCTCCGGTAACGGAAACCAAGCTTGTACGCCCCAAAACCGAGGGCTGCTCCAATCGAATTCTGAAGAGCGTCGTTGATATCGAAGCTGCCCAGGAATGTAAGGGCCTGGATCGTTTCCAGCACAAGAATCGCGATGAAGAATAAGGTGATGAACCGGACGAAGCTGACCCGGTACAGCCATGGAATCAATATACCGAAAGGAATAAACGCAATAGTGTTCCCGAAACCCACCATACTCATGAGGCTGGGATGCAGAAGATCAAATGGAGACGGCAACTTAAGGAAGTTCTCGGGCATGAAAATAAAGGTATATTGGGTAATGTTCTCCAAATCCTCTCCTCTGCCGAAAGCGAAGAACATAAAATAAAGAACAAGCAATGTGTACAATACGGTTACAGTTAATAAAATCTTGCGTTGTTTGACCATGGTTAACTCCTCCACTCTATTTTTCCATCCATCACTATACCTTATTTACCCGTTTCATGCACCCCTTAGCTTGATTCGAATCGCCAACAGGGGTGAGATGACGCCGCCTTGTAGTGTCCCTACATCGGAGCG
This sequence comes from Paenibacillus sp. 37, assembly GCF_008386395.1. Taxonomy (NCBI): domain Bacteria; kingdom Bacillati; phylum Bacillota; class Bacilli; order Caryophanales; family Paenibacillaceae; genus Paenibacillus; species Paenibacillus sp. 37. The sequence continues at coordinate 3,866,891 of NZ_CP043761.1, read as the reverse complement.
CCTAACGTTTCCTTCTTCCATGACTCCGTGATCTCTTATGATTAATGGTAATGGTCCTCAATAGAAAGAATCATTTTCTACTGTTCTACACATAGTGTCATAGTAAAAATATTCTTTGTTCAACAGAAATTTTCACAAGTTTGAGTGACACAACTGATCCTCCTATCAAAAAAGCAGCCCCGCCAGGAGCTGCCTCATGTTATGCCTTATCTTGTAATCTTATCTGTTTCCGCTAACCCTTCCAGCTTACTCGGCATCCGGATAAGGATTGATCTTCTGGATCGTTCCGTCTTCGTTGTATTTCAGCTCGGAATATTTAACGCAGCGCTTGTGGTTGACACCTTCCGATAGGGAACTGTCGTGATAGAACAGATACCACTTGTCTTCAACTTGCACTATGGAGTGGTGGGTTGTCCAGCCGATAACCGGAGAGAGAATCTCGCCCTTGAACGTGAATGGTCCCATCGGGTTCTTGCCGATCGCATATACGAGCTTATGCGTGGTTCCTGTAGAGTAGGACAGGTAGTAATAGCCGTTATATTTATGCACCCATGGGCCTTCAAAATATCTTCGTTCCTCATCCCCGGCCAGAATCGGATTTCCGTCTTCATCGACAATCGATATCTCGGAAGGCTTGCCCTGGAAGGACAGCATGTCGTCGCTAAGCAGTGCAACTTGCGGTCCAAGCGCCGGCTGGTCAGGAGCAGGTCCTTCTGCATCTGGCACGAAGCTGCCGGTCTGCCATTTCTCCAGCTGGCCGCCCCAGAGTCCGCCGAAATAGATGTATGACTGATTGTCTTCATCCACCAGTACGGCCGGATCGATACTGAAGCTGCCTTCCATATAATTCGGCTGCGGCGTGAACGGGCCTGCCGGAGACTCTGATGTTGCCACACCCAGACGGAAGATGCCGTCATGATCCCGTGCCGGGAAGAACAAGTAATAGGTATTGTTCTTATAAGCGGCATCCGGTGCCCAGAGTTGCTTGGAGGCCCACGGAATATCTCTCAGATGCAACGCTTCGCCGTGATCAACCACCGGAGAATCGAAGTTGTTCATCGAGAGGACATGATAGTCTTCCATTTTATACTGGTCGCCGTTATCGTTGCTCGGCTCGTCATGATCGAGGTCATGGGAAGGATAGATGTAGATTTTGCCTTCGTAGACATGGACGGACGGGTCCGCAGTGAAGATGTGGGTTACGAGCGGCTGGTGTGGCTTAGGTAGTTGTTGTTGATTCATAAGGCATCTCCTTTAGTATTGGAATAATAGAATCCTTCATAATAAGCAGAGCTGGCGTTCTCTGTACCGTTGCTCGAGGCACGCAGTCCCGAGCAGACGCCGGGTGAAGCCGCTTGCTGAGGCACGCGAACACGGGAGGCACCTCATCGTCCAGCATGTAGGCATTCCCGCGCTTGGCCCAGGAATAGCGCTCAAATATCCGGCGATTACGGGATTACGGTAATTCAGTGATTGGATCCTCAGAATTCAAAGCAAGCGTTTACAATCTCTATTGTATAAGTCCCTATTGTTTTTTCCTATACACATACTAAAGATCTTCCCCCGAAAAAATGTACAATTTCCGCCCATTTCATTATACTGGAAATATAAACCAAATGCTCGCATTTGGTTTACCCTGCTTCTTTGGTTTTATTGAACTAACGTTCCCCGTTAGTTCAATGACCTCTTCAAATCAACCCTTGTATAAGTTTTCTCATACGTTGTCCCGTCTTCATTGTGGAATAGAGCTGTTCTTGAGTATGGTTCAGTAATTCTTTTATATCCAAGCTTAGTTATAAGCTTTATCATTTTTGGATTCCCAATTGGGTCAACACCAACGAATATTTCAGAATAGCCGAGTTTCTTTGCAAGTTTTTCATGATGTCTAATTAAACTCGAACCAATACCACTGCCACGATAATTTTCATTTACATATAAGTCACTCAATTTGGGAGATACGTAACTACTAAGTTTTAGAAGACCGAACCCCAAAATTGTTGATCTATCCATTTCAGCAACTAGGAGATACACTTCCTTTTTTTCTTGTTGGTTCAAATACGTGGTAAATAAGTCCTTGTTATTTCTTACATCAAGCAGAACTCTGATATCTTCTTTCTCTGCCAACTTTGTGTGAATGATTAAACCATGCAATTTTAAAATTATCAAAGTACATTTAAATTAAAAAAGAGCTTTTTCTAACAAAAGCTCCTTTACTTTAGGTTGAATAACTACATATTTGCCAGCATTAATAAATCCTCAAGGTTCAGCCTTCCAATAACCTTCTCAACATTGTCTCCTATCCATAATGAACTCTGTTTTCAATCGCAATATCTATATCGTTCATGTGATAGATAGTAACAAAAAGACGCCCCGCATAGCGGAGCGACTTGAAGAAGTACTCATTAAAATTTATCGATTGTATTTGGTTTATTCCATCAAATCGGTTACTGCCCCTTTGGAAGCGGAGGAAACTAATTTAGCATATTTGGCGAGTACACCGGATTTCACTTTCAGTGGCGGTTGTACCCAAGCTTGTGCTCTAGCAACTAACTCTTCTTCTGATAACTCAACCTTCATCTCCTGAATGTCGCTATCGATGGTAATAATATCCCCATTTCTAAGCAACGAGATCGGTCCACCTACTTGTGCTTCAGGTGATACATGGCCGACTACAAATCCATGCGATCCCCCAGAGAATCTACCATCTGTGATGAGAGCTACTTTCCCGCCGAGCCCCTTTCCTACGATGAGTGCTGTAACGGAAAGCATCTCAGGCATACCCGGTCCACCCTTCGGACCACAATAGCGTATGACCACGACGTCTCCTTCTTTAATTTCATCATTCATAATCGCTACTGTCGCCTCATCTTCACTATCATACACCTTAGTCGGGCCAGAGAACTGTTGGATCTTCATGCCTGACATTTTCGCAACAGCGCCTTCAGGGGCGAGATTTCCTCGAAGTACAACCAGTGGTCCATTTGGCTTAAGTGGATTATTGAGCGGTCGTATAATCTCTTGGTCATTTTCAAGTGGAGCAGATTCCGCTAAATTCTCCGCTAACGTTTTACCTGTTACGGTGAGGCAATCCCCATGAAGTAAACCCTCAGCAAGCAATAGCTTCATTACCCCGGAAACACCACCAATATCATTCAAGTCCTGCATGACATATTGACCACTTGGCTTCAGATCCGCCAAATGAGGAACACGCAAACGAATACGCTCAAAATCATCCAGGGTTAGATCTACTTCAACCGAGTGCGCAATCGCTAGCAGATGGAGAAACGCATTGGTTGACCCGCCTAGAGCCATAACAACCGTGATCGCATTCTCAAATGCTTTCTTCGTCATAATGTCTCTTGGGTAGATTTCCTGTTCAAGAAGTGAGATGACCTGCTTACCAGCTGCTTCGCATTCCAATGCTTTATCGGCTGAAATGGCTGATGTTGAAGAAGAACCAGGTAAACACATGCCCATTGCTTCTGCAGCTGCCGCCATCGTATTAGCGGTATACATGCCGCCACAAGCCCCTGGACCTGGACAAACGCTACATTCGACCTTATGCAGCTGTTCATCTGTTATTTTCCCATCTTGATATTGACCCACGGCTTCAAAAGCCGAAACGATATCTACATTTTTACCATCGAGATTACCCGGTTGAATGGTTCCTCCATATACATAAACGGAAGGAATGTTCATCCGTCCAATAGCCATCAGACATGCAGGCGTATTCTTGTCACACCCACCGATCGCAACCACGCCGTCAAAACGCTCTGCTCCGGTTACAATTTCAATCGAATCAGCTATAGCTTCTCGACTTGGTAGTGAGAACAACATCCCGCCGTGCCCCATGGAGATCCCATCTGACACGGTAATTGTATTAAAAATTAGTGGAGCACCGCCGTTATTACGTGCACCCTGCTTAGCTTGCACCGCTAAATCATTGATGTGCATATTACACGGTGTTACTTCACTCCACGTACTCGCTATTCCGATCATTGGCTTTTTAAAATCCTCATCTTGAAAACCAACTGCACGCAGCATCGCTCTGTTCGGAACCCGGTTAGCACCTTCACTGATCACTTTACTTCGAATACGAAGATCTTTTTTGTTTTCCATGTCCCTTACCCCTCATTTCAAAGTATTTCGTTCAGTTCCTGCATTGGTCGAATAAAATTTTGTTTCATTATTACGTGAGCATCCTCACTATTTTTGCCTTCAAAAGCTTTAATAATCAAATCATGCTCTTCGACTGAAGCAAGTGTAGCTGTAATAGGTTGTTTTAAAAACACATATTTAAATCGCCTAATGTGAATCTGGAGAGAGGTATTAAATGTGGCCACATAAGGATTATCTGAGAGCTCCACAATATAATTATGAAATTGCTCATCCACCTCCATAGCCTGATAAACTTGCCCATTTTTAATGGAACTTGCGAATTCCAAATTTAGTGATCTTAGTTTCTCAATCTGTTCTGGAACAATAATTTGGGCGGTGATTTCAGCAGCTAAAGCTTGAAGAGCGGCCATTGTTGAATACATCTTAAAAATATCGTTTTTCTCAATATTCGTTACTTTTGTTTCTTTTCCTGGATGCATAGACACGAGGCCTTGAACTTCGAGTAACTGAAATGCCTCCCGAATCGGTGTCCGGCTAACTCCAAGCGATTCAGCCATTTCCGCATCAATAAGCTTTTCACCTGGTTGCAGTGTTCCATCAATGATCCATCGCTGAATCTGAGAAAACGCTCTTTCTTTTGCGGACATACGGACGGGCAAGGAAAAATCTTTAGGAATTGGCATGGTTTTCATCCTCATTACAATTATTCTTATATGCAATATATCGCATACACGATTGAGAAGCAATTATTATTTCATTTTATTACTCACTCCATTAATTTGTCCGGATATTCGAAGCCGAGCTTAGGTTGAAATCCTCAATGAGGATATGCACTATTTTTGGTTACGATATCCTTCTCTTTCTCTGATAAATGAAGCGCCTCATTAGCTGCATAAGAAAAGAAAGAATACTCATCCATTTTACTTCCTAAAGCACTTTTTCTAATCAAATCCGGATGGAAACATAGCATCCAGCCTTTCTCATATTTGTCTCCTGTCCTTCTCTTCATTCAATTACTTCAACTCACATTGACTCAATTATAGTAGGATACTATTGATCAACAGCTTGGTGCATATACGCATCCACTTTGGATTTATCCGAATCTCTCATCAAAGGGCTTATACAATAAAAAAAGGTCCCGACAAAAAGCAGTCGACACCTTTTTTTACAATGCTTATTGGTTTTATTTATTGAGATGCTTGGTTAAGAGCTTTTAAAAATACCTCTGTTGGTTGTGCGCCGGATATCGCGTATTTTCTATCAATGACAAAGAAAGGTGCTCCTGTTATCCCTAATTGTTTTGCTGTGGCTTCATCTGAACGCACTTCGCTAGCATATTTGGATGAATCATGGAGAACTGCGATTGACTCGTCCCTATTCATTCCAACTGATTCTGCAATATCTGCTAAAGTAACATGATCACTAATTAGCTTGGCGTCCGTGTAATAAGAGTAGAACAGCTTCTCTGCTAATTCCTGATCTTTACCCACAGATTTGGCATACTGGGTTAAACGATGCGCATCAAACGTATTGGTGGGCTTTATTTGGTCGATATTATACACGAGACCCATCATTGCTGCTTGTTGTTCAAGTTCAGCATGTGCCTTTTTCGCTTGCTCGATACTCATACCATACCAACCTTAATCGGTGAATACTACATTTTTATTGAGCTTATTTGTTATAAATAATAGGCATTTTTCTAATCAATTGGTTGTCACGAGCAGCAGAGTACATGAATTTGCCAACATTTTCTCTGGAAACAGACATTTTAGCCGATTGATCTCCGAATGAATAGTCATAAGACTGCCCTGTGTATTTAACATTGGGGTTAATAATTCGAACGACTGTCCAATCCAGATTCGATTCCTTAATCATTCCTTCTATTTTCTTCATTTCTGCATAACCGTTTGGAAGGAGAACTTTGGCTAATACACCTGGAAGTATCGTGGACATGTTTTTCTTATCGTCATCTGATTGCAAAGCTGGCGTTGCAAGTGTAATGAACCTTTTTTTGTTAAGTTTGTTCATAGCCCTAATCATCAGTTCGTGCCCGTCAGCAATCGGCGTGCCTTTAAGCTTTCGTGACATATCGGATGCTGGACCCAATGTGCTGATTACGACATCGGATTCGGCAATGGCTTTCTCGATGGTTGAAGTATTTGAAATTTCCCCTTGTAAAAGGCTCAAATTTGGATGTTTGAGACTGATTTTTTTGGGGTTTCTAACGTATGCCGTAACGAAATCTCCGTGATCTAATGCAAGTTGGGTTACAAGCTGTCCAATTGCACCACTTGCACCAAAAACAGTGATGTTCATATTCTTTTCTTGTATCTCCTTCAAAATAAATTATTCAACTTACACTTTATCTTCAGTTATAAACTCTTCTACTCTGTCTCTTTTGGTGTACATGTCGTACCAAATATCAGCGATTTTATCTTGAACTCCTGAGTTCGGTTGCATCCAAATTCCAATTGAAAGATGACCCGCATAAACCCCTTTATCCGATAATTCGCTGTTCAAATTAAAGATATAATTACGAAGTCCTGAGATTGCAATTCCGACATTGCCCATCATCGGTACCGGGTGAATTGCTGAGCCTCCAGTCGTAAATAACAGGGCACCACTTTGCTTATCCAACATATCCGGAAGCACTTGTTTAACGCTCGATAAAGCACCTAAAACATTATATTGAAATTGGTATAACGCATTTTCTTCAGTTACATCTAGTGTTGGCGCTACTGTGTCAAAGCTCGGCGTTGGACTGTATTCAAGAACATCAATATATCCGTATTTCTCTTTAATAGCGGCAAATGCCATCTCAATTTGTTCTTTGTTTAATATGTCCGCTTGAAAAGAAGCAGCTTCGATTCCCAATTGTTCTAATTCAATAACCAGTTGGTTCAACTTTTCTTCATTTCGCGCAATAAGCGCTACGCGGAAGCCATTTTGCCCGAATTTTTTCGCGATGGACATTCCTAAACCTGCTCCTGCTCCAACAATCGCTATCGTTTTCATCTAAAATCTCCCCTTTAATTAGAGTTAATTATCAGTAAGATAAATAATGGTCAACGTGTTGTATATTTATCTTTTGTTTATTATGATGAATATAAGGTCAGCCTTCAATGTTTAATAATTTTGATTTTGAGAGATAAAATACAGTTTCAACTTAAATGTCGTATATCTAACAAAAAAAGTTAAGGGAATGAGCCATAATGAACAAAAAAATCGATTTGCGTATCCTTCGCTCCAAACATTCGATAAAAAAAGCGTTTATAGAACTTCTTAATGAAAAGGGGTACGAAGGAATTACGATTCAAGATATTGCCGATAAGGCAATGATTAACCG